>AFUT01000004.1 GCA_000223255.2 Streptococcus infantis SK970 | reverse complement strand
ACAGATACCACTGCTCCAAAACTTGAACAGTCTAAGTCTGAGATTAAACAAGATCAGGACAAGCAAGTCAAGGAACTTGAAGAAGCGACTACAAAACAAGTTGAAAACAATACAGCCTTCAAGGAAGCGCAAAAAGCTATTCAAGCTAACAATCAATTTGTAGCTGATGAAAAAGCCAAGCATGAAGGGGAAACAACTGTCACAGTAACGAATGACGGTTCAACTGCCACAGATGGTTCAGCAGACCAAAACAAGAAAGCTACTCAAACAGCTAAACAGGTCTTGTCAGATAACAAGAAAGCAGTAGCAGATTACCTGGTTGAAAAAGGGACCTATGATACTACTGTTGAACAAGCTACTGCTCTAAACAAAGCGGTAGAAAGCGCATCTGAACAGCTGAAGAAAGAAAAGGTTGACGTTAAAGTCGTTACACGTACGGTCTCTTCAGTCGCAGAAGTCGAAGCATTGAAGAAACAAAATGACCAGGCTATTGCGACTGCAAAAGGCAAAGTGGAGCTTAACAAAGCCCTCATGGCTGCCTACACAGAGAAGAAGAATGCTAGTGATCAAGTCAATCAAGATGCTGATCGTAAATCAACAGATTTGAAAAACTCTGGTGTACTTTTAACCTCTAAAACTCAAGAAGTTTCTTCAGCTGATGAAGCTAAGCAAATTGGGAAACAAAACCAAGCAGCTTATAACAAGGCTAAGAAAGCACAAGCAGACTGGCAGAAGAAATACAATGAACTTCAATCTAAAACAAGTACGGAAGGCTACACTAAAGAAGTAGTCTTGCAAGCCCTTAGTGTTGCGACAGCAAATCCTGAAGCAACAGTGAAGTCCTCGGCTTCAGGAGCGCATGTAACTACTAAAGATTACATCGCCTCATCAAATGGTACATCAGGCTATACTCGTGTTCTTGACTCAACTAAAGTCTTGAAATACAAGGATGTTGGCACTGGATGGAAAACAGAAGTTGACTACACTAAACTGAAAGGTTTGACCGTTTCAACTGCAGATGGTAAAAAGCATGATATTTCTCGTATCCATCGAAAATTCGAGATTCTTAATCAAGGGAAGACAGGATTGAATGATGTCTATGTCCTGAACGATCCAACAGAAGGATTTGTAGTAGCTCGTAATGATGGAGCTGGTGGAGCAGCAGACTACATGAATTTCTTGGTTACGGATACCTACTACTACAATGTGGATGGGAAAGAAGTAGCCTTCCAAGCAAGTGAAAAGACTCCTGCAACCCTGACCTATTCCTCACTCAACCATAATATTATTGGTTGGGAAGGTGCGAAAGCCATTAACGGAACTCATGTTGAAATTAACGGCTCAACTGTAACCTATAACAAGAATTATGGTTATGTTTACGCTGAAGACTACAACCGCCAAGAAGATGTAGGGCATCTTTGGGATACATCTGACTCACCTTACCAATACAAGGGCGCTGCACTTGGTGTTTTCAAGAAAGGGACAGCCTTCACAACCGAATTTATCCAATGGGATGGACCAGATAATCCAAATGGTCAAACTTACTGGTTCGCTTTGAATACGAAGGTTGTAACGCCAGTTGTTGAAATTCCAGCTACTGCAACCATTACTAAAACAACCGTGAAGCCAGTTAAGCCGGAACCTGTATCAGCTGAATTGGTAAAAGCGAAGAATCCAGTTAAGCCAACCTTGGCTCTTAAAACTCTTTCTGAAACCAAAAATCAGAAATTATCTGCAAGCTATCACGGCTACAAATTGCAGTATAAGCCAGTTGTCCGCAAATCTGTAGCAGATACAGATAAGGCCAATACAAACGGTCAAACCGTAGCTAAAAATGCTACTCAGCTTTATACATTGCATCATGACAATATTTATGCGAACCTTAAAAAGGGGATAAGATTACCATCATTGATCCGCTTGAAGCTGGAGCAATTCCTGATGTTGCTGTTACAAAGGCAGCTGCAGAGAAAGCAGGATGGGGCGTTGCCTATGATGCAGGAAAGAATACGTATACCTTTACTGCAACCTACGAAGGGAAGCGTCTAGCAGCTCCTGTGATTACCTGGAAGCCAATCTATGATAAAGGTTTCTATGACAACACTTATAAAGTGTTAGTGAATAAATACGAGGTGTACTCAAACACTGTTACCACCGAAACACCAAAACCACCAAGACCAGTCAAAGCTGTTCTGGATCGTTCTGGTAAGGATATCAATGGTGCGACAACATTTGACCGCAACGTGACCTTCCGCTTGATGACTGATTATAGCCCATACACCAAAACTCTTGCTTCAGCGCAAGCACTTGGTAAGAAGTTTGGAATCCTGGATGATGTTCAAGATGGTGCATTCTCAGTTTATCAAGGCAATATCAAAATGACTGCAGCAGGTCAAGACGTGAAAAATCTCTTTGATATGTATCACGTGCTTTCAGATAAAGGACGTACAGATGCAATCAAGAATATCCTGAAGGAATTGAACTTGAATCCTAAAGGTGAGTTCTATCTCTGGGTAGCCAAGGATTCTAAGAGTTTCTACCAAAACTACGTGAAGAAAACAAAAATGTGACGATTGATCTCCCAGCTAAACTCCTGGTTAAAGCAGGGGAGAAAGTCAAGAATGGCTTTAAACAAATTGACTTTGGTAATAGTTATCAGTCAAATCTTGTAACAGTTGAAGTTCCAAATGTTAAGCCAGAAAAACATGTACTTGATAGAACTGGCAAGAAAGTCCTTGATGGCAAAGAAGTCCAGCTAGGTGATTTTGTTCAGTACCTTCTTGATGGAGTAACTGTTCCAGAAAAACATGATACATTGTTCCAATATGACGGTGTGGATAAGCTTGATACTAAGCATGACCGATATACTGGTAATTGGAAGGGTATCATCAAGGGTACAGAATACACAGCAGAAAAAGAGCTTGTGTTACCTTATGATGTGACATTGAAAAATGGTAAGGTTATCAAGGCAGGAGATAAGATTTCCAAAGGTAGCTCTTATGCCTTTACCTTTGAGTTCAACCAAGGTACTAATTCAGAGTTTATCAAGAAGCTTGTGACTGTTAAGTGGGATGCCAAAGGTGGTCAATGGTCTTACGTTATCAACCAGGACTTCCTAAACTCTTTAGGAGTCAAAGGTAGCTTCGATGCGGACTTCTACATCGAAGTAGAGCGTATTGAAACTGGTGATAAGATTGAGAATACTTTCATCAATATTGTCAATAAACAAGAAATGACTGCCAAGGTTATTACACGTACACCAGAGCCACCTAAACCAAAACACCCAGAAAACATGCGCTTGATAAAACAGGTCAGAAAGTTCTTGATGGCAAAGAAGTCCAGCTAGGTGAATTGATTCAGTACCTTCTTGATGGTGCAACTATTCCAGAAAGACACCATACGTTGTACCAATATGACGGTGTGGACAAGCTTGATACTAAGCATGACCGATATACTGGTAATTGGAAGGGTATCGTTAAGGGAACAGAATATACTGCTGAAAAAGATCTAACGTTGCCTTACGATGTTATCCTTAAGGATGGTAAAGTGATTAAGGCAGGAGATAAGATTTCCAAAGGTAGCTCTTATGCCTTTACCTTTGAGTTCAACCAAGATACTAATTCAGAGTTCATCAAGAAACTTGTGACTGTTAAGTGGGATGCCAAAGGTGGTCAATGGTCTTACGTTATCAACCAGGACTTCCTAAATTCTTTAGGAGTCAAAGGTAGCTTCGATGCGGACTTCTACATCGAAGTAGAGCGTATTGCAGCTGGAGAAGTTGAGAATACTTTTGTCAATATTGTCAATGGACAAGAAATGACTGCCAAGGTAACAACCCACACTCCACCAAAACCTGAAGAACCTGGAAAACCAAATCCTCAACCATCACTTCCAAATACAGGATCAGCAGCAAGCATGCTTCCAGTTGTGGGAATGATTTTGGGATTATTGAGTCTTGCAGGCCTTCGTAAGTCGAAAGAAAACTAATTTGACGAACTAAAATGAAATGATGACCACAAGTTGAATAAAGACTCTCTTGTGGTCTTTATTGAAAGGAGAAAAAATGCAAGTATTTATCGCTTCTGGACGTGTTGCATTCATTCCAAATGATGCAGTGGGCCGAACTCCAAACGGTCACGTCAGTTTCAAATTTGAATTTGTTTGTGATTCGAGTATGACTGATGATACAAATAAACCAATCCCTAGTTTCTTCCATGTACAAGTTTATGGAAAACAAGCGGAATTGATGGCTCAGAGCCTATCTAAGGGCTCTCCAATTCTCTTAAAAGGAGAAATTATCCAACGACCATATAACGATGAACAAGATCAACGTCGGACGTATCAGTTTATTTCACCAAACCAACAAGGAGGAATCACTTTCCTTGAAAATAAGGAGGCATCTAACCGACGTAAGCAGGAACAACAGGGCTTTTCTCAGCCGACACCAAGTTCTAATCCTCCATCCTATCCTGAACCAATAGATGTGGATTCCCCGTTCTAAAGGGATTGAAAGCATACAAGGACACTTGTGTGCTTTTTTTGTGGTTTTTTATTGTATAAAAAGTTATATAACTTATGGTATAACAATATCTTTTGTCCCTTTAACAAAGAATTTGATATTATCCCTTAGAATAGAGGGGAATTAAAAAATAATAAGAAAGGAGTGCAACAATGGCAAGACAAAAATACAATTATCTGTCTGATGAATTGATTGCAGAATCTCTTCAGGTGACCAATTACTTAGAACAAAGTCGATCCAGTCGATTGAATGTTCTTCAGTTGGATGGAGAGAAATGGTTAGAAAGTTACTTTCACCGTTATGAAAAAGCCTCTCCAAGGCTACAGTTTCACATATTTCTCTTTTCGAGCTTCTATACTCGAAAAATGGAATGGTTCTTGGAAGGTGTGAGGGGGTAGTAGTTTGTTTGAGTTATTTGAAGTAGTATTTTACACCCTTATCCAAGTGATTCGAGCCAGTTGGTTCAATACCCTCCTTTTTCTAGGAGTTGCAGGTTATTACCTCTTCAGACTCTTTCAACCTTACTTTTTAAGGCAGTATCAGCGGTTACTAAAAAGCAAGAGTTTTCTTCAGCAGATTTTTAAAAGAGGTTGGAAAGGTCGCAAAGCGATTGATTGGGAACAGGTATGGAAGCAATCAGCCAGAGGGCTGTTCAAATGGGTAAAGTTATTGATTCCAAAAATCATTGCGCTTGTCTCCCTCATTCTTTGGAATATTCTCTTTCGAATTGTTTATATGATTCCCTTTGTAAAACGGGAACGAAAACGGTTTGATAAAGAAATGAAACCGATTCTTTATTTTAAAAGTTATCGCAGCTTCGTTTATATGGGATTAGGTTTTAGCTTTATTGCTTTTATCTTAACCAATTACCTGGTTACTGTTTTGAGAGCTACAATCCGCTTTCTCTATTTTAGTGCCTGGTCGTTTAAAGATGCTAGTAAGGCCGTAAACTTTGACTTAAACAGCCTCTTATTTCAAAGTTTATTGAACGCTAAAGTCTTCTTAATAGCACCAATTTTAGCATTTCCAATCTTTTTACTGGGATTAGTTTTCGCCTGGAGATCTGCCTGGGTGAACTTCGAGCAGTTTCGAGACTATAACAACAATGAAGAAGGAGATGACCGATCTGTGACGATCAATGAAATTCGTCGTCAATACAAAAAGATCCCCAATAAAGATTTAACTTATCCAGGTGAAGGTGGAGCTCCTGTACTTCATGAACTGACTCATGATTTAGCAGGACAAACACTGAGAACTCAAATGTTATGGCAAAATAGAAAAATGAGCCGATACGTGACAAATGCGGAGCGGATTTTAGGCATGTTAGCTTTTCCTTCTGGATATTATTACATTGAAGATAAGCCGACGAATCTGTTAGGAATTGGGATGACTCGTTCAGGTAAGGGTGAAGGTCATATTACTCCAGCAATTGAAATCAACAGTCGTGCTGAATTGCAGCCATCGATGGTACTAGCAGACCCGAAAGGGGAACATTATCAAGCCTCCTACAAACTCATGAGGCAACGTGACTATGATGTCAATGTTCTTTCTTTCCAAAATATGGATTGGTCTATGTCTTTCAATCCGCTAGCTCTAGCCATCGCTGCCGCAAAGAAGGGCTACTATGAGAAAACTCAAACCTATGTCAATGCAGTCGCAGAATCCATTTATCCGAAACAAAAAGGTGGAGAGAAGGGGAATGCTGAATACTTCCGTAAGTCATCTATATCCCTTTTTAATGCTCTTACAATGGCTTTGATGGATCGAGCTAATGAAACCTATCAAAATGGTGAAGACGATGCCTGGGATACCATTACGATCCCTAACGTTGCGAAATTCTTGGCGACAATGGGGTCTGAAGAAGTCTTTGTAGATGGTGCTGGAGAAATCGTCGAGAATCCAAGCAGAGAACAACAAGTATCCAAGAAGTCAAAAATCACAGTCTATTTTGATAATTTGAGACAAGTCAATCAAAAACAATTCTCGAAATTTAGACAAATGGCTGATATCGAATTTCGTGCTTCAGACTTTGGTGGTGATGAGACTAAAGGGAATGTCTACTCTAGCATGATGACAGGAATCAACCTGTTCTTGCAAGACAACGTGGCCAAACTGACTTCTAAAAACTCTATTGATTTAGAGTCTGTTGGTTTCCCACGTCGATTGTCTGTCAAGTTGAGATCAAGCACCAATAGCCAACTTAAAAATGAGTTCAAGCACAAAACTGCTAAAGTAACGATTACAGGATTGAAGAAGTGGGGGAAAGTCGAAAAGAAAGTCGATTATATAAAGCAAGCGACGGCTTTAGTTGACGGGAAAGGCTATCTGACATATGCCATTGAGCCTAAACTTCCAGATCAGTTTACGGTAACGATTGATTTCAATCATAAGAACAATGGCCATTCCCCTGTTCGAGATCAAGTCTTCCAATTTTCAGCTGAAAAAGTCTATCGAAAAGTTGGAGATAGTCTAGAACTAGATGAGTATAGCAAGAAGCCAATTTTAGATCATATCGATATAACCATCCTTAAGAATAAAGAAGATACCCAAAATCTTCTCCAGGAGTCGGATATTGAGCTGGTCTATTCAGATAAACCAAAAGTCATTTACCTGGTAACACCGCCAAACCGAACAGAGTATAATGGGATTGTTTCGTTATTCTTAGATCAGCTATTCAATGCTAACTATGAGCTTGCTCTCTCAAGTGGTCGTAAATGTATTAATCGGATTCTCCATATCTTAGATGAGTTTACAAATATCCCTGCGATTCCTCACATGGATACAAAAATATCTATTGGATTGGGACAAAATATTCTCTATTACCTATGGATTCAAAATCTGGAGCAATTGGATGATAAATACGGCCAAAATGTTGCTCGAACCATTATGGACAACTGTTCATTGAAGGTTTATGTTAAAACAACATCTTCAGATACCAATAAGAAATTTAGTGCTGACCTGGGTACACGTACCATCACCAGAAGACGGCGCTCCAGCAATATCTTGGACGAAGCCAATCCAAATGTAGCTGTCGAGAATCCAAAACAAGAGTTGTTGACACCAACACAATTGGCCAAGCTCCAGGAAGGAGAAGCGGTTATCTTACGTGGAGTCAAGGGACGGGATAATGCTGGACGTAAGGTCACAACGGATCCAATCTTCGCACATGATAAGAACAGCTTCCCTTACAAGTACATGTTTTTACAAGAGGAGTTTGATACATCGATGACTCTTGCGGATATTCCAGTCGAAAGTGCGCACCGTGAGCTAGAACTTCAGGAGATCGCAGTTGATGCAGGTACAGCCTTCAACAACATCATAGACTGGAGGCAACGTTTGACTATGCCTCTCCTCAGCAACAATGGGGAAACTCCTAAACTATCAGGTCGTCATAGTAAAGGACAAAAGGTACAATCCCAATCATTTACATCTACAGATGAACTATTCCAGGCGGCTGTAGCTAGTGTCATTCACGGTGACTATGATTATTATGATGATGGAGACGACTTCTTTGCAGATGAAGTTATCTAAAAAGATATACAATAAGTTATATAAACACTTGCAAGAAAAAAAGCTGTTTGCTATAATAAAATAAACAATGGTTAGGAGATAAATGATGAAAGCAAAGTACTTTTTAAGAATTGTTTTAGTAGGTTTAGCCTTGATTATACTTGGAGCTTGTGGTCAAAAATCACCTGATTCTATTGCTAAAAATGTGCTAAAAGATAGCTATACAGGCTTTTCACAAGAAGATGGTTATGAGAGTCTTGATTTTAAAGGTGGAGTAGGAACTACCTTAAAATTTGACAAAGAAAAGCGAACTATTTCAAATAACGACGGTGAAAGTATTAACTACAGTGTGCTTTCAGAAGAACAAGTAAAGTCGATTCCAGCCTCTTTCAGGGGAACTATTGTTAGTTTAGAAAGTCAACTGAAAGGAAAAGACACTTTTACAATCGCTGTTGATTATAGGGATATAGGTAAGCCTGAAGAAGCAGAGGCTTATTATCAAGTCGTCTTGACTGAGGGGGGTAAAAAAATCCGAATCATTGAGCTACGTCGTGGCTATAAAGAAGACAATGCTTTCTATGATTTTAATGGAACCGCAGATTAATTTACAAAAGTCTCAATTACTTGAGGCTTTTTTTGTTGTCAGAATTTCATTGTCCCTTTAAAAACGATTTTGCCATTATCGAATATGATAGGGGTATCTTAGAAAGAAAGAAGGTACCTTTAGTGCACTATCAAACCTTTTCAGATTTGGTGAATGAGGTCAAGAATCTCAATGGTGAAATCACAGGCGAGAATGCAAAAAAGCTGGCGGAATTCTATTCCTATTGGAATAACTATTTAGAACCGACTCCTGCATTTATGGCATTTCTAGCCTATTTGCCAGGAGGGATTGCCAAGGCTCTTTATCAAATCACTTCCAGCCTAGAACATGTTTTTAATAATATGTTCAAGCTCTTTGGGCTTTTCGGTTATCTGGGCGACCAGAAGACGATTATAGGCCAGTTCTTTTACTGGTTTCAGTTATTGGGGACGTCTTTGTTCACCCTGATTTTGGTTGTGTCGGCTGTCGCTGGAGTTTTTACAAAGCCAGTCAAATACAAAGGGGTCATCACGAATTTCCTTTTGGTAACGGCTGTAACTGCCGTATTGCCACTAGCTTTGACCACTATCTCAACAGCGGTGGCACAGGATGCCATGTCTATCCAGACGGTCTCCAGTGAAGCGCCATCTGGTAGCCAACCGATTTCTTCCTTGGCTCTTCAGCCCATGAAAAATAATGTAGTAGACTTAAAAGTCTTGATCTACAAAGATTTTTCTACGGAGCTGTTTCCAATGGATAATTATGGCTATATCAAGCCTGTTCAGGAGGGTTCTACCCCTGTCAATAATATCACGGATAATTCTGACCAACGTGATACGACTGATTTTGCGACCAAGATTGATTTTGGGGCAAACTATGGTACGACAAATCCAAAAATGTTAGATGATATACAGAAAAACGACAATATAGCAGGGATTAAGGGCTTGTTCCTCCATAAGTTGAATTCTAATAACACTGGAGTTGAAAGCATTACAGAACACCGAGTCATTAATCAATTGAGTGCTTTTGAATCTGTTTATATGCGCTATAAAGTCAACTGGATAGGGATGTTTCTTCAGTACATTATCCTTGTTGTTCTCTTGGTCAGCATGATCATTAAACTCGTCAAATCAGTTTTTGATATTCTGATTGAAGCAATGATTTCTCCGATTCTTGGTTATAGCTCCCTATCAAACTCAAAGAAATACAAAGAGTTGTTAAGAACGATTGGTGGTGCCTTCGCAGGAATTTTCTTTGAAGTTATCATTATGCGTGTAACACTTGAGATTTTCAGAGATTTGCCAATCCTATCTGTTTCAGCAGTATCTAAGCTTTCTGGCGGATTCTTTGATGGGCTGAACATGTGGGAACAGTGTCTCGCAGCTGCCTTTGTCTATGTGGGGGTATTCTTTGCAGCTATGCAAGGAGTGGCCATGATCGAGCGCTGGCTTGGAGTTTCAACGGGTCATAGTGAAACAGCTCAACAACTGCTCGGAGCTATGATGATGGGCAATGCCTTTGCGGCTGGAGCAGGAGGTGTCTTTAATGGGGGTATGGCGCTTGGTCAATTTGGTATGGATATGGCTAAAAAAGCTCCAGATGCCCTGTCTAAAGGAAGTCAGATTCTGGGGAATAGCCTTGCAAGAACTGGAGGTGGTATTCAAGGTGCTTTGAACTCTGTAAAAGACCAGGGCTTGATGAATGCGGCCAAAGGTGGTGTAAGTAATATGGTTGATTTAGCAGAATGGAAAGCATTTGAAGCCATGCAAAATACGAAAGGTGCAGTTGGCAATGCTTTAAATAACTTGGATGATAAAGCCGCCTCTGCTCAAAATGCGACCTATAACGCTTTGAAAAACGATGCGGTTCCTGGAATTGATCAATTTGGACCAGTTGACATTCCTGAGCCACCAATCGATCCAGGAACAACGGATGCACCTATTGTTGATTCAACTCCTTCAGCTGAAGAAATAGGGTCCCCAATTCAAGATCCACCACTTCAAACTGAAGGAGCGGAGCCACCAATTAAAGAGTCAACTCATCCAACTGGAGGAACGGAGCCACCAATTAAAGAGTCAACTCATCCAACTGGAGGAACGGAGCCACCAATTAAAGAGTCAACTCATCCAACTGGAGGAACGGAGCCACCAATTAAAGAGTCAACTCATCCAACTGGAGGAACGGAGCCACCAACCCAAGGTTCATCTCAATCAGTTGTAGAATCGACACAAGCACCGAAACAACCAGACTCTTCTCAACAAAAATTTCAACAGAGTATGAGTCAAATGAATTACATGAACCAACAGATGCAACAAGCAGGACAGCGTATGCAGGGAGGACGTCATATCACAGGTGCTGAAAGTCCTGAAGAGGAGGAATAGGATGAATTATGGATTTAACAGGGAAGAATATTGTTATCACAGGAAGCTTACGTCCTCTAACTCGAGAAGAAGCCATACGATTTTTAGAAAGTAAAGGGGCTGTCGTGCAAAACTATGTGTCTTCTAGGACAGATATATTGGTTGTAGGACACAAGCAGTTGAATCTTTTTGATCCAGATAAAAGTTCTAAGAAGCATGATGCAGCGCTTAGAAGACTATCAGAAGGCCAATTGATTACTTTTCTTTCTGAAGAATCATTCTTTGATTTAGTTAAGAAGTCTCAAGATTGAGGCTTCTTTTATTGTGCAAAAAAGTATATAACTTTTTGTGTAATTACTTCCTGAAAGATAATGGCAAAAATGCTATTGTCCCTTTAAAAGATATTTTCGTTTATTCATTATAATGTGAGTGTCAAAACAAATATAAAGGAGAAATTAATGTACGGTGAAAAATACGGTGTACCTAGAGATATCTATGCCAAAATCAAGATTATAGGGCTTCTTATCCTAGATATTGCTTTTGTAGGAATTACTGGAGTAATCGCTTTGAGCGTTGGCTTAAAAATCTTTCCTAAAAGCCAGTGGATACAGATGTTCGCATTCATTTTGTTGACACCAGTTATGAGTTTATATCTTGTATTGCCTGCCAACGGTGGCAAAAAGAATTGGCACAGCATGTTTCTCTTCTTCAGACGAAGAAGAAAACGTTATATTAGCTTGAATTATATCAGAAGGAGAAAACCATAATGGCGATTAAACAAATTCAACCCTCAAAAAACGAGAAACGCCCTCTGGGACGTATTCAAGAAACAAAGAAACAAACGCAGGAATATTTTGATTTACATTCTTGCGTTGAGTTGTTAGATGTAAAATCAATCATTCCGAACAGCCAGGCTTATATCCAGTTAGTTGATTATGGCTACTTGCAGCTGATGGAGATACCAGGTAAAGATTTAGGATCGATGTCTTACAACGAAGTTATGAGAACCATTGAAAATTTTGAAACCTGGTTGACTCGATTTGGACCGAATATCCAAGTGGAGACGACAACTTTGCCAACAAATACAGACACTCAAATTTCAGATTTGCGTCATCATTTGGATTTAGTGCGACAAGATATGTCCAAGTTATCAGTAAATGATAGACGTTTTTTACAACTCAAGGATCGTGAAATTTGGCTTCAAAGCCAAATTAAAGTTGAAGAAAGCATCCGACAAGAAGTTTATAATACAGAGTTTATACTGTGGCTATTTGCACCTACAACAAGCGAATTGGACGAATTGGTTCGTAAGGCAAAAACCTATGGAAATAATGATTTTGTTCCACAAGATATCAGCTACAGGAAGAAAATTCAGATTATAAAGCAATACAACAATATGAATGAGAAAGTGTAGGAGAGATAGAATGCCTGATTTATCAAAACGTAGACAAAGACAACTAAAAAATGAAGGATATGACCTTGCCTTTCTTAGCCAGATTCAACCGCAAGGAAATATTGATTTTCAAAAGGATGACCGCTCCTGGATAAGCGGAGATGGATACCATACGGTCTTACACTATTATGAGTATCCAACTGAGGGAATGGATCGTTTTTGGCTTTCCGAATTGTTGTTGATTCCTGGAACACGTTCTTTCCTGTCACTGTACAAGGAGGATAATAGACAACTTCAAAAAGAGATTGAGGACTCTATTGAAGAGAAGTCAACACGGATTACAAACAATAGCAAATTAACCAATAATCGGAAAGAACTAGATGAGATTGATAATCTTAATAAACTAAGCCGTGAAATTGATAAGCGAAATATAGCTATGTATGGGATGTATATTCGTGTCTTTGTATTTGCATCAACCAAAGAAGAATTATTTAAGAAGGTTGAAGAAGTCAAGGACAAAACGTCGAAATTCAAATCCACCATTCTATCAGGAGAATTAGATTTTGAATACCATGCCCCATTTATTCCAGCTGAATATCAGATTGATTTACCCAATCATCGAAGAGGGATACCGACTCCAGCTCACTCAATAGCTGGTGGATATTTCTTTAATCATACGAAGCTAGAAGATGAGAAAGGCTTCTATCTTGGATGGACTCCAACGAACGGAGCGGTAAATTTCAATTTTCTAGAACGTGACGAGAAAAGAACACGATCCTTTATGATCCTATCTGGAAATCCAAAGATGGGACAGCGATCTTTTCTTATGAAACACACAGACGGTCTCTATGCGAAGGGGCATTATATTCGTAACTTTGATGCTACTGGCCAGTTTCTTGATCAGACACGAAAACAACATGGATTGATTCTTGATTTATCAGGAGAGGCTAACCGTATCAATATCTTCCAGGTATTTCCAACAGTAACCAACGAAGCAGGAACTGAAATCGATAAGAAGAAATCTTACAACCTTCATATCGAGAAACTGAAGAGTATCTATAAACTCCTGAATAATGAAGTGACAGGAGATGATTTAATCACATTTGGAACTCTCCTGAATGATTTTTACATTGAAGAAGAGTTGTGGGCTCGAAATCCTTCGTTGAATCCAGAAAAACTGAAAGCGACGGATATTGTGAAGGAAGAGTATCCCATTCTGTCTGATTTTATTTTGTTTGTTGATGCCTACAAACGTCGACTGGAACAAACTAGTGCGGATGAAGCCGAGCACAAGGCTGTTAAGCGTATTTACAATACGTTTAACGAACTATTGACAACAAACGCAGAAATTTTCGAGGGAACAACCGAATTTCAAGATATCTCTTCAGAGCAAGTTGTAACATTTGACTTCTCAGGGTTGAAGAACGCCCCTCATTTGTTAAATGTTCAGATATTTTCTGTTCTTTCACTTGTCTCAGCTGATATTGTTAATAACGGAAAACGTTGTAAGCAACTACTGAAGAAACGATCTGACCTAACGGAGATGGATATGCAACACTATATTGTTAATATTAGTGGGGCACAGACACTCATTAATCCAAAACATGAAAGTAGTGTTAATCTCCTGGCTGATATGATCGATACAATGGGGGAAAACTTTGCTGGTGTTGTATTGTCTGTTAATTCACTACGTGGGATTCTGTTTGAGACAGGTATCGGTACTCATAAGGATCCGTATGTGACTGCAGTTCAGAGGATTTTTGGTCTGATGCAATATAGAGTTTTTGCTCAGACGGATGAAACCAGTGTGCCTCTACTAGCTAACGCCTTATCTGGCTCAATGAATCAGTCTGAACTAGAGACTTTGCCTCGTCTGGTGAAAGGGCAGTTATTCATGAACATTGCAGGAGTTGGAAATCTAGTATTTAACCAACAGTTATTAGCACCTGAAGTTGAGCGCTATGGCGGTATTGAATAAGAAAGGAAGATAAACCAGGATGGCCAAAAATAAACTAGGAATGATTGCAAGGACTAAGCAGAGATTTGATCAATATGTGTTGATTCGTAAATATCGCATGAAACAAGAAAGAGATTATTTCGCTTCAGAGGGAGAATCTGATCCAAAGCGCCTAGAAGCGCAAAAGGAACGAGATAAGGAGTTTTTGAACGGTCTCAAGAAAATAAGCATAGGGTTTATTGTATTTTAGTTTTTTATGGAATTTTGCGAACAATATTAGGATTGTGGTAGATAAGCGAGGTATCCATGAAAAAATATTTAAACTGAAGATCCTCATCCCTCTTGTAGCTCTTCTATTACTTGTCAATGTCGGGATAACCATGTTAGTTGGAATAATGGGAGCTGTAACCAATAATGGAAGAAATGATTGTGGTGCTGTAGAAACAACATCTTCAACTAGCGATTCAACAGTTTCTTCAGCTGATGGTTCCATTGATGACTTTGTAAAAAAGCATAAGGAAGCCTATATCTTGTCTTGGAAGGCAGGAGGTTTCCTACCTTCAGCCTCTATCACTCAAACAATGATAGAGAATGGGTTCAATTTTACGAATCCCAATGGTACTTCCTTCTGGAAAGCTCACAATATGGGAGGTGTTAAAACCTCTAGCAAAAGTAATTTTCCAGTTACTCTTGCGACGTATGGTGAAGACAGTGTTGACCTAACAGGAACAAAGCCTGGAGCAAATGTTGGAGATGGCACAGGAGGAGCTTATACCTGGTTCTCTAGCTATGAGGCTGGGATTGTAGGGAAAGCTGAGTTTATGGCTCACCAGACGCTTTATAAAGGGGCTATAAACAATACAAATGGTATTGCTAGCCTATCTGCTATAGCAGATGGTGGATGGGCTACAGATGGTACTTATAAGAGCAAACTAACTGATATGTACCAAAAGCTAGGTACGAAGTATCAGTGGCTTGATAAGGAAGCTATTGCTGCTCATGGTGAGAAGCCATATGAAGGATCCAGTACACAAGATGTCAGTTCTTCAGATAGTGCGGTGTCTTCTTCAGCTGAAAAAAGTGGATGTGGTGAGTCAGGTAGCAGCACCGATGGAACGGGAACTGTCCCTTCAGATGCGACTGCATGGGGGTATAAACCAGAAGACTTACCAGATAGCTTGAAACCATTCATTATTGATCCTAAGAGCTTAGGTATGGATTATGCTAAGTCTACAGGATGGTATAATCCTGGAAGTGACGAGTATGCTGGACAATGTGTGAATCTTACAATTAGTATTGGAAATCACTTATGGGGGCATTCTGGTTCAGTTCAAGGTAATGGGAAAGATCAGGCAGCAGCATGGGCATCAATATTTGGAAATTCAGTTAAGGCTACACCCAAAAGAGGCGCTATTTTTTCTACACAGGTAGGAGGTGGAGGATATGGTCATACTGGAATTGTATGTCATGTTTTCGAGAATGGCTCTATCTTATTTGTAGAACAAAATACACCTCTGAGTGGTTGGGATCAGTTCAAAACTCCATATACATGGAATTATCGTATTTGGACTAAATCACAACAACAAGAACAGGTAATCTCTTTTGCTTATCCAGATGACAGAGAAGCTAAATTAAGTTCAAATTAAAAGGAGGATATAAAATGATTGATTGGATAAAGGAGAATATGGTTGTATCGATTGTAGTAGGTATTCTATTGATTTTGGCAGGAATAGGGATTGTATCGAGTTTCAGGCCATCTCAACAAACTAAAATAGAAGAAGCTGCACAGGTGAGTTCTTCAGGAACCACTCAAAACGAGCCGTCTTCCAAAGAAGAAACAGCAGACGAGAAGAATTATCGGACAGCTAAGTTAAAACTAGAACGCCCCTACGTAGAGGCAAGCTCAGAAGACAAAAAAGAAGTGTTAAAAGCCTTTGAAGAAGCGGTAGCAGATATAAAAAAGACGAATTTTCTGCCAAATGTCAAGGGAACAATCGAGAATCATTTATCTATGACACAGAATGCGATGGTTCAAACCTTTGCGATGGCTCTTCTGACGAATCAGTATGATTTTCAACCTAAACAATTGGAAGTGATGCCAACTGAATCAGATGATGTGATTCAATTTTTGGTTGTTCTAACTAAGAATGGAGAAGAGAACAGCTATTTCGTTGGAAATTTCAATACTACGGTTCAACAAATCCAGCTAAAAGCCTATGTTGGTGGAAATATAGGTGGTACATACGGATAACAAGTTGCACAAAAAGTTATATAACTTTTTGTGCTTTTATATTGACAAGTAAAGTTGTTTTAGGTATAATTAAGTATATAAAAAGTTATATAACAAAATATACAATTATCCAAGGAGGGAATCATGAAGATTCAGACAACAAACTTAGGAAAAGGTGGCGGTGGTAAGACTACAGATACCTTTAATGAAGGGGATTGGTTGGCACGTGTTAAGGGGCTTAGAACACTACTCATTGATGGAGCTTGGGAATGCAATTTGACAAGAACATTTGATGTAAAATGTGAGAAAACCGTCTATGATATATTTACGACTGGAGAGTACGAAATTGTTCCAATATCAAAAAATCTCAGTTTGATTTGTGGTGATGAGCGTTTGACAGATGAGCAGTTAGATCTGGCTAGTCGAAACAACAAATATCTCCAGTTGTTTATGTGGTTTAGCGAACATTACGAGGAGTTAGAAGCACAATTTGATGTCATTCTGATTGATACGCACAATGACGAGAGCCTAGTTACAGCTAATTTTATAGCCGTATCAGATATTGTCTTAGCTGTTTCTGATGCCTCTCTTAATGGTTTTCGTGCCTGGTTATCTTTGAAAAATTTTGTAGATTTCATTAAGAGCGAAGCTATCGAAGTTATTACTAAGAAAAGCTATGTTAAAGCAGAACCTTATCTTATTGGGAATAAGATTAAGTACGTTGGAAACAATGTAACAGACACCTGCAAACAATTTTTAGAAGTTGTTGAAGAAGATCAGGCTTACCTGGGTTCTATCCAGGAGAAAGAGCTCATGGCCAAGAGTCTTGTGATCAGTCAGAGTGTCTTTGAGCAGTATGAAGAGATGACAGCTAACCAAAAAGAGACACATCAAAAGTTTTATGATAATATAAACTACGTATATGAAAATATTTTGAATGTGTTAGAAGGAGAGGTAGCATGACAGAGAATCGATTCGCACAAGTAAAACAAACATTCCAAAGTACACCAAAGAGAGAAAAGACTCTTTCCTCGAGGAAACAAAATCAGGAGGCTAGAAAGTCTCCTGACAGCTATAATAAAAAGCAACGTTTTCCTTTCTCTCTGCATCATAATGTTCGATATGATATGTTAGATGCTTTAGTAGAGTATCACGGTGAAAAATCAGCTTCATCTTATATTGAGAATCTGATTATAAGAGAATGGGAAAAGATGGAGAGAAAGAAAAATAGCGTTCTATAGGGTATCTTACCAAAAACTATTTAGCCTCCACATATAAGGAGATAATAAATTTTAAAATATTACTGATGAAGTAGGAGGAATCTATGATGATTTTCATTGATATTAAAAGACTTGTTCAGCTGTTCTTTATTTTTATCGGAGCTATAGCAATCTATGTGTTCTATAAAACATTTGGACTTAGTATGGTGTTTATAATTGTTTTAGGGTTGGCCGTTTTAAAATTCGCTCCAGCTTTCCTTCCAGTTGTATTATTACTGTATTTGGGACTTCACTTTACAGGTGGTTTTTCCTTTATTGCAGATGGAATTGTGACGGTTTTATGGAGTATTATTTTGATTCCTATGGGGATAGCTACTATTGAAATGAGCAAATCCTATTTTAGTAAAAAAGAGAAACCCTGGTATGACAAGTAAGAGTTTATCTGAAAAGATAGGCTCTTTTTTTGTCAGAACAAAGGATTATTTGAACATTCAGGTCAAAATTTATTAAAATAAGCGTAATTTTAATAAGGGAGGATTCTGAATGGCTTTCTTTGATGAGAGAGAATTAAAAAATCAATTGCTGTTTCAAAATGCAAAAGAATTTTATAACTTTGTTTCTAGGTATGATGAGGAGATGATTCCAGTCATGAAAGCAAAGGGCTATACCTGTATTCATTCAATGGAGCGAACCGTTGCTTTTACATTTGGTGAGTTTACTTTCAGAAGAAGACGTTGGAAAAAGGGAGATCATTGGGTCATTCCAGTAGATGAAAAGTTAGGGCTTCAGAAGAACGTCCGCTTCTCCTGGGAATTTATGTATCAGGTGGCCAAATTATCTACTTTGATGCCATATGATAAAGTAACTCAGGTGATTCAATTGACTTATCACATCTCTATCACAAAGCCAATTGTAGTAAAAGCTGTAAAAATTTGTGAGAAGTTATTGGAGGAAAGAGAAGGCTATCGATATTATGAAGAGAATAAAGAATTTCGCAAAAGAAAAGCCCAGGTTATTTATATTGAGGGTGATGGTGTGATGGTTAAAGCACGTGATACACAAAAGGATAATAAACATTATGATTTATCCCATTTTGTAGTCCATACGGGAAGCCAGAAAGTTGGCAGCAATCGATTTGAACTCCAGGACAAAAAAGAATTTATTGGCCTTGACAACCGCTTAGTGAGGGAACAGGTGATCGATTATCTATTCAATAATTATGAAGTTACGGATAGGACTTTATTGATTACGAATTCTGATGGAGGTCATGGATATACACCCTATGTTTTCAAAGAGATTGCGAAGGTTTTGCGAATTAAACGCCACGAACATTTCTGGGATGAGTACCATGTAAATAAAGAGTTAAAGAATTATCTAAAATTTTACTCTGAAGATCTATTAGAGAGAGCTTTCCAGGCGATTAAGCAACATGACAAGCAGTTAATGAGAACTGTCCTAGATACAACTGAAAGTTATATCGAGACAGAAGAAGAACAAGAGTCATTTGAGAAGTTCAAGAGTAAAATATTGAGAAATTTCCAATTCACTAAACCAGCTGAACAAAGGGGATTCAGTCATGCAGGAATCGGGATAATGGAGAGTCAGCATCGTAAGGTCACTTATAGAATGAAAAAAGAGGAATGTACTGGACACTTGCTGGAGCTGAAACGATGAGTCGGATAATTGTTTTGAATTATGAGGATTCCTTGAGAGAATTATTCTTTGGCAACTGGAGAGAAGATTATGAAAAATTTATTTCTTTAGAGGAAATTTCTGCTTATACCATTAAAAAGAGAATGAGTAAAACGGATAAAGAAAATACATCTAGATATCAATGTTACCCTGATAGTAAAAGATTATCCTACTTCCGAAAACAATAGAAGTACATAATAAAGTATATAAAAAGTTATACAACAATAACCTTTGAAAAAAAGGTCTTTTTGTGCTACAATCAAACATAAAATGCTTGCACGGTGTGTAAAAATGTGTTATAATCTACTTAAATTAATCGAATAAAAAAAGACGAAAAGTGCGCTAACACTTCTCGCCTTACCGAGTAAGAACTCGTCCTTCTTACTCAGTCTTTAATTAATGATACCTGATAAGTGTATCAATGTCAAGACTGAGCAAGAAATTTGTTCAGTCTTTTTTAAAACTCGGTGATGTTCTCCTAAAAAATGTATGAATTTAGGTGTTCTAAAAAATTCTACCGCATACAACAAGAAGAAATATATTGACAAAAATAGAAAAAACGTGGTACAATATTAGACGGTACTTTTTACTTTTGGTCTCTCAAGAGTGTACAGGGACGTGCTGACAAATGTTGCAAAAGTACACACAGATGATAGCTGTCACCAAGTGTATCATCACCAAAAATAAAAAACACAGGAGAATGTAGATGCCTACAATTAACCAATTGGTTCGCAAACCGCGTAAATCAAAAGTAGAAAAATCTAAATCACCAGCTTTGAACGTTGGTTACAACAGTCATAAAAAAGTTCAAACAAACGTTTCTTCACCACAAAAACGTGGTGTAGCAACTCGTGTTGGAACTATGACACCTAAAAAACCTAACTCTGCCCTTCGTAAATTTGCTCGTGTACGTTTGAGCAACCTTATCGAAGTTACTGCCTACATCCCAGGTATCGGACACAACTTGCAAGAGCACAGCGTGGTGCTTCTTCGTGGTGGACGTGTAAAAGACCTTCCAGGGGTACGTTACCATATCGTCCGTGGTGCACTTGATACTGCAGGTGTTAACGATCGTAAACAAGGCCGTTCTAAATACGGTACTAAACGTCCAAAAGCATAAGGAAAGGGGATAAAGAGAAATGAGTCGTAAAAATAGAGCTCCAAAACGTGAAGTATTGCCAGATCCGCTTTACAATTCACAACTAGTTACTCGTCTTATCAACCGCGTTATGCTTGATGGTAAACGTGGTACAGCTGCTTCAATCGTTTACGGTGCTTTTGAGCAAATCAAAGAAGCTACTGGTAACGATGCACTTGAAGTATTTGAAACAGCTATGGAAAACATCATGCCTGTACTTGAAGTACGTGCACGTCGTGTTGGTGGATCAAACTACCAAGTCCCAGTTGAAGTTCGTCCAGAGCGTCGTACAACACTTGGACTTCGTTGGTTGGTAACAATCGCTCGTCTTCGTGGTGAACACACAATGCAAGACCGTCTTGCAAAAGAAATCTTGGACGCTGCTAACAACACTGGTGCAGCAGTTAAGAAACGTGAAGACACTCACCGTATGGCTGAAGCTAACCGTGCCTTCGCACACTTCCGTTGGTAAGAATAAGATACTGAGGGCGTTAAAAAAGCGACTGAAAATTAGGAAGCTTGACGAAGAATCAGTGATTCTAGGAAAGCTTATCTATTTTCCAAGCTTTTAGCCCGAGTTCAATTCAGCTAAAGAGCTCCTAGCTCTTAGCTACAATTCAACTTCCCATCTCACAAGTTGAAACCAACTAAACAAGATAAACATTGAGAACGGGTGGGTCCTGCCTATCCGTTTTTATTGAAATCGTGTTATAATAGAATAGAAATAAAAAATATAGGAGAAACAAACCTCATGGCACGCGAATTTTCACTTGAAAAAACTCGTAATATCGGTATCATGGCTCACGTCGATGCTGGTAAAACAACTACAACTGAGCGTATCCTTTACTACACTGGTAAAATCCACAAAATCGGTGAAACTCACGAGGGTGCGTCACAAATGGACTGGATGGAGCAAGAGCAAGAACGTGGTATCACTATCACATCTGCTGCGACAACAGCTCAATGGAACAACCACCGCGTAAACATCATCGACACACCAGGACACGTTGACTTCACAATCGAAGTACAACGTTCTCTTCGTGTATTGGACGGTGCGGTTACAGTTCTTGACTCACAATCAGGTGTTGAGCCTCAAACTGAAACAGTTTGGCGTCAAGCAACTGAGTACGGAGTTCCACGTATCGTATTTGCCAACAAAATGGACAAAATCGGTGCTGACTTCCTTTACTCAGTAAGCACACTTCACGATCGTCTTCAAGCAAACGCACACCCAATTCAATTGCCAATCGGTTCAGAAGATGACTTCCGTGGTATCATCGACTTGATTAAGATGAAAGCTGAAATCTATACTAACGACCTTGGTACAGATATCCTTGAAGAAGACATTCCAGCTGAATACCTTGACCAAGCTCAAGAGTACCGCGAAAAATTGGTTGAAGCAGTTGCTGAAACTGACGAAGAATTGATGATGAAATATCTCGAAGGTGAAGAAATCACTAACGAAGAATTGAAAGCTGGTATCCGTAAAGCGACTATCAACGTTGAATTCTTCCCAGTATTGTGTGGTTCTGCCTTCAAGAACAAAGGTGTTCAATTGATGCTTGATGCGGTTATCGACTACCTTCCAAGCCCACTTGACATCCCAGCTATCAAGGGTATTAACCCAGATACAGATGAAGAAGAAACTCGTCCTGCATCTGACGAAGAGCCATTTGCAGCTCTTGCCTTCAAGATCATGACTGACCCATTCGTAGGTCGTTTGACATTCTTCCGTGTTTACTCAGGTGTTCTTCAATCAGGTTCTTACGTATTGAACACTTCTAAAGGTAAACGTGAACGTATCGGACGTATCCTTCAAATGCACGCTAACAGCCGTCAAGAAATCGATACTGTTTACTCAGGTGATATCGCTGCTGCCGTTGGTTTGAAAGATACTACAACTGGTGACTCATTGACAGATGAAAAAGCGAAAATCATCCTTGAGTCAATCAACGTTCCAGAACCAGTTATCCAATTGATGGTTGAGCCAAAATCTAAAGCAGACCAAGACAAGATGGGTATCGCCCTTCAAAAATTGGCTGAAGAAGATCCAACATTCCGTGTTGAAACTAACGTTGAAACTGGTGAAACAGTTATCTCTGGTATGGGTGAGCTTCACCTTGACGTCCTTGTTGACCGTATGCGTCGTGAGTTCAAAGTTGAAGCGAACGTAGGTGCTCCTCAAGTATCTTACCGTGAAACATTCCGCGCTCCTACTCAAGCACGTGGATTCTTCAAACGTCAGTCTGGTGGTAAAGGTCAGTTCGGTGATGTATGGATTGAATTTACTCCAAATGAAGAAGGTAAAGGATTCGAATTCGAAAACGCAATCGTCGGTGGTGTGGTTCCTCGTGAATTTATCCCAGCGGTTGAAAAAGGTTTGGTAGAATCTATGGCTAACGGTGTTCTTGCTGGTTATCCAATGGTTGACGTTAAAGCTAAACTTTACGATGGTTCATACCACGATGTCGACTCATCTGAAACTGCCTTCAAGATCGCTGCATCTCTTGCCCTTAAAGAAGCTGCTAAGACTGCACAACCAGCTATCCTTGAGCCAATGATGCTTGTAACAATCACTGTTCCAGAAGAAAACCTTGGTGATGTTATGGGGCACGTAACTGCTCGTCGTGGACGTGTAGATGGTATGGAAGCACACGGTAACAGCCAAATCGTTCGTGCTTACGTTCCACTTGCTGAAATGTTTGGTTACGCAACAGTTCTTCGTTCTGCATCTCAAGGACGTGGTACTTTCATGATGGTATTCGACCACTACGAAGATGTACCTAAGTCAGTACAAGAAGAAATCATTAAGAAAACAAAGGTGAAGACTAATACGTCGTCACTCTAAAAGGAAGTCACTTAGTGGCTTCCTTTTTCTGTTTGGTAGAAATAGCTAAAATTGCCTCAAATATGGTAAAATAGAAGGAGTATATTGTGAGGAAAATGGATGTCAACCACTTTTGAAATTTTAATGAATCAGTTGGGAATTCCCGCTGAAATAAGAAATCATGAGGCCTTCTCCCAGGCTGAAATTGAACAAGTTATCGTACACAAACAAAGTAACATTTGGGAGTTTCGTTTTGTATTTGAGAATATTCTTCCCTTTGAACTCTTTTTAGCATTGAAGAAGGGATTGAAAGAAGAATTTTCAAAAACGGGAAATCAAGCGACTTTCGAGATTAAAACGAAAAATCAAGATTTTTCAAGAGAGCTTTTACAGGCCTACTATCATGAGGCTTTTTCAGATGGGCCTTGTTCTAGTCAAGGATTTCGGACCATGTATCAGGATTTTCAAGTCCGTTTTGAAAATGATCAATTGATTATTGAGGCTTCTGAAGCAGCAGATACTGAGCATTTCAGAAAAAATCATCTCCCGAATCTTAGTAAACAACTGGAACTCTTTGGTTTTCCTAAGTTTATATGTCACTTAGAGAAAAATGAAGATTTGACGAAGGAAGAACAGGAAGCTTTCCATTCTGAAAATCAAATGATTGTTCAAGCGGCTAATGACGAAACCCTTCGAGCTATGGAACAGTTAGAACAGATGGCACCGCCTCCTCCAGTTGAGGACAAACCTGTCTTTGATTTTCAAGCTAAGAAGGCAGCTGCCAAGCCAAAACTAGACAAGGCAGAAATTACTCCAATGATCGAGGTCAATACTGAAGAAAATCGTCTGGTTTTTGAGGGTGTTGTCTTTGATGTTGAGCAAAAGGTCACTAGAACGGGTCGTGTCTTGATTAATTTCAAGATGACTGACTATACGTCTAGTTTCTCCATGCAAAAATGGGTTAAAAATGAAGAAGAAGCTCAGAAATTTGACATGATTAAGAAAAATTCCTGGCTCCGTGTTCGTGGAAATGTCGAGGTCAATAATTTTACACGAGATTTGACCATGAATGTTCAGGACGTGCAGGAAGTTGTTCACTATGAACGGAAGGACTTGATGCCAGAAGGTGAGCGTCGCGTTGAGTTTCATGCCCACACTAACATGTCGACCATGGATGCTCTGCCTGAGGTCGAAGAACTGGTTGCGAAAGCGGCTAAATGGGGACACAAGGCAGTTGCCATTACGGACCATGGGAATGTTCAATCCTTCCCTCATGGCTATAAGGCGGCTAAGAAAGCGGGCATCCAGCTAATCTATGGGATGGAAGCTAATATTGTTGAAGACCGTGTTCCTATCGTCTATAACGAAGTTGAGATGGATTTGTCTGAAGCAACCTATGTGGTCTTTGACGTGGAAACGACAGGTCTGTCAGCTATCTATAATGACTTGATTCAGGTTGCGGCTTCCAAGATGTATAAGGGTAATATCGTCGCTGAATTTGATGAATTTATTAATCCTGGCCACCCTTTATCAGTTTTTACAACTGAATTGACAGGAATTACGGATGATCATGTAAAAAATGCCAAACCTCTGGTTCAAGTTTTAAAAGAGTTCCAGGAATTTTGTAAGGATACCGTTCTTGTCGCCCACAATGCAACCTTTGACGTTGGCTTTATGAATGCCAACTATGAGCGTCATGGTCTTCCTAAAATCACGCAACCAGTTATTGATACGTTAGAATTCGCTAGAAATCTCTATCCCGAATACAAACGTCATGGTCTAGGACCTTTGACTAAACGTTTTGGTGTTGCCCTAGAACACCACCATATGGCCAACTATGATGCGGAAGCAACTGGCCGTCTGCTCTTTATCTTTATCAAGGAAGTAGCAGAAAAATACGGTGTGACGGACTTAGCACGATTAAATCTTGATTTAATCAGTCCAGATTCTTATAAAAAAGCTCGCGTCAAGCATGCAACTATCTATGTAAAAAATCAAGTGGGCTTGAAAAATATCTTTAAGCTGGTTTCTCTCTCAAATACTCAGTATTTTGAAGGAGTTCCACGGATTCCACGTACGGTTCTGGATGCCCATCGAGAAGGTTTAATCTTGGGATCGGCTTGTACGGAAGGAGAAGTCTTTGATGCAGTCGTGTCACAAGGAGTAGATGCGGCAGTCGAAGTAGCTAAATACTATGACTTTATCGAGGTTATGCCTCCGGCTATCTATGCACCTTTGATTGCCAAGGAGCAGGTTAAGGATATGGAGGAACTCCACACCATCATCAAGAGCTTGATTGAGGTTGGAGAGCGCCTTGGAAAACCAGTCCTGGCGACAGGAAATGTCCACTATATCGAACCTGAGGATGAAATTTATCGAGAAATCATCGTCCGTAGTCTCGGTCAGGGAGCCATGATTAACCGGACGATCGGTCATGGAGAAGCTGCCCAACCAGCTCCACTACCCAAGGCACATTTTAGAACAACCAATGAAATGTTGGACGAATTTGCCTTTCTAGGAGAAGATTTGGCTCGCAAGATTGTCATTGAAAATACCAATGCCTTGGTAGAAATCTTTGAGCCTGTTGAGGTCGTTAAAGGCGACTTATATACACCTTTCATTGAGAAAGCCGAAGAAACAGTTGCCGAGTTAACCTATAAAAAAGCTTTTGAAATCTATGGAAATCCACTGCCAGATATCGTTGATTTACGGATTGAAAAGGAATTGACTTCTATTCTGGGGAATGGATTTGCTGTGATTTATCTAGCTTCACAGATGCTAGTGCAGCGCTCCAACGAACGAGGCTACTTGGTTGGTTCCCGTGGGTCTGTTGGATCCAGTTTCGTTGCGACTATGATTGGGATTACCGAGGTTAATCCTCTCTCTCCTCACTATGTCTGTGGTCAGTGCCAGTACAGTGAGTTTATTACGGATGGTTCCTATGGTTCAGGCTTTGATATGCCAGATAAAGACTGTCCAAACTGTGGCCACAAACTAAGCAAGAATGGCCAGGACATTCCTTTCGAGACCTTCCTTGGTTTTGATGGGGATAAGGTACCTGATATCGATTTGAACTTCTCAGGTGAAGACCAGCCAAGCGCCCACTTGGATGTTCGTGATATCTTTGGGGAAGAATATGCCTTCCGTGCAGGAACGGTTGGTACGGTGGCTGCTAAGACAGCCTATGGATTTGTCAAGGGTTACGAGCGTGACTATGGTAAGTTCTACCGTGAAGCCGAAGTAGAGCGCCTAGCCCAAGGAGCTGCCGGTGTTAAACGGACGACTGGTCAGCACCCAGGGGGAATCGTTGTTATCCCAAACTATATGGATGTCTATGACTTTACTCCAGTGCAGTATCCTGCAGATGATGTGACTGCTGAATGGCAAACTACTCACTTTAACTTCCACGATATCGATGAGAACGTCCTCAAGCTCGATGTTCTTGGTCATGATGATCCGACCATGATTCGCAAGCTCCAGGACTTATCAGGCATTGATCCAAATGATATCCCTATGGATGATCCTGATGTCATGGCCCTCTTCTCGGGTACAGATGTTCTAGGAGTAACTCCTGAGCAAATCGGGACTTCAACTGGTATGCTTGGTATTCCAGAATTTGGAACTAACTTTGTTCGAGGCATGGTGGATGAAACCCATCCAACCACCTTTGCAGAGTTACTTCAGCTTTCTGGTTTGTCTCACGGTACCGACGTATGGTTGGGAAATGCTCAAGACCTGATCAAGTCAGGAATTGCGGACCTATCAACCGTTATCGGGTGTCGGGATGATATTATGGTTTACCTCATGCACGCAGGTTTAGATCCTAAGATGGCCTTTACCATCATGGAGCGAGTGCGTAAGGGCTTGTGGCTTAAAATCTCAGAAGAAGAGCGCAATGGTTATATC
The DNA here is from genome assembly GCA_000223255.2 of Streptococcus infantis SK970. Lineage (GTDB taxonomy): Bacteria > Bacillota > Bacilli > Lactobacillales > Streptococcaceae > Streptococcus > Streptococcus infantis_G. Next base: position 126,297 of record AFUT01000004.1, on the reverse strand, counting down.
GAAGCCATGAAGGCCAATAATGTGCCTGAGTGGTATATCGAATCTTGTGGAAAAATCAAGTACATGTTCCCTAAAGCCCATGCGGCAGCCTACGTTATGATGGCCTTGCGTGTAGCCTACTTCAAGGTTCACCATCCGATTTATTATTACTGTGCTTACTTCTCCATCCGTGCCAAGGCCTTTGATATCAAAACTATGGGGGCAGGCTTGGATGCCATCAAACGCAAGATGCAAGAAATTGCTGAAAAGCGCAAGAACAATGAAGCTTCCAACGTAGAAATTGACCTTTACACAACACTTGAAATTGTCAATGAAATGTGGGAACGAGGTTTCAAATTTGGGAAACTAGACCTCTATCGCAGTGATGCGACTGAATTCATCATCGATGGAGACACCCTTATCCCGCCGTTTGTCGCTATGGATGGTCTGGGAGAGAACGTTGCCAAGCAATTGGTGCGTGCCCGTCAAGAGGGAGAATTCCTCTCTAAAACTGAACTCCGCAAGCGTGGAGGACTTTCCTCAACCTTGGTTGAAAAGATGGATGAAATGGGAATTCTAGGTAATATGCCAGAGGATAATCAGTTGAGCTTGTTTGATGATTTGTTTTAATAGTTTGAAATGTCTTGTGTAGGTTTGAGGTTGTATCATGATGGAAAAGAAAAAAGAGCAACACCCTGGAAATCAGGGAAAGTTATTTCTATATGTTTACGAAATGGCGTTTATATCTTAGCACAAATGATGCGTGATCCCTATCTGGTATTTTTCAACCATTTTAATGAGGAAAATAACTGGAAGGGAGTGACCTTGAAAGAGGAAGATATCCTCTTTTGTAAGGCTGTTACTCGCCAGTTTCTACGCTATAGTCCTGTAGCGATTGTCAAAGAAGTTACCCCCCTGTTAGATTATGAACTGCCTAAAGAATGGATTTATAGCCATATTGGAGGACATCCTATTACTGTTTCGGTAAAGGGAAGGGAGCGCCAACTTGCTGGTTTTGGTAGACGTTGTTCTTTGGTTCTTGCGGATAAAGATAGTGGACTACCAGAAGATAATCCACTTATGGGACTCTTCCAATCCTATATCATATCAGATATCAAAGAACAGGATTGGGATCGGGTAGGTCAGGCTGAACATATGTCTATTGAAGTATTTCCAACACTCAACGAACGTCTCTATCTTTGCTTTCTTTATGGGAAAAATATAAATCCAGAACAAGATATCTCTTTAGGAAAGCCTCTACCTGATGACTATGAAACCTATATAGATATCCTCACAAATAGTCCAGAGGCACGACGCCTCTACCTAGGAGAGCATGAAGAATAAGAAAGGATATTTCATGAAACTAAGAATTTTTGCGGAAGACAAGCCGGCTGAGAAGGTGTTTGAGTATCAATTAGAAGTTGCTGATCAGACAATTCTTCTATCGACAGCGCTTTTGTCTGGCGCCATTGCTTTAGCAGGATTATTGTCTGCTTTGAAAGAAAATAAAAATAGAAAAGAGAAAACAGAATGGTTTTACCAAATTTTAAAGAAAATCTAGAAAAATATGCTAAGTTATTGGTTGCAAACGGAGTGAACGTGCAACCTGGTCATACCTTGGCTCTCTCTATCGATGTGGAGCAACGTGAGTTGGCTCACTTAATCGTCAAAGAAGCCTATGCACTTGGAGCGCACGAAGTTATCGTTCAATGGGCAGATGATTTTATAAACCGTGAGAAATTCCTTCACGCGCCGATGGAGCGTTTGGACAATGTGCCAGAATACAAGATTGCTGAGATGAACTACCTTCTTGAAAACAAAGCAAGTCGTCTCGGTGTCCGTTCTTCTGATCCAGGTGCCTTGAACGGAGTGGATGCAGAAAAGCTCTCAGCTTCTGCTAAAGCAATGGGAATTGCTATGAAGCCAATGCGTATCGCAACTCAATCTAACAAGGTTAGCTGGACTGTAGCAGCCGCTGCTGGACTTGAGTGGGCTAAGAAAGTATTTCCAAATGCTGCAAGTGACGAAGAAGCAGTAGACCTCCTTTGGGACCAAATCTTCAAGACTTGCCGTGTCTACGAAGAAGATCCAGTTAAAGCTTGGGAAGAACATGCAGCTATCTTGAAGAGCAAGGCAGAAATGCTCAACAAAGAACAATTCTCAGCTCTTCACTACACTGCTCCTGGAACAGACTTGACACTTGGCTTGCCTAAGAACCACGTTTGGGAATCTGCCGGAGCAATCAATGCTCAAGGCGAAGGTTTCTTGCCAAATATGCCAACAGAAGAAGTCTTTACAGCTCCTGACTTCCGTCGCGCAGATGGTTATGTAACGTCTACAAAACCACTTAGCTATAATGGAAACATCATCGAAGGCATCAAAGTGACCTTTGAAAATGGTCAAATCGTCGATATCACTGCTGAGAAGGGTGATCAAGTTATGAAAGATCTTGTCTTTAAGAATGCTGGTGCGCGTGCCTTGGGTGAATGTGCCTTGGTACCAGATCCAAGTCCAATTTCTCAGTCAGGGATTACCTTCTTTAATACCCTTTTTGATGAAAATGCTTCAAACCACTTGGCTATCGGTGCAGCTTACGCAACTAGTGTCGTTGGTGGTGCAGAGATGAGTGAAGAAGAGCTGGAAGCCGCAGGGCTCAATCGTTCAGATGTTCACGTTGACTTTATGATTGGTTCTAACCAAATGGATATCGATGGTATCCGTGAGGATGGAACACGAGTACCACTCTTCCGCAATGGAGATTGGGCAATTTAAGGAGAAACTATGATTGGAAGTATGTTTGTCGGCCTTTTAATCGGACTATTAGCAGGGGCTATCACCAATCGTGGCGAACGAATGGGATGCTTCGGGAAAATGTTCCTGGGCTGGATAGGTGCATTCCTGGGTCAAATGCTTTTTGGAACTTGGGGGCCTATCTTAGCTGATACGGCTATTATCCCATCAGTTTTAGGAGCCATGATTTTATTAGCCATCTTTTGGAAAAAAGACAGCTAGTTTTTACTTGCTAGAATAGATAAAGAGGTTGGAAATCTTCCAACCTCTTTTTTATGAGTTGCAAAAAGACTGATATGCGACTAGCTTGGCTTTCAGTGACTGGTTCTTTTTATATTGCGTCAAGTATGGTACAATAAAAACATGAGAATTCAACAATTACACTATATTATCAAAATCGTAGAGACTGGTTCGATGAATGAGGCTGCCAAGCAACTTTTCATTACACAACCGAGTCTATCAAATGCCGTTCGTGACCTAGAAAATGAGATGGGAATTGAGATTTTTATCCGAAATCCTAAAGGAATCACCCTCACACGTGATGGGATGGAGTTTCTATCCTATGCGCGTCAAGTTGTCGAGCAAACGCAACTTCTAGAAGAACGTTATAAGAATCCAATCGCTCATCGCGAGCTTTTTAGTGTGTCTTCGCAGCACTATGCCTTCGTGGTCAATGCTTTTGTTTCCTTGCTCAAGAAAAGCGATATGGAAAAGTACGAGCTTTTTTGCGTGAGACGAGAACTTGGGAGATTATCGACGACGTCAAGAACTTCCGTAGTGAAGTAGGGGTCCTCTTTTTAAATAGCTATAACCGGGACGTTCTTTCGAAGATGTTGGATGACAACCATCTGGTTGCCCACCATCTCTTTACAGCCCAACCCCATATCTTTGTCAGCAAGACCAACCCTCTTGCTAAGAGAGACAAGGTGCAGTTATCCGACCTGGAAGACTTCCCATACTTAAGCTATGACCAAGGGACCCATAATTCCTTCTATTTCTCAGAAGAGATTTTGTCACAGGAACATCACAAGAAATCCATCGTGGTTAGTGACCGTGCGACCTTGTTCAATCTCTTGATTGGTTTGGATGGCTATACCATCGCGACTGGTATCCTCAATAGTAATCTTAATGGAGACAATATCGTTTCGATTCCACTTGATATTGATGATCCGATTGAGCTGGTTTATATCCAGCATGAAAAGACAAGCTTGTCCAAGATGGGTGAACGTTTCATTGAGTACCTACTTGAAGAAGTTCGCTTTGACAGCTAATGAATTCTATTAGAAAAGAAAGGAAAAATGACACCAATGAATACCAATGATTTTGATTTCCACTTGCCAGAGGAACTGATTGCACAGACGCCTCTGGAAAAGCGCGATGCCTCTAAACTCTTGATGGTCAATCGCAAAACAGGGGAATTTCAAGATCGCCATTTTCACTCTATTATTGAAATGCTAGAGCCAGGGGATGCCCTGGTTATGAATGATACCCGCGTTTTGCCAGCTCGACTTCATGGCCAAAAGGAAGAAACAGGAGGGCACGTTGAACTCTTGCTCTTGAAAAATACAGCAGGAGACGAATGGGAAGTCTTGGCGAAGCCAGCTAAGCGTCTCAAGGTTGGTACCCGTGTTGTCTTTGGGGATGGTCGTCTCTGTGCGGTCGTGACCGAGGAATTAACCCATGGTGGCCGTATTGTTCGCTTTGAGTATGAGGGGATTTTCCTAGAAGTGCTTGAAAGTTTGGGAGAAATGCCTTTGCCTCCTTATATCCACGAAAAGTTGGATGACCGTGAACGGTACCAGACCGTCTATGCCAAGGAGAGTGGCTCAGCCGCTGCTCCGACTGCAGGCCTTCATTTTACCAAAGAACTACTAGAAGAAATCCAGCAAAAAGGAGTTCACCTAGTCTACTTGACCTTGCACGTTGGTCTTGGTACCTTTAGACCAGTTTCAGTCGATAATCTAGATGAACACGAAATGCACTCAGAGTTTTACCAATTATCTGAGGAAGCCGCTTCGACCTTGCGTCAGGTCAAGGAAAATGGTGGCCGTGTCATTGCTGTGGGGACAACCTCTATCCGTACGCTAGAGACTATCGGAAGCAAGTTTGATGGGCAAATCCAGGCCGACTCTGGCTGGACCAATATCTTTATCAAGCCAGGCTATGACTGGAAGGTGGTGGATGCCTTCTCAACCAATTTCCACTTGCCGAAGTCTACCTTGGTCATGCTTGTCTCAGCCTTTGCAGGCCGAGAATTGGTACTCGAAGCCTACCAGCATGCTATCGATGAAAAATACCGTTTCTTTAGCTTTGGCGATGCCATGTTTATCTACTAAAAAACGAGCAAATCAAAACTAGAAATAAAAGGGCTAATTCCTACTTGGATTAGCCTTTTTTTGATTTCAGATAGCTATTGAATTAAAGCCAAATAAATGATACACTGAAGACTACGAGACAGCCGTCAAATATATGCAAAATCTGACGAGCTACTTTTATCTGTGTCTATTTCAAAGGAGATTTTTATGAAAAACAAAACATTGCGTTATACGAGCCTATCAGTCCTGACCTTGTTGGCTGCCTTGACCTTGGCTGCCTGTGGTGGAAAGACTGACAAGAACACTTCAGCTTCAAACCAAAAGGAAACAACAAGCAAGGTGACTACAGAGTCCGCAAGTAAAACTGAAACAAGCCCAAAAGAGGAGCAGAAGTCAGAAACAAATAGTGCGACAGAAGCTGCAACCACTCAAGCAGAACAAACGGAAGATAAGCAAAAATCATTAGAGGCTTACGCTAAATTTGTAGGAACTTGGGAAAACTACGCGGGAACAACTGCAACAGTCACAGCAGATGGAATCGTGACCATCCAAAGTTCAAATGGAACCTTTAAATACGAGATGGGTCAAGTAGAGGAAAAAGATGGCTACTACTCAACAGGTATTCATCTTGTCGGTGGTGGACAAGGGGCACGACTGATCTTTACCCCAGCTGGAGTCCAAAACGAAGTGACAGGTACAGACGGTAGTCAAGATGTCTTGTCTATCGGTCAATCTGTAAGCGACAAAGATAACCAGTTTTACCGTAACTAAGAAGATCAATCAGAAGTAAGGGTGGTGAAATGTCCTTGCTTTCTAACCAATTTTAAATATAACAAAGGAAATAGAAAGAGGTAAAGATGTTTTTCTTAGACGCCGTCGTGTCTTTATCGGAGAATGTGATGGTCAGGCGGTCTATTATGACCAAAAAACCAGAGAGGCTTTAGCTGCTCCCAAGAGTGTCTTGCTCAATACCGAAGGGGCTTGGAAGACCAACGCCTACATTCCTGAATTGGTAATTTTTTCATGGCCAGTGGAACGGGTGGCTTTGGTTTCCTTGCGGCTATGAGTATAGGAGTCTACAACTGGACCAGTCTGACCTTTATCCTATTATTTTGGTTGGCTGAGTTTTTGTTCATGGTTGCTTTACTCGAACGAGCTCTATATAAAAATGTTCGCAAGGCCCAGCCGACGACAGAAAAGGTCTTTTACTATGCGGCTTCTCATAACTTGATGGTGGGGGAAGATAACTTTGATCCAGCTAAGTTGTCAACGAAAATCTTCCGATTCGTTCGTTTTCTAATAGTTGCCACTAATATCTACTTGTTATATATTTTTATAGCTATACTCAAAAATTTGGTCAGGAGATTGAACTAGGTTATGAATTTTGGATAGCTGGATTATTACTCTTTGCACTCGTATTAGTGTATAATCAAAACAATCCAGTTCGCTTTGTGAAAATTATGGGATTATATAGTCAAGGAAAAATACGATTTAAGGAAGAAGTGGAACATTGAGAAACTATCTTTGGGGATAGCACCTAAATACTTTGATAAACAAAAAAGCCTTGAAATCAAGGCTTTTTCCTGTTGATTTAGATGCCCCCTGCATGAATTTGTAAGAACTTTTCATATTGAAAATAAACAAAAATGTTGAAATATAGCTGATTTTAGGGAAATACTTTTAGGTATTTTCAATGTCAGGATTTAAAAATGGGGCAAAAGTGGGGCAAAAACAAATTAACGAAAAAATATCGAGTTCGTGCATCAAGTAAATGATAAATTGCAAGAATAAGTGCAACATTTACTCGAACTCATCCTCTAGAGCTTCACTAGCAGTTCTGTAAGCTAAACATTTTCGTGGTCGGTGATTGATATCATATAAAGCCTTGGTTCCCAAAGCTTTTTTATGTTATAAACTCATTAAAAGAACCCCCAGTTAGATTTGGAATATTTTTTATTCTGTGTCACATAAAAATAAATAAAATGAATGGCTATAGCTAGAGCTAAAATGGTTGTTATACTCACTACTATTATAGGATTAGAAGCAAAGATTAAAGAGAGAATCAAGGCAGCCAGATAGAGTGTCGCTTGGACACAGTAGTAACTTTTCGAATAGCGAAGATAGTGTTTGTTATAGGGCCCATTTACTAGGACAGCAGCTTGAAAGAGGCCAAATCCGATATAAGAGAAGCTGGTTGCAAAGAGACGATTAGCTTCAGGATTCAGAAGAAAACTCATCGATACAGTCATCATCATAAGCCCAATGAAAATAGGATAGTGACTGTAAATTAGAAATAGTCCCTTTTGATTAGATTTTTCATCAATAGCATGGTCGAATTGACCAAAATAAAACAAGAACAGAGAAATCATAATAATGAAATAAAGAACCGAATAAATCGAGAAATTCTCGATTGTAAAGAAGTTAGCTAGCTCCGTAATCATCTCTCCAAACATAATAATGACAAGAAGGGAGATACGCTCGATTAAATGGGGGAGATTTACCTGGTAATGCTTATCTTTATTAAGCAAGATACTTGGCATAATAAATGTTAGCAGAATACTAGCAAATAAGATATAGACTCTAAGGTAAATAGGAAGAAGAGCTGCTAGATAGAATCCTAAACTTCCTAGACCTGTTATCCATAGAAAACCTTTGATACTTTCCCGATTAGCATCATCGGTTGATTTTCTAAAAAATTCAACCAAATATTGAAAAAATAAGGTAAGGGTTAATGTACCAATAGCCCAACAGAGATAATGAAAATATTGTTGCCAATCAGGTCCAATCATATTGGCTATAAAGAGTAAAATTCCCATTTTGATAAACATGATTACTATGTTAAATAAAGAGTTCTTTCCATAGCGATTGGTATAATCGGTTTGAATCATCCAGGAATCGATGAGAAACAAAGTAGCAATGAAAAAATCAAGGAAAGAATTCCAAGTCAAAATACCGTTATGAAGATGGTCAATTAAAGTAGTTACTTTTGAAATTGCAAAAACAAAAACTAGGTCATAAAAAAGTTCTGAAAATTCTACACGTTTATGTTTAATAAGAGTTGTCATCTTAAGTCCTTTCTATTCTAGAAGTACAATTTATTATAACAGAAAATGGTAATGAGAGAAAAGGATATGCTTAAATAACTTCATGTGACGCGAATTGTCAAAACCTTGACTTCTTTTGTCATTTACTTGAAAAAGCAACCCTGACGAGTTGATTAAAATCCTATTAAAAATTAACTTTGTCAGGATCATCCTGAGTTTTGATGCCTTGAATCTTATCCAAGACCGCCATATCTTCCTCTGATAAGTCGAAGCCGAAGATATCCAAGTTAGCTTTTATATTTTTAGGTGTCACAGACTTAGGTAGTGGCAAGAAACCTTTTTGAAGGCTCCAACGCAGAGCAACTTGTGCCACAGATTTACCGTTACGTTCAGCCACTGCTTCAACATCTTCATTTCCAAAAATGCTACCTGTACCTAGTGGACTATAGGCTTCAAGAAGGATATCGCGCTCTTGGCAATAGGCAACTAAGTCTTTTTGGTCACAACCTGGAGCCAAGAGGATTTGATTGACATGTGGCACAATTTCAGCTGTTTCAAGAAGAGCTTCTAGGTGATGTTGCATAAAGTTAGACACACCGATAGCACGCACCTTACCTTCTTTGTAGGCTTCTTCCATTGCCTTCCAAGCGCCTGCATTACCAGACTTCCAAGCATCATTCTCACGAAGCGCCTTTGGATTAGGCCAATGGATAAGCAAAAGATCCAAATAATCCACACCTAATCTTTCGAGAGATTCATCGATAGAAGTCTTAGCCAAATCGTAATCGTGCTTATCATTCCAAAGTTTGGTAGTTAGGAAAATATCCTCACGTGCCAAATTACTATCAGCAATCGCCTTACCTACAGAAACCTCGTTACCGTAAATTTGTGCGGTATCAATATGTGTGTAACCCGCCTTAAGTGCGAAGCTAACGCTGTTATAGGCTTCTTCGCCTTCAGCAATTTGCCAAGTTCCAAAACCAATTTTAGGAATAGTAACCCCATTTGCAAGTGTATATGTTTCCATGATTTTCACCTTATCTTTTTTAATAGTACTATCTTAAAAAAGATAAGACAAAAATGCAAAGATTTGCTACGGCTATTATTATGAATAGTTCCTTACTTCTTTTTCCGCTGTTCGTAACAGCTTTTGGAGATATTATTACTTGGGAAGAGAATGAATTTGTTGGTATTGTAAAATACAATCTTCAAAACTGCGACATTATTATCAAGAGCTTGAAATATTTTCTTCAGTATTTAGATAACTCATATGTGACTGATAACTTTGAACTGGATTTATATAGACAGGCTGTGTTAAAACATGGTCCCTTGTCTTATAACCAATGTTTCGGTTTTGTTCCTTTACTAGCCTTGGGAGGCGTAAAAGATGTGGATCATATGGATAAGGTAAAAACCTTGGAACACATTTACCTCATGTACCAACTCACAGGCGGAGTGTTTGACGATTGATAAAAAAGAACCACCCTCGCGGTGGTTTTTTCGATGAAAACGAGATGTTAGATAAATAGCGAGTCTTTGGATGAGACTCTCTAATTTGGTGAATATAAATTACTTGGTACAAAATTTGGTACAAAAAACAAAATGACAAGCAAAAAAGCCTTATAAATCAAGGCTTTTTCCTGTTGTTTAGATGCCCCCTGCAGGGCTCGAACCTGCGACCCATAGATTAAGAGTCTACTGCTCTACCAACTGAGCTAAGGAGGCAAATAAAAAGCTGTATTGGTGCCGAAACTTCACGGTTTGTATTGAACCCGCGCAATTAAGCAGGTGGGCAACTCGCTCTAACTGAAGCTGTTTCCGTGTGAGACGGCCTACATGCTGTTAGAAGACTTTTGTTTCCCTAATAATACAAAAAATAGTCGGTCAACACTTAAATGTGAAGTCGTACACCACAGCGTTTCTATGATTATATGATACCACTTTTTCAAAAAAATCAAGGGAAAATTTAAATTTTTGAAAAGGATTTCACAAGTTTCGTAATTTATCAATGGTTTCCTTGCGTTGAGCCAGGGCCCGTTCGTATTTTCCACTATCTTCTGGAGAAAAGTAGTGATGGTCACGGATTTTTTCTGGTAGGTATTCTTGCTTGACCCAGTGACCAGGATAATTATGTGGATAGAGATAATTTTGGGCGTTACCCAGTTCCTTGCTACCGCTATAATGTCCATCTCGCAAGTGACGTGGAATCGGTAGATGCCCCGATGTTTTAAGATCAGCCAAGGCCTTATCTATAGCCACGTAGGCTGAGTTAGACTTAGGTGAAAGTGCCAGATCAATGACGACATTGGCAATGAGGATACGAGCCTCTGGGAAGCCGATTCTTTGCGCAGCATCCAAAGCAGTTATGGTATGAATCTGAGCTTCCGGATTGGCTAAGCCAATATCTTCATAAGCAATCACAGTCAGACGACGAGCTAGGCTAGGAAGGTCACCCGCTTCTATCAAGCGAGCAGCATAGTGAAGACTGGCATCCACATCCGAGCCACGGATGGATTTTTGCAGGGCAGAGAGAACATCATAGTGTCCGTCTCCATCCTTGTCCATAGTGATGTAGCTTCTCTGAAGACTATTTTCCATAATGTCGAGCGTGATGTGACGGACACCGTCATCATTTTCTGGGGTGGAGAGAACTGCCAAATCAAGCGAATTGAAGGCAGAACGGAGATCTCCATTGGTAGATGTTGCGATAAAATCAAGGGCATCATCATCTAACTCAACAGGGAAATCAAAACCTCTTTCAGGGTCAGTCAGGGCTATTTGAACGGCCTCTTTAACATCTTGGTTAGACAAGGGTTCCAACTCAAAAATCTGAACACGACTTCGGATGGCTGGAGTGACAGAAAAGAAAGGATTTTCAGTCGTCGCTCCAATCATAATGACCAGTCCACTTTCCAAGAGAGGCAAGAGAAAGTCTTGCTTGGTCTTGTCAAGACGATGAATCTCGTCCAGTAGCAGTACAAGGCCACCTGAGAATTTAGCTTCTTCAGCAATTTCTTGGAGACGTTTTTTACTATCAACAGTTGCATTGAAGGTTCGAAAGGCATATTTGGTTGTTCCAGCGATGGCAGAAGCGATACTGGTTTTCCCGATACCCGGAGGTCCATAGAGAATCATGGAGGACAGGCGGTTAGCCTCCACCATGCGGCGGATGATTTTTCCTGGGCCTACCAGATGCTCTTGGCCGATAACCTGGTCGATGTTTTTGGGGCGCATACGAAGCGCGAGATTGTCTGGCATAGCAGTCCTTTCTAACATGGATTTTCTGATACTAATGTGGTAAGATGGTAGTATCTATTTTAGCACACAAGTCTTTATATTTCATTTATTTATTTGATTTAAAGAAACGATCCATTATAAACTAGATAATAAGAGTACGGTATTTGATTTCAATGAAGTTTAAGTCATGAGTCGAAAAACCGGATTGACAAGTGTTTTGGCAAGTGATATCAAATCTAAACTGTATTTTTCCTACCAAGTTTCATAGTCAAAAAATAACCATGATAGAGTGAAATGGCAATGATTGATAAACAAATGATTACTCTATACAGATTAGAGGATAGTATTTCTAAGAGACAATATTATGTTGTAAGTGGGAGTTGTAAAGGTATTGCAACGGTTGATAAGGTTACTTTAAAATACAGTTATCATGGAGACGATTTGGGGAAATTCACTTCGTTTGTAAAGGAGACCTTAACTAAAAGCATAAAGCTAGGGAAAGACCTGCCTGATAAATTCTCGCATGGTTTTGGTTAAAATGAAAGATTTTACTGATTATATTTACAAGGGGATGACTGACTTGTTTGAATTAAAGAGCATTGTTGGATTGGATGATTCAAAAAATAGTGTACTAGTAACATTAGTGGACGGTCGTTGTGCTTTAGTTGATTTGAAAAAAGAGTTTTTGTTGTTGAAATTTTACTAGATTCTTTTATAAATGGATGGAATTTCCAAATTCTCCCAGTAAGGATAATCTAGAGTCTGTAAAAAAATACTGGAACATCCAGAAGGTGTTGGTTATGGACCTTTGGCTGAAAAATACGTGGTGGATCCTAAAGTTAAGAGGGATTTTGACCAAATAAAAAAGAAGCAGGATATCATTACTAAACGAAATATTTAATTTTAGAGAGTTAGTTTCAGATGGGATTTGATGAAGATTTGAGCTATTTTGGTGAAGGTATCTTTTATTGTCTGCCTCGAAACCAGTACATAATGGATCATAAAGATGAAATCAGAAAAAATATAACTTATCTAAAGAAATGCCTAAAATAAATGGCATTCCTTTACCAACTTTTTTAAAAATGAGATCATGGGATAGAATTAGAAAGACTAAACCAACCTTAAAAGAAATTATAAATATGGTTAAAAAGTGAAATAGTGGCTATTTATTCTAAGAGGCTGGTCAAAAACTCAATTTTAGTAGAAAATGAAGTAAATCATTACATAACAAAACGCATAGTATCAAGTTTTTCAATACCTGATACTATGCGTCTTTCTGATTTCAGAGACTTTTTCCCAATCTCTTTTTATGTTTGTTGATTACTTCAATTGATGCGATTTCAGATTCATTAAACCCAATATATGGATGGTTATCTGTCCTTATTGTAATTTCATCATAGAGTTCATTTTCAGTATCAAGTGTCCCTGTAAAACTATTACAATGTCCCTCTAAAAATTGACCGTCAACAAAAATAACTCTAATATCTTTTCCTAAATATTGTTCTAGATTCATAATTGATTTCCTTTTCAATATGATACTACAAATTGAGGTAAATTGCTAATGAATAAAAGGGTAGTAGATGCTAAAAAGTTGATTTGCAGTGCTGGCATCTCGTTTTCTGAAAGAAATGATTTGCTAGTCCCTTTGAGTTTTTTTGTTGATATTTTAGGAATTTTCAAGAAAACTAAGTTGATCTTATGCCTTAAAGATTTTTAAAGAAAGCAAATGATATCAAGGGTTTTCGGGAGGTAATGTGCTATAATTAAGACATGAAATAATTTTGTGGTAAGATGGTAGTATCTATTTTAGCATATTTCCGAGTATTCGGGGCGATTAAAGAGTCGTATAGAAAGAGGACAAGATGGCAACATACGGATTTTTAGATGTTTTACAGGAAGAGTTGGACAAGAACTTTCCTTTTGATTATGAGATTAGCTGGGACAAGCGCAATCATGCGGTTGAAGTGAGTTTTCTGCTTGAGGCGCAAAATGCTGCAGGAGTGGAGATGTTGGATGAGGAAGGAGAGGTGTCATCAGACGATATCCTTTTTGAGGAAGCGGTGCTCTTTTACAATCCTGCCAAGTCAACAGTCAATGCAGAAGACTATTTGACGGTCATCCCTTACCTGCCTAAGAAAGGTTTTTCTCGTGAATTCTTAGCTTACTTTGCACTATTTCTCAAAGATACTGCAGAGATTGGGCTAGATACCCTCATGGACTTTTTGGAAGACCCAGAAGCAGAAGAGTTTGTCATGGAATGGAACCAAGAAGTCTTTGAAGAAGGAAAAGTAGGCTTGGAAGAAGGAGAATTTTATCCTTATCCGAGATACTAAGAAGCTAGCATGGAAATAGACATTTCAGATTTCACAGGCTGCAAGATTGCCCTCTTTTGTGGAGATAAGATTCTGACGATTTTGCGTGATGACAAGGAAAATATCCCTTGGCCCAATATGTGGGAGTTGCCTGGTGGTGGTCGTGAAGGAGACGAGAGTCCTTTCGAGTGCGCAGCGCGTGAAGTTTATGAAGAATTGGGAATTCAGTTGACCGAAGATTGCCTACTTTGGAGCAAGGTTTATCCCAGTATACTCTATGAAGGTCGGCAGTTTGTCTTTATGGTCGGTCAGCTCAGTCAAGAACAATTTGACAGTATCACCTTTGGAGATGAAGGACAGGCTTATAAACTGATGAGCATTGAGGGATTTCTCAATTCTAAACAGGCAGTACCTCAGTTACAGGGAAGATTGAGGGATTATGTGAAGGAAAGTTTATGATAAGACTTGAGAGAGCAGGGGCAGAGGATTTAGAAACCGTTATTGAAATTCAAAGAGCTAGTTTTAAAGCAGTTTATGAAAAATACCAGGATGAATATGATCCTTATTTGGAGGACCGTGAACGCATTAAGTGGAAACTAGTCGAGCGTCCCAATAGCTATTACTACTTTGTAAAAAAAGATGAAGAAAACATCGGATTTTTACGAGTTCAGACCAATGCCGAGTTAACGAAAGCTTGGTTGGGAACGGCAGCGATTTTACCCCAGTATCAAGGAAAAGGGTATGGATCTGAAGGATTGCGCTTGCTAGAAGAGGAATTTCCAACCATCACACAGTGGGATTTGTGTACGGTGTTACAGGATGCAGGCATGGTCGCCTTTTACGAGAAAAACGGCTATCGTCAAACCCATATCGAGCCTGAAAAAGAAGGTATGGATATGGTCTACATGAAAAAATTGATTGACAAATAGAAAGGATGGTTCGGTTAAATTTCTAAACTGAACCCGCCCTAAACACTGTGCCAAAAAGATAAACTTCTCTTAGACACAAGCGTCTTCAGAGAAGTTCCTATTTGGCTTTGTGTTTTACGGGCTTGGTATCTTAATGATGGAAACATGGCAAGAATTAAAAGTTACAGTGAAGCGTGAGGGGGAGGAGTTGGTCTCTAACCTTTTGATTGAGCTGGGTGCCCAGGGTGTTGCGATTGAGGACAGTATGGACTATGTGGGAAATGTGGATCGCTTTGGTGAGATTTTCCCTGATGTCGAGCAGCAAGAAGAAATCGTGGTGACAGCCTACTATCCTGAAACGATTGATGTAGCAATGGTTGAGGCAGACTTGCAGGATCGCTTAGCAGACTTGACAGATTTTATGGATTTGGGAGAGGTCAAGATGGGAACGACTGCCTTGGCTGAGGAAGATTGGGCGGACAACTGGAAGAAATACTATGAACCTGCTCGTATCACTCATGATTTGACCATTGTGCCATCATGGACGGACTATGAAGCAACAGCGGGAGAAAAGATTATCAAGCTAGATCCAGGGATGGCCTTTGGGACTGGAACACACCCGACGACTAAGATGAGTCTTTTTGCCTTGGAGCAGATTCTTCGCGGTGGCGAAACAGTGCTAGATGTAGGGACTGGTTCAGGGGTTCTTTCTATTGCTAGCTCACTCCTAGGTGCCAAGGAAATTTTTGCCTATGACCTGGATGATGTAGCGGTTCGAGTCGCTCAGGAAAATATTGAACTCAATCCTGGCATGGAAAATATCCATGTGGCGCCAGGCGATTTGCTTAAAGGCGTGGAGATTGAGGCAGACGTCATCGTGGCCAATATCTTGGCGGATATCCTCGTTCATCTGACGGATGATGCTTATCGCTTGGTCAAGGATGAAGGTTACCTGATCATGAGTGGCATTATCAAGGACAAGTGGGACATGGTGCGCGAGTCGGCTGAGTCAGCAGGATTCTTCCTTGAAACCCACATGATCCAAGGGGAATGGAATGCCTGTGTCTTCAAGAAGACCAAGGATGTCTCCGGTGTGATTGGAGGCTAGTATGCAGCAGTATTTTATAAAAGGTTTGGCTAGCTCACCTGTCACCATCGAGGACAAGGAAACCAGCAAGCACATGTTTCAGGTCATGCGTTTGAAAGAAGAGGACGAGGTTACTCTAGTTTTTGATGATGGGATCAAGCGCTTGGCGCGCGTGGTCAATGTAGAAAGCCGTCAATTAGAGTTAGTTGAGGAATTGGCTGACAATGTGGAACTACCAGTCCAAGTGACCATCGCATCAGGCTTTCCAAAGGGAGATAAGCTCGAGTTTATCACTCAAAAAGTGACGGAACTCGGTGCTAGTCAAATCTGGGCCTTTCCTGCAGACTGGTCAGTCGCCAAATGGGATGGCAAAAAATTGGGTAAAAAGGCCGAAAAATTAGAAAAAATCGCCCTTGGAGCGGCAGAACAAAGCAAGCGGAATCTTGTCCCAAGCATTACCCTTTTTGAGAAAAAGGCAGACTTTATAGCCCAACTTGACCAGTTTGACCGCATCGTAGTGGCCTATGAAGAGTCGGCCAAAGAAGGCGAATCAGCAGCGCTCATACAAGCAGTATCGGGTCTTGAAAAAGGAGCTAAACTGCTCTTTATCTTTGGTCCAGAAGGAGGTCTGTCACCTGCAGAAATCGAATCTTTTGTGGCTAAAGGAGCGATTCTCGCAGGACTTGGGCCTCGCATCCTACGAGCTGAAACAGCACCACTTTATGCCTTATCAGCCATCAGTGTTTTGCTAGAATTAAAGAAATAAGAGGAATAACATGGAACAAAAACACCGTTCAGAATTTCCCGAAAAGGAACTTTGGGACTTGACAGCCTTATATCAAGACCGTGAGGATTTCTTGCGTGCAATCGAGAAAACACGCGAAGATATTAACCAATTTAGCCGTGACTACAAGGGCAATCTTCACACTTTTGAGGATTTTGAGAAGGCTTTTGCGGAATTGGAACAAATCTATATTCAGATGAGTCATATCGGGAATTACTCCTTTATGCCTCAGACGACGGACTATAGCAACGAGGATTTTGCCAATATCGCCCAAGCAGGAATGGATTTTGAGACAGATGCAAGTGTAGCCTTAACCTTCTTTGACGATGCCTTGGTAGCAGCAGACGAAAAAGTCTTGGATCGTTTGGGTGACTTGCCACATTTGACTGCAGCCATTCGTCAAGCAAAAATAAAAAAGCTCATTATCTTGGGGCTGATGTGGAGAAGGCCTTGACTAATCTGGGTGAAGTTTTCTATAGTCCGCAGGATATCTATACTAAAATGCGAGCTGGGGACTTTGAAATGGCTGACTTTGAAGCCCATGGAAAAACCTACAAAAACAGCTTTGTGACCTATGAAAATTTCTATCAAAACCACGAGGATGCTGAAGTTCGTGAGAAATCCTTCCGTTCCTTCTCAGAAGGACTACGTAAGCACCAAAATACAGCAGCCGCAGCTTATTTAGCCCAAGTCAAGTCTGAAAAACTCTTGGCAGATATGAAGGGGTACGACTCAGTCTTTGACTATCTTCTAGCTGAGCAAGAAGTAGATCGTGCTATGTTTGATCGTCAGATTGATCTCATCATGAAGGACTTTGCGCTAGTTGCTCAGCGATATCTCAAGCATGTTGCCAAGGTCAATGGTCATGAAAAGATGACTTTTGCGGACTGGAAGTTAGACTTGGACAGTGCACTCAATCCTGAAGTTAGCATTGATGATGCCTACGATTTGGTCATGAAATCAGTCGCACCATTGGGGCAAGAATATTGTCAAGAAATTGCGCGCTATCAAGAAGAGCGCTGGGTTGACTTTGCTGCCAATAGTGGCAAGGATTCTGGTGGGTATGCAGCTGATCCCTACCGTGTGCATCCATATGTCCTCATGAGCTGGACAGGTCGTTTGAGTGATGTTTATACCTTGATTCATGAAATTGGTCACTCTGGTCAATTTATCTTTTCTGACAATCACCAAAGTTACTTCAATGCTCACATGTCGACCTACTATGTCGAAGCACCGTCAACCTTCAATGAATTGCTGTTAAGTGATTACTTGGAACACCAGTCTGACGACCCGCGTCAAAAACGCTTTGCCCTTGCCCATCGTTTGACGGATACCTATTTCCATAACTTTATCACTCACCTTTTGGAAGCAGCCTTCCAGCGCAAGGCTTATACATTGATTGAAGAAGGAGAAACCTTCGGAGCAAGCAAACTTAACAGCATTATGAAGGAAGTCTTGACGGATTTCTGGGGAGATGCCATTGAAATCGATGATGATGCGGCTTTGACTTGGATGCGCCAAGCTCACTACTATATGGGTTTGTATAGCTACACCTACTCAGCCGGACTTGTCATCTCGACTGCGGGTTACCTCCATCTGAAACATTCGGAAACTGGAGCTGAAGACTGGCTCAACCTCCTCAAATCAGGTGGTAGCAAGACACCACTTGAGTCAGCAATGATCATCGGAGCAGATATCTCAACAGATAAACCACTCCGTGATACCATCCAATTCTTGTCTGATACAGTTGATCAGATTATCGCCTACAGTGCTGAGTTGGGCGAGTAGGACAATGGCAAGTGATGAGGTTCTATGATGTTATTGATAGGATTATTGGAAGTTGTTATTTTTGCTTTATTTGTAGTAATTGTTAAAAAAAGTGTTGAAGGTCGTAATTGCAAAGAGGAGCTTATAGCTGAGTCGGTATTGCTATTCATCTTCTTCATATTATATTTGATTGTATTTAATTAAAAATTCTAGGTTTAAAGAATATAAAGTCATCTGCGGATGGCTTTTTGATAAGTTACTAGAAATGTGGAGGTACTTGAGATGCGTCGAAAATTACAAAGAAAAGTGATAGAAGAAAAACCAAGCTATAGTTGGGAAGAAATTTGCAAAGAATTACATAAGCGATCTCCTGAAACACATCCAGATGATAATCCGTCAATCTCAAAATATAGTGACGTTGTTCCAAAATTGCTTGACAATGGTTATGTTCGACAGTAAAATAAAAGTGATCGAGGGAGGAGCAAATCACTATGAATAAAACTTTAAAAACATCGCTCGTATTACTATCAACGGTTTTCGCCCTTGCAGCTTGCGGACAAAATAACTCAGCAGGGACCGCTGCGGAAACTACACAAACAGCTCAAGAAACGACTATTGCTCCAACAACACAAGCGGATAATAAACAAAATACAACAGAAGCTCTGCCAAAAGACGGTGTACAAAGATTCAAGCGTGTAGATAAAGGTGGATCAACATTTCTTATCTACTACTTCAAGGATGACATCGTCTATAAACAGATTGGTATTTTCTTTTATAACCCTAAAGGATTAGGCAAATCTGAAGAAGAGGTTGTTCAACTTCTGAACAAAAGTCAAGAGCTTTATAAGGATGTAACTGGAATAACCTCTAAAGTTGAGAAGGAAGATGGAGAATACATTCAAACCGTAATATATAATTACCAAACTATGGACTGGAAAGAGTTACATCGACGCGATCCAAATCAATTTCCTGCGACCAAACCAAAACCATTGAAAATTAGTGAAGTTGCAGCTAAATTACAAGAAAAAGGTTATGTTGAATATACAGAATAAACTCAACCAAATAACCAGCACCAAAGACACTACTTCACAGTCCTTGGTGCTGTTTGTACTGGGTGTAATTCTTCGATGTCTGTTAGATGTCTATGTCCAACTAGACCAAAGAAACATTTTACAAGCTGACTTGAAAGAAGCCATTCAATCCTTTCAGTACTAAGGATAAGCGAGTCGTTCCTGATTTTTAAAGAACTTTCCAGTCAATTTTCTTGAAATCCTTTCCTTCATTTGATAGACTAATACATAGTTTGAAATAAAGGAGACTAATTATGAAAAAATTTGTTGCTGAATTAATCGGTACTTTTATGCTTGTGTTCATCGGAACAGGAGCTGTTGTTTTTGGAAATGGTGTTGAAGGACTTGGACACCTTGGGATTGCTCTTGCCTTTGGTTTGGCAATCGTAGTCGCAGCCTTCTCAATTGGAACTGTTTCAGGTGCTCACTTGAACCCAGCTGTTTCTATCGCTATGTTTGTTAACAAACGTTTGTCATCTTCAGAACTTGTAAACTACATCCTTGGTCAAGTAGTTGGTGCTTTCTTAGCATCTGTTTCTGTATTTTTCCTCTTGGCAAATTCAGGTATGTCAACTGCAAGTCTTGGTGAAAATGCCTTGGCAAACGGTGTAACTGTATTTGGTGGTTTCTTGTTTGAAGTTATCGCAACATTCTTGTTTGTTTTGGTGATCATGACTGTAACATCAGCAAGCAAAGGGAATGGCGCTATTGCTGGTTTGGTGATCGGTTTGTCATTGACAGCTTTGATCCTTGTGGGATTGAACATTACTGGTCTTTCAGTAAACCCAGCTCGTAGCTTGGCTCCTGCTGTATTGGTAGGTGGCGCAGCTCTTCAACAAGTTTGGATTTTCATTCTTGCACCAATCGTTGGTGGAGTTCTTGCAGCTCTTGTTGCTAAAAATTTCCTTGGAACTGAAGAATAATTGAAACGCAAAAAACCTACTCATCACATTGGAGAGTAGGTTTTTTATATATTAAAATCCCCCACATGAGAAGTGGGGGATTTGTGATTAACTCAATTCAGCAACGATAGCTTTGATTTGTTCAGCAGTGTGGACACCAGCCACTTGTTTAACCACTTGTCCATCTTTCTTGAAGAGAAGAGTAGGGATAGACATGATACCAAATGCACGAGCTGTATTCGGATTTTCATCAACGTCCATTTTAACGATCTTCAAGACATCTTCTGAAAGTTCTTCAGACAATTTGTCCAAGATTGGACCTTGCATACGACATGGACCACACCAAGTTGCCCAGAAGTCTACCAAGACCAATCCGTCTTTAGTTTCTTGTTCAAATGTTGCATCTGTAATTGCTTTTGCCATAGTATTTCTCCTTTTTAGTTATATTGGCTTAAATCTTGTTTCATGAGATAGAAGAAAACATCCCCATAAGTCCCATGGTAGTCCAGAACATGACCATTGTAGGTTAGTTTTTGGACAGGGTAATAGTCGGCGACACCAATCAGGCAGGCATGTTGAGAACGTTCAAATTCTTCGTATGACTCGAAGGTCATTGTTCTCTCTTGCTTGCTGGCGTCTAAATAAGTGATTTCAATCATAGGATTCTCCTTTGCTAAATCATGTCTTCATTTTACTCCTCGGAAAAAGGAATGTCAAGAAAATTGATTGCGCACGCAAGTTTTTTTGAAAAATTTAGAACAACCAGTCTGCTTTTGTAGTTAAGCTTTCTTCAACAGCTTTTTGTAAATAGGCAAGAGTCGTCTGTCCTTCTCTAGTGAGGCAGATAAAACTAGCTCGCTTGTCCTGATCGCAGCATCTCCGACTAAGTAAACCACAGTTTTTTTCTTCTAGGCGTGCCACCATCCGTGATACAGCGCTAGGGCTCAGATGAAGTTTATCTGGCAAGTCAATCTGTCTCAAAGATTTCTCTTGAGCCTGATTTAAAAAGTGCAAGAGGTAGAATTCCTTGAGTGTTAGACTTTGGTCGCTCTGCTCAGCGATCGTTTGTTCTAAAAGGGCTTCTAGCTCTACTTGTCGGCGGTTGAAGTCAAACCATTTTTCTATGTAAGTCATATCAATCTCCTTTCTATATGGTAGTTATAAACAGATTGCCTATCTAAGATGCTTGCGCACGCAATTAGTATACAACTTTTTAGATGAGATAGCAAGAAGGATGTTTCTTGTGTATTTCCTTGAAATTTCCTGAAAAAAGAGTAAACTGGTATGCAGAAAGTCTATTTGTGGAGTAAACGATGAAGTTATATGTTCAGTTAATGATTCTCTTTGTCATTTCACTGATTGGTGAAGGAATCTCTAGCTTTTTCCATTTGCCTATTCCTGGAAGCATTATTGGTTTAATTATTTTATTTTTAGCCTTGCAGTTCAAGTGGTTGCGGGTACGTCATGTCAACATGGTTGGGAATTTTCTCCTAGCTAATATGACTATTCTATTTTTGCCTCCTGCAGTTGGGATTATGGAGAAATTTGATGTGATAGCTCCCTATTTATTGCCCATTGTCTTGATTGTCTTTTTTGCGGCAGTCATTAATATCATCTTGATTGCGCTGGTCGTTCAGTTTATCAAAAAGCGTTATGAAGGTGATTACGAAGAAAGAGGTGCCAAATGAGCGAATTTGTATCCAATCCACTTTTTGGGATAGCCTTGTCTATCCTAGCCTATCTCGGAGGGATGATTATCTTTAGACGCTACCCTCATCCTCTGACAACTCCTTTGCTACTAGCGACCTTATTTATCATTGCTTTTCTTAAAGTAACTGGTATTTCTTACGCGGCCTATTATCAAGGTGGGGTTTATCTCAACAATTTGATAGTTCCCTCGACAGTAGCTTTGGGAATTCCTCTTTATAAGAGTTTTCACCTTATGAAACACCATGTTAGAAGTATTCTACTCAGTAGTTTCCTTGCTGTTGTTGTAAATACAGTTTTTACAGCTTTAGTTGCAAAATTTTTCGGTATGGATTTCTTCTTGGCGATTTCGCTTTTTCCCAAGTCTGTAACGACTGCGATGGCGGTTGGGATTACGGATAAACTTCAAGGGATTACAACAATCACCTTGGTGGTGGTCGTAGCAACTGGTATTTTGACCAGTGTTATCGGACCAACACTCTTAAAAGGGCTAAAAATTGACGATCCAGTAGCTGCTGGACTGGCCCTGGGAGGAACAGGTCACGCTGTCGGAACAGGGACCGCCTTTCGCTATGGACCAGTTGCGGGGGCTATGGCTGGTTTAGCAATCGGAGTCACAGGTTTACTGTATGTCTTTATCAGTCCAATTGTAGCAAGTTTGATATTGAGTTAAAAAATAAGAATTTTATATTTCTTTGTGTAAAAAGAAGCCCCTAGCTTTATTTGCTAGGGGCTTCATTCATTATTGTAAGTTTACCTTGTTCTTTGAGATATAGTAGGTTCCGAGATAGAAGCCGACGCTAAGGATTAAGTCTTTGAAAATTTCAAAGGATAATACCCAATTGTAGTCGAAATCGATACGAAGATTGAGGGTGATAAATCCAAGAACAACTTGGATGGCGATGTAGGCGACGACGGCAAGAGCTGTACGGTATTCATTAAAGAGTTGGCCGATAGAGATAGACAAGTAGATACAAAGAATACCTGCAAGAGTGTTAAAAATATAGGAAATCAAGGCTAACCAGAAATCATCTGTATAATTTTTTAGCATATACTCGGCAAAACTAGATAGGAAGGCGTCTGGTTCAATCATGGAAATGATAATATAAAGGCTAAAAAGGAAGACCACTGTACTTGTCAAAGACCAAACAAAGGCTCCAAGAAGTTTAGCGGAGAGAATCTGGTGTTCAGATACTGGAAGGGTGAGAGTTAGATAGCCACGACGATCGTAAACACTTCCCTTAAATCGTTGAATAATCAAAATCAAGGTTGAGATACTCAAAGTAATAACCAATCCCCCAAAAACCAGAGATAGAAATACTAACATGACAACGCCCTTATCTTGATAATAGGTGCTTGAGAGGCTACTGCCCTGAATACCGATGATGACAGATAAGGATAGTACAGCTGCATAGAGGGCTAAAAACCATTTGTTGACATTTTTAAATTCATAACGAACTAAATTCCAAAACATAACAATCTCCTTTAACTAGGCTTTGAATTCGTGACGGAAGAGCTGGTCAATTGATTCACCTGACTCATAACGAATATCATCCACATTACCTTGACGGACAACTTTTCCGTCCTTGAGAAAGACAATCTCATCCAAGATTGGTTCGATGTCCGAAATCAAGTGAGTTGAAATCAAGACAGTCGAAGTTGGAGAGTAGTTGTTGATGATGGTGTTCAAGATGTAGTCACGAGCTGCAGGGTCGACTCCACCGATAGGTTCGTCAAGGACATACAAACGAGCATCACGACTCATGACAAGGATCAACTGAACTTTTTCTTTGTTCCCTTTTGAGAGTTTCTTGAAACGGCTATTCTCGTCGATACCAAGGTCACGAAGAAGACCTTGAGCACGTTCCAGATTGAAATCTTTATAGAAGGTCTTGAAAAAGGTAAGAGCTTCTTTGACCTTCATCTGTTCGTTGAGATAGGTCGTATCAGGTAGATAAGAAACGATAGCCTTAGTTGCTGGGCTTGGTTCCATGCCATTGATGAGGATACGCCCTTGCTCTGGTTGGAGTAAACCGTTGATTAGTTTAATCAGGGTTGTTTTTCCGGAACCGTTTGGGCCAAGGAGACCCACAATCTTTCCTGCCGGGATTTCAAGGGAAACATTTTGAAGAGCAGGGCTTGCTCCATAGAATTTTGAAACATTTTCAAATGTTAACAAGGTCATAGTCTAAACTCCTTCAATATAATCTCTCAAAACAGTTGGTAGTTCTTCTTTTTCATAGCCAAATTCTACCATGCCTGTTACAAATTGCTGCAGCTGTTCTTCTGATAGTTGCTTCCGGGATTGGAGGATTAGGTCCAAGTCCTCGGTGACAAAACGCCCTGCAGTCCGCTTGGTGTATACAAAGCCTTCTCTTTCTAGGTCTGATAGGGCACGTTGGATGGTATTAGGATTGACACCAGCCTCACTAGCCAGTTCTCTGACAGTTGGCAGTTGTTGGTTGGGTTCTAGTTTATGGGAAACGATTTGCAGCTTGATCTTATCCATTATCTGCAAATAAATGGGTTTGTTGTTATCAAATGTCCAGGACATCACGGTCTCCTTTCTACAATTTCTTTTTGTGTCACTTAAATAATACAACTAAACAAAAAACTTGTCAAGCCAAAAGGAGAATTATTTTGGGAATTGCTTAAAAAATGGTATAATGAAAAGAAAACGACAAGGAGGGGAAGACATGCGTTGTCCAAAATGTGGCGCTACTAAATCAAGTGTTATCGATAGCCGTCAGGCTGAAGAAGGAAATACGATTAGAAGAAGACGTGAGTGTGAAGAATGCCAACATCGTTTTACGACCTATGAACGTGTAGAAGAAAGAACGCTAGTCGTAGTCAAAAAGGATGGCACACGGGAGCAGTTCTCAAGAGATAAAATCTTTAATGGAATTATTCGTTCAGCTCAAAAACGACCCGTTTCCAGTGATGAAATTGGCATGGTCGTCAATCGTATCGAGCAAAAACTCCTCAGTCGCAATGATAATGAAATTCAAAGTGAAGACATTGGTTCTCTCGTTATGGAAGAGTTGGCCGAACTAGACGAAATCACCTACGTTCGTTTTGCTAGTGTCTATCGTAGCTTTAAAGATGTGAGCGAGCTAGAAAATCTTCTCAAACAAATTACGCAATCTTCAAAGAAGAAAAAGGAAAAATAAATGAAGCCTAATGATCGTTTTTCTTTTCTAAAGAATAATCGGGTGTCGCAAGATCCCACAACTTTGGTGCAGTGCTACCTCCCGATTATCGGTCAGGATGCGCTGAGTCTTTACCTTTATACCTTAGCTTTTTGGGATGATGGACAAAAAGAACACCTGTTTGCAGCTATCCTCAATCATCTCAATTTTGGGATGGACAGGCTTTTAAAGGCTTTTAAAATCTTATCAGCCTTCAATTTGGTTACCCTCTATCAAAAGGGTGACGGCTATGAACTTGCTATTCATCCAACGCTTTCTAGCTCAGATTTCTTACGTCATACGGTTTATCGTACCTTATTGGAGAAAAAAATCGGTGAGCCAGCAGTTTCTGATTTGCGCCAAGAGTCTGCGGAGGGAGAAGCTTTGACCGTTCCTTTGAATCAGGTTTTTCCAGAGATAGAAGATATGGCTAACACTGATGAAACACTCGAAAAAGCTAATTTTACAAATGATTTTGATTTGGAACATTTTCGTCAACTTATGGCTAGAGACGGCCTACGTTTCCAAGATGAACAGTCAGATATCTTAGAGCTATTTACAATTGCTGCTGAGAAAAAATGGACTTGGTTTGAGACCTATCAGCTAGCCAAAGCAACAGCTGTTTCGCAAGTTATTTCTGTCAAGCGTATGCGTGAAAAATTAGCTCAAAAGTCTGTTTCATCGGACTTTAGTCCCCAAGAAGCGACCATTATCCGAGAAGCTAAAAGTAAAACAGCTTTACAATTTTTGGCGGGAATCAAACAAACCCGAAATGCAGGGATTATCCAATCTGAACGTGATTTGTTAAAACAGATGGCAGATTTGGGCTTGCTTGATGAAGTTATCAATGTTGTTATCCTCTTGACCTTCAACAAGGTTGATTCTGCCAACCTCAACGAAAAATATGCCATGAAAGTGGCCAATGATTACTCTTATAACAAGATCAGAACTGCTGAAGAAGCTGTACTTCGAATCAGAGAGAAGAATCAAAAGGGGCAAGAACAAAAATCAGCGAAAACAAGCCAAGCCAAAAGTAATGTCCCAAAATGGAGTAATCCAGAATATAAAAATGAAACCAGCGAAGAAACTCGCTTGGAATTAGAACGCAAGAAAAAGAAATGTTAGACCGATTAGGAAAAGGAGGAGACTAGATGGAAAGTGTAGGAGATGTGCTTAAAGATCATCCCAGCCGTTTTCAATACCAGGACTTGGTTCAGCAGATCGTAAAAGATCCTGATGTTGTGGCTTTTATCCAGAAGGAATCTCTCAGTCAAGAGGAATTGAATCGTAGTATCTCTAAGTTTAATCAATACATCACGGAGCGTGATAAGTTCCTTCGCGGAGATACCAACTATGTCGCGCGTGGTTATAAGCCAATTTTAGTCATGAATCATGGTTACGCAGATGTATCCTATGAGGAAACTCCGGAACTAATCGCGGCTGAAAAAGAAGCGGCTATTAAGAGTCGTCTCAGACTGATCAATCTTCCAGCCAGTCTAAAAAAAGCTAGTCTAGCTCAAGTTGATTTGGATGACTTGGGGCGCATGCCAGTTTTTGAAAAACTCTTTACCTTTGTTGAGCAATATCCAGAAGTCCGTAAAGGTCTCTATCTTTATGGAGACTTTGGTGTTGGGAAGAGCTTTATGGTAGCTGCCCTAGCTCATGATTTGTCAGAAAAACGTGGCGTTTCATCTACCCTTCTTCATTATCCGAGCTTTGTCATTGATGTCAAAAATGCTATCGGTGATGGGAATGTCAAGAATTTAGTGGATGAAATTAAGCAAGCTGAACTCTTGATTTTGGATGATATTGGTGCCGAGCAATCAACGCCTTGGGTGCGTGATGAAGTCTTGCAAGTCATTCTCCAATATCGGATGCAGGAAGATTTGCCAACCTTCTTTACCTCAAATTTCAATTTTGAAGATTTGGAAAAACATTTTGCTAAAGGCAAGAATGGAAATGATGAAACCTGGGAAGCTAGACGTGTGATGGAGCGTATCCGTTATTTAGCTGAGGAAACACGACTAGAAGGAGAAAACCGCCGATGAATGAAACAATCACATTAATGAAATCTCATACCTCGGTTCGCAGATTTAAAGAAGAAGCGATTCCACAGGAAGATTTAAATACCATTTTGTCTGCAGGACAAATGGCTTCTTCTTGGAAAAATTTCCAATCTTATTCTGTGATTGTAGTCAGAAGTCAAGAAAAGAAAGATGCTCTTTTTGAGCTGGTTCCTCAGGAAGCGATTCGTCAGTCTGCTGCCTTCCTTCTCTTTGTAGGAGATTTAAACCGTGCAGAAAAAGGAGCTCGTCTCCATACCGATATTTTCCAACCTCAAGGGGTGGAAGGGCTCCTCATTACTTCAGTAGACGCAGCACTAGCTGGACAAAATACGCTTCTTGCGGCAGAAAGTCTTGGCTACGGTGGAGTGATTATCGGCTTGGTACGTTACAAATCTGTTGAATTAGCAGAATTGTTCAAACTTCCTGACTATACTTATCCAGTTTTTGGGATTGCACTAGGCGTACCAAATCAACAACACGATGTAAAACCAAGATTGCCACTCGAGAATGTTGTTTTTGAGGAAGAATACCAAGAACAAACAACTGAGGCTATTGAAGCCTATGACCGTGTGCAGACTGAATACGCAGGAGCGCGTGCGACTACCACTTGGAGTCAGCGTCTTGCGGAGCAATTCGGTCAGCCTGAACCAAGCTCAACTAGAGAAAATCTTGAACAAAAGAACTTATTGTAGAAAGTGAGAAAACATGGCCTTACCAACTGTTGCCATTGTAGGACGTCCCAATGTTGGGAAATCAACCCTGTTTAACCGTATTGCAGGGGAACGTATCTCAATCGTAGAAGATATCGAAGGAGTAACACGAGACCGTATCTATGCGACTGGTGAATGGCTCAATCGTTCTTTTAGTATGATTGATACTGGAGGGATTGATGATGTCGATGCTCCGTTTATGGAACAAATCAAGCACCAGGCAGAAATTGCCATGGAAGAGGCAGACGTCATCGTCTTTGTCGTTTCTGGAAAAGAAGGAATCACAGATGCAGACGAATACGTAGCTCGTAAACTCTATAAAACCCATAAACCGGTCATCCTTGCAGTCAACAAGGTGGACAATCCTGAGATGCGAAATGATATCTATGATTTTTATGCACTAGGCTTGGGTGAACCACTGCCAATTTCATCTGTTCACGGGATTGGTACAGGGGATGTGTTGGATGCTATCGTCGAAAATCTTCCACATGAAGTTGAAGAAGAAAATCCAGATGTCATTAAATTCAGTTTGATTGGTCGTCCAAATGTCGGAAAATCTAGCTTGATCAATGCCATTTTGGGAGAAGATCGCGTGATTGCTAGTCCCGTAGCTGGTACAACTCGTGACGCTATCGACACGCATTTTACAGATGAAGATGGTCAAGAGTTTACCATGATTGATACGGCAGGTATGCGTAAGTCTGGTAAAGTCTATGAAAACACAGAGAAATACTCAGTTATGCGTGCCATGCGTGCTATTGACCGTTCGGATGTAGTCTTGATGGTGCTCAATGCCGAAGAAGGCATCCGTGAGTACGACAAACGTATCGCCGGCTTTGCCCACGAAGCCGGTAAAGGGATGATCATCGTGGTCAATAAGTGGGATACTCTTGAAAAAGATAACCACACCATGAAAAACTGGGAAGAGGATATCCGTGAGCAGTTCCAATACCTGCCTTACGCACCGATTATCTTTGTATCTGCTCTGACCAAGCAACGTCTCCACAAGCTACCTCAGATGATCAAACAAATCAGCGAGAGCCAAAACACTCGTATCCCATCAGCAGTCTTGAATGATGTCATTATGGATGCTATTGCCATCAACCCAACACCGACTGATAAAGGGAAACGTCTTAAGATCTTCTATGCGACTCAAGTGGCAACTAAACCACCGACCTTTGTTATCTTTGTGAATGAAGAAGAACTTATGCACTTCTCCTACTTGCGTTTCTTGGAAAATCAGATCCGCAAGGCCTTTGTCTTTGAAGGAACGCCGATTCATCTGATTGCAAGAAAACGGAAATAAAATGATAAAAAGAAGAAGGTTCTCAGACCTTCTTTTTTGTAGAGGATACCAAGAGCGTAGAACTAAATTTGTCATCAAATGAACATGATTTTCTGAACTCTTGTCATAGTTTTGTAATGAAAATGTACTTTCTTTGTAAGATTCAAAATGCTATAATGCTCTAAACAATTTTCCTTGCATAAGGAGGTTATTATGAAAAAAGATAGATTGTTAAAGAATCGTTTCTGGGTGTGTTTACTTGGATTGCTGATGGCATTTTTCTTCTTGTCAGCATTCACTGCACCTGAAAAACCTGAGTACGGGATTTATGACCCGGATCATTATTTGACAGAGGAAACTATCACTCAAATTCGTGATTTGAATGAAGCTAATAGTCAAAAGGCAGGAAAGCTCCAAATAGGTGTCTATATCGTAGATAGTCTGGAAGGAGAAAGCATTGAAACGGTGGCTAATGAAACTGCCAGGGCTTGGAAGATTGGCTATTCAGGAGATAATTTTGGAAGTCTCATTGTAGTAGCCGTTCAAGACCGTAAATCAAGAATTGAAACCAGTAATAACACCGCCATTAGAATAACGGATTATCAAACCAAGCAATTGCTGGCAGCCAGTCGTACGGATTTTAAAAATGGAGACTATAGTAAGGGTATCTTAGCGATTGTCAAAGGCTTGGACAATCAGTTTTATAGAGGAACCGGAACCTTCTCGTCTGATGAAGACTCCGCTAAAATCAAACGTTATTCTGAAAGTATTAGTGGTAAAAAATCTAGTCGCAATAGCAACTCATCAAGTCGTCGCAAAAACAGTGACCCTATGGACAATGTCTACGGAGTCGGGATAATCATTTATTTCATTATCGTATTTATAGCCATTATTAGAGGAGGCGGAGGCGGCCGAGGAGGAGATTCCTCTGACGGCGGATGGTGGTTCAGTGACTCATCAGATTCGGATTCGTCTTGGTCCGACTCAGGTTCAGACTCCTCTAGTAGCTGGGACGGCGGTGGCTTCGATGGCGGTGGCTCATCCGATGATTGGTAATGTTCGTATAAAAATTAAGGAAATAAGTAGGTTTAGATATGAAAAATAAAGGAATCATTTATGTATTGGGCATTTTGCTGGCTATTATCTTACTTGGCGGTTGCTCAGTAGTAGGCACTTATAACGGTCTCGTCTCCGAACAAACCAAGGTCGAGCAAGCGCAAGCAGATGTAGCGACAGCCCTTCAACGTCGTTCTGACTTGATAGGAAATCTGGTAGAGTCTGTCAAAGGACAGATGAACCATGAAACAGAAGTCTTTACCCAAATCGCAGAAGCGCGAGCAAAAATTGGAACTGGCTCAGTGACCTCAAAGGAAAACCAAGAGGCTCAAAGTGAGTTGAGTTCAGCTATTTCACGCCTGCTTGTGTTGACGGAGAACTATCCTGAGCTTAAGAGCAATCAAAATGTGGAACAATTGATGACGGAGTTGGCTGGAAGTGAAAATCGTATCTTTGTAGCCCGCAAGGATTACAACCAAGCGGCAACAGAATACAATCAAAAATTAAGAAGCTTCCCGACAGTCCTTTTAGCTAACATGATGAACTTTAAAGAGGCAGAAACCTTCAAAGAAAGTGAAGAAGCCAAGACGGCTCCAAAGGTTGATTTTGGTAATTCTACAACCAAAGAGTAAACTTGCTATTTTTAAAAGAAAATTGATGACTAGAATAGTTCGATGATTTATGAAAAAGAGGCTCTAAATGGGCCTCTTTTAGCTAGATAACTGCGTGTTCCTTCTTGAAAAATAATAGCAAGTATGTTACAATAAAAAGAACTTTTTAAAAATCAGAATGTATAGTAAGGAAAAAAATGGCAAATTTACTAAAAACTATCATTGAAAATGATAAAGGAGAGCTCCGCCGCTTAGAAAAGATGGCTGATAAAGTCCTCAAATACGAAGATGAAATGGCTGCTTTGACAGACGAGCAGTTGCAAGCTAAGACAGAAGAATTTAAGCAACGTTATCAAAATGGTGAAACGCTTGATCAACTCTTATATGAAGCATTTGCGGTCGTACGTGAGGGGGCTAAGCGTGTTCTTGGACTCTTCCCATACAAGGTTCAGGTTATGGGTGGGATCGTTCTTCACCATGGTGACGTTCCTGAGATGCGTACAGGGGAAGGTAAAACCTTGACAGCGACAATGCCGGTTTACCTCAATGCCCTTGCAGGTAAGGGAGTGCACGTAGTTACAGTTAACGAATACCTTACAGAACGTGACGCGACTGAGATGGGTGAGTTGTACTCTTGGCTTGGTTTATCAGTAGGGATTAACTTGGCTGCAAAATCTCCAATGGAGAAAAAGAAGCTTATCTCTGTGATATTACATACTCAACGAACTCAGAGATTGGTTTTGACTACCTTCGTGATAATATGGTTGTTCGTGCAGAGAACATGGTACAACGTCCACTCAACTATGCCTTGGTCGATGAGGTTGACTCTATTTTGATTGATGAAGCTCGTACGCCGTTGATCGTATCAGGGGCTAACGCTGTTGAAACGAGCCAACTCTATCATATGGCTGACTATTTCGTGAAGTCGTTAAATAAAGACGACTACATCATTGATATTCAGTCTAAGACGATCGGTTTGTCAGATTCTGGTATTGATAAGGCTGAAAGCTACTTTAAACTAGAAAATCTTTATGATATTGAAAACGTAGCATTGACTCACTTTATCGACAATGCCCTTCGTGCTAACTACATCATGATTCTGGATATCGACTATGTGGTTAGTGAAGAGCAGGAAATCTTGATTGTCGACCAATTTACAGGTCGTACCATGGAAGGTCGTCGATACTCTGACGGATTGCACCAAGCGATTGAAGCAAAAGAAGGTGTGCCAATCCAAGACGAGACCAAGACTTCAGCTTCTATCACCTACCAAAACCTCTTCCGTATGTATAAAAAATTGGCAGGGATGACAGGTACAGGTAAAACAGAAGAAGAAGAATTCCGCGAAATCTACAACATTCGTGTTATCCCAATCCCAACTAACCGTCCAATTCAACGTATCGACCACTCAGACCTTCTCTATGCAAGTCTTGATGCGAAATTTAAGGCTGTCGTTGAAGATGTTAAGGCTCGTCACCAAAAAGGTCAACCAGTCTTGGTAGGTACCGTCGCTGTTGAAACCAGTGATCTTCTTTCTAAGAAATTGGTTGAAGCAGGCGTACCACACGAAGTATTGAATGCGAAGAACCACTACAGAGAAGCGCAAATCATCATGAATGCTGGTCAACGTGGCGCGGTTACAATCGCAACCAACATGGCTGGTCGTGGTACTGATATTAAGCTTGGTGAAGGGGTTCGTGAGCTTGGAGGACTTTGTGTCATCGGTACTGAACGTCACGAAAGTCGTCGTATTGACAACCAGCTTCGTGGACGTTCAGGTCGTCAAGGTGACCCAGGAGAATCACAATTCTACTTGTCACTTGAAGACGATTTGATGAAACGTTTTGGTTCAGAACGTTTGAAAGGTGTCTTTGAACGTCTTAACATGTCTGACGAAGCCATCGAATCTCGCATGTTGACACGTCAGGTCGAAGCAGCGCAAAAACGTGTTGAAGGAAATAACTACGATACTCGTAAACAAGTCCTTCAATATGATGATGTTATGCGTGAACAACGTGAAATTATCTACGCGCAACGTTATGATGTGATTACTGCAGAGCGTGACTTGGCTCCTGAAATTCACGCTATGATTCGCCGCACTATTGAACGAATCGTAGATGGGCATGCTCGTTCTAATCAAGATGAAAAACTCGCAGCAATCTTAAACTTTGCGAAGTACAACTTGCTTCCAGAAGATTCGATTTCACTTTCAGATTTAGAAGGTCTGTCAGACCAAGCTATCAAGGATGAACTATACCAACGTGCATTGAAAGTCTACGATAGCCAAGTTGCTAAACTTCGTGATGAAGAAGCTGTTAAAGAATTCCAGAAAGTCTTGATTCTACGTGTTGTAGATAACAAGTGGACTGACCATATCGATGCCCTTGATCAGTTGAGAAATGCTGTTGGTCTTCGTGGTTATGCCCAAAACAACCCTGTCGTGGAATATCAAGCGGAAGGCTTCCGTATGTTTAATGATATGATTGGCTCAATTGAGTTTGATGTGACTCGCTTGATGATGAAAGCACAAATTCATGAACAAGAACGACCACAAACCGAACATCATATCAGTACAACAGCAACTCGCAATATCGCTGCGCAACAAACAAGTCTTCCAGCTGATTTAGACCTCAGTCAAGTGAAACGTAATGACTTGTGTCCATGTGGATCTGGTAAGAAATTTAAAAACTGTCACGGTAAACGACGTTAAGATTGACTGATTTTCAGGCGGATGCCTAGTGAAAACAAAATTTTCGCTTGGCGTCCGTTTGCTTTATAAGGAGATGAATGATGGTATTTACAGCAAAAAGTCCTAAAATTAATATTGAAGAAGTTCGTAGTTTGTCTAAGTTGGAAGGACAAGCGCTGGCCAATAAACAGCAACGCGATCAAGAGCTTGAAGCTATTATTCGTGGTGAAGATCAGCGTATTTTGTTAGTGATTGGTCCCTGTTCATCTGACAATGAAGAAGCAGTTCTCGAATATGCTAAGCGTTTGTCAAAATTGCAAGAAGAAGTCAAAGACCGTGTCTTTATGGTCATGCGTGTCTATACTGCAAAACCACGTACTAATGGTGATGGATATAAGGGCTTAATTCACCAACCAAATGCCAAAGAAGCACCTAGTCTCATCAATGGGATCAAGGCGGTTCGTCATTTGCACTATCGTGTTATTTCTGAAACAGGAATGACGACAGCAGATGAAATGTTGTACCCAGAGAACCTTCCTTTGGTAGATGATTTGATTTCTTATATGGCAGTTGGAGCTCGTTCGGTTGAAGACCAACAACACCGTTTTGTAGCCAGTGGAGCAGATTTCCCAACAGGATTTAAAAATCCAACCTCAGGAAATCTCAATGTTATGTTCAATGGTATTTATGCAGCTCAAAACAAGCAGAGCTTCCTTTTCCTAGGGAAAGAAGTCGAAACTACTGGAAATCCTTTATCGCATGCTATTCTCCGTGGAGCTCTTAACGAGTACGGGAAAAACATTCCTAACTACTATTATGATAATTTGATGGATACTATTGCTCAGTATGAAAAGATGGGACTTGAGAATCCCTTTATCATTATTGATACTAACCATGATAATTCAGGTAAGCAGTACATGGAGCAGATTCGTATCGTTCGTCAGACTCTGATTAACCGCGACTGGAATGAAAAGATTAAAAAATATGTCCGTGGTTTCATGATTGAGTCTTATCTAGAAGACGGTCGACAAAATGAACCAGAAGTCTTTGGAAAATCTATCACAGATCCGTGTCTAGGATGGGGAAATACCGAAGCTCTTGTTCGCGAAATCTACCAAAGACTAGGAGAATAGTATGGCATTTATCGAGAAAGGTCAAGAAATCGATATTGATGCAATCAAGGCAGAAACACAGCTATCTGCAGAAGCTTTGCAACATAAGGAAAGTCGTGATCATGAACTAGCAGACATCCTTTCAGGAAAGGATGACCGAATCTTGTTGGTTATTGGACCTTGTTCGTCTGATAATGAAGAAGCAGTGCTTGAGTATGCTCGTCGTTTGGCAGACTTGCAGAAAAAAGTGGCCGATAAGATTTTCATGGTCATGCGTGTATACACGGCTAAACCTCGTACCAATGGAGATGGCTACAAGGGTTTAGTTCATCAGCCAGATACTTCTAAAGCTCCAAGTTTGATTAATGGTTTGCAAGCGGTTCGTCAACTTCATTATCGAGTGATTACAGAAACTGGATTAACCACAGCGGATGAAATGCTTTATCCATCCAATCTAGTCTTGGTTGATGACTTGGTTAGCTACCATGCCGTGGGTGCGCGTTCAGTAGAAGATCAGGAACACCGTTTTGTAGCTTCAGGAATCGATGCACCAGTGGGAATGAAGAACCCAACCTCTGGAAATCTGTCTGTTATGTTTAATGCTATTTATGCAGCACAAAACAAACAAACCTTTCTCTTCCATGGCCAAGAAGTTGAAACTTCAGGGAATCCCTTGGCTCACGTTATCTTACGTGGAGCTGTGAATGAATATGGGAAAAATGAACCAAACTTCTACTATGAAACTCTCTTAGATGCTATCGGACGTTACGAGTCTATGGGTCTTGAAAATCCCTTTATCATGATTGATACTAACCATGATAATTCAGGGAAACAATATATGGAGCAAATTCGAATTGTTCGTCAATCTTTGCTCAATCGTGACTGGAATGAAAAGATTAAAAAAACAGTTCGAGGTTTCATGATTGAGTCCTACTTGGCAGATGGTCGACAAAATCAACCAGAAATCTTTGGTTGCTCTATTACAGACCCATGTCTAGGATGGGAAAACACAGTTGCCTTGGTAGAAGAAATCTATACTACCTTAACAAAATAAGTGAAAAGGATGGAGTTGGGGGTATCTCAACTCCTTTTGATAAAAATGATAGTTGGACACGGAATCGATATTGAAGAATTAGCTTCCATACAAAATGCAGTTGAAAAAAGAGAAGGTTTTGCTCGACGTGTCTTGACAGACAAGGAAATGGAGCGCTTTACCAACCTCAAAGGTCGTAGACAGATTGAGTATTTGGCTGGTCGTTGGTCAGCTAAAGAGGCTTTCTCAAAGGCTATGGGAACGGGAATTGGGAAGCTAGGCTTTCAGGATTTGGAAGTTTTGAATAACGAAAGAGGAGCTCCCTACTTTAGCAAATCCCCGTTTTCAGGAAAAGTTTGGCTATCTATTAGCCATACAGATCAGTTTGTGACAGCTAGTGTTATTTTGGAGGAGAATCATGAAAACTAGTCCACATAGACCAACCAAAGCCCTCATCGACCTGGGAGCTATCCGCTACAATATCCAACAAATGGGAGCGCACATTCCCAAAGATACCCTCAAATGGGCGGTTGTAAAAGCCAATGCCTATGGGCACGGAGCGATAGCTGTTGCGACGGCTATCCAGGATGATGTCGATGGCTTTTGCGTTTCTAATATTGATGAAGCCCTTGAGCTTCGTCAGGCAGGCATTGCTAAGAAGATTCTCATTTTGGGAGTATCTGAAGTTGAATCCCTTTCATTGGCTAAGGATTTTGATATTACCTTGACAGTGGCAGGATTGGAATGGATCCAGAAACTCATAGCTACAGAGCCAGACTTGTCAGGTTTAACCGTTCACCTTAAAATTGATTCAGGTATGGGGCGAATTGGTTTTAGAAGTGCAAGCGAGGCAGCAAAAGCTCAAGCTTTACTCAAGGAACATGGAGCCAATGTTGAGGGAATCTTTACCCACTTTGCTACTGCAGATGAAGAGTCAGATAGCTACTTTAACCAACAGTTGGAATGTTTCAAGGGAATACTCGCTGGCTTGCAAGAAATCCCTGAACTGGTCCATGCGAGTAACTCCGCAACGACTCTATGGCATGCAGAAACGATTTTTAATGCTGTTCGCATGGGGGATTCTATGTATGGTCTCAATCCAAGTGGACAAGTTTTGAAGTTGCCTTATGAACTGAAACCAGCCCTGACTTTGGAAACAGCCATCGTTCATGTCAAAACAGTAGAGGCTGGAGCTTGTATGGGATACGGAGCGACTTATCAGGCAGACAGTGAGCAAGTTATTGCCACTTTGCCAATCGGTTATGCAGATGGTTGGACACGAGACATGCAGAATTTCTCAGTTCTGGTGGATGGACAATTGTGTCCTATTGTAGGGCGTGTATCCATGGACCAAATCACCATTCGCTTGCCTAAGCTTTACCCATTGGGTACCAAGGTAACTTTAATTGGCTCAAACGGTGACAAGGAGATTACTGCAACAGATGTAGCAGTCTACCGAGGAACGATCAATTATGAGGTGGTTTGCCTCCTCAGTGATCGAGTTCCGAGAGAATATCATTAAGAAACAGAAGGAAAGGAGAGGAGCATGAATCTACACCAACCCTTGCATGTCTTGCCTGGAGTGGGACCAAAATCAGCAGAGAAATATGCCAAACTAGGAATTGAAAACTTGCAAGATCTCTTGCTCTACTTCCCTTTCCGTTATGAAGATTTTAAGACCAAGCAGGTGCTAGAGTTAGAAGATGGTGAGAAGGCAGTCTTGTCTGGTCAGGTGGTGACGCCAGCCAGTGTTCAGTATTATGGTTTTAAGCGTAATCGCCTACGTTTTAGCCTCAAGCAGGGAGAGGTTGTGTTTGCGGTGAACTTCTTTAACCAACCTTACTTAGCAGATAAGATCGAGCTAGGAGCGACTTTAGCAGTCTTTGGCAAGTGGGATCGTGCCAAAGCAAGTCTCACTGGTATGAAGGTTTTAGCCCAAGTCGAGGACGACCTTCAACCTGTTTATCGTCTGGCACAAGGAGTCAGTCAAGCAGGCCTTGTTAAGGTCATCAAGACTGCTTTTGATCAAGGACTGGATCTCTTGATAGAGGAAAATCTCCCTCAGTCCTTGCTGGACAAATACAAACTCATGCCTCGAAGTCAAGCTGTTCGTGCCATGCACTTCCCTAAAGATTTGGCAGAATACAAACAGGCCCTTCGTCGAATCAAGTTTGAGGAACTCTTTTATTTCCAAATGCAATTACAGACCCTCAAGTCTGAAAATAAAGTTCATGGAAGTGGTCTGGTCTTGAATTGGTCCCAGGAAAAACTAACTGCGGTTAAAGAGAATTTGCCTTTTGCTCTGACCCAAGCCCAAGAAAAAGCCTGCAAGAAATCCTGACAGATATGAAGTCGGACCACCACATGAATCGACTCTTGCAAGGGGATGTAGGAAGCGGGAAGACAGTGGTTGCAGGTCTTGCCATGTATGCTGCTGTAACGGCTGGTTACCAGGCCGCCCTCATGGTCCCAACAGAGATTCTTGCAGAGCAACATTTTGAAAGTCTAGAGAGTCTCTTTCCGGATTTGAAATTAGCTCTTCTGACAGGTTCATTGAAAGCAGCAGAAAAACGTAAGGTTTTGGAAACTATTGCTAAGGGTCAAGTTGATGTAATCATCGGGACCCATGCCCTTATACAGGATGGGGTGGACTATGCCCGACTCGGCTTGATTATCATCGACGAGCAACACCGCTTCGGTGTGGGACAAAGGCGTATTTTACGTGAAAAAGGTGAAAATCCAGATGTCCTCATGATGACGGCGACTCCTATACCTCGGACCTTAGCTATCACCGCCTTTGGAGATATGGATGTTTCTATTATTGACCAGATGCCAGCTGGACGTAAGCCAATCGTAACTCGCTGGATTAAACATGAACAGTTACCCCAGGTCCTGACTTGGCTCGAGGGAGAAATTCAGAAAGGTTCTCAAGCCTATGTTATTTCTCCATTGATTGAGGAGTCTGAAGCTCTTGATCTGAAAAACGCTATTGCTTTATCGGAAGAATTGACGGCTCATTTTACAGGAAAGGCAAGAGTAGCCCTCTTACATGGTAAGATGAAAAGTGATGAAAAAGACCAGATTATGCAGGATTTCAAAGAGAGAAAGACAGATATCCTGGTCTCCACAACGGTTATCGAGGTTGGGGTCAATGTGCCAAATGCGACAGTCATGATTATCATGGATGCTGACCGTTTCGGACTTAGTCAACTTCACCAGCTCAGAGGTCGTGTTGGTCGTGGAGATAAGCAGTCCTATGCAGTTCTAGTGGCCAATCCAAAAACTGACTCTGGGAAAGACCGCATGCGCATCATGACGGAAACGACCGATGGTTTTGTTCTTGCAGAAGAAGATTTGAAAATGCGCGGTTCGGGTGAGATTTTTGGGACCAAACAGTCAGGTCTACCAGAGTTTCATGTAGCTGATATCATCGAAGACTTCCCAATCCTTGAGGAAGCCAGAAAGGTAGCTAGCTATATCAGCTCCCTTCCTAACTGGAAAGAGGATCCAGAGTGGGACATGATTGCCTTACATCTAGAAAAGAAAGAATATCTGGATTAAGCTTTTTCTAAGATAATGTTAAGTTTGCTTTTAGGGTGAGTATCTATACTAGAGTCATCAAAAAGAAACGAGGACTCTCTCATGACTATTGAAGTAAATTACCAAAAGACATTTCTAAAGGAAACTCAGCCTTCTCCTAAATACTAAGAAAAGAGCGGAAACGCTTTTTTCTATAAAGTGAGCTTAGACTAGGAATTAAAATAATTATCGGACTAGTCTATTTACTATTGTGGTAAAGGTTGCTATAATGAAGAAAACTAATCAATACACTTCTGAAAGGAGTTCACATGACATTAGAGACAAGAAATGTTGCAATTCAGGATACATACGGGGAAAGATTTCAGCACTGTTGGGGTTGTGGACCTAAGAATGATTTAGGATTGCATTTGAAAACTTATCCAAGTGTAGAGGGCACGAGCTGCATTAGCCGTATCAAGGTAGACCAGCAGTATACAGGAGGTGTCCCTGCAAATCTTTTTGGTGGCATGATTGCTGTGATTTTTGACTGTCATGGAACAGCGTCTGCCGCATGGTTCGCTCATCATCAAAAGGGTTTGGAATTGACAGCCGAAACAGTTATCGGACGCTTCATCACAGCTCATTTAGAAGTTGATTATCTTAGCCCGACCCCAATTGACGATGAGATTGTCGTTACTTCAACATTGGAGGAACTAGGGGAAAGAAAAGCTATCGTTTCTATGGAAATGTCAGTCGCAGGTAAAGTGCGTGCAAAAGCTAAAATGGTTGCCGTAGCAGTTAAGGACAACATGTAAACGTATAGATAAGCTAGTGAGAGCAAGGATTTGCTCTCACTTTTAGTTGTGTGATATAAACTGAAAATTAATTACGGATTTTTAAGAAAGAGCCTACTTGAAACTACTTTTAGTCTAACTTGAAATGAAAGAATAACCTAAAAAAACTTTCTGATTTAAGGTCATTCTTGCATTGCATTTCTAGATGTGATACAGTTATGACAACGGTTACAAAACAAAGGAGGATTTTATGAGAAATCCAGCATTAGTAGAAGAAATGAAAACATATAAAGGAAGAGATGAAGTTCCTCAGGATTTTGATGCTTTTTGGGATGGTGAGATTGACAAGGTTTCGGTCTTGCCAGACTACCAACTAGAGGAACGTGACTTTCATATTCCAAATGTGAAGTGCTATGAGTTAACCTTCAAAGGTACACGTGATGGCCTTGTTTATGCGCGTGTAGTCTTACCAAAATCAGAAGAGAAAGTACCCGTCATTTTCCACTTCCATGGTTATATGGGACGTTGTTGGGATTGGACAGATATGCTAGCCTTTACCGTCGCTGGTTATGGGGTTGTATCGATGGATGTGCGTGGGCAATCTGGTTACTCACAAGATGGTTTACGTTCGCCTCTCGGAAATACAGTTAAGGGCCAAATCATCCGTGGTGCAGTAGAAGGAAAAGAGCAACTCTTCTATAAGGATATTTATCTTGATATTTATCAATTGATTGAAATTGTCGCTAGCTTCCCGCAAGTAGATGAGGAGCAGTTGGCGAGTTATGGAGCTTCGCAAGGAGGAGCATTGGCTTTAGTGGCCGCAGGGCTCAATCCACGTATCAAGCGAACTGTTGCTATCTATCCATTCTTATCAGACTTTAGACGAGTATTAGAAATTGGGAATACCAGTGAAGCCTATGATGAACTTTTTCGTTACTTTAAGTTTCATGATCCTTTCCATGAAACAGAAGAACAAATCATGGAGACGCTTGGTTATATCGATGTGAAAAACCTTGCCCATCGAATAAAAGGTGAGGTGAGAATGATTACAGGGCTTGATGATGATGTCTGCTACCCAATCACTCAGTTTGCTATTTACAATCGTTTGACTTGTGAAAAGAGCTATCGTCTCATGCCAGAATATGCCCACGAGGCTATGAATGTCCATGTCAATGATCAGGTTTACAACTGGTTGTGTGGTAGTGAGATTCCCTTTACTTATCTTGGTCGTTAGAAATATGTAAAAAGAGTCCTGTCAAAATCAGGACTTTCTTTTTGGGAGATTAAGGAAAGTAGTTTCAGCGAATGTAGAACATAAAAATATATCTGAAAGTAAATTCTATTATATATTAATAAGTCAAAAATTTAAACTATTTATTATATAATAAATATGATATCAAAGCGAAAGGAGTAAAATTGTTGCTTGCTTTAAGATATAAAGTAGAAAAACACAACAGAGATTCAGATGAAAAGAATGGGTAAAACCCATCAATAATACAGTTTCTTTACATGATTTATGCCCTGGAGGCAAAAAATTTTAAGCAAAAAAGAAAGCGCTTTATTTTTGTGAAAAGAAAGGAAAAATATGACACAGAGAGATTTTGAA
This sequence comes from Streptococcus infantis SK970, assembly GCA_000223255.2. Classification (GTDB taxonomy): domain Bacteria; phylum Bacillota; class Bacilli; order Lactobacillales; family Streptococcaceae; genus Streptococcus; species Streptococcus infantis_G. The sequence continues at coordinate 84,726 of AFUT01000004.1, read as the reverse complement.
CGGAAACAACGTTTTGGAATTAGAAAATTTACAGTAGGAGCTGCATCAGTAGTCATTGGAGCAGTTGTTTTTGGTGCTTCACCAGTTTTAGCTCAAGAAGCTCCAGCAACCAGTGGTGAAACAGCTGGACAAGCTTTGCCAGAATTGCCAAAAGAAGTAGAATCAGGAAATCTAGCTAACATAGATAAGGAACTGGCAGATAAGTTGGAAGCAGCGACAGATAAAGGAACTGAAGTAAACCGTGAAGAGCTGAAAGCAAACCCAGGTTCTGAAAAACCAACAGAAACTGAAACTCCAGCAGAGACTCCAGCAGCGGATACCGAGGACGAGGAAGTTGGTAGCGTCCCACGTGACTTCTACGCAAGAGAATTAGAAAATGCCAATGTTGTTGTTGAAAAAGAAGATGTAGAAACCAATGCAACAAATGGTCAACGAGTTGATTTGAATGATGAACTTGATAAACTGAAAAAACTTCAGAATGCTACCGTTCATATGGAGTTTAAGCCAGATGCGTCTGCTCCACGTTTTTACAACCTCTTCTCAGTCTCTAGTGACACCAAAGTAAATGAGTACTTCACCATGGCCATCCTTGATAACACTGCTATCGTTGAAGGTCGTGATGCAAATGGAAACCAATTCTATGGTGATTATAAAACTGCTCCTTTGAAGATTAAGCCAGGTCAGTGGAACTCTGTAACCTTTACAGTTGAAAGACCAAATGCAGATCAACCAAAAGGTCAGGTTCGCGTCTATGTAAATGGTGTCTTGTCTCGAACAAGTCCTCAGTCTGGTCGTTTCATCCAAGATATGCCAGATGTTAATCATGTTCAAATCGGTACAACAAAACGTACCGGGAAAAACTTCTGGGGATCAAATCTTAAGGTCCGTAATTTAACGATTTATGATCGTACCCTTTCTCCAGAAGAAGTGAAAAAACGTAGTCAGTTCTTTGAAAGAGGTGAATTGGCGAAAAAACTTCCTGAAGGTGCAGAAGTAACTGAAAAGTTAGATGTATTTGAAGGCGGTGTGAACCGCAAGCCAAATAAAGATGGTATTGCAAGTTACCGTATACCTGCACTTCTTAAGACTGATAAAGGTACCTTGATTGCCGGAACGGATGAAAGACGCTTGCATCACTCTGACTGGGGTGATATTGGTATGGTCGTTCGTCGTAGTGATGACAATGGAAAGACATGGGGAGATAGAATTACCATATCTAATCCTCGTGACAATGAGAAAGCTAAAAATCCAGAATGGCCATCACCAGTTAATATTGACATGGCTTTAGTCCAAGATCCTGAAACTAAGAGAATCTTCTCAATTTATGATATGTTCCTCGAAGGGAAGGCAGTATTCTCTCTACCAGGGAAAGCACCACAAGCCTATGAGCAAATCGGTGATAAGGTTTACCAAGTCTTGTACAAACAAGGTGATGCGGGACGTTATACTATCCGTGAAAATGGTGAAGTTTTTGACCCTGAAAATAGAAAAACAGAATACCGTGTTGTAGTGGATCCTAAACAATCAGCTTATAGCGATAAGGGTGATCTTTATAAAGGTGAAGAACTAATTGGTAATGTCTATTTCGAATACAGTGACAAGAATATCTTTAGAGTTTCAAATACCAACTATCTCTGGATGTCTTATAGTGATGATGATGGGAAAACATGGTCTGCACCTAAAGATATTACATACGGTATTCGCAAGGACTGGATGCACTTCTTAGGTACTGGACCTGGTACAGGGATTGCCTTGCACTCAGGACCTCACAAAGGTCGTCTTGTTATCCCAGTCTATACTACAAATAACGTATCTTACTTGAGTGGTTCTCAGTCTTCACGTGTTATTTACTCAGATGACCATGGTGAAACTTGGCAAGCAGGTGAAGCTGTCAATGATAACCGCCCAGTAGGGAACCAAACAATTCACTCTTCAACTATGAATAATCCAGGTGCTCAAAATACTGAGTCAACAGTTGTTCAGTTGAACAACGGAGACCTCAAACTCTTCATGCGTGGATTGACAGGAGATTTGCAGGTTGCAACAAGTAAAGATGGCGGAGTGACTTGGGGAAAAGATGTAAAACGCTATTCAGATGTCAAAGATGTCTATGTTCAAATGTCAGCTATTCATACTGTACAAGATGGTAAGGAATATATCGTCCTCAGTAACGCAGGTGGACCAGGACGTTACAACGGTTTGGTACACTTGGCACGTGTGGAAGCTAACGGAGAATTAACTTGGCTTAAACACAATCCAATTCAAAGCGGTAAATTTGCCTATAACTCATTGCAAGATCTTGGGAATGGTGAATTTGGCTTGCTTTATGAGCATGCAGATGCCAATCAAAATGAATATACTTTGTCTTATAAGAAATTCAACTGGGATTTCTTGAGCAAAGATATGGTTGCACCAACTAAAGCAAAAGTAAAAAGTGCAGTAGATATGGGTAACAATATTGTTGCACTAGAATTTGATTCAGAAGTCTTGGTAAACCAAGCTCCTGTACTTAAATTAGCAAATGGAAACCTAGCAACCTTCTTAACTCAGTACGATACAAAAACACTGCTATTTGTTGTCAAAAAAGAAGATATTGGCCAAGAAGTTACAGAGATAGTTGATGGTGCGATTGAGAGCATGCATAATTTGCCAGTTAGCCTTGAAGATTCAGGAATCCCTGGTGGAATTAATGGTAAAGAACCTGCCATTCATGAAGTTCCAGAGTTTACTGGAGGCGTCAATGGTGACGAAGTGGCAGTACATGAAGTTCCAGAATATAATCCAGTGGAGACCTCAAAAGGGGAACCGGCAGTTCATGAAGTTCCAGAATTCGAAGGTGGCGTAAATGGTGAGGAAGCAGCCATAACAGAGGTGGCTGAGTACACAGAAGCTATTGGAACAGTGGGCGACGAGCCAGCACCAACAGTAGAAGTTCCAGAATTCGAAGGTGGCGTAAATGGTGAGGAAGCAGCCATAACAGAGGTGGCTGAGTACACAGAAGCTATTGGAACAGTGGGCGACGAGCCAGCACCAACAGTAGAAGTTCCGGAATCCACAGGTGGCGTAAATGGCGAAGAAGCAGCTGTAACAGAGCTTCCAGAGTACACTGAAGCTATCGGAACAGCAGGTGACGAAGCAACACCAACAGTAGAAGTCCCAGAATTCGAAGGTGGTGTCAATGCAGTCGAAGCGGCAGTTCATGAGCTTCCAGAATTCACAGGCGGAGTAAACGCAGTTGAAGCGCTCAAAAATGAGCTCCCAGAATTTACTGGAGGAGCAAATGCAGTTCAAGCGCTTGAGCATGAACTTCCAGAATTCACAGGCGGAGTCAATGCAGTCGAAGCAACCAAAAACGAACTTCCGGAATATAAGGTTGAAGAAAAACCGCTTGTCACTTTAGTAGCACAGCAAGACAAGACATATCAAGCTCCAGCAGCTCAACCACAACCACCAACCCTCCCTGCAACAGGAAGTGAGGTTTCTACTCCTCTAGTATCTGTAGGAATGGTTGGAATGCTTCTCGGCTTGTTTGGAATGGCTAAGAAAAAAGAAGATTAATGGCAACATTGAATCTAAAAAGTCTCTATAAAAAAGGTTTAGACTTATATTAGAAGGGTCTGTAACGTTCATTCGTTACAGGCTTTATTTGTAGAAAGCGAAGATTCTAGTGAGAATAAGCGGATGGAAGGCGATTCAAACTCGGGTATTTCTCCCTGAAACTACTTTCAGCGAAATCTGTTACATAAAATTGTTTTGAAACTTCAATCTATTCTAGCACAAGATATTGAAAGCGCTTTAAAAATGATATATAATAGGCTCATAAGAAAAAGAAAAGGAGGAAAGTAGATGCCACAAATCAGTAAAGAAGCCTTGATTGATCAGATTAAAGATGGAATCATCGTTTCTTGTCAGGCACTTCCTCACGAACCGCTTTATACAGAAGCGGGAGGTGTCATGCCCTTGCTAGCCAAAGCAGCTGAGCAAGGTGGAGCAGTTGGTATCCGAGCAAATAGTGTTCGTGATATTAAGGAAATAAAAGAGGTCACAAATCTTCCAATTATTGGAATTATCAAACGTGATTATCCACCACAGGAACCATTCATCACTGCTACTATGAAAGAAGTTGATGAACTAGCAGCTCTAGACATTGAGGTAATCGCTCTAGATTGTACCAAGAGAGAACGCCATGATGGCTTAGAGATTCAAGAATTCATCCGTCAAATCAAAGAAAAATATCCAAATCAACTCTTGATGGCTGACACAAGTACCTTTGATGAAGGGCTTACAGCAGTTGAAGCAGGAATTGACTTTGTTGGAACAACCTTGTCAGGCTACACATCTTATAGTCCAAAAGTGGATGGACCAGACTTTGAATTGATTAAGAAACTTTGCGATGCAGGAGTAGATGTTATCGCAGAAGGGAAGATTCACACACCAGAACAGGCTAAGCAAATCCTAGGTTACGGAGTGCGAGGCATCGTTGTTGGTGGGGCTATTACTAGACCAAAAGAGATTACGGAACGATTTGTTGCGGGTCTCAAATAAGACAATAGAAACACGAGGAGAGTGGTTGATTCGTAAAATAAAATGTAAACGTATACAAAGTTGTCAATACTCATTATCCGTTTCGGATACGCTTATCATCATTTAGGAGAATACTAATGAAATTTAGAAAACTAGCTTGTACAGTACTTGCGGGTGCTGCTGTCCTATCTCTTGCTGCTTGTGGCAAATCAGACGCTAAAAAAGACGCGGCTAAATCAGGTGGCGACTCTGCTGCTGCAACTACAGAAATTACTTGGTGGGCATTCCCTGTCTTCACACAAGAAAAAACAGGTGACGGTGTAGGAACTTATGAAAAATCTATCATCGAAGCTTTCGAAAAAGCAAACCCAGATATCAAAGTTAAACTAGAAACAATCGACTTCAAATCTGGTCCAGAAAAAATCACGACAGCTATTGAAGCTGGAACTGCTCCAGATGTACTTTTCGATGCACCAGGTCGTATCATTAATTACGGTAAAAATGGTAAATTGGCTGAGTTGAATGACCTCTTTACAGATGAATTTGTTAAAGATGTTAACAATGAAAACATCATTAAAGCAAGTAAAGCTGGGGATAAAGCATACATGTATCCAATCAGTTCTGCACCATTCTACATGGCTATGAACAAGAAAATGTTGGAAGACGCAGGAGTTGCAAACCTTGTAAAAGAAGGTTGGACAACAGATGATTTTGAAAAAGTTTTGAAAGCGCTTAAAGATAAAGGCTACACACCAGGTTCATTGTTCAGTTCAGGTCAAGGGGGAGACCAAGGAACACGTGCCTTCATCGCTAACCTTTATGGCGGATCTGTAACTGATAAAGAAGTAACTAAATACACAACTGACGATCCTAAATTCGTTAAAGGCCTTGAAAAAGCATCTAGTTGGATTAAAGACGGTTTGTTGAACAACGGTTCACAATTTGACGGTGGAGCAGACATCCAAAACTTTGCAAACGGTCAAACATCATACACAATCCTTTGGGCACCAGCTCAAAACGGTATCCAAGCTAAATTGTTGGAAGCAAGTAAAGTTGAAGTGGTAGAAGTTCCATTCCCATCTGATTCAGGCAAACCAGCTCTTGAATACCTTGTAAACGGATTTGCAGTATTTAACAACAAAGATGAAAAGAAAATTGCTGCTGCTAAGAAATTCATCCAATTCATCGCAGATGATAAAGAGTGGGGTCCTAAAGACGTAGTTCGTACAGGTGCTTTCCCAGTTCGTACTTCATTTGGAAAACTTTATGATGATAAACGTATGGAAACTATCAGTGGTTGGACTCAATACTACTCTCCATACTACAACACAATCGACGGATTTGCTGAAATGAGAACTCTATGGTTCCCAATGTTGCAAGCAGTATCTAATGGTGACCAAGAACCTGCTGCAGCTTTGAAGACATTCACTGAAAAAGCGAATGAAACAATCAAAAAAGCAGCTAAACAATAAGCCCTAAATAAAAAGTAAAATCCCCCCTTTTCCCTATGCACATCTGTGTACGAAAAGGGGGACTTTTGTTTGAAAATGTAAGGAACTGACAGGTCAAAATTAAAATGAAGTTCTTACATAGGCTGTTCTTGGAAAAAATTTCATTTTGATTTTACATCAATGTCAGACAACAATAAAAAACAAAAACTATTTGAAAGTGAGGTGCCGACTGTGAAAGTCAATAAAATTCGTATGCGGGAAACAGTTATTTCCTACGCATTCTTAGCACCAGTATTAATCTTCTTTACCGTCTTTGTCCTAGCTCCAATGATCATGGGATTCATCACTAGTTTCTTTAACTACTCGATGACAAGTTTTGAATTTATAGGATTGGACAACTATATTCGTATGTTTAAAGACCCTGTCTTTATGAAGTCTTTAATTAATACCGTAATCTTAGTTATCGGATCTGTACCAGTCGTTGTACTCTTCTCACTTTTTGTGGCATCACAAACTTACCAACAAAATGCAGTTGCTAGATCCTTCTATCGTTTCGTATTCTTCCTTCCTGTTGTAACAGGTAGTGTTGCCGTAACGGTTGTATGGAAATGGATTTATGATCCTCTATCAGGTATTTTGAATTTCGTGCTTAAGTCAAGCCATATCATTAGCCAAAACATTTCTTGGTTGGGTGATAAAAACTGGGCTTTGATGGCGATTATGATTATTCTTTTGACAACATCAGTTGGTCAACCAATCATTCTTTACATCGCTGCAATGGGTAATATTGATAACTCTCTTGTTGAAGCAGCGCGTGTCGACGGAGCAACTGAGTTACAAGTTTTCTGGAAGATTAAATGGCCAAGCCTTCTTCCAACAACTCTTTATATCGCAATCATTACAACCATCAACTCATTCCAGTGTTTCGCTTTGATTCAGCTTTTGACTTCAGGTGGTCCAAACTACTCAACAAGCACACTTATGTACTACCTATACGAAAAAGCCTTCCAATTGACTGAGTATGGCTATGCCAATACTATTGGTGTATTCTTGGCAGTTATGATTGCTATCGTCAGCTTTGTTCAATTTAAAGTACTTGGAAACGACGTAGAATATTAATAGAAAGGAGACAGCTATGCAATCTACACAAAAGAAACCTTTAACAGCTTTCACTGTTATTTCTACCATCTTCTTGCTTTTATTGACTGTACTGTTTATCTTTCCATTCTACTGGATTTTGACAGGTGCTTTCAAATCACAACCTGATACCATTATGATTCCACCTCAATGGTTCCCTAAAGCTCCAACTATGGAGAACTTTGAACAACTCATGGTGCAAAATCCAGCCTTGCAATGGATGTGGAACTCAGTCTTCATTTCTTTAGTAACTATGTTCTTGGTTTGTGCAACCTCTTCACTAGCAGGTTATGTGTTGGCTAAGAAACGTTTCTATGGACAACGCATTCTCTTTGCAATCTTTATCGCTGCCATGGCTCTTCCAAAACAAGTTGTCCTTGTACCATTGGTACGTATCGTTAACTTTATGGGAATCCATGACACTCTTTGGGCAGTTATCTTGCCTTTGATTGGATGGCCATTTGGGGTCTTCCTCATGAAACAGTTCAGTGAAAACATTCCTACAGAATTGCTTGAATCTGCTAAAATCGATGGTTGCGGTGAGATTCGTACCTTCTGGAGCGTAGCCTTCCCTATTGTAAAACCAGGATTTGCAGCTCTTGCAATCTTCACCTTCATCAATACATGGAATGACTACTTTATGCAGTTGGTAATGTTGACATCACGTCAAAACTTGACCATCTCACTTGGGGTTGCGACCATGCAGGCTGAGATGGCAACTAACTACGGTTTGATCATGGCAGGGGCTGCCCTTGCAGCTGTGCCAATCGTAACAGTCTTCCTTGTCTTCCAAAAATCATTCACTCAAGGTATTACTATGGGAGCCGTCAAAGGATAATACTCTGCGAAAATTGAATATAGTACAATCTGTTTATCAGTATGCAGAAGTATAGTTGATAGACTAAGAGAATACAGGAAATATAAGTGTCTACAAAATGGAGGGGAGTTGGTTGCTTCAGGAAGTTTTGTTAGACACTTATAAACTTACTGGCTAGACATCTTATGTCTGAAGGTAACAATCAGGTAAAGGAAATTACTATGATTTTTGATGATTTAAAAAACATTAGCTTTTACAAGGGAATTCACCCAAATCTGGACAAGGCTATTGATTATCTCTATGAGCATCGTAAGGATACTTTTGAATTAGGCAAATACGATATTGATGGAGATAAGGTCTTCTTAGTTGTACAGGAAAATGTTCTCAACAAAGAAGAAAATGATCGCTTTGAGCATCATAAAAAATATGCAGATTTGCATTTGTTGGTTGAAGGACATGAGTACTCTAGCTATGGTTCTCGCGTCAAAGATGAGGCTGTAGCCTTTGATGAAGCTAGCGATATTGGCTTTGTCTATTGTCACGAACAATACCCACTCTTGTTGGGTTATCACAATTTTGCAGTCTTTTTCCCAGGTGAACCTCATCAGCCTAACGGTTATGCAGGTATGGAAGATAAAGTTCGCAAATACTTATTTAAAATTTTAATCGATTAGTCAGTTAGGAGGAGCAAACAATGGCACATAAAGGATCTGGATTGATAAAAGCAGCATTCGATACGGATAACTTTCTTATGCGATTTTGTGAGAAGGTTTTAGATATCGTGACGGTTAACCTACTCTTTGTTGTGTCTTGTTTGCCTATTGTGACTATTGGAGTAGCTAAAATCAGTCTCTATCAGACAATCTTCGAAGTTAAGGGTAGTCGTCGAGTTCCTGTTTTTAAAACGTATATGAGAGCTTTTAAGCAAAATTTGAAATTAGGTTTTCAGTTAGGTTTGCTGGAATTAGGAATCTTTTTGATCAGTGTGGTTGACTTATCACTATTCTGGAGTCAAACAGGTATTGCCTTTCAACTCATTAAAGCTATTTGTTTGGGAATTCTGATATTTTTAACCCTAGTTATGTTGGCTAGCTATCCAATTGCTGCACGCTATGAATTAACTTGGAAAGAAGTGCTCCAAAAGGGCTTGCTTTTGGTAAGTTTTAACTTCGTTTGGTTCTTCTTGATGCTTGCGATTATTTTGTTAATCATTATGCTTCTCTATCTATCAGGCTTTACTCTAGTGCTTGGTGGTTCAGCATTTCTACTCTTTGGCTTTGGTCTTCTTGCCTTTTGCCAGGCTGGATTAATGGAAAAATTGTTTGCTAAATATCAAGCAGATTGAAAATGATATGAAACTACTTTCAAACAATAAAAGCTACGGGAGATGAATAGAAATTAAAATCTAAGTGGCTTGGATGTATTGAAAGCGCTTTTTACAAGGTGTATACTAAAATAGTAAAAAATCATCTGCTCAGAGCAGAAAATAAGAAATCTTAGGAGAAATCTATGTCAGATTTTAAAAAATATGAAGGTGTTATTCCTGCCTTCTACGCATGTTATGATGATGAGGGAGAAGTAAGCCCAGAACGTACCCGTGCTTTGGTGCAATACTTCATTGATAAAGGTGTTCAAGGACTCTATGTCAACGGTTCTTCAGGTGAATGTATTTACCAAAGTGTAGCAGACCGCAAGTTGATTTTGGAAGAAGTCATGGCTGTTGCTAAAGGTAAATTGACAATCATTGCTCACGTGGCTTGCAACAATACCAAAGACAGTATTGAGCTTGCTCGCCATGCTGAAAGCTTGGGAGTAGATGCTATCGCAACAATCCCACCAATTTACTTCCGTTTGCCTGAGTACTCAGTAGCAAAATACTGGAACGACATCAGTGCAGCAGCACCAAACACAGACTATGTTATCTATAACATTCCTCAATTGGCAGGAGTTGCTTTGACTCCAAGTCTTTACACAGAAATGTTGAAAAACCCACGTGTGATCGGTGTTAAAAACTCTTCAATGCCAGTTCAAGATATCCAAACTTTTGTAAGTCTTGGTGGTGATGATCATATCGTCTTTAATGGTCCAGACGAACAGTTCCTTGGTGGACGTCTCATGGGAGCAAAAGCTGGTATCGGTGGTACTTATGGTGCTATGCCAGAACTCTTCTTGAAACTCAACCAATTGATTGCAGATAAAGACCTAGAAACAGCTCGTGAATTGCAATACGCTATCAACGCTATCATCGGTAAATTAACTGCAGCCCATGGAAATATGTACTGTGTCATTAAAGAAGTCTTGAAAATCAATGAAGGACTTAACATCGGATCAGTTCGTTCTCCACTTACACCAGTGAGCGAAGAAGATCGTCCAGTTGTAGAAGCAGCTGCGGCATTGATTCGTGAAACTAAGGAGCGTTTCCTCTAATCAACAGGAGGCTTTATGACTAATTACGTTGCAATTGATATTGGCGGAACTAATATCAAGTATGGTTTGATTGACCAAGATGGACAACTTGTAGAGTCTCACGAGGTAGCGACTGAGGCTCATAAGGGCGGTCCACATATCTTACTGAAAACAAAAGATATTGTAGCTAGCTATCTAGAAAAAGGTCCAGTAACAGGTGTGGCTATTTCCTCTGCGGGAATGGTTGACCCTGATAAGGGTGAAATTTTCTATGCTGGTCCTCAGATTCCAAATTATGCAGGAACCCAATTTAAAAGGAAATTGAAGCTAGCTTTAATATTCCTTGTGAAATTGAAAATGATGTCAACTGTGCAGGCCTTGCTGAAGCTGTCTCTGGCTCAGGAAAAGGTGCAAGTATTACCCTTTGCTTGACAATTGGGACTGGTATCGGTGGATGCTTAATCATTGATGGACAAGTTTTCCATGGCTTTAGTAATTCTGCCTGTGAGGTTGGTTATCTGCACATGCAAGATGGAGCTTTCCAGGATTTAGCGTCTACGACAGCTCTTGTTAAGTATGTAGCAGACGCACATGGGGATGAAGTGGAACAGTGGAATGGTCGCAGAATTTTCAAAGAAGCTACCGAAGGCAATAAACTCTGTATGGAGGGGATTGACCGTATGGTGGATTACCTTGGTAAGGGTCTCGCAAATATTTGTTATGTTGCCAATCCAGAAGTTGTCATCCTTGGTGGTGGCATCATGGGGCAAGAAGCAATTTTGAAACCAAAAATCCGTAAGGCTTTGAAAGATTCGCTTGTTCCAAGCTTGGCAGACAAGACTCGACTTGAATTTGCCCACCATCAGAATACTGCTGGCATGCTCGGTGCTTATTATCATTTCAAAACTAAACAGTCCTAAATTGGCTTTGCCAATTTAGGTTTTTTGGTAGGAAAAAAGTTAGGTAAAACTTTAATAAAACTTTGGAAGCCCTTGCATTTCTTGGGATAATATAGTATATTTATTATACTGAGAAATCTCGAAAAAGCATTTGTAAAATCAAGTTATTTTTTATTCAGAAAAAATGTAAGCGATTTCTAAAAATGAATTTAACAGAAGATAAGAGTGGGAGGAAGAAGAGTTTTATAGTCGGTACGGAGAAATAAAATTGTCGCCAGCAGAAACTGGGCTTTTGCAGTAGCTGACTGCTTTTGTTCATTAGGAGAATTTGATGAAACAGTATTTTTTAGAAAGAAGTCGTATATTTAGTATTCGTAAACTGACGGTTGGTGTAGCCTCTGTGGCAGTTGGACTGGCTTTTTTTGCATCTGGAAATGTTGCCGCTAACGAAGTTGTGACAGAGCCAAAACTCGAAGTAGATAGTCAAACCAAAGAAGTAATCGATGTCGATAAAGTAAAAGCCGAAGCAGTTAAGGAAACTAAAGAAGTAGTGAGTCCTGTTAAAGAAGAAGTTGCTGAACCAGCAGCTCCTGCTACAGAAAAAGTAACAGAAGAGGCTAAAACTACTGAAGAGGCTGGAGATTTACTTCCAGAAGAAATTCCTGACCGTGCTTATCCTGATACACCAGTGAAAAAACTGGACACTTCAGCCATTGTATCAGAAAAAGATAGCCCAAAAGTTGAAACTAAAAGTATTTTAAAAGCTGAAGAAGCAAGTACAACTGAAGGTGAAAAAGAAAATAGAGCCATCATCAATGGTGGTCAAGACCTTAAGCATATCAATTATGAGGGCCAACCAGCTACATCTGCGACGATGGTTTATAGCATTTTTAGCTCTCCACTTGCAAATGGTGGGAAACAGGATTATCTCAATTCTGGCTCTGGTATCTTTGTTGCGCCAAATATTATCTTGACAGTAGCACACAACTTCTTAGTCAAGGATGCGGATACTAATGCGGGATCTATCCGTGGTGGTGATACTGCTAAGTTCTACTACAATGTCGGTTCAAATAGTCCAAAGGTCAGATCTCTACCAAATTCAGGAAAAACGGTTATTTTCAAGGAAAAGGATATCCATTTTTGGAATAAAGAAAAGTTTGGTGAAGGGTACAAAAATGATCTAGCCTTGGTTGTGGCTCCAGTTCCAGTACAGATTGCAAGTCCAAATAAGGCAGCAACCTTTACTCCGTTAGCAGAGCATCGGGAATACAAAGCTGGAGAACCTGTTAGTACGATCGGTTATCCTACAGATTCAAGCTCACCAGAATTGAAGGAACCGATTGTACCTGGTCAATTGTATAAGGCAGACGGTGTCGTTAGAGATACTGAAAAGTACGATGAAAATGGAGCTGTAGGTGTTACCTATCGTTTGACTTCAGTTTCTGGTCTTTCTGGTGGTGGAATCATCAACGGTGAAGGAAAAGTTATCGGAATTCACCAACGTGGGACTGTTGACAATATGAACATTGCTGAACAAGATCGCTTTGGAGGAGGATTAGCCCTATCTCCAGAACAACTAGCTTGGGTCAAAGAAATCATTGACAAGTACGGTGTCAAAGAAGGCTGGTATCAAGGTGACAACGATAATCGCTATTACTTTGATGCAAAGGGCCAATTACTCAGAAATACAACTGCTGTCATCGGTGGAAACAAGTATGCCTTTGACAATAGCGGTCTTGCTACCCTAGTTGAAGGCGTTGACTATGGACGAGTTGTTATCGAGCATGTGGACCAAAATGATAATCCAGTCAAAGAAAACGATACTTTTGTTGAAAATACGGAAGTTGGAACTCAGTTCGACTATAACTATAAAACAGAAATTGAAAAGACTGACTTCTTCAAGAAGAATAAAGACAAATATGAGATTGTATCGATTGATGGCAAAGCTGTCAATAAACAGCTAAAAGATGCTTGGGAAGATGATTATAGCGTTGTGAGCAAGGCTCCTGCAGGAACTCGTGTTATCAAGGTTGTTTATAAGGCCAATAAAGGTTCCTTTGACATTCATTATCGTTTGAAAGGTACCGACCAAGAATTGGCAACTGCAGATGTGGATAATAACGAAGGTAAGGAATACGATGTTTCCTTTGTTCATAGATTCCAAGCCAAAGAAATTGCAGGTTATCGTGCAGTAAATGCAAGTCAAGAAGCAACTATCAAGTATAAAGGGGTGAATGAAGTTATTTTTGAATACGAAAAGATTGAAGATCCAAAACCAGCAACTCCTGTAACTCCAGTAGTTGATCCAAAAGATGAAGAAACAGAAATTGCTGCTTACGGTCCACTTCCAAGCAAGGCTCAATTGGACTACCACAAGGAAGAATTGGCTGCCTTCATCCACTATGGTATGAATACTTATACCAACTCTGAGTGGGGGAACGGTAGAGAAAATCCTGAGTACTTCAATCCAACTAACCTTGATACAGATCAGTGGATTAAGACTTTGAAGGATGCTGGATTCAAACGAACAATCATGGTTGTAAAACACCATGACGGATTTGTGATTTATCCATCTAAATATACAGACCATACGGTGGCTGCTAGTCCGTGGAAAGATGGTAAGGGAGACCTTCTCGAAGAGATCTCTAAATCAGCAACTAAGTATGACATGAATATGGGTGTTTACTTATCACCATGGGATGCCAACCATCCTAAATATCATGTTGCAACTGAGAAAGAGTACAACGAATACTACCTCAACCAACTCAAGGAAATCCTTGGCAATCCTAAATACGGAAACAATGGTAAGTTTATCGAAGTTTGGATGGACGGTGCGCGTGGTAGCGGAGCTCAAAAAGTAACTTATACCTTTGATGAGTGGTTCAAGTACATCAAGGAAGCTGAAGGAGACATCGCCATCTTCTCTGCTCAACCGACAAGTGTCCGTTGGATCGGTAATGAACGTGGTATCGCCGGAGATCCAGTTTGGCATAAGGTCAAGAAAGCTAAAATCACTGATGATGTGAAGAATGAATATCTCAACCATGGAGATCCAGAAGGAGATATGTACTCAGTTGGTGAAGCAGACGTTTCTATCCGTTCAGGTTGGTTCTACCATGACAATCAACAGCCAAAATCAATCAAAGATTTGATGGATATCTACTTCAAGTCTGTTGGTCGTGGAACGCCACTTCTCCTCAATATTCCACCAAATAAAGAAGGTAAATTCGCAGAAGCAGATGTGGCTCGCTTGCAAGAATTCCGAGCAACCTTGGATCAAATGTATGCAACTGACTTCGCTAAGGGTGCAACTGTAACTGCAAGCTCTACTCGTAAGAATCACTTGTATCAAGCAAGTCATTTGACAGATGGTAAGGATGATACGAGCTGGGCACTAGCAAATGATGCTAAGACAGGTGAATTTACTGTCGATCTTGGACAAAAGAGACGTTTTGACGTAGTCGAACTAAAAGAAGACATCGCTAAGGGTCAACGTATCTCTGGCTTCAAGGTTGAAGTTGAACTTAATGGACGTTGGGTTCCATACGGTGAAGGTTCGACTGTTGGCTATCGTCGTCTTATCCAAGGTCAACCAGTAGAAGCCCAAAAAATTCGTGTAACCATTACTGGTGCACAAGCGACTCCAATCTTGACAAACTTCTCTGTTTATAAGACACCAAGCAGTATCGAGAAGACAGATGGTTACCCTCTAGGACTAGATTACCATTCAAATACAACTGCCGATAAAGAGAATACAACTTGGTATGATGAATCTGAAGGCGTCCGCGGAACATCTATGTGGACTAACCAAAAAGATGCTAGTGTAACCTACCGTTTCACTGGAACAAAAGCATATGTAGTGTCTACAGTTGATCCAAACCACGGTGAAATGTCCGTTTACGTGGATGGTCAAAAGGTTGCAGACGTACAAACCAATAATGCAGCTCGTAAACGTAGCCAGATGGTTTATGAAACTGAAGACTTGGCTCCAGGTGAACATACCATCAAACTCGTTAACAAAACTGGTAAAGCTATTGCAACTGAAGGTATTTATACGCTCAACAATGCCGGCAAAGGTATGTTTGAGATGAAAGAAACGACCTATGAAGTTCAAAAAGGTCAACCGGTTACTGTAACCATTAAACGTGTTGGTGGTAGCAAAGGAACAGCAACAGTCCATGTTGTAACAGAGCCAGGAACAGGGGTTCATGGTAAAGTGTACAAGGACACAACAGCAGACTTGACCTTCCAAGACGGTGAAACTGAGAAAACAATCACGATTCCAACTATCGACTTTACAGAGCAAGCTGATTCAATCTTTGACTTCAAAGTGAAAATGACTAGCGTTTCTGACAATGCCCTTCTTGGATTTGCTTCAGAAGCTACTATTCGAGTGATGAAGGCAGAATTGCTCCTAAAAGACCAGACAAGCTATGACGATCAGGCACCTCAGCTTGACTATAGTCCAGGTTGGAACCATGAAACGAACTCAGCGGATAAATATCAAAATACAGAATCATGGGCGTCATTTGGACGTTTGACAGAAGAACAGAAGAAAAATGCCAGCGTAACAGCCTACTTCTACGGAACAGGTCTTGAGATCAAAGGATATGTGGATCCAGGACATGGTATCTACAAGGTGACGTTAGACGGTAGAAAAGTCGAGTATCAAGATGGCCTAGGTAATGCTTCTGAGTACAACGGTAAGAAGTACTTCAGTGGTACAGCCACTACTCGTCAAGGTGGTCAGACTCTTGTTCGTTTGACTGGACTCGAAGAAGGTTGGCATGCTGTAACCTTGCAATTGGATCCAAAACGTAATGATACTACGAGAAATATTGGTATCCAAGTTGACCAGTTCATCACTCATGGTGAAGGTAGTGCTCTTTATACCAAAGCAGAGTTAATCCAAGCCATGAAGAGCTGGAAGGATGAGTTGGTTAAGTTTGACCAGACAAGCTTGAAGAATACTCCAGAGGCACGTCAAGCCTTCAAGTCAAACTTGGATAAATTATCTGAGCAACTTTCAGCAAGTGAAGCCAATGCACAAGAAGTTCTGAAGACAGCAGCAGCTTTGCAAACGATCCTTGATAAGGAAGAAAATTATGGCACAGATGATACGCCAACACCAGAACAGCCAGAAGAACCAAACTATGACAAGGCTATGGCAAGTCTGACCGAAGCGATTGAAAGAAAAACAGCTGAGCTCGGTGATGACAAGGAAGCTAAGAAGAAGCTAGTTGCATTAACAGAGCAAGCCTTGACAGCTATCCAAGAAGCTAAGACTCAGGATGCAGTAGATAAGGCCTTGCAAGCAGCTTTGGCATCTATCAACAGTCTTCAGGCGACTCCGAAAGAGGAGCCGGCTCCAGAAGAACCAGCGCAACCAGAGGAACCATCAAAACCAGAAGAGTCTAAAGTTGACTACCATAAGGCGATTGCAGATTTGACTGAAGCTGTCGAGAAAAAAGCAACAGAACTTGCCGATGATGTAGCTGCTCAGGAAAAACTCGTTGAACTTGGAGAACAAGCTCTTGCGGCTATCCAAGAAGCTAAGACTCAAGATGCTGTTGAAAAAGCCTTGCAAGACGCGTTGGTATCCATCAATAAGCTTCAAGTAACTCCAAAAGAGGAGCCAGCAAAACCAGAAGAACCAAGTAAGCCGGAGGAACCGGCAAAACCAGAGGAGCCAAGCAAGCCAGAAGAACCTGCAAAACCAGAAGAACCAACACAGCCAGAGGTACCAAGCAAACCAGTAGAGCCTAAGCTTGACTACGATAAAGCTATGGCAAGCTTGTCCGAAGCCATTAAAAGTAAAACAGCTGAGTTGGGTGATGACAAGGAAGCTAAGAAGAAACTAGTTGAACTAGCAGAACAAGCCTTAGCTACTATTGAAGAAGCCAAAACTCAGGATGCAGTAGATAAGGCCTTGCAAGACGCTTTGACATCTATCAACAATCTTCAGGCGACACCAAAAGAGGAACCAGCTCCAGAGGAGCCTGCAAGACCAGAGGATCCAAGTAAGCCAGAAGAACCTGCAAAACCAGAAGATCCAAGTAAGCCAGAAGATCCAAGTAAGCCAGAAGATCCAAGTAAGCCAGAGGATCCTGCAAGACCAGAGGATCCTGCAAGACCAGAGGATCCAAGTAAGCCAGAAGATCCTGCAAGACCAGAGGATCCAAGTAAGCCAGAAGATCCTGCAAGACCAAAGGATCCAAGTAAGCCAGAGGATCCTGCAAGACCAGAGGATCCAAGTAAGCCAGAGGATCCTGCAAGACCAGAGTATCCAAGTAAGCCAGAGGATCCTGCGAGACCAGAAGAGCCAAGCAAACCAGAAGAACCTGCAAGACCAGAAGAACCAAGCAAACCAGAAGAACCTGCGAGACCAGAAGAGCCAAGCAAACCAGAAGAACCTGCAAGACCAGAAGAGCCAAGCAAACCAGAAGAACCTGCGAGACCAGAAGAGCCAAGCAAACCAGAAGAGGAAGTGAAACATTCAAATCTTCCAACTGAAGGTGTTAAAGAATTGAGTGTAACTCAACCAAGCCTTGAAGTAACGACAGAAACAATTGCCTTCAATACGATTCGTCGTGAAAATTCTCTCTTAGCTAAAGGTAAGGAACAAGTCGTTTCTGAAGGAAAAGACGGACAAGTAACGACCTATGTAGAAGTTGATGGTAGCGATCGTAAGGTTGTTAAGGTTGAACGTGAGGAAGCTCAAGACCGCATCGTTGAAGTAGGTACTCAAGAAGGAACTGCTATGCCGACAGAAGGCGTTATGAATTTGGACTTTAACCTACCAAATCTAAAAGTAGAGAAAGAACCAATCGCCTTCAAAACTGTTCGCCGTGAGAATGCTGATTTAGCTAAAGGTAAGGAACAAGTTGTTTCTGAAGGAAAAGACGGACAAGTAACGACTTATGTAGAAGTCGATGGTGACAACCGTAAGGTTGTTAAGGTTGAACGTGAGGAAGCCCAAGATCGCATCGTCGAAGTTGGAACTAAGGAAGAAAGTCCATCAACTGATAGCAAATTGAAGGTCTTGAAAGATTCATCAACAAACTTGAAACTGATTGCTCGAGAAGGGGATCTCAATGGTGGTTCTGTTCTAGAGGTCGATAAGGTTGCTGACCAGGTCTTGGAAGGTCGCCGTTTCGATGCTTATCAAATTCAATTGAAGAATGAGAAAGGAGAACTTGTTCAATTGAAAGGTGCGGCCCTTGTTCAAGTTGCTGTGGCGTCTGATGTAGCCAATGTCTATGCTATGAATGCAAATCAAGAATTGCAGGAAGTGAAGTTTGAACAGAAAGGTTCAGCACTTGAATTTGTAGCTCCACACCTAGGTGTCTATGCAGTAGTGTACAAGGATGCAGCTCAACCAAGTGCACCAACAAATGTAGAAACTCCTGCACCACAGCCTATGGGAGAAGATAAGCCTTTAGTAGAGGCCAAGGGAACTGTAGCAGATTCTACAAGCAAACAGTTGCCGGCAACAGGAGAAGAAGTAAGTTCAGCTCTCTTGCCTGCTCTCACTCTTGTTTCAGGAATGATGCTATTCTTCTTCAAAAAAGAAATGAAGGATTAGCAGAGACTAAATCAAAGAAAGTGTTTTAAAACACTAAAAAAGGGAGTCCCATAGTGGACTCCTTTTTGTGGGGAAAAATATTTTAAACAGAAAACCCTGAATGGTTTTCAATTTCAGGGTTTTCTATGTCTTGTGTTTCTACGATAACCATTCAGTCTATTATTCTCCCAATAGCTATTAAAGATTTTTTCTTTACTTTCGCGATCAATCTCTAGGAAATAAGCGTAGAGTAAATCAATGATAATCAGCATTGGAAGCTGAGCAGAGATTCGTTGGATATAAGAGGACTGGCTTTGGCTTGCGACTAATACTGTTTCTGTAAATGCTTGGGTATCCTTATTCGGTGCACTTGTAAATAGAACTGTCTTAGCTCCCATATCCTGGGCATCTAATAAACTATCGATGATGGACGGTGTTGTTCCTGAGAGGGAAAAACCAAAGACCAGACATTTTTCATCAATGATACTAGTCGTCCAGGCAAAACCGTCTGGATCTGTTAAGGCTTCACAGACGACACCCAATCTCATAAAACGTAGCTTCATCTCACGTGCGACTAGACCAGAACTCCCAGTTCCGAAAAAATACACGCGTTCGGATTGCTCAATCATCTGAGCTACACGTTCCAACTGCTCATCGTCAATCAATCCTTGAGAAATTTCTTGCAGATTTGCATAACTTCTGAGAACTCGTTGAGTCAAAGGATTCATATCCTGTTGAGGAGCAGAAAGAGTGTCTCTTTGTTGCTGATATTTGAAGATGAACTCTCGATAGCCCTTAAAACCACACTTCTTGGCAAAACGAGTGAGCGCCGCCTGAGAAATATGAAGTTTTTGCGTGACTTGTTGAGAGGATAAGTCATCATTTATGGTATCTGCCTGCAGAAAATAGCGGGCAATTTCTTGCTCTAAATCGGTCATCTCTTCAAAGTGAAGGTCGATAATCGTAGAGATATCTTGCTTATTCATGGAACTCCTTTTATAGCTATTTGCCAAAATTACTTTGACAAATCTAACAAATAAAATAGCGCTTACTTTCATTATATCATAGAAAATAATTTTTGGGCCAAAAAGGAAAAGTCTTTTCTTTTTCCATAATTTTCGGATTAAATTATGGTACAATGAAGAGTGTGATTTTGATTAGAAATGAGATTGATGTGTATGAGAAAATTCAATAGCCACTCGATACCGATACGGCTTAATTTGTTATTTGCAATCGTCATTTTGCTCTTTTTAACAATTATTGGCCGTTTGCTTTATATGCAAGTTCTTCACAAGGATTTTTATGAAAACAAACTCGCTTCTGCTAGCCAAACTCGAGTAACCATGGGTTCCGCTCGTGGAGAAATCTATGATGCAGCAGGAAAACCTTTAGTCCAAAACACCGTTAAGCAAGTTGTTTCCTTTACACGAAGCAACAAGATGACTGCGGCTGATTTGAAGGATATTTCTAAAAAATTGTTGACCTATGTCACAGTCACCTCTCCAGAGTTGACGGACCGTCAAATGGCTGATTACTACTTGGCTGATGCTGAAGTTTATAAGAAGACAGTTGAAGCTCTTCCAAAAGATAAACGATATGATTCAGATGGCAATCAACTTTCCGAATCTGAACTCTATAACAACGCTGCTGAGAGTATTACTTCCAGCCAATTAGACTACTCAGAGGATGAAAAGAAGGCAATCTATATCTTTAGTCAGCTCAATGCAGTAGAAAATTTTGCGACAGGAAATATTCAAACCGATCCTTTGAGCGATACTCAGGTAGCCCTTATTGCATCTGCGTCTAAGGAATTACCAGGTATTTCCATCTCTACTTCATGGGACCGAAAAGTCTTAGAAACTTCTCTTTCATCTATAGTTGGAAGTGTTTCGAGTGAAAAATCAGGTCTTCCAGCAGAAGAAGTAGATGCTTATTTGAAAAAAGGCTACTCGCTCAATGACCGCGTCGGGACTTCTTACCTTGAAAAACAATACGAAGAAGTCTTGCAAGGGAAACGGACCGTCAAGGAAATCCATTTGGACAAGCACGGAGACATGGAGAGTGTAGAAAATATCGAAGAAGGTAGCAAGGGGAAAAATATCAAATTAACCATTGATTTGGCCTTCCAAGATAGCGTAGACAGTCTCTTGAAGAGTTATTTCAACTCAGAACTTGCAAATGGTGGAGCCAGATATTCTGAAGGTGTCTATGCAGTAGCCCTCAATCCTAAGACAGGTGCTGTATTAGCCATGTCAGGAATGAAGCACAATGTAGAGACTGGGGAGTTGACCACAGACTCACTCGGAACTGTTACCAATGTCTTTGTTCCAGGATCTGTCGTTAAGGCTGCAACTATCAGTTCAGGTTGGGAAAATGGGGTCTTGTCAGGCAACCAAACCTTGACAGATCAACCAATCGTCTTCCAAGGTTCTGCCCCTATCAATTCCTGGTATACCCCTTATTATGGTTCTTTCCCAATTACAGCCGTTGAGGCCTTGGAATATTCATCCAATACCTACATGGTCCAAACTGCTCTCAGGATTATGGGACAAACTTATCAGCCGAATATGACAGTTGGGACCAATAATCTTGAGTCTGCTATGGGCAAACTACGTTCAACATTTGGTGAGTATGGTTTAGGAGTTTCTACAGGAATTGACCTACCAGATGAGTCAACAGGCTTTATCCCTAAAGACTATGATTTGGCCAACTATCTAAATAATGCTTTCGGGCAGTTCGATAACTACACACCAATGCAGTTAGCTCAGTATGTTGCAACTATTGCCAATAATGGTGTCCGCTTAGCTCCTCATATCGTGGAAGGAATCTACGACAACAACGAGCAAGGAGGTCTTGGAGAGCTCATTAAGCAAACAGACAGCACAGAAATGAATAAGATCAATATTTCTGAGTCTGACATGTCTATCTTGCAACAAGGATTTTACCAAGTATCACACGGGACAAGTGCTCTTACGACAGGTCGCGCCTTTTCAAATGGGGCAGCAGTCTCTATCAGCGGAAAAACTGGTACAGCCGAAAGTTATGTCAATGGTGGTCAAAAAGCCAACAATACCAACGCCGTAGCCTATGCACCGACAGATAATCCGCAGATTGCGGTTGCGGTAGTATTCCCGCATAACACCAACCTAACTAACGGTGTCGGACCTTCGATTGCTCGCGACATTATCAATCTATACAACCAACACCATCCAATGAACTAGAAAGGAAGCCATGCTTTACCCAACACCTATAGCTAAGCTGATTGACAGCTATTCTAAACTTCCGGGTATCGGGATTAAGACAGCAACCCGACTGGCCTTTTATACCATTGGGATGTCGGATGATGACGTCAATGAATTTGCAAAAAATCTCCTTGCGGCCAAGCGAGAATTGACCTATTGCTCTATTTGTGGACGTTTGACAGATGAGGATCCTTGTTCTATCTGTACCGATCCTAGCCGTGACCAGTCTACGATTCTGGTTCTGGAGGATAGTCGTGATGTCGCTGCCATGGAAAATATCCAGGAATACCACGGGCTTTATCATGTCCTACATGGCCTCATTTCACCTATGAATGGGATTAGCCCAGATGACATCAATCTCAAAAGTCTCATGACACGCCTCATGGATAGCGAAGTTTCTGAGGTCATCGTAGCAACCAATGCGACTGCTGATGGTGAAGCGACCTCTATGTATATTTCTCGACTACTTAAACCTGCAGGGATTAAGGTTACTCGTCTAGCACGAGGTCTAGCAGTCGGAGCTGATATCGAATATGCAGATGAAGTAACGCTCCTAAGAGCCATCGAAAATCGTACCGAACTTTAGTCTGTAAGGATATAGAACAGGCGCTTAGTTAGCAGATAAGACTTTAAGAAATCAAGAGACTGAATTTATTTTTAATCCAGTCTCTTTTGTGCTATTCAAGTTTAAAAAAGAGACAAATGTGATATACTAAAGAGCAAGTATTCTAGTAGAAATAGGACAATCATATGAAACAAACAATTATTCTATTATATGGCGGACGCAGTGCAGAGCGTGAAGTGTCTGTATTGTCAGCTGAGAGTGTCATGCGTGCGGTCAACTATGATCGTTTTGTAGTCAAAACCTTCTTTATCAGCCAGTCTGGTGACTTCATCAAAACCCAAGAATTTACCCAAACTCCTGGCCAAGATGAACGTCTCATGACCAATGAAACGATTGATTGGGACAAGAAAATTGCTCCAAGTGCCATCTACGAAGAAGGCGCAGTTGTCTTTCCGGTTCTTCATGGACCTATGGGAGAAGACGGTTCCGTTCAAGGTTTCCTAGAAGTCTTGAAAATGCCTTATGTCGGTTGCAACATCCTATCTTCAAGCCTTGCCATGGATAAGATTACTACAAAACGTGTTTTGGAGTCTGCTGGGATTGCCCAAGTTCCTTACGTAGCTATTGTTGAAGGGGATGACTTGGCTTCTAAGATTGCTGAAGTTGAAGAAAAATTAACCTATCCAGTCTTTACTAAGCCATCTAATATGGGTTCTAGTGTCGGTATTTCTAAGTCAGAAACTAAAGAGGAACTCCATCAAGCTCTTGAGCTTGCCTTCAAGTACGATAGCCGTGTCTTGGTAGAGCAAGGAGTCAATGCACGTGAAATCGAAGTTGGTCTCTTAGGAAACTATGATGTCAAGAGCACGCTTCCTGGTGAAGTTGTCAAGGATGTAGCCTTCTATGATTACGAAGCAAAATATATCGATAACAAGATTACTATGGATATTCCAGCTAAGATTAGCGATGATGTAGTAGCAGTCATGCGTAAAAATGCAGAAGCTGCCTTCCGTGCTATCGGTGGACTTGGCTTGTCACGTTGTGACTTCTTCTATACAGATAAGGGAGAAGTTTTCCTAAATGAGCTTAACACCATGCCAGGATTTACCCAATGGTCTATGTATCCTTTGCTTTGGGATAATATGGGTCTTCCTTACCCAGAACTAATTGAGCGTTTGGTGGACCTTGCTAAGGAAAGCTTTAACAAGCGTGAAGCGCACCTATTGTAAAGGCAACTGTAAGGGCGGGGCAAGACTCCCTGCCCCTTTTAAAAGGAGTAAATATGAAACTTACGATTCACGAAGTTGCGCGTGTCGTCGGTGCAAAAAATGATGTAACAAACTATGTGGATAGCCCACTAGTCAAAGCGGAATTTGATAGTCGTTTGATTGGACCTGGGGATTTATTTGTACCTCTAAAGGGGGCGCGTGATGGTCATGACTTTATCGAGACGGCTTTTGAAAATGGCGCAGCTCTAACCTTATCAGAGAAGGAAGTGGCAGACCATCCTTATATCTTGGTAGAAGATGTCTTAACTGCCTTCCAAGCACTTGCGGCCTATTACCTTCAAAAGACAGGTGTCGATGTCTTTGCTGTCACAGGTTCAAATGGGAAGACTACTACCAAAGATATGTTGGCCCATTTGCTTTCTACAAGCTACAAAACCTACAAAACACAAGGAAATTACAATAACGAGATTGGCCTCCCCTACACGGTTCTCCATATGCCAGATGATACTGAAAAGTTAGTCTTGGAAATGGGGCAGGATCACCTAGGAGATATCCATCTTTTATCTGAACTCGCTCATCCAAAGACAGCTATTGTGACTCTGGTCGGAGAGGCACATTTGGCCTTCTTCAAGGACCGTTCTGAGATTGCCAAAGGGAAATTGCAAATCGCTGATGGGATGGAAAAGGGTGCTTTGCTTTTAGCACCAGCTGATCCTATTGTAGAGGATTATCTACCTACTGAGCAAAAAGTGGTTCGTTTTGGTCCAGGTGCAGAACTCGAAATTACAGAATTGATTGAGCGTAAGGACAGCTTAACCTTCAAGGCTAATTTCTTGGAGCAGGCTCTCGACTTGCCAGTAACTGGTAAGTACAATGCGACCAATGCCATGATTGCATCTTATGTTGCCCTGCAAGAAGGAGTGACTGAGGAGCAGATTGGTCAAGCCTTCCAAAATCTTGAATTGACCCGCAATCGTACCGAGTGGAAAAAAGCTGCCAATGGTGCGGATATCTTGTCAGATGTCTACAATGCCAATCCAACTGCCATGAAGCTCATTTTAGAAACTTTCTCTGCCATCCCAGCTAATGAAGGTGGCAAGAAAATTGCAGTTCTAGCGGACATGAAAGAACTTGGAGACCAGTCTGTTCAACTTCATAATCAGATGATTTTGAGCATTACACCCGATGTCCTTGATACCGTAATTTTCTACGGTGAAGACATTGCTGAATTGGCCCAGTTAGCTAGTCAAATGTTCCCAATTGGTCATGTCTACTACTTCAAGAAAACAGCTGAGGAAGACCAGTTTGAAGCTATGGTTAAGCAGGTCAAGGAAAGTATTGGTGCACATGACCAGATTCTGCTTAAAGGTTCGAATTCTATGAATCTAGCTAAGCTAGTAGAAAGTTTAGAAAATGAGCACAACTGATTTTGCCAAGGCTCTGCAGAGAATGTTGGCTATCACTGATACTGGACTGACCTATACAAAGGATCCATTTGATCGTGAACGTTATGAGGATTTACGTCAGATTTTATGGAGTGTCTTGCAAGATCAAACAGAGCTCGATCAAGAGGAATTGACTGCAATTTTAAAACCAACAGCTAGCTATGCAACTCCCTTGATGGATGTGCGGGCTTGGATTGTTCAAGACCAGAAGATTTGTTTGGTTAGAGGACAAGGAGAGGATACTTGGGCATTACCTGGTGGCTTTGGTGAGGTAGGATATTCTCCCAAGGAAAATATCCGAAAAGAAGTTCAGGAAGAAACAGGATTTACGGCAGAAGTAGGCTCTTTATTGGCCATTTTTGATACCAATCGCTTTCAACTTCAGAACAAACAGTATGCCAAGTTCGTCTTTGACTGTCAGTTATTGGATGGACAATTTCAAGAAAATCAAGAAATTGCGGAACTTGAATTTTTTGATATCAAGAATCTCCCGCCCCTATCTGAAAAACGAATAACTCAAGAACAAATGGAAATTTTGTGGCAGGTCTATCAGGATGAGCGGGAACAATATGTCGATTAGAAGCTTTGCTTTATATTAAGATCGACAGTTTCTTTTACACAAAATTATAAGAAATAAATGTAAGCTATGCTCTATAGAGATTAGTAAGAGGTTAGTTTATATGAAAATGAGGAAAATTATATGAATGTTTGGGATGCTTTATTTAGCACACAGCCGACGGAGCCACCCCGATTTGATCTTTTTTGGTATGGAAGTCTATTTAGTTTATTGGCATTGACTGTATTTCTTGCCTATCGCTATGGTAATAATAAGATCTGTCAGCGATTTTTCCAGGTTTTACAGGCGACACAGTTAATCCTGCTTTACGGTTGGTATTTGGTCAATCAGATGCCTTTGACAGAAAGCCTGCCTTTTTATCATTGCCGCTTAGCTATGTTTGTAGTGCTTTTGCTTCCTGGTGTCTCTAAAGTCAAACAGTACTTTGCTGTGCTAGGAACCTTCGGGCCTTTGGCAGCCTTTGTTTATCCAGTTCCAGATCCCTATCCCTTCCCCCACATCGCTATCCTGTCCTTTATTTTCGGACACTTAGCCCTCTTTGGAAATTCCTTGATTTATCTTTTGAAGAACTACGATGTTAGCTTATTGGACTTCAAACGAATCCTAATCATCACATCTTCACTGAATGCTGTGATTTTTGTGGTAAATCTAATGACGGGTGGAGATTATGGCTTTTTGACAAAACCACCATTGGTTGGAGACCACGGCCCTTTGATCAATTATCTAGTCGTTACCCTATTCTTGACTTGTGCCATTTACTTGGTCTCTAAAGCTTTTCAGACCATGCTTGAGGAGAAGGGCGAAAGAAGACTACGAATCTGGCAGAAATAAAAAATATTTTCCCAACCGCTTGACTTTTATCTGAGATTTTTGATACAATAGTAGGCGGTATTGTTTACCCCATTTGTAAGGCCCCGGAACCTTTCAAATAACTTGCGGACCGGAACATCCGCCCTGTAAACAAAAACGACATTCATATAGGAGAAATCATGAACAAAACTACATTCATGGCTAAACCAGGCCAAGTAGAACGCAAATGGTACGTTGTTGACGCAACTGATGTACCTCTTGGACGCCTTTCAGCAGTTGTTGCTAGCGTGCTTCGCGGAAAAAACAAACCAACATTCACACCACACACTGATACAGGTGACTTCGTAATCGTTATCAATGCTGAAAAAGTTAAATTGACTGGTAAAAAAGCAACTGATAAGATCTACTACACTCACTCAAACCACCCAGGTGGATTGAAACAAATCTCTGCTGGTGAACTTCGTTCTAAAAATGCAGTACGTTTGATCGAGAAATCAGTTAAAGGTATGCTTCCACACAATACTCTTGGCCACGCTCAAGGTATGAAATTGAAAGTATTCGTTGGAGCTGAGCACACTCACGCTGCACAACAACCAGAAGTTCTTGATATTTCAGGACTTATCTAAGGAAAGGAACAATAAAGTATGTCACAAGCACAATATGCAGGTACTGGACGTCGTAAAAACGCTGTTGCACGCGTTCGCCTTGTTCCAGGAACTGGTAAAATCACTGTTAACAAAAAAGATGTTGAAGAGTACATCCCACACGCTGACCTTCGTCTTGTAATCAACCAACCATTCGCAGTTACTTCAACTGCAGGTTCATACGACGTTTTCGTTAACGTTGTAGGTGGTGGATACGCTGGTCAAGCAGGAGCTATCCGTCACGGTATCGCTCGTGCCCTTCTTCAAGTAGACCCAGACTTCCGCGATTCATTGAAACGCGCAGGACTTCTTACACGTGACTCACGTAAAGTTGAGCGTAAGAAACCAGGTCTTAAGAAAGCTCGTAAAGCATCACAATTTAGTAAACGTTAATTCGAAAAAATTACTATACTTACAAAGAGCACCTTTCGGGGTGTTCTTTTTTGTTAAAAAGTAAGACTTATCACAAAATTTTTCTTGAGTTATTTTTTATCGACAACTTTTCTCAAATATATGAAATTCATTTGATATAGAAAAGGGCCTATATTTACAATACTTTTCAAAAGCATCTATTAGTTTGACAGTAATCAAAGGAGTGTTATAATAGAAAAAAGATAGAAATGAGAGATTGAGTGTGGGGAAAAAACTATTAGGTGTAGTTTCAATATTTCTACTAATGCTTTTGCTTATATTTAATGCAAGTGAAAACAACAATAATACCTATGATAATGAATTTCTAACTTCGTTAGCAAAAGGGTTAGATAAACGTTGGGAGTTTGTTGCCAAAAGGGAGTATGATAAAGAATCACTAAAAAACTATAGAATCTGTGTGGATTATGAACTAAATGAACTTAAGAAATATAAAAATCGAGAGTTCGAAAATCCTGAGTTAAAGAAACTAGCTGACACCTATATTGATGTCCTTAAGAATGAAAAGGAAACGGCAATAAATCGAAAATACTTGGATAGAATCTTTAGAAACGAGTGGAACAAACTCCAACATAAACGTTATGAATTACTTTTAGATATTAATTCAATAAGTGAAATCCCTGTTCAAGATAAAAATAGTTTAAATGATATATTGAGGTCCGGTGAAGCTGTTAAAGAATTTAATAGAGTTTACGGAATATTAGTAGATACGTTTGATGCAAAAAACTTTGTAGTTGAAGAGGTTGAAGATGGATCAGAAAAAGAGAAACGCTACGTGGGGAATTTTGAAAATACTACAGGTCATCGCATCAATTACATAGATATAAATATTTCTTTTTATGATGAAAATGATAAAATTTATTCTGGTTTTAAGTTTGAAACAAGATATTTATGGGAAAATGGAACTAAACAAAGCTTCGAATTCTCGATTCCAGATTCAGACAAGAGGTTCAAATATTTTAAGGTTAATTTGGGTGAAAACAGTTTTAGGTATAAGTAGCCTTCTTGTTTTATTAGCATAAAAATAATATATTTTCAATAGGCCTTAATAAAGCTCGTAAAGCATCACAATTTAGTAAACGTTAATTCGAGAGAATTACAATACTTACAAAGAGCACCTTTCGAGGTGTTCTTTTTTGTACTTTCTTACTAAATTGGTGCAATTGACACAGTTGTTGCGACTTTAGTCGCTTACAAATGTGGCTGCAACATGACAAAGTCGGTTGCCTCAAAACGTTAATCAATACGATTGCACCAATCTTTCGAAACGCTTCATGGACCACACCATGGGGTGTTTTTCGATTAGTATACTGTAGATGAAGGATGAAGGCTATAACATTTGATTGTGGGATAGAGATTTCTTAGATAACAAATTTCAGATTGAGTTTAACTGAGCCCTATAAATTGTCTAGGTTTAATTCTATAATTACTTGATAATACATTTATTATTTGATAGAATATGGATATTAAATTTTAAAAGGAGATTGAAATGAAATCTTTGAAGCGTCTTTTCTTAGGAGTTTTGTTGGCAGTTGCTGCGGTTTTTCTTGTGGCTTGTAACTCAAAAAAGATAATGGAACCTATGTTTTTGAACCCACAAAAGAGGAAATGAAACAAATTATACCGTCTGAGCTCCAATCTTTAGTTGGTGATAATTATAAAGTTTCTATTTCTATCACTATCAATGATGATAAAGGGGAGATGAAAATTGACTCAGATTTAGCTGGGAAAAAGTCTAATCAAGTGGTTGATTTAAAAGTAGATCAAAAAGCAAAAACTCTTGTAGCGGAAGCTAATCAAGAAAAAACCGAAATTACTTATGAAGTGTCTGGAGATGTGTTAACTTTTAAGGATGTTAAAAACTCTTCACTTAAGGATAAAGATAAGGATGTGTTTAGTAATTACATGAAGATTGCTAAATTTAAAAAAGTTAAATAAGCTATAAGGTAGGATTTAGTCCTACCTTTTTGATAATAGATAATTACATTTAGTAAAGCTCGATTTTCCCACTAGACATTCGTCTACTTTTTTATATAATAAAACTAAACCAAAATGGTTGAGTTTTAAAATATGAAGTCAATCTACTATGAAAACACCACACTAGGAGGTAAATCATGTACCAACCAGAAAAACTTAAGGCTCGGAGAAAAGAGCTAAAACTAACACAGAAAGAAATTGCGGAGAATCTTGGGATTAGTTTTCAGGCTTATTCAGCTTGGGAGCGTGGAGTCAAGGAGCCTTCTAAAGAAAAGTTAAACAGCTAGAAGAGATTTTAAAAGTACCAAAAGGCTATTTTACTCAAATCGAAATTGTCCGCCTCTATAATAGCCTCTCTAATCAAGGGAAAGAAAAGGTGGTAGTCTATGCTCGCAATCTGGCTCAAGAAGAACAAGCCAAGAAGGTGACTGCTATTTCAGAAAAACTTTTCGAGTATCATGTCTACGAACGCATGTCGGCTGGTATCGGAGCTTCAGTTTATGATGATCGAAACTTTGACACGGTTTACTTTAATGAGGAACTAGCTCACGATTTTGCTTCCTGGGTATCAGGAGATTCTATGGAACCCAAATATCAAAATGGTTCCGTGGCTCTGATTCGAGAGACCGGATTTGATTATGACGGGGCAGTCTATGCAGTAGTTTGCAATAACCAGACTTATATCAAACGGGTCTATCGAGAAGAAGATGGTCTGCGTTTGGTCTCCATCAATCCTAAATATAAGGATATTCACATTTCTTACGAAGAAGATCCGCGGATTGTGGGTATTATCGTGGGCAATTTCGTACCCATGGAGGGATAGTCTATGGGCTACTTTGATTATTCCAGAGAGCCCAAAAGTGATATTGCCTTTGTCGATATGAAGTCCTTTTATGCTAGCGTTGAGTGTGTAGAAAGAGGACTCCATCCCCTCAAAACCTCCCTTTGTGTCATGAGCCGGGCGGATAATTCTGTTGGGCTTATTCTTGCCTCCTCACCTATGTTTAAAAAGGTTTTTGGGAAAGCAAATGTTGGTCGTGCCTATGACCTCCCCTTTGATATCAAAACGCGTAAATTTTCCTACTATAATGCCAAAAACAAGGCTTACGGACAGATCCAGACTATGTGAAATTTATCGAAGATTGGGCTCGGGTGACCGTCATTGTCCCTCCTCGGATGGATAAGTATATCGCAGTCAACATGGAAATTCAGCGCATTTTCCAGAATTATGGCAGTCCAGATGATATTTATCCTTATTCAATTGATGAAGGCTTTATTGATCTAACCAGTTCGCTTAATTATTTTGTCCCGGACCAGCAGATTTCTCGCAAAGATAAGCTAGATATGCTTTCGGCTCGTATCCAGAGAGATATCTGGCGGCAGACCGGGATTTACTCGACAGTCGGTATGTCGAATGCCAATCCTCTGCTTGCTAAGTTGGCCTTGGATAATGAAGCCAAGCACACACCGACCATGCGAGCCAATTGGTCTTACCAGGATGTGGAAGGCAAGGTCTGGTCCATTCCAAAGATGACCGACTTTTGGGGGATTGGGCATCGGATGGAGAAGCGCTTGAATAGCTTGGAAATCTATTCGATTAAGGAATTAGCCAATAGCAATCCTGATGTCCTGAAGAAAGAACTTGGCCAAGCTGGACTTCGCTTGTGGTTCCATGCCAATGGAATAGATGAGAGTAATGTTCACAAGCCCTATAAAGCCAAATCTCACGGCTTAGGCAATTCGCAAATTTTACCGAGAGACTATGTCAAACAGCGAGATATCGAAATTATCCTTCGAGAGATGGCTGAGCAGGTAGCTATCAGGCTTCGACGGGCCAGAGAGAAGACGACAGTGGTGTCTATCCATCTTGGGTTTTCTAAGCAGGAACAAAAACGCTCCATCCATACCCAGATGAAGGTTGAACCTACCAACAGCACCAGTCTTTTAGTCAGCTATGTATTGAAATTATTCCATAGCAAATACACTTCTGGGGCTGTCAGGAGTGTTGCTGTTAGTTATTCAGGATTTGTGGACGAATCCTTTGGTTTGATTTCCCTTTTTGATGATGTGGACAAAGTAGAAAAAGAAGAAAGGCTCCAGACCGCCATTGACTCTATTCGAGAACAATTCGGCTTTACTTCCCTTTTGAAGGCGACTGCCTTAGAGGATGCATCGAGAAGTATTGCCAGAAGTAAGCTCATCGGAGGGCACTCTGCTGGAGGATTAGATGGACTAAAATGATTGATCGCTCTTATTTGCCCTTTCAATCCGCAAGGGACTATCAGGATCCAGGTATGCAGAAGTGGATGGGCTTTTTCCTGTCAGAACATACGACGTCACTCAGTGCAGAAAAAAATCGTGTCGATTTATCGACAGATTTGAATCCAGTTGAGAAGTTGTTGCTACTTTCACAACTATACGTTGGGCGACTAAAAGGCTCTTTTGTGGTCAAGGAGAAAAATCATAAAAGCACGATAATCGGTGAAGTAAGAGAATTATCTCCTCAAGAAGTCTCTGTTAAAACGGATGAGGGCTATAGACTGATAGGAGTCCAAGACATTCTCGCAATCCAACTTTGTCAGGAGGAAGTTTATGACTAGAAAAGAGCTATATGAAAACAAGCTACAGATGGATTACTTCTCAGATGATTACATCCGCTTTGAAGAAGATTTCCAAAAATACTCTGCCATGAATGTACCCCTGACTTTTCTGATTGACGACATCCTACGCACCATGGCCATCAACCAAAAGGACTACTTTGTCTTAAACAAGGAGAATGCCAAGGACAGAAGAGAACATCGGTTTTATTTTAGGGTGAAGATGAAGAAGGATTGTCCTCGTACTCGAACCTATACCTATCTCGGACTGAAACAAAACTGCCCGTAGATTGCATAGGAAATACCGAAACATTAGTAAACATGGTATAATGAAGGAAATTCATGAAGTATTGCCTGTGAACAGGAGAAAAACTTCGAGGAGGTGGCTTATGCTAGGAGCAGTTATTGGAGATATTATTGGTTCTCGATTTGAGGCGAACAATCATAAGAGTAAAGAGTTTGATTTGTTCACTCAGGATTCTTGTCCGACCGACGATAGTATCATGACATTGGCGATTGCCAAAGCCTTATTGGCTAGTAGGGAAGACTGGAGCCAACTCTCGAAAAATGCAGTGAAATACATGCAAGAGATAGGGAGACAATATCCAAATTGTGGCTATGGCGGTCATTTTTTCTACTGGATCTTTTCAGATGATCCTCAACCCTATGGGAGTTATGGGAATGGATCCGCCATGAGAATCAGCCCTGTCGGTTTTGCGGCAGATAGCATAGAGCAGGCGAAGGCTTTGTCCCAAGCAGTGACAGAAGTGAGCCATGACCATCCTGAGGGACTAAAAGGTGCAGAAGCAGTTGCAGTAGCTATCTTCTTGGCTAGAACTGGCTCTAGTCGCCATGAAATCAAAGATTACATCGATAAAAATTACTATCCGATGGACTTTACCTTGGGCCAAATCCGTGAGGATTATAGCTTTGATGTAACTTGCCAAGGTTCAGTTCCTCAGGCCTTCCAAGCCTTTTTCGAATCGCAAGATTTTGAAGATGCTATCAGAAACGCTATTTCCATCGGAGGAGATAGCGATACTATCGCTGCTATCTGTGGAGGTCTTGCGGAAGCCTACTATGGAATTCCTGCTCCGATCAGAGATCAAGCTATGACCTATTTGGATGATCATTTAGTAGAGATAGTGGAAACTTTTGAAAGCACCTATTCCTTCCGACCTAATAAATAATAGGCTGCGAGGAGTGAGAACAGATAAACTGTGATGTCTGGTGTTAGATAGGGCATGGATATAAGTTGATTAGCTATATTTCTAAGCCATTCGAGAGCTATTTCTTGAATGGTCTTTTGTTTGCTCTTTAAAAGTAATTGAGCTATACCAATTTTTATTGTTGACAAGATAAAAAAACAAGTATATACTGTTTTTGCTGATTCTTCAAAGCGAGAATTAGACTATACCAATTTTAAGGAGAAAACACAGTCTATCTGTGTCGTATATACTATGTGTGGAATTGTTGGTGTTGTTGGAAACACAAATGCAACTGATATTTTGATTCAAGGGCTTGAAAAGCTCGAATACCGTGGTTATGATTCTGCGGGAATTTTTGTTCTAGGTGGTGCTGAAAGCCATTTGGTGAAAGCAGTTGGTCGTATCGCAGAATTGTCTGCTAAGACAGCTGACGTTGAGGGGACAACTGGTATCGGACATACTCGTTGGGCGACTCACGGAAAACCAACAGAAGATAACGCTCACCCACATCGCTCTGAGACAGGACGTTTTGTCTTGGTGCACAATGGGGTGATTGAAAACTATCTCGAAATCAAAGAAGAATACCTGACAGGTCACCACTTCAAAGGACAAACAGATACAGAAATCGCCGTCCACTTGATTGGGAAATTTGTGGAAGAAGACGGCTTGTCAGTACTTGAAGCCTTCAAAAAAGCTCTTCATATCATTCGTGGTTCATATGCCTTTGCCTTGATCGACTCTAAAAATCCAGATGTCATCTACGTGGCAAAAAACAAATCACCACTTTTGATTGGTCTTGGAGAAGGCTATAACATGGTCTGCTCAGACGCCATGGCCATGATTCGTGAGACCAACCAATACATGGAAATCCATGACCAAGAGTTGGTTATCGTAAAAGCTGATAGCGTTGAAGTGCAAGACTATGATGGCAATAGCCGTGAGCGTGCTAGCTATACAGCTGAGCTTGACTTGTCAGATATCGGTAAGGGAACTTATCCTTACTACATGCTCAAGGAAATCGATGAGCAACCAACAGTGATGCGTAAGCTCATCCAAGCCTACACAGATGAGGCTGGCCAAGTAGTGGTAGATCCAGCTATCATCAAAGCTGTTCAAGACGCTGACCGCATCTACATCCTTGCTGCTGGAACTTCTTACCATGCAGGATTTGCTTCTAAGAAGATGTTGGAAGAATTGACTGATACACCCGTTGAACTTGGTATTTCATCTGAGTGGGGATATGGTATGCCACTTCTCAGCCAGAAACCACTCTTCATCTTTATCAGTCAATCTGGTGAAACAGCTGATAGCCGTCAGGTTTTGGTGAAGGCCAATGAAATGGGAATCCCAAGCTTAACAGTTACAAACGTGCCAGGGTCAACTCTTTCTCGTGAAGCCAACCATACTATGTTGCTTCATGCAGGTCCTGAAATTGCCGTTGCTTCAACCAAGGCTTATACAGCCCAAATCGCAGCCCTTGCCTTCCTCGCAAAAGCAGTTGGTGAAGCAAATGGCAATGAAAAAGCAAAAGCCTTTGACCTGGTTCATGAGTTGTCTATCGTAGCCCAGTCTATCGAATCAACTCTTTCAGAGAAAGAATTGATTGATGCCAAGGTTCGTGACCTTCTTGAAACAACACGCAACGCCTTTTATATCGGACGTGGTCAAGATTACTATGTAGCCATGGAAGCCAGTCTCAAACTCAAAGAGATTTCTTACATCCAGTGTGAAGGTTTTGCGGCTGGGGAGCTCAAGCACGGAACCATTGCCTTGATTGAAGATGGAACACCTGTTTTGGCCCTCTTGTCAGACCCAGTCCTTGCCAACCACACTCGTGGGAATATCCAAGAAGTCGCAGCCCGTGGCGCTAAGGTCCTTACTATCGCAGAAGAAAATGTTGCCAAAGATACAGACGATATCGTTCTTACGACTGTACACCCTTACCTCTCACCAATCTCAATGGTCGTACCAACGCAATTGATTGCTTACTTTGCAACCCTCCACCGTGGACTCGATGTGGACAAACCACGTAACCTTGCTAAATCAGTGACAGTAGAGTAACAAATAGTCTAGTTTGCACTGGTCACAAAAGTTAGATAATGAAAAAGGATTTAGTTCTGTATCGTACAGAACTAAATCCTTTTTCATTTATCCGAACTCCATGCATATACAAATTATTTAAGTGACTTAAGTATCTTATTATCACCTTAAAACACTTCCAAAAGTACTACTGAATAATGTTATGATATTCTTGTTCATACGTTGCCCTCGAATACTCTACAAGTCTGACTTTTCGAATCCCTCAAAAATGATGCTGAAAGGATGTGGCTGTTTCTAGTTTTAAAAAACTATAGAATAGCATAACCTCGTGATTCCTAGCCATTAAGAAAATTCAATCTAGTCATATAGTTAAGTTTTAGGAAGGAATGGCAGAGTACTCGGGAGTTTACACTAGATTGATACTGTTAGACGATAAACCAGATACCTAATCAATCATATATGGAAAAACCCAAAATGTTAGAATAAAACTCTCTAACTTTTGGGTACAGTTTTTCGATTATCCAAGATAGCGTTGTAAAAATTCTCTTGTACGTTCTTCTTTAGGATTTGTAAATAGATCTTCTGGTTTGCCTTCTTCTGCAATGACACCCTTATCCATAAAGATGACACGGTGTGATACATCGCGAGCAAATTCCATTTCGTGGGTTACGACGATCATGGTCAAGCCTTCTTGAGCTAAATCTTGCATGATTTTGAGAACTTCACCGACCATTTCAGGGTCAAGGGCTGATGTAGGTTCGTCAAAGAGAATAGCATCAGGGTTCATAGAAAGTGCGCGAGCAATAGCGACACGTTGTTTTTGACCACCAGAAAGTTGCTTTGGTTTAGCTTGCCAGTAACGTTCTCCCATGCCAACTTTTTCAAGATTCTCTTTAGCAACTTTCTCTGCCTCTGAGTGTTCACGCTTGAGAACAGTTGTCTGTGCCACAATCGTATTTTCGAGAACATTGAGATTTTCAAAAAGGTTGAAAGACTGGAAGACCATACCTAGTTTTTCGCGATAGTGAGTGAGGTTATAGCCTTTTTCGAGGACATTTTCACCGTGGTAAAGGATTTCACCTTCGGTTGGTGTTTCAAGAAGATTGATAGAACGTAGGAAGGTTGATTTACCACTACCGGAACTTCCAATGATAGAAATAACTTCTCCTTTATGGATAGTGAGAGAGATATCTTTTAGAACCTCGTTTTGTCCATAGGATTTTTTGAGGTGTTTGATTTCAAGAATGGGTTGATTCATTATTTCAAATCCTCCGTTTGCATTTGGTTAGCACCTGTCGTGTAGGTATCCATATCCATCCGTTTTTCGATATAGCGTAGGATACGCGTTACTGTAAAGGTGAGGACAAAGTAGATAACTGCGATAATAGTAAAGGTTTGGAAGTACTGGTAAGTCTGTGTTGCCACTGTATTTCCTGAGAAGTAAAGTTCTACAACAGAGATAACGTTCAATACAGAAGTATCCTTGATGTTGATGACGAACTCATTACCAGTTGCTGGTAGAATATTTCGAACAACTTGAGGCAAAACAATCTTACGCATGGTTTGATTATGAGTCATACCAAGTGCAGTTGCCGCTTCAAATTGTCCCTTGTCAACAGCCAGGATACCACCACGAACGATTTCGGTCATGTAGGCACCGGTATTGATAGAAACGATAAAGATAGCAGCCAGAGTACGGTCTAGGTTGATTCCGAAAGCCTGGGCAGTTCCATAGTAGATAACCATAGATTGTACAATCATAGGAGTTCCACGGAAAATTTCAATATAGATATTGAGAATCCAACCAACTATATTTTGAATGACGTAGATAAATTGGTTTTCAGATTGAGGTGCAGTTCGGAATACACCGATAGCAAGACCAATAACGAGACCGACGATAGTACCGATAATTGAAATAAGAAGGGTAATGCCAGCACCACGCAAGAGTTGTTGCCAGTTTTCACTTAGAATTTTAGCAACTTGGCTAAAGAAATTACTGCTGTTTTCTTCAGTAGTTGTAGCTTCTACAGGTTGCTCTTTAATCATACGATCCATTAGGGCAACTTGTTCA
The DNA here is from genome assembly GCA_000223255.2 of Streptococcus infantis SK970. Classification (GTDB taxonomy): domain Bacteria; phylum Bacillota; class Bacilli; order Lactobacillales; family Streptococcaceae; genus Streptococcus; species Streptococcus infantis_G. The sequence goes on along the minus strand of AFUT01000004.1, from coordinate 47,094 downwards.
TCTTTAGAGATGGTTTCGATGCTAGCATTGATTTGGCTGATACGTTCGTCATCTTTACGAAGACCGATAGCGATAGAAGTATCTTCTTCACCGGTTTTAAAACCAGGTTCAGGCTGAATCATTTTGAACTTAGCGTTCGCTGACTCGGCAGTTAAGGCCTCTGGTCGTTCAGAAACATAGGCATCAATAACACCAGCTTCAAGAGCTTGACGCATTTGTGCGAAATCACCCATGGCAGTTTCTTTTTTAGCGCCTGGAATTTGAGAAATCAAGTCATAAAGGTAAACACCTTGTTGAGAAGTGATTTTTGCATCTTTAAAATCATCTAGTGTTTTGGCATTTGCATAGGCAGAATCTTTTTTAACTAAAAGTACTGGTTCACTGGTATAGTAACTGCTTGAGAAGGCAATTTCTTGCTTACGTTCAGCGGTTGGGCTCATACCTGCAATAATCATATCGATTTTGCCAGAGGTCAGAGCTGGAACAAGTCCTTCCCATTTTGTTTTTACAATGAGTGGTTCTTTCCCCAGATCTTTAGCGATTTTTTTTGCAATTTGAACATCGTAACCGTTAGCATATTGGTTTGTTCCATCGATTTTGACAGCACCGTTACTGTCATCGTCTTGTGTCCAGTTGAAGGGGGCGTAAGCTGCTTCCATACCGATGCGTAAATATTCATCGGCTTGGACCTGGCTAACTAGTCCTAGAGTAAGGGCTAGGCTAGCAAGGATTGATAAGCATAATTTTTCATGTTTTCTCCTATTTCTAGTCTAAAAATGGCTCTCTCTATTGTATCTAAAAATGGTGAGATTTTCAATACAAGTAAACCTTTACTTGCAAAAAATGATATAATAGTGAAAAAATATGAAAAGGTATCTAAAATGAAAAAGAGATGGCTTCTTGCTCTGGTATTTACCTGTTTGCTATTTGTGCCTCGTCTAGTTTTTGCAGTAGACTTCGATATTCTATCCTATAAGGGTGATTTGAATATTCATGCAGATAATACAGCGGTTTTCAAAGAAACAATCACCTACCACTTTAAAGATGATTTTAATGGTCAATTGATTGGACTCGGAAAAGCAGGGAAAATGCCAAAGGGATTTGAAATTGATGACGAACCAACTGTCTTAGTATCCAAAAATAGCCAGATTGTTCAAGATGTCCTTTCATATACTAAGGAAGAAGAGGATGGCTACAAGGTCACCATTTTTAATCCGGGAAACGCAGGAGATACTGTTCGTGTGACTGTTACTTGGCAACTTAAAAACCTTCTTTTCTTGTATCAGGATATTGCTGAACTAAATTGGCAACCACTGACAGATAGTTCTGGAGATATCAAAGATTTAGAATTTAGAGTAACTTCAGATAGTCCTGCAGAGAAACTCTTTTTCCATACTGGAAAACTTCTCAACGAGGGAAGTATCGAAAAAGTCAATGATATCTACTGGGTTAAGATGAAGGATCTTCCTAAAAAACGTCAGATTGAACTTCATGCTTATTGGCCGAGAGAGGCTTTCTCAAGTGCTCCAAGTCAGGGTCTAAATAAAGAAAAATTAAGCAACTTCAAAAGAATTGAAGTAAAAATAAAAGCCAATAAAGTGCAGGCAAACGTCATGATAAAATGGATTTTTCCAACTTTCTTTATAGCTTTATTGCTACTTACTATCATGTATTATCGAGCATTTCGTAAACAGATAAGTCTCCAAAAAGTATATCCAAAGAATCATCGTCTCTACGAACCTCCAATGGACTTACCTCCAGTGGTTTTGGCAGAAGCAATTTATTCAACCTCCTTAGAGGAAGTTAGTCCCCTAAATAAGCATAAGTTTGGTAAGTTCACCTTTGAACAACTAATCCAGGCAACCTTGCTAGACTTAGTCGATCGCGGGCATTTATCCATTTTTCAGGGTGAAGAGGAACCGTGGATAAAAATTAATAGTGAAAAAGGTTTGTCTAATTTTGAGAAGGAGTGTCTGCGGATGACCCTTTCTACAAATAAAGAATTGGCTCTTTCAGACCTTTTCCCTGAATATCAAGTTTCTTCGACTTTGTTCCTTGGTGCTAAGGAAGCTGATGAGAAGCATATTCGAGAATTCGGCATGCACCTCAAGCGTTCCTTCGAGAGACGACTTGAACGCATGCAAAGTTGTGTTCGAGACAAGGTGAAAATTTTACGAATTCCGAGCTACTATCGTCCTTTGACGGATAAAGAAAACAATCTTGTGAAGAAAATGAAAGTCTGTTTGGCTGTAACAGGTGTTGTCGGACTGATCATTTTCTACTATAGCTTTCGAACTCATGGCTATTTCTCGCTTCCTTTACTTTTATTAGGTTTAATTGGTTTACTAGCGAGTGCTTTGATTCATTTTGTAACTAGAGGACCTTCTCGTGATGGAGTCTTAAATGAAGAAGGGGCAGAAGTTGTTTATCTCTGGACAAGTTTTGAAAATATGCTTCGGGATATTGCACATTTAGATAAGGCTGAACTAGAGAGCATTGTTGTTTGGAATCGCCTTTTGGTCTATGCGACTCTCTATGGATACGCTAAGAAGGTGAATAAAATCATGAAACTTCACAATATTCAACTTGAAAATGCTGCTATGAATCTTTATGTATCTTGTGGGTGGGATAAACAATTTCACACATCTGCTACTCAAATCAATTTGTACACCTCAGTCGCAAATACAGCAAGTACTTTTTCTGTATCATCCGGAAGCGGTAGCTCTGGGGGAGGTTTCTCAGGCGGTGGTGGCGGTGGAAGTGTCGGTGCTTTCTAAAGAAAACTAAACACATCCTTTAAAAGTGTGATATAATGGAGGATAGAAAAAAGGAGTAATCTATGTATTTTTTGAAATTTTAAAAGCTATCTTTTTTGGAATTGTTGAAGGAATCACGGAGTGGCTGCCGATTTCAAGTACTGGCCACTTGATTTTAGCACAAGAGTTTATCCAGTTTAAAGATCAAAATGAAACTTTTATGTCTATGTTTAATGTCGTCATTCAACTGGGTGCTATCTTAGCCGTTATGGTTATCTACTTTAACAAGCTTAATCCCTTTAAACCAGGCAAGGATAAAGTTCAAGTTCGTAGAACTTGGCAATTATGGTCCAAAGTTTTTGTGGCGACTCTTCCTCTTCTCTTAGTCTTTAAATTTGATGATTGGTTTGAACTCCATTTCTATAACAAAGTTTCAGTAGCCATCATGTTGATTGTTTATGGGGTTGCTTTCATATATCTTGAAAAACGTAACAAAGCACAAGCAATTGAGCCAACAGTAACTGAGCTAGATAAGTTGCCTTATAAAACAGCCCTCTATATCGGACTTTTCCAAGTCTTGGCCCTTTTACCAGGAACTAGCCGTTCAGGTGCGACTATCGTCGGTGGTTTGTTAAACGGAACCAGTCGTTCAGTGGTGACAGAATTCACCTTCTATCTAGGAATTCCTGTTATGTTTGGAGCTAGTGCCTTGAAGATTTTTAAATTCATCAAGGCAGGAGAAGTTTTGAGTTTTGGTCAATTTTTCTTGCTCTTAGTAGCCATGGTAGTCGCTTTTGCAGTCAGCATGGTTGCCATTCGTTTCTTGACCAGCTATGTTAAAAAACACGACTTCACAGTTTTCGGTAAATACCGTATTGTCCTTGGTAGTGTCTTGTTACTTTATAGCTTTGTTCGATTATTTGTATAAGAAAAAACCTTGAGGGAAGTTTCCTTCAAGGTTTTTAAAATCCAGTCACTGTGACTCCCAATAAACGGACGCCTTTATCCTTATCACTGAGTGTTTCGTAGAGTTGAATAATGCATTGAGCGATTTGGTCTGAATCTTGTGTTTGCTGATCTAGGGTTTTTCGCTTAGTCAAAGTAGAAAAGTCAGCGTAGCGAATTTTTAAGATGACAATCTTACCACTTTTTTCATATTTTTGAAGACTAAGAGCGACTTTTTGCGAAAGCAGAGTTAGCTCTTTTTTGATATCTCCTTCCAGACTAAGAATCTTACTATAGGTTTTTCTTTACCAATAGACTTACGAATACGGTCAGATTTAACGGGAGAATTATCAATCCCACGAGCCTTTCGATAAAGGTCAAATCCAAGTCGTCCAAAACGATCAATAAGCGTAATTTCAGAGATTTCTATGAGATCAGCTCCTGTGAATACACCCATTTGATGCAATTTCTCAACAGTTTTCTTGCCAACGCCGTGGAATTTAGCAATATCCATTTGTTTGAGGAAGTTTTCGGCTTCTTCAGGGAGAATAACCGTCAAACCACGAGGTTTTTGATAGTCACTAGCCATTTTAGCTAAAAACTTATTATAAGATACACCGGCAGAAGCGGTCAGATGGAGTTCTTGCCAAATATCCTGCTGAATTAAGCGAGCAATCTTAACGGCAGATTTGATACCGAGTTTGTTTTCAGTTACGTCTAGATAGGCTTCATCGATACTCATAGGCTCAATTTTATCTGTATATCGTTTGAAAATAGCTCGTATCTGTTGACCGACAGCAGTATATTTTTCGTAGTTTCCAGAAATGAAAACGGCTTGCGGACAACGCTCATAGGCCTCTTTGGAACTCATAGCTGAGTGGATGCCAAAGGCTCTCGCTTCATAACTACAAGTCGAAACAACTCCGCGACCTCCTGTTTTTCTTGGGTCGCTACCAATAACAACGGGTTTCCCTTTAAGCTTAGGATTGTCTCTAATTTCTACCGCAGCAAAAAAAGCATCCATGTCAATATGGATGATTTTACGAGATAAATCATTCATCAGTGGAAATATCAGCATGTAATGACCTTTCTTTGGTAGAATTACTAGCTATATTATAACCTTTTTCAGAAAAATAGAAAATAGGTAAATCTTTTTTTCAAAACTATAATACAGTTGTTGCGAAAACAACAACTGTATTATAAAAGAAAGTGGGAAAAATTACTTATTTTAGTTGTTGAAATCGTTTACTGTGTGGTATACTGAATACATGAATGTAACAGATGACTGTTACTAGAAAGATAAAAGAGGACATTAACATGGTTGTTAAGACAGTTGTTGAAGCACAGGACATTTTTGACAAAGCCTGGGAAGGCTTTAAAGGTGTTGACTGGAAAGAAAAAGCAAGTGTATCACGCTTTGTACAAGCTAACTACACACCTTATGATGGAGATGAAAGCTTCCTTGCAGGTCCAACAGAGCGTTCACTTCACATCAAAAAAATCGTAGAAGAAACTAAAGCACACTACGAAGAAACTCGTTTCCCAATGGATACTCGTCCAACTTCTATTGCTGATATTCCAGCTGGATTTATCGACAAAGAAAACGAATTGATCTTCGGTATCCAAAACGATGAACTCTTCAAATTGAATTTCATGCCAAAAGGTGGTATCCGTATGGCTGAAACTACTTTGAGAGAAAACGGTTATGAGCCAGATCCAGCTGTTCACGAAATTTTCACTAAATACGTTACAACAGTAAACGATGGTATCTTCCGTGCATATACTTCTAACATTCTTCGTGCTCGTCACGCCCACACTGTAACTGGTCTTCCAGACTCATACTCACGTGGACGTATCATTGGTGTGTACGCACGTCTTGCTCTTTATGGAGCTGACTTCTTGATGCAAGAAAAATTGAATGATTGGAATGCTATCAAAGAAATCGATGAAGAGACAATCCGTCTTCGTGAAGAAATCAACCTTCAATACAAAGCATTACAAGAAGTTGTTCGTTTAGGTGACCTTTACGGCGTTGATGTTCGTAAACCAGCGATGAACGTTAAAGAAGCTATCCAATGGGTAAACATTGCCTTCATGGCTGTCTGCCGCGTTATCAACGGTGCAGCTACATCTCTAGGTCGTGTGCCAATCGTCTTGGATATCTTTGCTGAACGTGACCTTGCTCGTGGTACATTTACTGAATCAGAAATCCAAGAGTTTGTTGACGATTTCGTTATGAAACTTCGTACAGTTAAATTCGGTCGTACAAAAGCTTATGACCAATTGTACTCAGGTGACCCAACCTTCATCACAACTTCTATGGCTGGTATGGGTAACGACGGTCGTCACCGTGTTACTAAGATGGACTACCGTTTCTTGAACACTCTTGACAACATCGGTAACTCTCCAGAACCAAACTTGACAGTTCTTTGGACTGACAAATTGCCATACAACTTCCGTCGCTACTGTATGCACATGAGCCACAAACACTCTTCAATCCAATACGAAGGTGTTACAACAATGGCTAAAGATGGATACGGTGAAATGAGCTGTATCTCATGTTGTGTGTCTCCACTTGACCCAGAAAACGAAGAACAACGTCACAACATCCAGTACTTCGGTGCTCGCGTTAACGTTCTTAAAGCTCTTCTTACTGGTTTGAACGGTGGTTATGACGATGTTCATAAAGACTACAAAGTATTTGATATCGAACCAATCCGTGACGAAGTTCTTGAATTCGAATCAGTTAAAGCTAACTTCGAAAAATCTCTTGACTGGTTGACTGACACTTATGTAGATGCATTGAACATTATCCACTACATGACTGACAAGTACAACTACGAAGCTGTTCAAATGGCCTTCTTGCCAACTAAACAACGTGCTAACATGGGATTCGGTATCTGTGGATTCGCCAACACTGTTGACACATTGTCAGCTATCAAGTACGCTACAGTTAAACCAATCCGTGACGAAAATGGCTACATCTACGATTATGAAACAATTGGTGAATACCCACGTTGGGGTGAAGATGACCCACGTTCAAATGAATTGGCAGAATGGTTGATTGAAGCTTACACAACTCGTCTACGTAGCCACAAACTTTACAAAGACGCAGAAGCTACTGTATCACTTTTGACAATCACATCTAACGTTGCTTACTCTAAACAAACTGGTAACTCTCCAGTTCACAAAGGTGTATACCTCAACGAAGATGGTTCTGTGAACTTGTCTAAACTTGAATTCTTCTCACCAGGTGCGAACCCATCTAACAAAGCTAAAGGTGGATGGTTACAAAACTTGAACTCACTTGCTAGCCTTGACTTTGGTTATGCAGCTGATGGTATCTCATTGACAACTCAAGTTTCACCACGTGCTCTTGGTAAGACTCGTGACGAACAAGTTGATAACTTGGTAACAATCCTTGATGGTTACTTCGAAAACGGTGGACAACACGTTAACTTGAACGTTATGGACTTGAACGATGTTTACGAAAAGATTATGTCAGGTGAAGACGTAATCGTACGTATCTCAGGATACTGTGTAAATACTAAGTACCTCACTCCAGAACAAAAACAGAATTGACACAACGTGTCTTCCACGAAGTTCTTTCAATGGATGATGCATTGAGCTAAGATTTATAAATAATAAATCGAAAACCAGTCACTTTGACTGGTTTTTTTGATATAAAAAATATTTAAAAAAGTTGGTCAAATTTAGCCAAATATCTTGACTATTACTGACTAAAGTGATATACTAAGAACATAAGGATAAGGAAATCCTTAGAAAACCTTGATTTTAAGGTTATTGGTTATTTTATCTTAAGATCAAAGTATGGGTAAAACCTAGAAAAGAGGTACAACCTATGAATAACATTAGTATTTTTAGAAGTCCAATCACAAAACCTGTATCTGATAAAGAAAAACCTGAAATTATACGTAGAGTAGCAAATAGCTAGTCTAAGTTTTTTTGAAACAAAGGTCAGAGAAAGTCAAATTGTTTTGACTAAGTAAATTTGAAAACAAACGAGGTATGAAATATGAATAACAACTTTAATAACTTTAACAACATGGATGATTTATTTAACCAATTGATGGGCGGTATGCGTGGATATAGTTCTGAAAATCGCCGTTACTTGATTAACGGTCGTGAAGTAACTCCAGAAGAATTCGCTATTTACCGTCAAACTGGTCAACTTCCAGGAGAAGGAAGTGAACAAGCTCAATACGTTCAAGGTAAAGGTATGAAACAAGACGGCATTCTTGCAAAACTTGGGCGTAACTTAACAGCAGAAGCTCGTGAAGGTAAGTTGGATCCAGTTATTGGACGTAATAAGGAGATTCAAGAAACATCTGAAATTCTTTCTCGTCGTACAAAGAATAATCCAGTTCTCGTCGGTGATGCTGGTGTCGGTAAAACTGCAGTAGTAGAAGGGCTTGCACAAGCAATTGTAAATGGTGATGTTCCAGCAGCTATCAAGAACAAAGAAATCATCTCAATTGATATTTCTGGACTTGAAGCTGGTACTCAATACCGTGGTAGCTTTGAAGAAAATATTCAAAACTTAGTAAACGAAGTCAAAGAAGCTGGAAATATTATCCTCTTCTTCGACGAAATTCACCAAATCCTTGGCGCAGGTAGCACAGGGGATGGTCAAGGGTCTAAAGGTCTTGCTGATATCTTGAAACCAGCTCTTTCACGTGGGGAATTGACAGTGATTGGGGCGACAACTCAAGATGAATATCGTAATACGATTTTGAAAAACGCAGCCCTCGCTCGTCGTTTTAATGAAGTAAAAGTTAATGCTCCATCTGCTGAAGATACCTTCAAGATTCTTCAAGGCATTCGAGATCTTTATCAACAACACCACAATGTTATTTTGCCAGATGAAGTCTTGAAAGCAGCTGTTGATTACTCTGTTCAATACATTCCACAACGTAGCTTGCCTGATAAGGCTATCGACCTTGTCGATGTGACGGCTGCTCACTTGGCCGCACAACATCCAGTAACAGATGTACATGCAGTGGAACATGAAATTGAAGAAGAAAAAGCTAAACAAGAAGCTGCGGCTGCTAAAAAAGATTATGAAGCAGCTTTAAATGCAAAAGTTAGAATCGAAGAACTTGAAAAGCAAATTGCTAATCATACAGAAGATCACAAGGTTACAGCTACTGTAAATGATGTAGCTGAGTCTGTAGAACGGATGACTGGAATCCCAGTATCACAAATGGGTGCAACAGATATCGAACGCTTGAAAGATATGGGTCACCGTTTGCAAACTAAGGTTATCGGTCAAGACAAGGCTGTTGAAGCCGTTGCTAAAGCGATTCGTCGGAACCGTGCAGGCTTTGACGAAGGAAATCGCCCAATCGGTAGCTTCCTCTTTGTAGGTCCTACTGGTGTTGGTAAGACTGAGTTGGCCAAACAATTAGCGCTTGATATGTTCGGAACTAAAGATGCTATCATCCGTTTGGACATGTCAGAATATAGCGACCGTACAGCTGTTTCTAAATTGATTGGTACAACTGCAGGTTATGTTGGTTATGATGACAATAGCAATACTTTGACAGAACGTGTTCGCCGTAACCCATACTCAATCGTCCTTCTCGACGAAATTGAAAAGGCTGACCCTCAAGTCATCACTCTTCTTCTTCAAGTATTGGATGATGGTCGTTTGACAGATGGTCAAGGTAACACTGTAAACTTCAAGAATACGGTGATTATCGCAACTTCAAATGCAGGCTTTGGTTACGAAGCAAACTTGACTGAAGATGCGGATAAACCAGAATTGATGGATCGTTTGAAACCTTACTTCCGTCCAGAATTCCTCAACCGTTTCAATGCTGTTATTGAATTCTCACATTTGAGTAAGGAAGATCTTTCTAAGATTGTTGATTTGATGTTGATTGATGTCAATAAGACACTTGCTAAGAAAGAAATCGACTTGGCAGTGAGCGATGCAGCCAAAGAATACATGACTGAAGAAGGTTATGATGAAGTGATGGGTGTTCGTCCACTCCGTCGAGTAGTTGAACAACAAATCCGTGATAAAGTAACAGACTTCCATTTGGATAACTTGGATGCTAAACACTTGGAAGCTGACATGGAAGATGGTGTCTTGGTCATTCGTGAAAAAGCCTAAATCAAAAATTTGAAAATAAAAGGAACCAGTTCAAAAGCTGGTTTCTTTTTTATTATTAGATGACGTGACGTTCAAAGGCATCGTCTGAGATTCCTTGTTGGAGAATCAATTTTGCCCATTCCTTAGCAGAAAAGAGGCTATGATCCTTGTAGTTTCCGCAAGATTCAATAGTTGTTCCTGGGACATCTTCCCAAGTTGTTGTTTCAGCGATTTCCTTCAGTGAATCCTTGATGACAGCTGCGATTTCAGCGCTAGAATGACGTCCCCACATAATCATATGGAACCCTGTACGACAACCAAATGGTGAACAATCGATCATACCATCGATGCGAGTACGAATCAGTTTAGCTAAGAGGTGCTCGATTGTGTGAAGGCCTGCAGTTGGGATTGAGTCCTCATTTGGTTGAACCAAGCGAATATCAAAGTTAGAAATGATATCCCCCTTAGGACCTGTTTCTTCTCCAATCAAGCGTACATAAGGTGCTTTAACAATCGTATGATCTAGTTCAAAACTTTCAACAATAACTTCTTTTGACATAGTGTTTCCTTTCAACTTTCTCCTTTTATTATATCATAAAGACTTGTTTGGACAAATATTTCAAACCCTTTTATCAGTGGTCAAACTGATTCTTGAGTGAACTTTATTGTGTAATTTTTTAAAAATTGTATTTTTAAAAAATTCAGACAATTCTATTGACAGTTGTCGCAAAAGAGATTATAATGTATAAAAAGTCATAAAGGAGTTTATTATGAAATTTTCAAAAGTAATGGCCCTTGCAGGGGTGACTCTGTTAGCGTCAGGTGTTTTGGCAGCTTGTTCGGGTTCAGGCTCTAGTGCAAAAGGTGAGAAAACTTTTTCTTACGTTTATGAAACTGATCCAGACAACCTCAACTATTTGACAACTGGAAAAGCTGCAACTGCTAATATCACTAGTAACGTCATCGATGGTTTAATGGAAAATGACCGCTACGGAAACTTCGTACCATCAATGGCAGAAGACTGGTCTGTATCTCAAGACGGTTTGACTTACACTTACACAATCCGTAAAGATGCTAAATGGTATACTTCTGAAGGTGAAGAGTATGCTGCTGTGAAAGCTCAAGACTTTGTAACAGGTCTTAAGTATGCAGCAGACAATAAGTCAGAAGCCCTTTATCTCGTCCAAGATTCTATTAAAGGTCTTGACGCTTATGTCAAAGGTGAAGTAAAAGACTTCTCAGAAGTTGGAATCAAGGCAATTGATGATCAAACTGTTCAATATACTTTGAATAAACCAGAAAGCTTCTGGAACTCTAAGACAACCATGGGTATTCTAGCACCAGTCAATGAAGAATTCCTTACTTCTAAAGGAAGTGACTTTGCCAAAGCAACTGATCCAAGCAGTATTCTTTACAACGGTCCTTTCTTGTTGAAATCATTGGTAGCAAAATCTTCAGTAGAATTTGAAAAGAATCCAAACTACTGGGATAAGGACAATGTTCATATTGATAAAGTAAAACTTTCATTCTGGGATGGTCAAGACAATAACAAACTTGCAGAAACCTTTAAAGATGGTGGTTTCTCAATGGCTCGTCTCTTCCCAACAAGTGCAAGTTATCCTGAACTTGAAAAAGAATTTAAAGACAATATTGTTTATACACCTCAAGATTCTTCAACTTACTTAATTGGTACCAATATTGATCGTCAGTCTTACAAGTACACTTCTAAGACTACAGATGAACAAAAGACATCAACTAAAAAAGCTCTCCTTAACAAAGACTTCCGTCAAGCCCTTGCTTTTGGTTTTGACAGAACAGCTTATGCTTCTCAAGTAAACGGAGAAAGTGGAGCAACAAAACTTCTTCGTAACTTGTTTGTGCCACCAACATTTGTTCAAGCAGATGGTAAAAACTTTGGTGATTTAGTCAAAGAAAAATTGGTAACTTATGGTGACGAGTGGAAAGATGTCAATCTGGATGACGCTCAAGACGGTCTTTACAACCCTGAAAAAGCAAAAGCAGAATTTGCTAAAGCTAAGACAGCTCTCCAAGCAGAAGGTGTTCAATTCCCAATTCACTTGGATATGCCTGTTGACCAGACAAGTACTACAAAAGTACAACGCGTTCAATCATTGAAACAATCACTTGAAGCAACATTAGGAGCTGACAACGTAGTTGTTGATGTCCAACAACTTCAAAAAGATGAAGTTCTCAATGTTACCTACTTTGCTGAAACAGCTGCTGGAGAAGATTGGGATCTTTCAGATAACGTTGGATGGTCTCCAGACTACATTGACCCATCTACTTACCTTGATATCATCAAACCGTCTGTAGGTGAAAATACTAAGACTTATCTAGGATTTGATTCTGGTACAAACAACGCCGCTGCCAAACAAGTTGGTTTGGAAGATTACGAAAAGATGGTTGTTGAAGCTGACAATGAAGTCACAGATGTTTCAAAACGTTATGATAAATATGCCGCTGCCCAAGCTTGGTTGACAGATAGCGCTTTGATTATTCCAACAACTTCTCAAACTGGACGTCCAATGTTGTCTAAGATGGTGCCATATACTCTTCCGTTTGCTTACTCAGGTAACAAGGGGACAAGTGAAGCCCTCTTGTACAAGTACCTTGAACTTCAAGATAAACCAGTAACTACTGATGAATATCAAAAAGCTCAAGATAAATGGAAGAAAGAAAAAGAAGAATCTAATAAAAAAGCGCAAGAAGATCTTGCTAAACATGTAAAATAAAATAAAAAAAGTGGAGTTAGTGATTAACTCCACTTTTTTACAATGACAAATTATAAGAATAAGTGCGACATTTACTCGAATTCATCCTCTAGAACCTCACAAACAGTAAACATTTTCGCAGTCTGTGATTGATATCGTATAAAGCCTTATTCAAAGCTTCATCTTGATTAGCCCTGCGGTCCTACTGTTCCTGTGCTAAGACTGCGGAATAACTATTTTGGCACCGTCTTAACTCTCTTGAAATGGTAGCCTTATGGACACCAAGTTTACTTGCAATTTGGCAAGGCTTCAAAACTAAATCCAAGTAAGTTTCTATCTTTATTCGGTCGGATATGGTAAGATGGGAGTGGCTCATATTTTTTCCTCGGGGGCTGTTTGTATGGTTACTTACAGTTTACACCAATGAAACGCGATGAGTTTTTTATTGCACTATATTTTACAATTTATCCAATACAAAACCTAGGAAGATGTTTCCTAGGTCTTTTAAGATTATTGCTGTCCTTGAGGATTTGGATTTTGTTGAGGATTTTGATTTGTATTTGGAACAGTTTGGTTTTGTCCATTATTTGGGCTAGTAGTTTCAGCTACTGTCGTTTGATTTTCTGTTGTAGTGTGTACTATTTCTGTAGTTGCTTGTTGAGTTGTTTGATTTGTCCAATTGTTACGAGTTCCGTTTTTGAAGACATATTCGCCATTACGATACAAGCCTTCAGGCATTGTCCAATCACCTGGGTGATCATTTTCTGATAAGTATTCCATCATTGAGCGGTAGATGTTGGCCGCTACTCTAAATCCATCTCCTTCGATTGGAGTGAGGCGATTTGAATAACCTGTCCAAACAGCCATTGAATATTTGCGGGTATATCCTACAAACATTTCATCAGGTGCGACATAATCGTATCTCTTAATATAATTTTCAATTTCATCATCTGTATAGTTAGATGTCCCCGTCTTACCTGCTTGAGGTAACCAAGACATATAGGCGCCACGACCAGTTCCGTAGGTTAATACGGTTTTCATCATTTCTGTCATCATGTAGGCTGTAGTTTCCTTCATGGCGCGTGAACCTGGGTCAGAGAATTCTTTTGAAGTTCCGTCACTAAAGACAACTTTGTTGATATACATTGGTTTGTGGTAGATACCACCGTTGGCAAAGGCAGCATAGGCAGCAGCCATTTTTTCACTACTTGCTCCGTACTGTTTATGGGATTCAACTGTATTGCTTGAAATAGCATTGGCATAAACCATGTTAGGATAATCAATGCCTAAACCATTTAAGAAGGTCTTAGCCTTGTTTAATCCAACTTTTTCAAGCGTTTCAACCGCAGGTACGTTACGAGATTGTTGAATTGCATACTGGAGAGTAATATTTCCGTAGTAACTCTTATCCCAATTATAGACAGGGGTATCTGTTCCAGGATAGTTATAGGGAATATCGGGGATAATAGCAGCAGTTGAGTCGTAAATTCCATACTCAAGTGCAGGTGCATAGTCTGTGATAGGTTTCATCGTAGAACCCCAGTCACGATTTGTCTCAACAGCTTGGTTGAGACCGAAGGATACATTACTTGATTGGTGTCTTGAACCAAGCTGGGCGATAACCTTACCATTTGAAACATCTACAATAGTAGAAGCAGCTTGAATTTCATCGTTGGGGTAGTGCACATACTCATCGGTATTGTAAATATCCCAGAGTCGTTTTTGAACGTCTTGGTTCACGTTGGTGTAGACATCCATTCCAGTGGTTAAAAGGTTGTAACCTGTCTCTGTTTCAACTTGTTCAATTACTTCTTTGAGGTAGTTGTCCAAGTAAGGAGGGTAGGTATTACTTCCTTTGAGGCTTTGTAAACCATCAGTGATAGGTGTATTTATTGCCGTTTCATATTGTTCAGAAGTTAGATAGCCTTGCTTTTGCATCTCTGATAGGACTAGATTACGACGTTCAGTTGCTTCCTCTGGATGAGAATAAGGATCGTATTGATTAGGAGCTTGTGGCATTCCGGCTAGAAGAGCAAGTTGTGGAATTGATAGGTCTTTTAAATCTTTACCATAGTAACTTTGAGCTGCAGTCTGCATACCATAGTTACCATTAGACATGTATACCTTATTGATGTAATATGTCAAAATTTCTTGTTTGGTTGCAGTTCTTTCTAACTGAATAGCTAGCCAAGCTTCTTGGGCCTTGCGTGAGATTGTTTGGTCTGACGATGATGTTGAAAAGTAAGTCAATTTAATCAACTGTTGCGTCAAGGTTGAACCACCTTGTAGGCCATTGCTTCGGAGATTTCGTAAGAAGGCTCCCATGATACGGATGCTATCGATCCCCCTGTGGTTGAAAAAACGATGGTCTTCAATAGAGACGATTGCATTCACAAGATCTGTAGGGATTTCATCGCTATGGGCATTGACACGACGCTCGGCACCTAAGTCAGCAATCAATTCATTTTTACTGTCGTAAATTTTACTTGAAGTGGTTGCGACTAGTTTGCTTTCGGAAAGTTCAGGTGCTTTAGATACATAGTAGAAGAAAATACTTCCGCCAATCAGCACTGCAGCGATAAAGACTGCTAAGAATCCAATTCCTAGATATTTGGCAATGCGCCAGAAAAGTTGTTTATTCATATTGTTTTACCACCTAGTAAATGTTGTTTGACGATATCGAGATAAGGTATTTGAGGAAAGGCTTGTTGTTCAATCACATAGCCGTGCTCTCGAATATAATCAAGCGGCATTGATTTTTTTCCCATATCCTGACGATAAAAACGGATGAGGTCAATTGCCGGTAATAAATACGTTTCCTGATAAGAAGAAAAATGGATTAGGACGAAGCAAATTCCTTTTTGTTCAAGGACCTGTTCCATATGCTGAATCTGATGAGAATGAAAGTTCTTCATCGGAAAAGCCTTTTTTTGTTTAGTTTCCTTGGCTTCAAAATCGATATAAAATCCTTCATAAACACCCGAGTAGTCAGTTGTTGATGCCTGTCTAAAATAGGCTTCGACAATTTTAGCTCTACTTCGCTGCGGATAGTCGACTCGAACAATCTGAATCGGGGTTGGCTTTTTATGAATGACTGCCATTCCATATGAGAGATAGTAGTCGTTCGTAGCGTTAATCATCTTTTCAAAACTCATCCCCCGATTTGCAAAATTTTTAGTTTGAGGAAGGGAAGTTTTGCTTGGTTTAGATGAAAGTTTATGCGGATAGTTGACCATAATCCTCCTTATTGGTACAATGATATCACTCTATTATACCACAAAGGTCTTCAGAAAGGGTGAAAAAATGCATACAGCCTTGGTTTTAGGATACTCCGCTTTTGATTTAGGATTATTAAATGAAAAGGATATTCGTTTAAAAATCATCAAAAAAGCTATCCGTAGAGATTTGGAAAGTTTAGCTGAAGAAGGATTGAAATGGCTAGTGTATACGGGGGCTCTTGGATTTGAGCATTGGGTTTTAGAAGTTGCTAAGGAGATGAAAGATGACTATGGATTTCAACTAGCGACTATTTTTGACTTTGAAACACATGGATCAAATTGGAATGAGGCTAACAAGGTCAAACTTGGTGATTTTAAACAGGTCGATTTTGTCAAGTATGCCTACCCCTCTTATGAACATAAAGGACAATTGAGAGATTACCAGCTTTTTTTGCTTGAAAATACAGATGGTGCCTATCTTTTTTATGACGAAGAAAATGAAACAAAACTGAGATTTTTTTACGAACTGATGAAAAAGAAAGACAACTATATTACAAAAAGATTAACATTTGAGGATTTGAACGAAATAGCCGAAAATTTTTCCGAAAATTGAGTTTTGACCTTGCTTTTTGTTTGCCTTTTTTATATAATAATACTAGTAACTGAGAATGGAGAGAGACATGGCAAGTATTATTTTTACAGCAAAGGATATTTTTGAGCAGGATTTCGGAAGAGAAGTACGTGGATACAGTAAAGCAGAGGTAGATGAATTCTTAGATGACGTTATCAAGGATTATGAAACCTATGCAGCGTTGGTTAAATCATTGCGCTTGGAAGTCGCAGAATTGAAAGAACAATTGGCGAACAAACCTCAGGCGGCACCTGTATCTGTAACGTCTGAGCCTGCTGAGCTTGGAAGTACGACTTCTATGACTAACTTTGATATCTTGAAACGCTTGAATCGTCTTGAAAAAGAAGTATTTGGCAAACAAATCGTAGAAAATTCTGATTTCTAAGAATCATACAGTTGTGCAATTTTTGGATAATCGCGTGAAAAGTTTATCTTTTTATGAGGAAAGTCCATGCTAGCACAGGCTGTGATGCCTGTAGTGTTTGTGCTAGGTGAAACCATAAGCCTAGGGACGAGAAATCGTTACGGCGAGTGAATAGACTAAGTTTTCGGATATGTTTTAGTAGCTCTGAAAGTGCCACAGTGACGAAGTCTCTCTGGAAACAGAGAGAGTGGAACGCGGTAAACCCCTCAAGCTAGCAACCCAAATTTTGGTCGGGGCATGGAGTGCGCGGAAACGAACGTAGTACTCTGACTGCTAGCAGCTTCTAGCTGTTAGTGGTAGACAGATGATTATCGAAAGAAGTGGTCCTAGTCACTTCTGGAACAAAACATGGCTTATAGAAAATTGCATATAGGTTGGGGCTGAGAAATTTTCTCAACCTCATTTTTTAAAGGTGAACAAGAGAAAGGTCTTTAAAGACTGACATGAAACAAACATTTAACTTAATAGCGACTGCTGCAGCAGGCTTAGAGGCTGTTGTAGGTCGTGAAGTGCGTGCACTTGGCTATGATTGTCAAGTTGAGAATGGTCGCGTTCGCTTTGAAGGAGATGTAAAGACAATTATTGAAAGTAATTTGTGGCTAAGAGCTGCAGATAGGATTAAGATTGTTGTTGGAACATTTCCCGCAAAAACATTTGAAGAACTTTTTCAAGGAGTTTTTGCCTTAGATTGGGAAAACTATCTTCCGCTCGGAGCACGGTTCCCAATCTCTAAGGCTAAGTGTGTGAAGTCTAAACTCCACAACGAGCCCAGTGTTCAGGCTATTTCCAAGAAGGCTGTTGTGAAGAAATTACAAAAACACTATGCCCGTCCAGAAGGTGTTCCGCTGATGGAAAATGGTCCGGAGTTTAAAATCGAGGTTTTGATTCTTAAAGATGTGGCAACAGTTCTGATTGATACAAGTGGCTCTAGTCTTTTCAAACGTGGGTATCGGACAGAAAAGGGTGGTGCTCCAATCAAGGAAAACATGGCGGCGGCTATTTTGCAATTGTCTAACTGGTATCCAGATAAACCTCTGATTGATCCAACCTGTGGTTCTGGAACCTTCTGTATCGAAGCGGCTATGATTGCCCGCAATATGGCACCAGGCTTGCGTCGTTCCTTTGCTTTTGAGGATTGGAACTGGGTTAGTGACCGTTTGATTCAGGAAGTCCGCACAGAGGCTACTAAGGAAATAAATCGCGAGATTGAACTTGACATCATGGGTTGTGACATTGATGGACGTATGGTTGAAATTGCTAAGGCAAATGCCCAGGCAGCGGGAGTATCTAATGATATTCTATTTAAGCAAATGCGTGTGCAGGATTTGCGTTCAGATAAGATTAATGGCGTGATTATCTCCAATCCTCCTTATGGAGAACGTTTATCTGATGACGCTGGAGTCACTAAGCTCTATGCTGAAATGGGAGAGGTATTTGCTCCTCTGAAAACTTGGAGTAAATTTATTCTGACTAGTGATGAGGCTTTTGAGAGCAAGTATGGTAGTCAGGCAGATAAAAAGCGAAAACTATATAATGGTACTCTAAAGGTTGATTTGTATCAATATTTTGGGCAACGTGTAAAAAGACAAGATGTCAAAACTGAAAGGAAAGCAGATGAGTAAGAAAGATAATAATCGTAATAACGAAATAGAACAAGAAGCACAATTGAAATTTGAAGAGGCTAAGGATTTAACGGTTGGTCAAGTTGTTCGTAAGAAAGAAGAAATTGAAGCTGGAGTAACTTCAGATGATACAATTTTAGATAAATACATTAAACAGCATCGTGATGAAATCGAGATTGAAAAGTTTGAAAATTTGCAAGCGAAAAAAATCAGCCAACTCAAAGCTTGGATGACATGATTCAGGAAGTGAGAGAAGCTACTGAACAAGAAAATGTGTTAAGTTCGGAAGAGGAAGCAATTGCTCTTGCACTAGCCACAGAGACAACTGAAATTGTTGCTCAAGAAGCTGATGAAGAGGAAACGAGAGTTCTCGAGCAACCTTTTAAGGATGAATTGGAAGCTGTGGAAATGGCTGAGCTTGATAACTCCGAAACTGCAGTGGTTTATGAGGAAAATGAAGATCAACTGCAACCCTTGTCTCGTTCTGCTCAAGCAGATGATCAACCACAAAATAAAAGAAATGGGTAATTTTGTCAGCTATTATTTTGCTATTCCTCTTGATTTTTGCAGGTGGCTATTACGTTTATCGTCAGATTGCGCGTTCTTCTCAAGAACTTCAAACTAAGGCTGCAGATTCAGGATTGGTAAGCAAACAGTCGGTCTATGAACAATTTAATACGCTCTACGACACGTTTTATACTGATGAAAACAAAACAGCTCTTAAAAATAGCCAGTTTGGTCAACTAAATCAATTGAAAGAACTTCTAGATAAACTTGAAGGAGCGAGAGAACAGACTCTAGCCAAATCAAAATATGATAGCCTAGAAACCCAAATAAAGGCTATCCAAGAAGTGAACTCTCAATTTGAAACTCCAGCTATTACAGATGGTGTCTTGGATACAAACGCAAAAATTAAAGCGGATGCGAAATTTACAGATGTTAAGACTGGTAATACTGAAATTGATAAACTACTAGATAAAGCAATCAGCCTTGGTAAGAGTCAATTAGCTAGTACGACAACGGACTCAACAACAGCCTCGACAAAAGCAGCGAGCCAGGAAGCGTCAAGCCCAACGACAGAAAGCAGTCCATCTACTTCAACAAACGAGACTGCTGCATCTACAAATGGTGGATTGTCGAGCGAAGGTGTTAATTTGCAAAGAAGCGCTAGCCGAGTGCCGTACAATCAATCAGCTGTAAATGATAGCAGTAATACTGCCTGGACCTTTGCAGATGGTGTTCTTGAACAGATCCTCGAGACATCTCGTGCGCGTGGATATATCACTGGAAACCAATATATCTTGGAACCTGTAAATATCGTTAATGGAAATGGATATTACAATCTTTACAAACCAGATGGAACTTATCTCTTCACTCTAAACTGTAAGACAGGTTACTTTGTAGGGAACGGTTCTGGCCATGCGGATGATTTGGACTACTAGTCAATTGTTATAAAATTCTTTCTTTTCACAGATAAACATGATAAAATAAAACATATTAAATAAGAGGAGTGTCACATGACAAAAGCTAACTTTGGTGTCGTGGGTATGGCCGTAATGGGTCGTAACCTTGCCCTTAATATTGAATCTCGTGGATACACAGTTGCTATCTATAACCGTAGTAAAGAAAAAACAGAAGATGTTGTTGCTTGCCATCCTGAAAAGAACTTTGTGCCAAGCTATGATATTGAAAGTTTCGTAAACTCAATCGAAAAACCACGTCGTATCATGCTCATGGTTCAAGCAGGACCTGGTACAGATGCAACCATCCAAGCCCTTCTTCCACACTTGGATAAAGGCGACATCTTGATCGACGGAGGAAACACTTTCTACAAAGATACCATTCGTCGTAATGAAGAATTGGCGAACTCAGGTATCAACTTTATCGGTACAGGTGTTTCTGGTGGTGAAAAAGGTGCCCTTGAAGGTCCTTCTATCATGCCTGGTGGACAAAAAGAAGCTTATGACTTGGTAGCTGATGTTCTTGAAGAAATCTCTGCAAAAGCACCAGAAGATGGTAAACCATGTGTGACTTACATCGGTCCTGATGGAGCTGGTCACTATGTGAAAATGGTCCACAATGGTATCGAGTACGGGGATATGCAATTGATTGCAGAAAGCTATGACTTGATGCAACACTTGCTTGGCCTTTCAGCTCAAGATATGGCTGAAATCTTCACTGAGTGGAACAAAGGCGAATTAGACAGCTACTTGATCGAAATCACTGCGGATATCTTGAGCCGTAAAGATGATGAAGGTCAAGATGGACCAATCGTAGACTACATCTTGGATGCTGCAGGAAACAAGGGAACTGGTAAATGGACTAGCCAATCTGCTCTTGACCTCGGTGTGCCATTGTCACTCATCACTGAGTCAGTATTTGCGCGTTACATCTCAACTTACAAAGAAGAACGTGTACACGCTAGCAAGGTGCTTCCAAAACCAGCTGCTTTCACATTTGAAGGAGACAAGGCTGAGTTGATTGAAAAGATCCGTCAAGCCCTTTACTTCTCAAAAATCATCTCTTACGCACAAGGTTTTGCCCAATTGCGTGTAGCTTCTAAAGAAAACAACTGGAACTTGCCATTTGCAGACATCGCATCTATCTGGCGCGCTGGATGTATTATTCGTTCTCGTTTCTTGCAAAAGATCACAGATGCTTACAACCGTGATGCCGATCTTGCTAACCTTCTTTTGGATGAGTACTTCTTGGATGTAACAGCTAAGTACCAACAATCTGTTCGTGATATCGTAGCTCTTGCTGTTCAAGCTGGTGTACCAGTGCCAACCTTCTCAGCAGCTATTACTTACTATGATAGTTACCGTTCAGCTGACCTTCCAGCGAACTTGATCCAAGCACAACGTGATTACTTTGGTGCCCACACATACCAACGTAAAGACAAAGAAGGAACCTTCCACTACTCTTGGTATGACGAAAAATAAGTAGGTCAGCCATGGGGAAACGGATTCTATTACTTGAGAAAGAAAGAAATCTAGCTCATTTTTTAAGTCTGGAACTCCAAAAAGAGCAATACCGAGTTGATCAGGTAGAAGAGGGTCAAAAAGCCCTCTCCATGGCTCTTCAGACAGACTATGACTTGATTTTACTGAATGCTCATCTAGGGGATATGACAGCCCAGGATTTTGCAGATAAGTTGAGTCGGACCAAGCCAGCTTCGGTAATCATGGTCTTGGATCATCGAGAAGAATTGCAAGACCAAGTTGAAACAATCCAACGATTCGCTGTTTCATATATCTACAAGCCAGTCATTATTGATGATTTGGTGGCTCGTATTGCAGCAATTTTCCGAGGTCGGGATTTTATCGACCAACACTGTAGTCAAATGAAGGTTCCGACATCCTATCGCAATCTGCGTTTGGACGTAGAACACCATACGGTCTATCGTGGTGAGGAAATGATTGCCCTCACACGTCGTGAATATGACCTTTTGGCTACCCTTATGGGAAGCAAGAAAGTTTTATCTCGAGAGCAGTTGCTGGAAAGTGTTTGGAAGTATGAAAGTGCGACCGAAACCAATATCGTGGATGTTTATATCCGTTATCTACGTTGCAAGCTTGACGTAAAAGGTCAAAAAAGCTATATCAAAACTGTGCGTGGTGTTGGTTACACCATGCAAGAATAGAAAAGCAGTTGCAGTTGTGTAACTGCTTTTTTAATACCTAAACAAGTTCAAACCGTTTTGTAAGTTAATCATTAAATATATTTCTTACTCGGTGAAACTGAAAGGAAACAATCGCTTTTTTGTGAAAATATAATAAAATAGAAAGGAATAAAGTTCTAAATTTTTATCTAGAAAAAGACGCTTTTCGTCTGATAGAAGGATTAAATGACAAAAGAAGTTGGTGTCGGTCAGGCACATAGTAAAATTATTTTAATCGGAGAGCATGCGGTGGTTTATGGCTATCCTGCCATTTCCTTGCCTCTTTTAGAGGTTGAAGTGACTTGTCGGGTGGTTCCAGCAGCGACACCATGGCGTCTTTTTGAAGAGGACACCTTGTCTATGGCTGTTTATGCGTCTCTCGAGTATCTAACTATCCAGGATGCTTGCATCCGTTGTCAAATCGACTCGGCTATTCCTGAAAAACGGGGGATGGGGTCTTCAGCAGCCATAAGTATTGCGGCCATTCGAGCGGTATTTGATTATTATCAAGCCGACCTGCCTCATGATGTACTAGAAATCTTGGTCAATCGAGCTGAAATGATTGCCCATATGAATCCTAGTGGTTTAGATGCTAAGACTTGCCTAAGTGACCAGCCTATTCGTTTTATCAAGAATGTAGGTTTTGAAGAATTAACCATGGATTTGTCAGCTTATCTGGTTATTGCAGATACAGGAGTCTATGGACATACTCGTGAAGCTATCCAAGTTGTTGAGAGCAAGGGCAAGGATGCCTTACCCTTCTTGCATGCGCTAGGAGAGTTGACCCAAGAAGCAGAAGAAGCTATTCAAATAAAAGATGCCGTGAAGCTAGGAGAAATTCTAACAAAAGCTCATGGAAATCTAAAAGAAATCGGAGTTAGTAGCCCTGAGGCGGATGCCTTGGTTGAAACTGCTCTTGAACACGGCGCTTTAGGTGCTAAGATGAGTGGTGGTGGCCTAGGTGGCTGTATCATTGCCTTAGTTGCTAATGCAAACGAAGCACATGAACTAGCAGAAAGATTAGAAGAGAAAGGAGCTGTTCAGACATGGATCGAAAGCCTTTAACAGTACGTTCCTATGCCAATATTGCCATTATCAAATATTGGGGTAAGAAAAAAGAAAAGGAGATGGTTCCTGCGACTAGCAGTATCTCTCTGACTTTAGAAAATATGTATACGGAGACGACACTTTCACCTTTGCCAGCAGATGCTAGGGCAGATGAGTTTTACATCAATGGTCAGTTGCAAAATGAAGCTGAACATAAAAAGATGAGTAAAATCATTGACCGCTATCGTCCTGAAGGAGCAGGTTTTGTTCGTATCGATACCAAGAACAATATGCCAACAGCAGCAGGTCTTTCTTCAAGTTCCAGTGGTTTATCTGCCCTAGTCAAAGCCTGCAATGATTACTTCCAATTAGGACTAGATCGAAAAGAATTGGCCTTGGAAGCTAAGTTTGCATCTGGTTCTTCATCTCGTAGTTTTTATGGACCGATAGCAGCTTGGGATAAGGATAGTGGAGAGATTTATCCAGTTGAGACTGACCTGAAACTCGCTATGATTATGTTGGTCTTGGAAGACCAGAAAAAACCAATCTCTAGTCGAGATGGGATGAAACTCTGTGTGGAAACTTCAACAACATTTGAGGAATGGATTCGTCAGTCTGAACAAGACTACAAGGATATGTTGGTTTACCTCAAGGAAAATGACTTTGAGAAAGTTGGAGTATTAACAGAAAAGAACGCTCTCGCAATGCATGCTACGACAAAAACTGCAAATCCGCCGTTCTCTTATCTGACAGATGCGAGTTATGAGGCTATGGATTTCGTTCGTCAACTTAGAGAACAAGGAGAATCTTGTTACTTCACCATGGATGCGGGGCCTAATGTCAAGGTTCTTTGTTTAGAAAAAGACTTGGAACATCTATCAGAACTCTTAGGTCAACGCTATCGCTTAATCGTTTCAAAGACAAAGGATTTGAGCCAAGATGACGATTGTTAAAACTTGTGGGAAGCTCTATTGGGCTGGGGAGTATGCCATTTTAGAACCAGGACAGTTGGCGCTAATAAAGGCTATTCCCATCTATATGACGGCTGAGATTGAGTCCTCAGAAGTTTATCGACTCTACTCAGATATGTTTACTTATAGTGTAGACATGCGACCGGATTCTTCTTATGCCTTGATTCAAGAAACAGTTGCCTTGGTGGAGGAATATCTGGCTTCCCAAGGAGTTGACTTGCGTCCTTTTTCCCTAGACATTCGTGGGAAAATGGAGCGTGAGGGCAAGAAGTTTGGTCTGGGTTCTAGTGGTAGCGTGGTTGTTTTGGTTATCAAGGCCATACTTGCTTTTTATAAAAGACCAGCCGAAAGAGACCTTTTGTTTAAACTGGCGAGTGCTGTACTTCTCAAACGTGGGGACAATGGTTCCATGGGCGACATTGCCTGTATCGTTTCGGAAGATCTAGTCCTCTATCAGTCGTTTGACCGTGAGAAAGTGGCACAATGGCTAGAAAAAGAAGACCTGCCAACTGTATTATCACGTGGTTGGGAATTTTCTATTAGGAGTGTTGAACCGGCCTTGGACTTTGATTTTCTGGTAGGTTGGACCAAGGAAGTAGTTGTGTCTAGCCACATGGTCAAGCAAATCAAGAATAATATGAACGCTAGCTTCTTACAGGCTTCAAAAGACACAGTAGCTAACTTGGTAAAGGCTTTGGAGGAAGGCCAAGAAGAAAAGATAATGGAGCTACTAGAACAAGCTAGTCAACTCTTAGAAAACTTGAGTTCAGATATTTACACCCCTTCTCTCAGACAATTAAAAAATGCCAGTCATGACTTGAAAGCCGTTGCTAAAAGTAGTGGTGCCGGTGGTGGAGATTGCGGCATTGCTCTTAGTTTTGACCAAGATTCGACCACATTACTGAAAAAACGCTGGGCTGATCTAGGGATTGAGCTCTTGTATCAAGAAAGGATAGGACATGACGATAAATCGGAAGGATGAGCACATCCGCTATGCCCTTGAACAAAAAAGTTCTTATAATAGTTTTGATGAAGTAGAATTGATTCATTCTTCGCTACCCTTGTATGACTTAGATGAGATTGATCTTTCGACAAAATTTGCAGGTCGAAAATGGGACTTTCCTTTTTATATTAATGCCATGACAGGCGGTAGTGACAAGGGCAGAGAAATCAATCAAAAATTGGCCCAGGTGGCAGAGGCTTGCGGAATTTTATTTGTGACGGGATCTTACAGTGCGGCACTTAAGGAGCCATCGGACGATTCTTTTGCCGTGAAGTCAAATCATCCTGACCTCCTTCTTGGGACCAATATTGGCTTAGATAAGCCTGTAGAACTGGGGATACAAACGGTAAAAGAGATGAATCCTCTTCTCTTACAAGTCCATGTGAATGTTATGCAGGAATTGCTCATGCTAGAAGGTGAACGTCAATTTAGGTTATGGCAAAACAATCTAAAAGATTATGCTGATCAAATCCCTGTTCCCCTTGTTTTGAAAGAAGTCGGCTTTGGCATGGATGTGAAGACCATTGCTAAGGCATACGAGATAGGCATACGTACGGTTGATTTGTCTGGCCGTGGGGGAACTAGTTTTGCCTATATCGAAAATCGTCGTAGCGGGCAACGGGACTACCTCAATGATTGGGGGCAATCAACTATGCAGGCTCTTATCAATGCCCAAGACTGGAAAGATAAGATGGAGCTTCTGGTAAGTGGAGGTGTTCGCAACCCACTAGACATCATCAAATGCTTGGTCTTTGGAGCCAAAGCAGTTGGGCTTTCACGCACCATGTTAGAGTTGGTTGAAAACTACCCAGTGGATGTCGTTGTTTCCATTGTTGAGAGTTGGAAGGAAGACCTACGCTTGATTATGTGTGCCCTTAATTGTAAAAGAATTGAGGATTTGCAAGAGGTCGATTATCTCCTGTATGGAAAATTAAAAGAAGCAAAAGACCAACTATAAGGAGGTCGGGATTTTGGTCCCGATCTCTTTATCATTCCTCAGACTGATGTGACTTTTTGGTTTTGTGATACAATAAAATAGAGAGGACGGATACATGCGAAAATTTCAAATTTTTCTATTTATTGAAGCTTGTTTATTAACAGGAGCTCTGATTATGATGGTATCAGAGCATTTTTCCCGTTTTCTACTGATATTGCTCTTGTTTTTACTGCTGATTCGATACTATACAGGTAGACAGGATAATAACTTCATTTTAGTGGCAGTGAGTATCCTATTTTTCTTTATCATCATGCTCAATCCCTTTGTCATTCTAGCTGTTTTTGTGGCTCTGATTTACAGCCTATTCTTACTTTATCCTATGATGAACCAGGAAAGAGAAGACACCAATCTGGTTTTTGAAGAAGTAGTGACGGTAAAGAGGGAGAAAAATCGCTGGCTTGGAAATCTCCATCACTTTTCAAGCTACCAGACTTGTCGCTTTGATGATATCAATCTTTTTCGTCTCATGGGAAAAGATACCATTCATCTAGAGCACGTGATTTTAAGCAATCATGATAATGTCATCATCTTGAGAAAACTAGTCGGTACGACTAGAATTATTGTACCAGTGGATGTGGAAGTCAGCCTAAGTGTCAATTCTTTATATGGGGATTTAACATTTTTTGACCAGCCTAAGCGTGCTTTGCGTAATGAGCAATTTCATCAAGAAACCAGAGATTATCTCAAGAGTCCCAAGAGTGTTAAGATTCTTTTGACAACTATGGTTGGAGATGTTGAGGTGGTGCGCGGATGAAAAAGCAATCCTATATTTTAATTGGTCTCACTTCATTCCTCTTTGTCGCCTTTCTAATTCGAAGCATTTTTAAGGTCTTAGATTTGGAATGGAGCTCTCTTTTTCAGGATCTAGAAAAGACAGAAAAAGTCCTATTTCTGGCTTTGATGTTTAGTTTTGCCCTAGCCTTTTTGATTGTCCTATTCTGGACAATGGTTGACGAAATTTCAAGAAGAAGAATACAAGCAAATCTCAAACGTCTGCTAGCTGGTAAAGATATTAAAAGTCTTGGAGATGCAGATTTAGATGCAAGTTTAAGAAACCTATCAGGAAAGCTTGGTTTGTTGACAGAAGCTATTCAAAAAGCAGACAATCAGGCCTTGGTCAAAGAAGAAGAAATTGTTGAAAAGGAACGCAAGCGAATCGCGCGTGACTTGCATGATACGGTCAGCCAAGAAATTTTCGCTGCCCATATGATACTATCAGGTCTCAGTCAGCAAGCTTCTAAGTTAGACAGAGTGAAGATGCAAACACAACTCCAGAGTGTAACAGCTATTTTGGAGACAGCCCAAAGAGATTTGCGTATTCTACTCTTGCATTTGCGCCCTATTGAACTGGAACAAAAGAGTTTGGTTGAGGGAATTCAGTTGCTTCTCAAAGAATTGGAAGAAAAAAGTGAACTCAAAGTCAGTTTTAAATATCAGGTAGACGAATTGCCTAAAAAAATTGAGGAGCATGTCTTTCGTATCGTTCAAGAATTGATTAGTAACACTCTCCGTCATGCCCAAGCTTCCTGTCTAGATGTTTATCTTTATCAAACGGAAACAGGCTTGCAGTTAAAGGTAGTAGACAACGGTCGCGGTTTTCAGTTAGATGATGTTGATGAACTAAGCCATGGACTACGCAATATCAAAGAACGAGTGGAAGATATGGCAGGGAGCATACAACTATTAACAGCACCCAAGCAGGGTCTGGCAGTGGATATTCGGATCCCCTTGCTTGATTGACTAACAAAAGGAAATAAAATGAAACTATTATTAGTAGATGACCACCAAATGGTGCGTCTGGGATTAAAAAGTTATTTTGAGTCACAAGATGATGTAGAGGTTGTGGGAGAAGCGACCAATGGCGCAGAAGGGATTTCCATGGCCTTGGAGCTTCGTCCGGATGTGATTGTTATGGATATTGTCATGCCTGAAGTCAATGGGATTGATGCTACATTAGCTATTCTCAAAGAATGGCCAGAGGCTAAAATCTTGATTGTGACTTCTTACCTAGACAATGAAAAAATCATGCCGGTCTTGAATGCTGGAGCCAGGGGATATATGCTCAAAACTTCTAGCGCAGATGAGTTGCTACACGCAGTTCGTAAGGTAGCAGCCGGTGAATTTGCTATTGAACAAGAGGTGAGCAAGAAGGTAGAATACCACCGTAATCACGTCGAACTACATGAAGATTTGACCGCGCGTGAACGAGATGTCCTTCAACTAATCGCTAAAGGCTATGAAAATCAGCGTATTGCAGATGAGCTTTTTATCTCCCTAAAGACTGTTAAAACTCATGTTTCGAACATTCTTGCTAAACTTCAGGTTAGTGACCGTACACAGGTAGCCGTTTACGCCTTTCAGCATCACCTGGTAGGTCCTGACGAATTTTAAGGAAGCTAAGATGGTAACTCAAGCATGGACGAAAAGCGCATCCATTACTTGAAAAAGTTCGCTACTATGTGGTATAATGGACTGTATTAAAAATTTTAAGGAGAAATGACAGAATGTCTGTATCATTTGAAAACAAAGAAACAAACCGTGGTGTCTTGACTTTCACTATCTCTCAAGACCAAATCAAACCAGAATTGGACCGTGTATTTAACTCAGTAAAGAAAACTCTTAACGTTCCAGGTTTCCGTAAAGGTCACCTTCCACGTCCTATCTTCGACCAAAAATTTGGTGAAGAAGCCCTTTACCAAGATGCAATGAACGCTCTTTTACCAGATGCTTATGAAGCAGCTGTTAAAGAAGCTGGTCTTGAAGTAGTTGCTCAACCAAAAATTGATGTAACTTCTATGGAAAAAGGTCAAGACTGGGTTATCACTGCAGAAGTTGTTACAAAACCTGAAGTTAAATTGGGTGAATACAAAAACCTTGAAGTATCAGTTGATGTAGATAAAGAAGTAACTGACGCTGATGTAGATGCACGTATCGAACGTGAACGCAACAACTTGGCTGAATTGGTAATCAAAGATGGTGCTGCTGAAGAAGGCGACACTGTTGTTATCGACTTCGTTGGTTCTATCGACGGTGTTGAATTTGACGGTGGAAAAGGTGAAAACTTCTCACTTGGACTTGGTTCAGGACAATTCATCCCTGGATTTGAAGACCAATTGGTTGGACACTCAGCTGGTGAAACTGTTGACGTTATCGTAACATTCCCAGAAGACTACCAAGCAGAAGACCTTGCAGGTAAAGAAGCTAAATTCGTAACAACTATTCACGAAGTTAAAGCTAAAGAAGTTCCAGCACTTGACGACGAACTTGCAAAAGATATCGACGAAGAAGTTGAAACTCTTGACGAATTGAAAGAAAAATACCGCAAAGAATTGGCTGCTGCTAAAGAAGAAGCATATAAAGATGCTGTAGAAGGTGCTGCAATCGATAAAGCTGTTGAAAATGCTGAAATCGTAGAACTTCCAGAAGAAATGATCCACGAAGAAGTTCACCGCTCAGTAAATGAGTTCCTTGGAAACTTGCAACGTCAAGGTATCAACCCTGACATGTACTTCCAAATCACTGGAACTACTCAAGAAGACCTTCACAAACAATATGAAGCAGAAGCTGAGTCACGCACTAAGACTAACCTTGTTATCGAAGCAGTTGCGAAAGCTGAAGGATTTGATGCTACTGAAGAAGAAATCCAAAAAGAAATCGAGCAATTGGCTGCAGACTACAACATGGAAGTTGCTCAAGTACAAAGCTTGCTTTCAGCTGATATGTTGAAACACGATATCACAATCAAAAAAGCTGTTGAATTGATCACAAGCACTGCAACAGTAAAATAATCTGAAAAGATAAAAAGCCCACCGGATTCGGTGGGTTTTCTTATGCTTTATTTTCCGAAAAATTCTTGAAGGTCATCTTGACTAATCCCAATCATAGCTGGGATACTGGTCCAGTTATCTTCAGTTAGTCTGTAAGATTGATGAGGGTTAATCTGATTTGTGGGTTCGAGAATAGGCTCATTTAGTTCCTCAGAGCTTTCAGTTAAGTCGCTGAAACGTTCAATCAGATAGGTCTTGCGAGCTGTTCCAATGTGTTTGGTCGCATAATCAAAGGCCTGCAGTTCACCAAGTAGGATGAGCTTGCTTTTGGCACGAGTGATAGCAGTGTAGATGAGATTGCGCTCCAGCATGCGCTTGCTAGCACTGGTAATCGGTAAAATCACAACTGGAAACTCACTACCCTGAGACTTATGGATACTCATAGCATAGGCGAGGCGAATCTTGTACCATTCATTTCGAGGATAGGAGATCTCATTGCCATCAAAATCGATCATGATTTCATCTTGCTTAGATTCAGTATATTTAGCAGGAATGAGGTCTGTGATATAGCCTAAATCTCCATTAAAGACATTGATTTCAGCATCGTTGACTAGATGAATGACCTTATCGCCTGTGCGATAATGAAACTGACTTGCTTCAAAACTGATTTGTCCCTTTTGAAGAGGATTGAGAAGTTCTTGCATGAGTTGATTGATGGCATCAATCCCTGCTGTACCACGATACATAGGCGCTAGAACTTGGATATCACGAGCAGGAATGCCACTTCTAATAGCAGCATCTAGGATTTTTTCAATGGTCGCAGGGATATGGTTACTAGCGATTTCAAAGTAGGAACGATCTGCTTTTTTCTGAGTAAAATCAGCAGGCAATATTCCTTGACGAATCTGACTAGCAAGGGTGACAATGGTTGATTCTTCACTCTGACGGTAGATTCTTTCCAAGCGTGTTTGCGGAATACTTGGAATCTGGAGTAAGTCAGCCAGAACTTGACCTGGGCTAACCGAAGGCAACTGATCACTATCTCCAACGATGAGAATTTTACTAGTAGAGGAAATATTTGAGAAGAGTTGATTGGCTAGCCAAGTATCTACCATAGAGAACTCGTCTACGATGATAAAGTCAGCATCTAGATAATCTTCTAAATGGCTTGTGTCGTCGTCACCAGTCATACCCAAGTGGCGGTGAATGGTTGCACTTGGCAAGCCTGTTAGTTCATTCATGCGACGAGCCGCACGACCAGTTGGAGCAGCAAGGAGAATCGGTAGATTACTTTTCTTTCGAAGGTCCAGTCCTTCTAATAGAGCATAGACAGCAATAATCCCATTGATAACAGTGGTTTTGCCAGTTCCAGGTCCGCCAGTCAGGATAAAGACCTTGTTTTGGATAGCATCGCAGATTGCCTGTTTTTGAATGGCATCGTATTGAATGCCTAATTCTTCCTCGATAATTGCAATCTGTTCCTGGATGATTTCTATTTCATGTTTATTGGGTTCTTCTTTTTCAAGAATGCGAATGAGGTGATTATGAATTCCTTCTTCAGCGAAAAAGAGACTGTTGTCAAAGATTTTCGTATCAACTTGTTGAACTTTTTCCTCTTCAATGAGATTGGATAATTCTTGAGCAAGTTGACTGGGATCTAATTCCACAGGACGTGAGGATTCAAGCAAATTTAGAGTCTTCTCCAATAAATCTCTGGCTTCAACATAAGTGTCTCCGCTCTCCATACAAGCATTTAAAAGGGTATGAACAAGACCTGCTCGAAAGCGTTCAGGTGCCTGGCTTTCAATGCCTAATTCTTGTGCCAATTGGTCAGCGATAGTAAAGCCCAAGCCTTTGATATCTTCTACCAACTGGTAGGGATAATTTTCAACGATATCGATGGTTTCCTCTTTGTAGGTATCCTGAATTTGAATAGCTAATTTATTAGGAATACCGTAGTTGGCAAGCTTGGCCAAGACCATTTCAGTCCCGTAGTTGAGACGGAGTGTGGAAACAAAGGCTTCACGACTTTTAGAAGATAGTCCTGAGATGGTTTCGAGTTTCTCAGGATGCTCCAGGATTTCATCAATGGTATTTTCTCCATAGAGTTCCACAATCTTCTGAGCAGTTTTGAGACCAATCCCTTTGAAATGGCTACTAGAGAAATACTTAACTAAGCCCTTGCTAGTCGGTTTTGCTCTTTCATAACGGGTAATTTGTAGTTGCTCTCCGTATTTGGAGTGTTGGACAATCTGCCCCCAAAAAGTGTATTCCTCTCCCTCGATGACATCAGCCATGGTCCCTGTAACAATGATCTCGAAATCATCAAAGTCCTCAGCATTGGTGTCTTCGATATCAAGGAGAAGAATACGATAAAAATTACTGACATTTTCAAAAATAATACGTTCAATCGTACCTGTAAAATAGACTTCCATATAATTCCTTTACATTCATGAATGAGAATAAATCATTCAAAATAGAATGAGAAGAGGCTGAGATTAGTATTCTCGGCCTCTTAGTGATATTAGACTGTTCCGAAACGTTTGAGTGGCCAGAAACGGAATTTTGCCTCTCCAATAATATCTTTTGCTTCAAAAGTACCAACATGTCGGCTATCACTAGATACCAGACGGTCATCACCAAGTAGGAGGTATTGTCCCTCTGGAACAGTGAAGGTGAAGCTAGTGTTGTAATTTACATCTAAGGTGAAGGCCTGAGCCTTTTGAGCTAAAGTTCTAAAGTATTCTCCCTTTTTACCATCCCAACCAGTTCCAGTATAAGTGCTTTGAAGTTTATCTTCTTTAAAGCGTTTGAGATACTCTGCTAGATAAGGCTCATCGGTTTCTTGCCCATTGATATAAAGCTTATCATTTTCATAACGAATGGTATCACCTGGCAATCCGATTACCCGTTTCACAATATCTTTATTTCCCTCATCCTCATGAGCGACAACAATATCAAATCGGTCGATAGGGAGATGTTTGACAACGAAGAGAATTTCTCCATCAGCTAGAGTAGGGTCCATGGAATGTCCTTCTACACGAACATTGCTCCAGAGAAAGAGACGGCTGAGACCTACTAATGCAATAATAAGGATGAAAACTCCCCATTCTCTTATAAATGATTTTAAATATTTCATGGTTCACCTCTATAGAAGTTTTTTGGCTTTTTCAGTATTTTTAAAATGAAGTTTGGCGCAGAAGTTGAGGCCTTTCATTCCATAAGCTTGTAAAATTTGACTGGCTACCTTATCAGAAGCAGTGCCAGCACCACTTGGAAGTTGGAATCCCAGCTCTCGTCCTAGGTTTTCAAGATTTTCTAGGAAGAGATCACGCGCAATGATGGAGCTAACTGCAACAGCCAAGTACTTGCCCTCAGCTTTTTCCTCAAGTGTAACTGGATTTGAGAAATGATTGGCTTCATTTTTTAAGTACTTATCATAGTTTTGAGCACTCGTAAAGGCATCAATGACAATCTTTTCTGGTTGGACTCCCTTTTGAAGTAGGAGAAAAATCGCTTGATTATGGAGAGCTACCTTGACAGAAACAGCATTGTAGCGCTCACCAATGACTTCGTTATACTTACTTGGCGAAAGCAGTAGTGCCTGATGTTGAATCTTCTCCTTCAAAAGGGGAGCCAGTTGACGAATCTTCTGATCTGTCAGTGTTTTAGAATCCCCAACGCCGAGTTTTCGTAAAAAGTCATGCTGATCTGGTCTTACAAATGACGCCACTACAGCCAGACCACCGAAGTAGGAACCATTTCCGACTTCATCTGTTCCAATCAAAGGGAAATTTTGCTCGCTAGTAACTTGTGCTACTTGATAGCCAAAAAAGCTAGCATAGCTTTCAGCAGCTTCTCCTTGCAAGAGGACTTTCCCAGATGTATAGACGGAAACACTGGCTTGAGGAAGTTTTAAAAAGTAGCGAATATAAGGATTTTTACTAGGAGTGAGTGCATGTTCATGCTTTTGAACAAAAGTCTGAATTTGCTTTTTACTCGGAGTTAATGTGATACTTGCCATAGTCTCTATTGTACCATAAAAGCGCTAGAATTGGTAAAAACTGACAAACTTAGTGAAATTTGGTATAATATCGTGAGGTGAATTTTATGGCAAATTTAAATCGATTCAAGTTTACGTTTGGGAAAAAACATTAACGCTGACAACTGAGCATGATAATCTTTTCATGGAGGAGATTGCGAAAGTTGCGACAGAAAAGTATGAAGCAATCAAAGAACAAATGCCGGGGGCTGATGATGAGACAATAGCTATCCTTTTAGCAGTTAACTGCTTGTCAACACAGCTCAGCCGTGAGATTGAATTTGATGATAAGGAGCAAGAGTTAGAATCGCTCCGTCATAAGGTGGTTGCGGCTAAACAAGAGCAGAGTAAGATTGAGGATTCCCTATGATTTCCATTCTACTCTTATTAATCCTTGCTTGGAGCTTTTATATAGGCTACCGCCGAGGAATTATTTTGCAAGCTTATTATCTTGTAGCAACGATTGTCTCTGCTTATTTTGCAAGCAAATATTACCAATCTTTAGGACAGAAGTTCGATTTATTAATCCCTTATGCTAATCCACAGGAAGGACAGGGAACATTCTTTTTCCCATCCAATCAACTTTTCCAATTAGATAAAGTTTTTTATGCAGGTGTCGGCTTCCTCTTAGCTTTTACGATTTTTTACTGCATCGGCCGTTTGCTTGGTCTTTTTCTAAACCTAGTACCAAGTAAGATACTTGATGGGAAATACTATCGTATCGGTGCGGGTGTGCTATCAGTCGGTGTGACCGTGTTTGTCCTCCAGATGATGCTAACGATTCTCGCGACTGTGCCATTACAAATTGTTCAAAATTCACTTGAAAATAGCTTTGTAGCTAGACATATCATCCAAAGCATTCCATTTACAACTAATTTTATTAAACAGCTTTGGGTTACTAAAATAATCGGATAAAAAGGGCGGGAACTATTCCTAGCCTTTTGTTTACAATTTCGAAAAGTAAGAGATTGAATTAAAAAAGTTGAAAATAAGAAAAGTCATTACTTTTTTACTAAGGAAATTAGATGAATACAAAAATACTAGAAACGTTAGAATTTAATAAGGTCAAGGCTCTATTTGAGCCTCATCTTTTAACGGAACAAGGACTAGAGCAGTTAAAAGAGCTAGTCCCAACAGATAAAGCTGATAAAATTAGACAGGCCTTTGCAGAGATGAAGGAGATGCAGGAACTCTTTGTTGAGCATCCTCATTTCAGCATTTCAGCAACAAAAGATATTGCAGCCACCTGCAAACGTTTGGAAATGGGTGCTGACCTCAACATTGAAGAATTTCTCCTTCTCAAACGTGTCATATTTGCCAGCCGTGAACAGAAAAATTTCTATGACAATCTTGAAAATGTACGCTTGGACCACTTGGCAAATTGGTTTGAGAAACTTCATGATTTCCCACATCTGCAGGGCAATCTCCAGGCCATCAATGAAGCTGGATTTATTGAGAATTTTGCTAGTGAAGACTTGGCTCGAATCCGCCGTAAAATCCACGACAGTGAGAGCCAAGTCCGTGATGTCTTGCAAAACCTACTCAAACAAAAGGCGCAGATGCTAACAGAAGGCATCATTGCTAGTCGAAATGGTCGCCAGGTTCTTCCAGTTAAGAATACCTATCGAAACAAGATTTCTGGTGTGGTACATGATATTTCTGCCAGTGGAAATACAGTCTATATCGAACCGCGGGAAGTAGTCAAGTTGAGTGAGGAAATTGCTAGTCTTCGTGCAGATGAACGCTATGAGATGATGCGTATCCTACAGGAACTCTCTGAGCGTGTGCGACCTCATGCAGCTGAAATTGCAAATGATGCCTGGATTATTGGACATTTGGACTTGATTCGTGCTAAGGTCCGCTTTATCCAAGAGACAGGAGCAGTAGTTCCCCAAGTCTCTAAGGGACAGGAGATTCAACTCCTCCATGTTCGTCATCCCTTGGTGCAAAATGCTGTTGCTAATGATGTACACTTTGGTAAGGATCTAACAGCCATCGTCATCACTGGTCCCAATACGGGTGGTAAGACCATTATGCTCAAAACCTTAGGTTTGACGCAATTGATGGCTCAGTCAGGTTTGCCGATTTTGGCAGATAAGGGCAGTCGTGTGGGGATTTTTGAGGAAGTCTTTGCAGATATCGGGGACGAACAATCAATCGAACAAAGTCTTTCAACTTTCTCTAGTCACATGACCAATATTGTTGATATTCTTGGTAAGGTTAACCAAAACTCGCTCTTGTTACTAGATGAGCTTGGAGCAGGAACAGATCCCCAAGAAGGTGCAGCTCTTGCCATGTCTATCCTAGAGGACTTGCGCTTGCGTCAGGTCAAGACTATGGCAACCACTCACTATCCTGAACTCAAGGCCTACGGGATTGAAACGGCCTATGTTCAGAATGCCAGCATGGAGTTTGATACAGCTAGCTTGCGCCCAACTTATCGTTTCATGCAAGGGGTTCCTGGTCGAAGCAATGCCTTTGAGATTGCTAAACGTCTAGGATTGTCAGATGTTATCGTAGGTGACGCTAGCAAGCAGATCAATCAAGATAATGATGTCAATCGCATCATAGAGCAATTGGAAGAGCAGACACTTGAAAGTCGTAAACGTCTTGAGAATATTCGCCAAGTCGAGCAAGAAAACCTCAAGATGAACCGTGCGCTTAAAAAACTCTACAACGAGCTCAATCGTGAGAAGGAAACAGAACTTAATAAGGCGCGTGAGCAAGCTGCTGAGATTGTTGAATTGGCTCTGGCTGAAAGTGACGATATTCTTAAAAATCTTCACAGCAAATCTCAACTGAAACCACATGAAATTATCGAAGCCAAGGCTAAGCTCAAGAAGTTAGCACCTGAAAAAGTTGATCTTTCTAAAAATAAGGTCCTTCAAAAGGCCAAGAAAAAACGAGCTCCAAAAGTTGGGGATGATATCATCGTTTTAAGCTATGGTCAACGAGGTACCTTGACCAATCAACTCAAGGACGGTCGTTGGGAAGCTCAGGTCGGCTTGATTAAGATGACACTTGAGGAAAAAGAATTTGACTTGGTTCAAGCTCAGCAAGAAGCACCAGTCAAGAAAAAACAAGTCAACGTCGTCAAGCGCGCTGTTGGTAAAGCACCGCAGGCTAGACTTGATCTTCGTGGTAAACGTTATGAGGAAGCTATGGAAGCTTTAGACGCCTTTATCGACCAAGCCCTGCTCAACAACATGGCCCAAGTAGATATCATCCATGGTATCGGTACAGGGGTCATTCGTGAAGGAGTAACCAAATACTTACAAAGAAACAAGCAAGTCAAGAGCTTTGGCTATGCACCTCAAAATGCAGGCGGAAGTGGAGCAACTATTGTAACCTTTAAGGGTTAGGTAGAATAAATGAAAATTCCAACGAAATTTTCCGAAAACGATTGACAAGAGTTGCTTTTTCTTGTAAAATAAGTAAAAATTAAATACAACACCGAATGAAGTTTAATAGAAGTGGAAAGTCCTTTGACTTCCATGACTGTAAATGGACGGAACTCTGGAGAGACCGTAAAGGCACCGAAGGGGCAAGGCAGGCAACTGCTCAAACTCTCAGGTAAAAGGACAGAGCAATGATAGAGCGCTTTTTGGCATTTATCGATGCATTCCAGAGTACATGTTTTTAACATGTGCTCTTTCTTTTGGAGTTGAATAGATAGGAGAATGTTATGTTAAATTTGCTGAAAGAAATAGACGCTTTTGTATGGGGACCACCCCTCTTGATTTTATTGGTTGGTACCGGGATTTACTTAACTCTTCGTTTGGGACTCTTGCAAATCCTGCGTCTCCCTAAGGCCTTCCAGCTTATTTTTACAAAGGATAAGGGGCATGGAGATGTATCGAGTTTTGCGGCTCTTTGTACGGCTTTAGCCGCTACTGTTGGTACAGGAAATATCATCGGGGTTGCAACGGCTATCAAGGTTGGTGGACCAGGAGCCCTCTTTTGGATGTGGATGGCTGCTTTCTTTGGAATGGCAACCAAATATGCAGAAGGTCTACTCGCCATAAAATACCGGACCAAGGATGACCATGGTGCGGTAGCAGGAGGACCGATGCATTATATCCTTCTAGGGATGGGCGAAAAATGGCGTCCCCTTGCAATCTTCTTTGCTGTAGCTGGAGTACTAGTTGCACTTTTAGGGATTGGTACTTTTACCCAGGTGAATTCCATTACAGAATCCGTGCAAAATACGGCTAGTATTGATCCGACAATTACAGCACTTGTTTTATCTATTTTCGTAGGGATAGCAGTCTTTGGTGGACTAAAGTCTATTTCTAAGGTGTCAACTACAGTTGTTCCCGTCATGGCTATTGTCTATATCTTGGGAACCTTGACAGTTATTTTCTTTAACATTGAGAAAATACCCGCTACAGTTGCTTTAATCGTGACTTCAGCTTTTAGTCCAGTGGCTGCACTAGGAGGCTTTGCAGGAGCAAGTATCCGAACTGCCATCCAAAATGGTGTGGCACGTGGAGTCTTCTCAAATGAGTCTGGATTAGGTTCAGCCTCCATTGCAGCTGCAGCAGCCAAGACAAATGAACCAGTAGAACAGGGTTTGATTTCTATGACAGGCACCTTTATTGATACCTTGATTATTTGTACCTTGACGGGTTTGACCATCTTGGTAACTGGTGTTTGGAGCAGTGATTTGAATGGTGTTGCCTTGACTCAGTCAGCCTTTTCAACAGTCTTTTCATATTTTGGCCCAGCTCTTTTAACAATTTTCTTGGTGCTTTTTGCCTTTACCACGATTTTGGGATGGAATTATTATGGAGAGCGTTGTTTTGAGTTTCTCTTTGGTGTTCGCTTCATCTGGCTTTATCGAGTGGTCTTTGTTGCTATGGTCCTACTAGGAGGATTTATCGAGCTTGATATGGTCTGGATTATCGCGGATATCGTCAATGCTCTCATGGCTTTACCAAACTTGATTGCACTCTTAGCCTTATCTCCAGTCGTTATCGCTGAGACTAAGAAGTATTTTGAAAAATAAGCTAATCACACATTTTGTGTGATTTTTTATTTTCATAAAGAAATCCTATCAATACAATTAAAAATATATATTATCCAAGTAGAAAATTATGTGATAGACTAGGTGTCAAGAAAATGAAAAGAGGTCCTCTTATGACAACATTTACCATCCACACAGTAGAATCAGTACCAGCAGAAGTTAAAGAAGTTCTTGAAACGGTTCAAAAGGACAATAATGGCTATATTCCCAACCTCATAGGACTTTTGGCCAATGCACCAACAGCTCTTGAAACTTATCGTACTGTCGGAGCTATCAACCGTCGCAATAGCCTAACACCTGTAGAGCGCGAGGTGGTACAAATCACTGCAGCTGTAACCAATGGATGTGCCTTCTGTGTAGCAGGGCATACAGCCTTTTCTATCAAGCAAATCCAGATGAATGATGATCTTCTCCAAGCCCTTCGCAATCGTACTCCGATTGAGACAGATCCTAAGTTGGATACCCTTGCCAAATTTACCTTGGCAGTCATTAACACCAAAGGACGCGTAGGTGATGAAGCACTTGGAGAGTTTTTGGAAGCTGGCTACACGCAAGAGAATGCATTAGATGTCATTCTTGGTGTGAGTTTGGCAACCCTCTGCAACTATGCTAATAACTTAGCTAATACGCCAATTAATCCAGAGTTGCAACCCTATGCCTAAATTATAAAAAAGAATGGAGTCTGACAGGTTCAGGCTCCATTTTTGAATGCCTTTTTAAGCGCTTTTATGCTATACTAATAATAATATGATTATTGGAGATACATATGAAAAAACTGCCCTTGGCCTTTTCAGGCTGCTTGTTGGGTTTAGCTGGTGCAGGTAATCTTATCTTAGATACCTTCCCATTTCTTTCTCATTTGCTTAGTTTGTCAGGCTTGATTCTATGGTTTTATTTTTGGTAAGTCACCTTAGTGATTGGCAAGAAAGCAAACAAGAATTAAAGAAAGCACCCGTCTTGTCAGGAATGGCGACTTTTCCCATGGCAGGTATGATTTTATCGACCTATTTGCTACGAGCGTTACCTATGAGCTTGAGCATTGTTGCACAGATTCTCTGGTGGTTTGCTTTTCTTCTAGATGTTTACCTCATCTTATACTTTACAAAGAACTATGTCTTGGTTAAACAAAGGGCCAGTGCAACACCGACCTGGACTGTTCTTTATGTAGGAATAGCAGTAGCAAGCTTGACATACCCAGTGGTGGGGATTGTCGGGATTGCTTATGGAGCTTGGATTTTTGGTTTTATTTTAACCCTCATCCTGTACCCTCTGATCTATCAAGATTTGAAAAAGAATCCATTGCCACTAGCTTTGCTGGGGCAAGAAGGTATCTACTGTGCACCATTTTCTCTCCTTTTGGCAGCATTAGTGAGAGTAGGAGGATACAGTCTTCCTAGTTGGATTTTACTAGTTATGATCCTTGCATCACAGACCTTCTTTTCTTTGTCCTTAGTCGCTTGCCAAGGATTTTAAAACAAGGTTTCCAACCAGCCTTTTCAGCCCTAACCTTTCCAACCATCATCACAGCAACTTCATTGAAAATGTCCCAAGGCATTCTGCAGTTTCCGGTCCTCAACCTCCTCGTTTGGTTAGAGATTATCATTTGTTTAACAATCCTCATCTACGTATTAGTAGAATATGTGAGATATTTAAGGAACTAAAAGAACCCCTAGCACGGAGAAGTGAGATGAAGAAAGGTGCAGACCTATAACGGTGTAAGGGATAGCTAGAATAAATAAATATTAATAAAGAGAGTGTGTAAAATGAACCATAAGATTGCAATTTTATCAGACATTCATGGCAACACGACAGCCTTAGCTGGAGTGCTTGAGGACGCTAAAAAATTGGGAGTGACTGAATATTGGCTTCTGGGAGATATTTTTCTTCCTGGACCGGGAGCAAATGACTTGGTGGCTCTTTTGAAAGACCTTCCCATTACAGCATCTGTTCGAGGCAACTGGGATGATTGTGTGTTAGAGGCTTTAGATGGGCAATATGGTTTAGAGGATCCCCAAGAAATCCAGCTTATGCGATTGACCCAGTATCTGATGGAGCATCTAAACCCAGAGCATATTGATTGGTTGAGAAATCTATCTATGGTAGCCAAGAAAGAAGTAGAAGGCTTGCGCTTTTCTCTTTCACATAATTTACCTGAGAAAAATTATGGTGGTGATTTGCTGGTTGAAAATGATACCGAAAACTTTGACCAGTTACTGGATGAAACTACTGATGTGGCCGTCTATGGTCATGTTCACAAGCAGTTGCTTCGTTATGGTAGCCAAGGTCAACAAATCATCAATCCAGGTTCGATTGGTATGCCTTATTTTGACTGGGTAGGGCTGAAAAATCACCGTGCCCAGTATGCCTTACTTGAGGTTGAAAATGGTGAGTTAGTCAATATTCAATTTCGAAAAGTTGCCTATGACTATGAAGCAGAGCTAGAGTCAGCCAAGACCAAAGACCTTCCTTTTATCGAAATGTATGAAGAGTTGCGACGTGAGGACAATTACCAAGGACATAATAGAGATTTGTTAGCTAGTTTAATTGAAAAGCATGGCTATGTAGAGGATGTCAAGAATTATTTTGATTTTTTGTAAGAGTTGCTTTAATTAACAGATACTAAATAAACGATTGGACTAGCCAATCGTTTTTAATATATCTTATTGTAATTGAGATTTATC
Source organism: Streptococcus infantis SK970 (assembly GCA_000223255.2). Lineage (GTDB taxonomy): Bacteria > Bacillota > Bacilli > Lactobacillales > Streptococcaceae > Streptococcus > Streptococcus infantis_G. The sequence continues at coordinate 5,453 of AFUT01000004.1, read as the reverse complement.
TGGTAAGTAAGAACCACCGAGATAGGTTTTGCTGAGTTTTTCAAGGGTTCCATCTTGGTAGAGTTCTTTGAGAACCTTGTCAAATTGTTCTTTAAATTCTTTTTGATCGCTTGAGAAGATAATGTAGTTATTTGGATTATCATTGCTTTCCAAGTCGACTACGTTCAAGTCTAATCCTCGGTCTTGGATAATCTTTTGAACAGAGATTTTATCAAAGATTAGGAAATCAAATTCACCATTGGCGAGGTCAGTCAGACGCTTAGCCACATCCTCACCAGAGTATTGGATGGTGGCAGGATTGTCTGAGTGGCTTTGATTCCAGTCTGTAACAACCTTGGCAGTAGAAGTTCCAGTGTCATCCTGTGTAGTTTTACCAGCGATGTCTTGAAGAGAGGTAAGAGCCTTGTCTTTTCTGCTCACGAGAACCAAAGGATTTTTTGCGATAGGTAGGGAGTAGAGATATTTGTCGGCTCTCTCTTTGGTGTAGCTCAAGTTGTTGGCAGCAGCTTGGTAACGGCCAGCATCAACTCCAGGGAAGATACTTTCCCAAGCTGTTTTTTGAAATTCAATCTTGTATTGATCTAGTTTTTCATCGACCGCTTTTAAAACTTCAACATCATATCCAGTTAAATTACCATCTTGTTCAAAGTCAAAAGGTGGAATGTCTCCGGCAGTGGCTACGACAATGGTTTTAGGGCTAGTAGTAGAAGTTGAAGTACTATCCTGTTTAGATTGTCCACAGGCTACCAACAAGGGACTAATGGCTAATAATAAGAATAATTTTTTCATGTGTGTCTCCTTTACTTAATGGTATCTAGCTTACCAGACAATCAATCAAATAGCCAATATATATTTTTTATGGAAGTGATAGAAAAATATTATAATTTTCAGTTTGAGTTTGTAATCTAAAATTTAATTCAGATAAGAAAAAGATAATTTAGGCCACGAATGAAAAATCTCTGCAAGCTCTTTCAGAATGTGGTAAAATGGAAGCAGTAGAAATAGAAAAGGAAATCAATTATGAAATTTCTTGAGTTAAATAAAAAACGTCATGCGATTAAGCATTTTATTGATAAACCGGTTGATCCCAAGGATGTTCGAACAGCTATTGAAATCGCAACCTTGGCACCGAGTGCTCACAACAGTCAGCCTTGGAAGTTTGTTGTGGTTCGTGAGAGAAATGCTGAACTAGCAAAATTGGCTTACGGTTCAAACTTTGAGCAAGTAGCATCTGCCCCTGTAACCATTGCCTTGTTTACAGACACTGACCTAGCTAAACGAGCTCGCAAGATTGCCCGTGTTGGTGGAGCAAAGAATTTCTCAGAAGAACAACTTCAGTACTTTATGAAAAATCTTCCAGCAGAGTTTGCGCGTTACAATGAACAACAAATCAGTGACTACCTAGCCCTTAATGCAGGTCTCGTTGCTATGAACCTTGTCTTGGCACTGACAGACCAAGGAATTGGTTCAAATATTATTCTTGGTTTTGATAAATCAAAAGCCAATGAAGTCTTGGAAATCGAAGAACGCTTCCGTCCAGAACTTTTGATCACAGTAGGATACACAGACGAGAAGTTGGAACCAAGCTACCGCTTGCCAGTAGATGAAATTATCGAAAAAAGATAGGAAGTAAAAATGACAGTTATTGATTTTACAGCAGAAGTAGAAAAACGTAAAGAAGCTCTCTTGGCTGACTTGTTTAGCCTTTTGGAAATCAACTCAGAACGCGATGACAGTAAGGCAGATGTGCAACATCCTTTTGGACCTGGTCCGGTAAAAGCTTTGGAGAAATTCCTTGAAATCGCAGACCGTGACGGATACCCAACCAAAAATGTTGATAACTATGCAGGACATTTCGAGTTTGGTGAAGGAGAAGAAGTCCTTGGAATCTTTGCCCACATGGACGTAGTGCCAGCAGGTAGTGGATGGGATACTGATCCTTACACTCCAACTATCAAAGATGGTCGTCTCTATGCGCGTGGTGCTTCTGACGATAAGGGACCAACAACAGCATGTTACTATGGTTTGAAAATCATCAAAGAATTGGGACTTCCAACTTCTAAGAAAGTTCGTTTCATTGTGGGAACTGACGAAGAATCAGGTTGGGCAGATATGGACTACTACTTTGAGCATGTAGGACTTGAAAAACCAGACTTTGGCTTCTCTCCAGATGCTGAATTCCCTATCATCAATGGTGAAAAGGGAAATATTACAGAATACCTCCACTTTGCTGGTGAAAATACTGGTGCAGCTCGTCTTCATAGATTTACAGGTGGTTTGCGTGAAAATATGGTGCCAGAATCAGCAACTGCAGTTGTTTCGGGAGACTTGGCTGATTTGCAAGCGAAATTAGATGCCTTTGTTGCAGAGCACAAGCTTAGAGGAGAAATTCAAGAAGAGAACGGCAAGTACAAGGTTACGATTATCGGTAAATCAGCCCATGGTGCTATGCCTGCTTCAGGTGTCAATGGTGCGACTTACCTCGCCCTCTTCCTCAGCCAATTTGCCTTTGAAGGGCCTGCAAAAGACTACCTCGATATTGCTGGTAAGATTCTTTTGAATGACCACGAAGGCAAGAACTTGAAGGTTGCTCATGTGGATGAAAAGATGGGTGCCCTTTCTATGAATGCTGGGGTCTTCCGCTTTGACCAAGCAAGTGCTGACAATACTATTGCCCTCAACTTCCGTTATCCAAAAGGAACAAGCCCAGAGCAAATCAAGACAGTTCTTGAAACCTTGCCAGTTGCTTCAGTTAGTCTTTCTGAACACGGTCACACGCCTCACTATGTGCCAATGGAAGATCCACTTGTGCAAACCTTGTTGAATGTCTATGAAAAACAAACAGGACTTCAAGGTCACGAACAAGTCATCGGTGGTGGGACATTTGGTCGTCTCTTAGAGCGTGGTGTAGCCTACGGTGCTATGTTCCCAGATTCTATCGATACTATGCACCAGGCCAACGAATTTATCGCCTTGGATGATCTTTTCCGAGCAGCAGCTATCTACGCTGAAGCTATCTATGAATTGATCAAATAATGATATAGGAGTCTGAGATTTTATGCTTGGACTTCTTTTTGGAGGGAAACAGATGTCTCAAATCGAAAAAATCAAGCAAGCCATTATGGCGGATCCACAGAATGCTAGCTATACTGAGCAAGGAATCCAGCCTCTTTTTGCAGCACCAAAGACTGCTCGTATCAATATCATTGGCCAGGCGCCTGGACTCAAAACTCAAGAAGCAGGACTTTACTGGAAGGATAAAAGTGGTGATCGCTTGCGAGAATGGTTGGGTGTGGATGAAGATACGTTTTATAACTCAGGTTACTTTGCAGTCATGCCCATGGATTTCTATTTTCCAGGACACGGGAAATCTGGTGACCTACCACCACGCCCAGGTTTTGCAGAAAAATGGCATCCAGAACTCTTGAAGGAATTGCCAGATATTCAATTAACACTCTTGATTGGCCAGTATGCGCAGGCTTACTATCTACATGAGAAAGTTAGTGGCAAGGTGACAGACCGTGTGCATCGATTTAAAGATTATTTGCCTGATTATTTCCCTCTTGTACACCCATCACCACGCAACCAAATCTGGATGAAAAAGAATCCTTGGTTTGAAGCAGATGTTTTGCCTGACTTGAAAGAAAGAATTCAAAAAATTCTCGGAGAAGAAAAATGAAAGAAATTACTTTTAATGATTTTTACCAACTATACCAGAAAGAGTCGCTTTCTGTATGAGATGTGAGAGAAGTAGAGGAATTTGAGACTCTTTATTTAGAAGGCGCTCGTAATTTACCTCTCAGCCAATTAGCTGATACTTATAAACAACTAGATAAGGATAATCTTTACTACGTGATTTGTAAATCAGGAATGCGTTCAGCACGCGCTTGTCAATTTTTAGCAGAACAAGGCTATGAGGTTGTCAATGTCCAAGGTGGCATGGATGCCTTTGAATAAGAAAAAACTCCCTTTAAGACCGAAAATAAGAACGGTTTTAAAGGGAGTTTATTTGCTCTAAAAATCAGAAAATTGAAAACATTTTAAAATTATTCCGAGATAGCCTTTTCAAGCCTTTAATCATGTTATACTAAGAAAGTATTTTATTTTATATAAGGAGAGTTTATGGCTAAAAAAGGTGCTTTAACAGGATTACTCCTGTTTGGAATATTTTTTGGTGCGGGTAATTTGATTTTCCCCCCTACTCTAGGTGCTCAATCTGGGGAACACTTTCTCCCTGCCATTGCAGGATTTGTACTTTCAGGTGTCGGACTTGCCGTCTTGACCTTGATCATCGGGACCTTAAATCCTAAGGGCTATATCTATGAGATTTCTACAAAGATTTCCCCTTGGTTTGCAACGATTTATCTAGCAGTTTTGTACTTGTCGATTGGTCCATTCTTTGCCATTCCACGTACTGCAACAACTTCTTATGCAGTAGGGATTAGTCCCCTCCTAGCCGAAGCAGATAAGGGGTTAGGTTTGATTGCCTTTACCATTCTCTACTTTGTTGCAGCATACTTAATCGCGCTTAATCCTTCAAAGATTTTGGATCGTATCGGCCGTGTTTTGACTCCAGTTTTTGCCCTCTTGATTATCATCTTGGTAATCCTTGGAGCCCTCAAATATGGTGGAAATGCTCCACAAGCAGCTACAGCAGCTTATCAAGATTCAGCATTTGGAGCAGGATTCCTTGAAGGATATAATACTCTAGATGCTCTCGCATCTGTTGCCTTTAGTGTAATCGCGGTTGAAACCTTGAAACAACTTGGATTTTCGAGTAAAAAAGAGTACATCTCAACCATTTGGGTAGTCGGAATTGTCGTAGCGCTTGGCTTTAGTGCTCTATACATTGGCCTAGGTTTCCTTGGAAATCACTTCCCGATGACAGAAGAAGCGATGAAGGGTGGAACTCCAGGGGTTTATATCTTGTCACAAGCGACCCAAGAAATCTTTGGTTCAACAGCTCAATTATTCCTAGCAGCCATGGTAACAGTAACTTGCTTCACAACGACTGTAGGTTTGATTGTTTCAACTGCTGAATTCTTTAACGGACGTTTCCCACAACTCAGCTATAAGGTTTATGCGACTGTCTTTACCTTGATTGGTTTTGCAATTGCCAACCTCGGTCTTGATGCAATCATCAAATATTCTATCCCTGTCCTAGTTATCTTGTATCCAATCACCATTGCCATTGTTATGATTGTGATTGTGAACAAGTTTGTACCACTTTCAAAACCAGGCATGCAATTGACGATGGGTCTTGTTACAGCTATTGCCGTAGCTAGTGTCTTGGGAAGTTCATTTGAAGTGACCTTCCTTGCCAATATTGTGAATGCTCTACCATTTGCTAAGGCCTCATTGCCATGGTTAGTACCAGCGATCATTGGGATTTTACTTTCTCTTATTCTTCCAAATAAGCAAAAGAGTGAAGCTTTTGAGATGGAATAAAAAAT
>AFUT01000005.1 GCA_000223255.2 Streptococcus infantis SK970 | reverse complement strand
GATTCTCAACTGATTAAACAAGGATTTGACAAGAGTCGAGCTGTTTTCGGTCGCCAAGAAACTTTCCATATCGGTGACAAGGAATGCACACTGGTTCTCATTAAAAATCCTGTTGGTGCTACCCAGGCCATCGAAATGATCAAACTAGCTCCTTACCCATTTAGTCTATCTGTTCTCCTCAATGCCAACTATGCAGACGGGATTGATACCAGCTGGATTTGGGATGCTGACTTTGAGCAAATTACTGATATGGACATTCCTGAAATCAATGCGGGTGGCGTTCGTCATTCTGAAATTGCTCGCCGTCTACGTGTTACTGGCTATCCAGCTGACAAGATCACTGAAACAAGTAGCCTGGAACAAGTTCTCAAAACGATCGAAGCTCAAGACTGCAAGCATGCCTA
>AFUT01000006.1 GCA_000223255.2 Streptococcus infantis SK970 | reverse complement strand
GTTTTTTATTACTCTTAGTTCGTTTTTTCAGTATATCCAAGGTCCTCAAGCATCTTTTTAGTTTTTGAAAAACTCACACGTTTTCCAGCCCCTGAATATTCATTTGGCATTGCTTTTTTCATCTCATCAAGATTGACTACAGTCATGTCAATGACCATGGTATGGATGACTTTTCCATCTTTGAATTCGATATTTTGTGTAACACCTTTGATTCCCTCATACCCTTTATAAGTTTTCACGATAAGTTCTTTAAGCTCATTAGCGCTCTTATTGAGTATTTCAGGTTCAAAAACATTATAAACTTCTTGTTTCATAACGTCATCACCCTCAACAGTATATGTCAAGGTAGAATGTCTTCCTGGATTACTGTCATGAACAAAGACTACAGTTTTTGATTCAGCTTTCTTTTCTGTAGTTTCAGCCTCAGTTGTTTCAGTTTCGGTAGTTTTTACTTCACTTGTCTCTGCTTTTGAGGAGTTAGAAGTTGTTGATGATTGTTTAGAACATCCCAACAAGAATGTCAACGATAAGGCTAAGAGAAGCGTCATTTTGAAATATCTGTTCATATTTTTCCTTTCATCATAAGAACTTTTTTCATTATATCATAAAATACTTTCGCAATCAAAGTATATTCGTTTTCCTTTTTACACATACTAAAATGGGAAAAGTGATATAATATTAGGAAGAGGTGAAGAAATGAATCAAACTGTAGAATATATCAAAGAACTAACTGCTATCGCATCACCAACAGGTTTTACACGTGAAATTACGAATTATTTGGTTGAGACTCTTGAAAAACTAGGTTATCAACCAATCCGTACTGCCAAAGGTGGTGTCAACGTTACTGTCAAAGGTAAAAATGATGAGCAACAGCGTTATGTGACCGCCCATGTGGATACCTTGGGAGCTATCGTTCGCGCTGTTAAGCCAGACGGTCGTCTCAAAATGGACCGTATTGGTGGATACCCTTGGAACATGATTGAAGGCGAAAACTGTACAGTTCATGTGGCTAGTACAGGTAAGACTATTTCAGGTACCATTTTGATCCACCAGACTTCTTGTCATGTATACAAGGATGCTGGAACTGCTGAACGCACACAGGATAATATGGAAGTGCGTTTGGATGAGAAAGTGACTAACGAAAAAGAAACACGCGCACTCGGTATTGAGGTTGGTGACTTTATCAGCTTTGATCCAAGAACTGTCGTGACTGATTCAGGATTTATCAAATCGCGTCATTTGGATGATAAAGTCAGCGCGGCTATCCTCCTCAATCTTCTTAAAGTCTATAAAGAAGAGGGGGTTGAACTTCCTGTCACTACCCATTTTGCTTTTTCAGTCTTTGAAGAAGTGGGGCATGGTGCTAACTCAAGTATCCCAAGTCAAGTTATCGAATATCTAGCAGTAGATATGGGAGCAATGGGAGATGACCAGCAGACGGATGAGTACACAGTGTCTATCTGTGTCAAAGATGCTTCAGGTCCTTATCACTATGAATTCCGTCAACATCTGGTTGCCTTGGCAAAAGAGCAGGACATACCATTTAAACTGGATATCTATCCATTTTACGGTTCGGATGCTTCTGCAGCCATGTCAGCTGGCGCAGAGGTCAAACACGCTCTCCTAGGAGCGGGTATCGAGTCTAGTCACTCTTACGAGCGAACTCATATCGATTCTGTAGTTGCTACTGAGCGTATGGTGGACGCTTATCTTAAGAGTGAGTTGGTGGACTAGGATGTGCCTAATTTGTGAACGAATTGAATTGATTAAGGCAGGGGAAAATCCCTACTTTGTAAAGGAACTAGAAACAGGATATGTCGTAATTGGTGACCACCAGTATTTTGAAGGCTATACTCTCTTCTTAGCCAAGGAACATGTTACAGAATTACATCATCTAAAACCAAGTATCAAACTTCGCTTTTTAGAGGAGATGAGTCTAGTCCAGGAAGCTGTCTCTATAGCTTTTTCAGCTCAAAAGATGAATGTAGAGTTGTTAGGAAATGGGGATGCACATGCTCACTGGCATATTTTTCCGAGACGAGAGGGTGATATGAAGGGACACGGCCTTAACGGTCGTGGCCCAGTTTGGTGGGTCCCATGGGAAGAAATGGTTGCTGAGGAATATCACGTTAAAGATCGGAGACTGGAAAACTTGATTGCGACATTATCAGAAACTTTAAACCAGATAGTAAAATGAAAGGATTAAAGATGAAGAAAAGATATCTTGTATTATCAGGATTATTAGCATTGACATTAGCAGCTTGTTCGCAAGAAAAACCAGCAAATTCAGAAACGACTGCTGCAATTGAAGAGAAAACAATCCAAGAAGGTACAGTCGGAAGTAAATCTCAGGAAGCTAGTCAGAAAAAGGCAGAAGTAGTCAATAAAGGGGGATACTACAGTATTCAAGGGAAATACGATGAAATTGTCATCGCTAATAAACACTATCCCTTGTCTAAAGACTATAACCCTGGTGAAAATCCAATAGCTAAAGAGGAGTTATTGAAACTGATTGCTGCTATGAAAGAAGCTGGTTTCCCAATTAGTGACCACTATAGTGGTTTCAGAAGTTATGAAACCCAAACTCAACTTTATCAGGACTATGTCAACCAAGACGGAAAGGCAGAGGCTGACCGCTATTCTGCACGACCTGGATATAGTGAACACCAAACTGGCCTTGCCTTTGACCTAATTGGAACAAATGGAGATTTGGTGACTGAAGAAAAGGCTGCTCAATGGCTATTGGATCATGCTGCAGACTATGGCTTCGTCGTTCGTTATCTAAAAGGTAAGGAAAAGAAACGGGTTATATGGCTGAGGAATGGCACCTTCGCTATGTTGGCAAAGAAGCCAAGGACATCGCTGCAAGTGGTCTCAGCTTGGAAGAGTATTACGGCTTTGAAGGTGGGGACTATGTTGATTAGTCGCAAAATATCTTGCAAGAATGCTTGAAATTTGATAAAATGAATAATAATTAAATAGGAATCTGCAAGACTAGTATCTCAGGGGAAGTATATCAGGGAGGAGAGCCGTGACTGAAAGCTCTCTATATGAAAGCTGGGTGAATTCACTTGCCTATGGATTCAGAAATAAAGGTCTGACTTGTCAGATGAAAACGGATGGTACCGCGTGTCAACGCTCCGATTGTGGAGTTTTGGCATGTGGTTTTCTTTTTATCTACGAGAGACTGATGGAGGAATTATGTCAACTATTGAAGAACAATTAAAAGCGCTTCGTGAAGAAACGCTAGCTAGCTTGAAGCAGATTTCTGCTGAAAATGAAAAAGAGATGCAAGAATTGCGTGTCTCTGTCCTTGGTAAAAAAGGATCACTGACTGAAATCCTTAAAGGGATGAAAGATGTTTCTGCAGAAATGCGTCCTGTTATCGGAAAACACGTAAATGAGGCTCGCGACGTCCTAACAGCTGCCTTTGAAGAAACAGCTAAGCTCTTGGAAGAAAAGAAAGTCGCAGCTCAACTAGCAAGTGAGAGTATTGATGTGACTCTCCCAGGTCGTCCAGTTGCGACAGGTCACCGTCATGTCCTCACACAAACCAGTGAAGAAATCGAAGATATCTTCATCGGTATGGGTTACCAAGTAGTAGATGGATTTGAAGTGGAGCAAGACTACTACAACTTTGAACGTATGAACCTTCCAAAAGATCACCCAGCTCGTGATATGCAGGATACTTTCTACATCACAGAAGAAATCTTGCTCCGTACCCACACATCTCCTGTTCAGGCGCGTGCGATGGATGCCCATGATTTTTCAAAAGGTCCTTTGAAGATGATCTCACCAGGACGTGTATTCCGTCGTGATACAGACGATGCAACCCACAGTCACCAATTCCACCAAATCGAAGGTTTGGTTGTAGGGAAAAATATCTCTATGGCTGACCTTCAAGGAACGCTTCAGTTGATTGTGCAAAAGATGTTTGGTGAAGAGCGCCAAATCCGTTTGCGTCCATCATACTTCCCGTTCACAGAGCCTTCTGTTGAGGTCGATGTTTCATGCTTCAAGTGTGGAGGAGAAGGCTGTAACGTATGTAAGAAGACCGGTTGGATCGAGATTATGGGTGCCGGTATGGTTCACCCACGCGTGCTTGAAATGAGTGGCATTGATTCAACAGTCTATTCAGGGTTCGCCTTTGGTCTTGGTCAAGAGCGTGTCGCTATGCTTCGTTACGGAATCAACGATATCCGTGGATTCTACCAAGGCGATGTCCGATTCTCAGAACAGTTTAAATAAGAAGAAAACCTGAAATACAGTCCTATACAGTTCTAGTCATTTCCTCTCGCTGAAAAATGATAAGAGCTGACTCGAAGAAAAAGAAAGGAATTGAAAAGGTCTCGCTGATCGGGATCTTATGCTCAGAATTATGTTAGTATCATATAAATGGTTAAAAGAATTGGTGGACATTGATGTACCATCACAAGAGTTGGCTGAAAAAATGTCAACCACAGGGATCGAAGTAGAAGGTGTGGAATCACCTGCTGCTGGTCTCTTAAAAATTGTCGTCGGAGAAGTCTTGTCTTGCGAAGATGTGCCAGAAACACACTTGCATGTCTGCCAAGTCAATGTGGGTGAAGAAGAAGCCCGTCAAATCGTCTGTGGAGCACCAAATGTGCGTGCAGGCATCAAGGTGATGGTGGCTCTTCCAGGAGCTCGCATCGCTGACAACTACAAAATCAAAAAAGGGAAAATCCGTGGTTTGGAATCTCTCGGAATGATCTGTTCACTTGGTGAATTAGGGATTTCTGACTCCGTTGTACCAAAGGAATTTGCAGATGGCATCCAAATCTTGCCTCAAGATGCCGTTCCAGGGGATGAAGTCTTCTCATACCTAGACTTGGATGATGAAATCATCGAGCTTTCTATCACACCTAACCGTGCAGACGCTCTTTCTATGCGTGGGGTAGCGTACGAAGTAGCAGCGATCTACGACAAGGCAGTCAACTTTAAAGAATTTACTTTAACAGAAACAGACCAAGCCGCAGCCGATGCTCTTTCTGTCAGCATTGATACAGACAAGGCTCCTTACTATGCAGCTCGTATTTTGGACAATGTGACTATCGCACCAAGTCCACAATGGTTGCAAAACCTCCTCATGAACGAGGGCATTCGTCCCATTAATAATGTCGTCGACGTGACCAACTATATTCTGCTTTACTTTGGTCAGCCTATGCATGCCTTTGATTTGGATACCTTTGAAGGAAACGACATCCGAGTACGTGAAGCGCGTGCAGGTGAGAAATTGGTGACCTTGGATGGGGAAGAGCGTGAGTTGGAAAAAACTGACCTCGTGATTACGGTTGCTGACAAACCAGTAGCTCTTGCAGGTGTCATGGGTGGACAAGCTACAGAAATTTCTGAAAAGTCTACTCGTGTCGTCCTTGAAGCTGCTGTCTTCAATGGCAAATCTATCCGTAAGACAAGTAGTTGTCTCAACCTACGCTCTGAATCATCTTCACGCTTTGAAAAAGGCATCAATGTGGCGACCGTTAATGAAGCCCTTGATGCAGCAGCAAGTATGATTGCTGAATTGGCTGGTGCGACCGTGCGTAAGGGTATCGTTTCAGCAGGTCAGTTGGATACATCTGATGTGGAAGTTTCTTCAACTCTTGCAGACGTTAACCGTGTCCTTGGTACTGAGCTTTCCTACGCGGATGTAGAGGATGTTTTCCGTCGTCTTGGATTTGGCCTTTCTGGAAATGCAGAAAGCTTCACAGTGAGCGTTCCTCGTCGTCGTTGGGATATTTCGATTGAAGCAGACCTCTTTGAAGAAATCGCTCGGATTTATGGTTACGATCGCTTGCCAACCAGTCTTCCAAAAGATGATGGGACAGCCGGTGAATTAACAGCTACACAAAAATTGCGCCGTCAAGTACGTACCATTGCAGAAGGTGCTGGATTGACAGAAATCATCACCTACGCTCTGACAACTCCTGAAAAAGCAGTGGAGTTTACGATTCAGCCAAGTCATTTGACAGAATTGATGTGGCCAATGACTGTGGACCGTTCAGTCCTCCGTCAAAATATGGTTTCAGGTATTTTGGATACCGTAGCTTATAACGTAGCGCGTAAGAATAAAGACTTGGCTCTTTATGAGATTGGAAAAGTCTTTGAACAAACAGGTAATCCAAAAGAAGACTTGCCAAATGAAATCAACAGCTTTGCTTTTGCATTGACAGGTTTAGTCGCTGAAAAAGACTTCCAAACAGCAGCGGTTCCAGTTGATTTCTTCTATGCTAAGGGAATTTTGGAAGCCCTCTTTGCTCGCTTGGGTCTTGAAGCGACCTATACAGCAACGCAAGAGATCACGAGTCTTCACCCAGGACGTACAGCCTTGATCTCACTCGGTGATCAAGTAGTCGGTTTCCTCGGTCAAGTGCACCCTGTGACGGCTAAGGCTTACGATATTCCAGAAACTTATGTGGCAGAGCTTAACCTTTCAGCTATTGAAGCAGCCCTTCAACCAGCAGCAGCCTTTGTGGAAATTACTAAATTCCCAGCAGTCAGCCGTGATATCGCTCTTCTCCTCAAGGCAGAAGTGACTCACCAAGAGGTGGTTGATGCCATTCAAGCTGCGGGCGTGAAACGTTTGACAGATATCAAACTCTTTGACGTCTTCTCAGGTGAAAAACTAGGACTTGGCATGAAGTCTATGGCCTACAGCTTGACCTTCCAAAATCCAGAAGATAGCTTGACCGACGAAGAAGTCGCACGCTACATGGAAAAAATTCAAGCTTCTCTCGAAGAAAAAGTCAATGCAGAAGTGCGTTAACAGTCTAAAATCCATCCTGAGGGATGGATTTTTTGTCTTTGCAAAGGCCGAATATTGGAAAGAAAAATGAAGTTGAATCTTCTTCGTTTTGATATAAAAAATGCCTAGTAAATTCTACTAATAAAAATGTACATAAATCCTTGTAATGACTAAAAAAGGAGTATAATGAGGGTAAGATTAGTAGGAGGTGGATTATGTTAGAAGTCCGCAATCTTGAAAAAAGTTTTGGTCCCAAACAAGTCTTGTTTGGCGTTGACTTTCAAGCTCAGCCTGGAAGAATTTTAGGTCTAGTTGGGAAAAATGGAGCTGGGAAAACAACCATTTTCCACAGTATTTTGAAATTTTTGGATTATCAAGGAGAAATTCAGTTTGATGGCCAGGAAATTCGTCAGGAAACCTATGCTCGGATAGGTTATTTGCCTGAAGAACGTAGTCTCATGCCTAAGTTGACAGTTCTAGAGCAGGTTCGTTACCTAGCGATGTTAAAGGGCATGGATGCCAAAGAAGTCAAAGAAAAACTCCCTCAATGGATGGAGAAACTGGAAGTCAAGGGGAAATTGACAGACAAGATTAAGAGTCTCTCAAAAGGGAATCAACAGAAGATTCAGCTAATCATTACTTTAATGCATGAACCAGATCTGATCATTCTAGATGAACCTTTTAGTGGCCTAGATCCAGTCAATACCGAATTGCTCAAGCAGGTTATCATCAAAGAAAAGAACGTGGTGCAACCATTATCTTTTCAGACCACGTCATGACCAATGTCGAAGAGCTATGTGATGATATCCTTATGATTCGTGATGGGCGTGTCGTCTTGCATGGACCAGTCCAAGATGTTCGTAATCAATACGGTAAAACGCGACTCTTTGTTGCAAGTGAAAAGAGTCAGGAAGACTTGGAAAAACTCCCACATGTCATTCATGCTAGCTTAACCAAGCAGGGGATTTGGAAGCTCATCCTAGATGATGAAAATGCTGGACAGGAGCTTTTTGCTATCTTGACTCAAGGACACTATATCGCGACCTTTGACCAGCAAGCTCCGACAATTGATGAAATCTTTAAACTAGAATCAGGGGTGGAAGTATGAGAAATATGTTGGTTGTAATCAAAGAAACTTATCTACGTCATGTCAAATCCTGGAGTTTCTTCTTTATGGTAATCTCGCCATTTCTCTTTATCGGCTTGTCTGGCGGAATTGGCTATCTCCAAGGTTCCTCTCTGGCTCAGAATAATAAGGTGGCAGTAGTTAGTTCGGTGCCTGCTGTAACAGAGAGTCTTAAATCGACCAATGGCATTAATTTTGACTATAAGGATGAAGCAAGCGCCCAAGAAGCCATCAAGGATGAAAAAATAAAAGGTTATTTGACCATTGATCAAGAAGATAGTGTCCTCAAGGCAGTTTATCACGGTGAAACTTCACTTGAAACTGGTATAAAGTTAGCTGTGACAACTAAGTTGAATGAGCTCCAATACCAACTCAATCGTTCGGAGGCACATTTATCTCAGGAACAGGAACAACACTTGGCACAAACGATTCAATTCTCAGAGCAGATTGATGAATCTAAGGAAAGTAAGAAGATGGTCCAAACCTTTGCGGCGGCAGGACTAGGCTTCTTCCTCTATATGATCTTGATTACTTATGCCAGTGTCACTGCTCAAGAGGTAGCCAGTGAAAAAGGAACAAAAATTATGGAAGTGGTTTTCTCAAGTATTCGTGCTAGTCACTATTTTTACGCACGCATGATTGCCTTGCTTCTTGTCATTTTGACTCATATTGGTATTTATGTTGTAGGTGGACTTGGAGCTATCTTATTCTTTAAGGATATGCCTTTCTTGGCTAATTCAGGTATTCTAAGCCACTTGGGAGAAGCCTTTTCGGTTAATACCTTGTTGTTTGTTTTGGTCAGTCTTTTTATGTATGTGGTCTTGGCAGCCTTTCTGGGTTCTATGGTTTCTCGACCTGAGGATGCAGGTAAGGCCTTGTCACCTTTGATGCTTTTGATAATAGCTGGTTTTGTTGGCGTTACTGCTCTAGGCGCTGCAGGAGACAATTTGATTTTGAAAATCGGTTCTTATATTCCTTTCATTTCGACCTTCTTTATGCCTTTCAGAGCTATTAATGGTTATGCGAGTAGTATAGAAGCATGGATTTCGCTTGCAATAACAGTTGTATTTGCCGTAACTGCAACAGCCTTTATCGGACGTATGTATGCTAGTTTAGTTCTTCAAGCAGATGATTTAGGTATCTGGAAGACCTTTAAACGAGCTTTGAGCTATAAATAAAGTATCAGACCTGTGGTCATGTTACACAGGTCTTTAAAGTGACTGAAATATTTCACATTTATTTCTTCTAAACCTTTGACTATTAAGCAAAATTATCGTACAATAAAGAGTACATGTTAAAATGAGACCAGAGTTTATATGCTCTGGCGTTAGTAGTAAAAAAGAGGAGAAACGCTTTGGAATTAGAAGTATTTGCTGGGCAAGAAAAAAGTGAACTATCTATGATTGAGGTGGCTCGTGCCATCTTGGAACAACGTGGTCGCGATCACGAGATGCATTTTAGCGATTTAGTCAATGAAATCCAAAACTATCTTGGTACCTCTAATAGCGATATTCGCGAAGCACTACCTTTGTTCTATACAGAGTTGAACTTTGATGGTAGCTTTATCTCTCTTGGAGATAACAAATGGGGCCTTCGTTCATGGTATGGAGTAGATGAAATTGACGAAGAAATCATTGCACTTGAAGAAAGTGACGATGAAGAAGTAGCACCTAAGGCTAAGAAAAAACGCGTTAATGCCTTTATGGACGGAGATACTGATGCCATTGATTATGGTGCAGATGATCCAGAGGATGAAGATGCCTACGAAGAAGATCCAGCTCTTTCTTACGATGATGAAAATCCAGACGATGAGAAGAACGAAGTAGAAGCCTACGACGCTGAAATCAACGAAATTGCACCAGATGACCTTGGAGAAGATGTTGATCTTAACGAAGAAGATGACGAGGATTCTGAGGACGAAGAAGAATAATACCATACAACAAGGAAATTTCCTTGTTGTTTTTCTTTTCTGTAGGAGAACTATAAATCTAGAAAGAGTGATATTTGACAAATGAGTTAAATTGAGGTAATATATTGTTCGGGCACCTCTTTTGGAGGTCGGAGCTCCCTAGTTATTAGGGAGCTATTTTTATTTTCCAGGAATTTTTTATCTTGGATGTTAGTTAGTAATGAAGGTCTTGTTTCCTATGTCCCCATGTAGTTAACAAGGCTTTGAGCATTTTAGAAAGAGGAATCTATGTCTACGAAATATATTTTTGTAACTGGTGGTGTAGTATCGTCAATTGGTAAAGGAATCGTTGCAGCGAGTCTAGGACGACTGTTGAAAAACCGTGGTTTGAAGGTAACTATTCAAAAATTTGACCCTTATATCAATATTGACCCAGGGACCATGAGCCCTTATCAGCACGGGGAAGTTTTTGTAACAGATGATGGGGCTGAGACAGACTTGGACCTAGGTCACTATGAACGTTTTATCGATATCAACCTCAATAAATTCTCAAACGTGACAACTGGTAAAATCTACAGTGAAGTTCTTCGCAAGGAACGTCGTGGAGAATACCTTGGAGCAACTGTCCAAGTCATTCCTCATATTACAGATGCCTTGAAAGAAAAAATCAAACGTGCTGCCCTAACGACTGACTCTGATGTTATTATTACAGAGGTTGGGGGAACAGTCGGTGATATTGAATCCCTTCCATTCTTAGAGGCGCTTCGTCAAATGAAGTCTGATGTCGGCGCAGAAAATGTTATGTATATCCATACGACCTTGCTTCCTTACCTCAAGGCGGCTGGAGAAATGAAGACCAAGCCGACTCAACACTCTGTCAAAGAATTGCGTGGTTTGGGAATCCAGCCAAATATGTTGGTCATTCGTACTGAAAAGCCGGCTGGACAAGGGATTAAAAATAAACTGGCCCAGTTCTGTGATGTGGCACCAGAAGCAGTTATCGAGTCATTGGATGTGGATCATCTTTACCAAATTCCACTAAATCTGCAAGCTCAAGGCATGGATCAAATTGTCTGTGACCATTTGAAGATTGATGCACCGTCAGCAGATATGACAGAGTGGTCAGCTATGGTTGATAAGGTCATGAATCTCAAAAAACAAGTCAAAATTGCTCTTGTTGGTAAGTATGTCGAGTTGCAAGATGCCTACATTTCTGTCGTAGAGGCCTTGAAACACTCTGGTTATGCAAATGATGCAGAGGTGAAGATTGATTGGGTTAATGCTAATGACGTGACAGCTGACAATGTAGCAGAACTCCTAGCTGATGCTGATGGAATCATCGTTCCAGGTGGTTTTGGTCAACGTGGTACTGAGGGCAAGATTCAAGCGATTCGCTATGCGCGTGAAAATGATGTACCAATGCTTGGGGTTTGCTTGGGTATGCAATTGACCTGTATCGAGTTTGCCCGTCATGTTTTAGGACTTGAAGGAGCTAATTCAGCAGAGCTTGATCCTGATACAAAATATCCAATCATCGATATCATGCGTGATCAGATTGATGTTGAGGACATGGGGGGAACCCTTCGTTTGGGACTTTATCCATCTAAGCTAAAACGTGGTTCTAAGGCAGCAGCAGCTTATCATAACAAAGAGGTGGTCCAACGTCGTCACCGTCACCGTTATGAATTTAACAATGCCTTCCGTGAACAGTTTGAAGGAGCAGGTTTTGTCTTTTCAGGAGTGTCACCAGACAATCGCTTGGTCGAAATAGTTGAAATCCCAGAAAATAAATTCTTTGTGGCTTGTCAGTACCATCCAGAGCTTTCAAGTCGCCCAAACCGTCCAGAAGAACTCTACACTGCTTTTGTGACAGCTGCAGTTGAAAATCGTAAATAGTAGAATAAACCTTTGAGAGTCATCTCAGAGGTTTTTAATTTGTTTTCAGTATTATGAAAATCTGGAAAATCAGCTCTGAATTTGGTAAGATATGATTATGAATTTTGAAAAAATTGAACAAGCATATACTTATTTATTAGAAAATGTCCAAATCATTCAAAACGATTTGGCGACAAGCTTTTATGATGCCTTGATTGAACAAAATGGGATCTATCTCGATGGTCAAACCAATCTGGAGCAAGTCAAAAAAATAACCAGGCCTTAAAACGCTTGGCGCTTCGAAAAGAGGAGTGGTTACGGACCTATCAATTTTTGCTAATGAAGGCAGCGCAAACAGAACCTCTTCAAGCCAACCACCAATTCACACCGGATGCGGTTGGTCACTTGATGATTTTTATCATAGAGCAACTTTTTCCTGCTGAAAATATGAGCCTATTAGAGTTGGGTTCTGGGATGGGAATTCTGGGAGCTAGCTTCTTAACGTCCATGAACAAAAAGGTAGATTATCTGGGGATAGAACTTGATGACCTCTTGATTGACTTGGCGGCAAGCATGGCGGAAGTAATGGATCTTCAAATGGGCTTTGTCCAAGGAGATGCAGTGCGTCCGCAAGTATTAAAAGAAAGTGATATCATTGTGAGCGACCTGCCTGTCGGTTACTATCCAGATGATCAGACAGCCTCACGATATCAAGTAGCGGCTAAGAATGAACATACTTATGCGCATCATCTGTTAATGGAACAATCACTCAAGTATCTTAAGACAGGTGGTTATGCGATTTTTCTAGCTCCGACAGATTTATTAACGAGTCCTCAGAGTGAACTTTTTAAATCCTGGCTGACTGAACAGGCTCAACTAGTAGCAATCATCGCTTTACCAGAGGATCTCTTTGCACAGGGAGCTCGGTCTAAAACAATCTTTGTTCTCCAGAAGAAGACGGGAGAAGAGATTGAACCATTTGTTTATCCACTTACGAGTCTTCGTGCCCCTGAAATTTTGATGGAATTTAAGGAAAATTTTCAAAATTGGTGTCAAGAACATGAAATCTAATGTAAATTTTGATATAATAGTTGAAAACGCTTAAAAAGGGGAAAATTATGTCTAAAACAATTGCAATTAATGCCGGTAGCTCAAGTTTGAAATGGCAACTGTATCAAATGCCAGAAGAACAGGTTCTTGCTAAAGGTTTAATTGAACGCATTGGTTTGAAGGATTCTATCTCAACAGTTAAATTCGATGGTCGTGCTGAAAAAGAAATCACTGATATTGAAAATCATACTGTTGCTGTTAAAATTTTGCTTGATGACTTAATCCGTTTTGATATTATCAAATCTTACGATGAAATCACAGGGGTTGGACACCGTGTTGTTGCTGGTGGTGAAGTCTTTACAGACTCTGTAGTGGTAGAAGGTGATGTTTTGGCTCAAATCGAAGAGTTAGGTCTACTTGCGCCATTGCATACTCCAGCTAACGTAGCCGGAATTCGCGCCTTCAAGGAACTGTTACCAAACGTAACTAGTGTTGCTGTTTTTGATACATCATTCCACTCAACTATGCCTGAGAAAGCTTACCGCTATCCACTACCAACTAAATATTACACAGAAAACAAAGTTCGTAAATATGGTGCTCACGGAACTAGTCACCAATTTGTAGCACAAGAAGCAGCAAAACTTTTGGGACGTCCGCTAGAAGAATTAAAATTAATTACATGTCATATCGGTAATGGTGGTTCTATTACTGCGGTTAAGGGTGGAAAATCTGTTGATACATCTATGGGATTCACTCCACTTGCAGGTGTGATGATGGGTACACGTACTGGTGATATCGATCCAGCTATCATTCCTTACCTTATGGAACATACAAATGATTTTAACACACCAGAAGATATGATCAATGTATTGAACCGTGAGTCAGGTTTACAAGGTATTTTTGGTAAATCTAGCGATATGCGTGATGTAGAAGCTGGCGTTGAAGCTGGTGATCCTGATGCAACCTTGGCTCTTGAAATGTACGTTGACCGTATCCAAAAATATATTGGACAATACTTGGCAGTCCTAAACGGAGCGGATGCTATCATCTTTACGGCTGGTGTTGGTGAAAATGCAGCTGATGTACGTGAAAAAGTTATCACTGGTATTTCTTGGTTCGGTTGTGATGTAGATCCAGAGAAAAATGTTTTTGGTGTAACTGGAGACATCTCTACAGATGCTGCAAAAATTCGTGTCCTTGTCATCCCAACTGATGAAGAACTTGTTATTGCACGTGATGTTGAACGTTTGAAAAAATAAACGATAAGAAAATCGACCTTCTTAATAGAGAGGTCGATTTTTTATATTGTTGACGAGTATTTACCATTTGGTAAGCGAAACCTCACCACTGTTGAGCCAGATTTTTTCACCAGTGGCTAATTCTATCTGCAGTTTGCCTTGGTCAGAGATATCACATGCTTTTCCAGTGATTGTTTCTTGATTCTTCTTGAAGGAAATTTCTTTGCCTAAAACGATGGAGCGTTTTTTATAGAGATAAAGTAGCTCATCGGCATCTGTTTCGTAGAAACATTTCCAAATTTCAGCAATCAGCTCGTTGCGAGTGATTGGGCTATTTTGAGAGAAGAGACTTCCAGCTTTCCCTTGTAGGTTTTTTGGAAAATCAGCGATAGAAAAGTTGATACCAACACCAATAATAACATCTGTGACAAGGCCTGTTTCGACAGAAGTGATGGCTTCAGTTAGAATACCGGCTATTTTTTCTGATTTAGGTATAAATCATTTACCCATTTGATATCTAAATCAATCAAGCTTAGATTCTTAACAGCCTTATAAATAGCAGCTGCAGTCAAGAGTGTATAAGCTGGTAAATCTAGATAAGAAAGATTGGGTTTGAGGTGGAGAGACATATAGATTCCCCCCCTGTCTGGAGAGTAGTAGGGACGTTGAAATCGACCACGGCCCATCGTTTGGCTAGTTGAGAGGTAGAGTGTATCTCCTTTGGCACCAGCTTCCATAGCTTCCTTGGCATCACTCTGGGTTGATTTGGTAATAGGTTTAAATTGAACGGAGATGGGACTATTGGCTTCGATGTCTTGAGGTAAGATAAGGTCACCATGGAGAAGTTTGTAGCCACGGTTTTTGATGCTGTCAATTTCTAAACCTTCCTGTTGGAGACGCTTAATCGCTTTCCAAACAGAAGTTCGAGAGAGGTTTAATACATCAGCGATTTTTTCTCCACTTACATAATCTGTTTCATGAGCTAATATTTTATAGACTTCTTGGTAAGATTTCATGGTAGAGCCTTTCTTGGAAAATTAATTTAATTGTACCATATTTTTATAAAAGATTGACTGCTTTTTATAAGAAGAATCCTAGTTCCCTATAGAGTTTTACTAAGTTTTAGTCAGGATAAGAAGGATAAAGTGGTTTCCAAATTCTTTGAAAAATGGTAAAATGTTTTAATAGTTTATATATCTGTGTATTATAACGCAGAGAGAAAGGATCTGTTGTGAAATCAATAGGTATCATTGAAAAATTGAAAGGCTTCTCTAAGCGAGAACTAGTCTTGCTAGCTGTAATTCTAAGTATTTTCTTGCCTTTTTATATTTTCATCATTATTTTTATCGCTTATTTAATAGGTCTTATATATACAGGTGAAATGAAGGGGATTCTAAAACGACTCTCTAACCATGCCATTCTACTGTTGTTTATTGGCTATAGCGGTGCCATCTCTCTTCTAGCACAAAATGTCATGGGGATGGTTGCTACTTTAGGAATGTTCCTCTTTGCGATTTTCTTTTACTATTACCAGGCGCATCTAACCCCTAAATTTTTTAGATTAGTATTACAAGGGATTTTATCGCTTAGTGTGTTAGCCTCAGTTTTCGCAGCTCTGGAGCATTTTCAAATTGTTAAGAAATTTGATTATACTTTCTTATCACCGAAGATGCAGGTTTGGCACCAGAACCGAGCAGAAGTAGCCTTCTTTAATCCTAATTATTATGGAATTATCTGTTGCTTCTGTATCATGATTGGTTTTTATCTGATAAGTACGACTAGATTAAGATGGTTGAAAATTTTCTCAATGATTGCAATTTTTGCTAACTTATTTGGGCTCAACTTTACTCAAAATAGAACGGCCTTTCCAGCTATTATCTTTGGTGCGATTATTTATCTGTTCACAACCATTAAAAACTGGCGTGCATTCTGGCTAAGTATTGCAGTCTTTGGTATTGGTTTAGCCTTTCTCTTCTCCAGTGATTTAGGAGTGCGAATGGGAACCCTTGATTCATCTATGGAAGAACGAGTGTCTATCTGGAATGCAGGTATGTCCTTATTCAAACAAAACCCTTTCTGGGGAGAAGGTCCACTAACATACATGCATGCTTATCCTCGTATTTTTGCACCTTATCATGAACACGCCCACAGTATCTATATTGATACGATATTGAGTTACGGTGTAGTAGGGACTGTCTTGTTAGGAATCGCCTCTTCTGACCCAATCCGAAAATTAATTGATATGAGTCAAGTACCAAGTAAACGACCGATTCTTGGACTCTATCTTTCATTTTTAACAGTGGTTGCAGTGCATGGAATTTTTGATTTGGCCCTCTTCTGGATTCAATCATCTTTTATCTTCCTTCTAGTGATGTGTAGTTTACCACTCAAACATAGTATGATTGCAGAACTTGTTGATTAACAAAAAAGATAGTAGAAATTTCTTTTCTACTATCTTTTTCTTTTTGTTGCAATTATTGAATAGCTTGAAGTAAATCTTTAGCTTGTTTTCTAGAGAAGTAGCGACGCTATCTTCAAGGACTAATTGACCATCTGCCCAGGCAGAATCATTAACACGGGCTGCGGTAAAATCACCAACAACCTGTGTACGGATAAATGGCAAGAGGTCTTTGTAAATTGCAAAGAGTTGATCGTGTCCTGCATTTGCTACAGATGATACTGTAACAATCTTATCTTGAAGAGCAGATGCTCCACGAGTGTCAGACAAGTCAATGGCGCGTGAAAGCCAGTCAAGTAAGTTTTTCACAGTCCCTGGAATTGAGAAATTGTAGACTGGAGAGAAGATCCAGATAGCATCAGCAGCTTGAACAGCTTCGCGAGCCGCTGTAACAGCTGGAAGTGTAGGAACTTCAAGGTCTTGGCTAAAGAGAGGAATGGCTGAGTAGTCAAGGTAACTTACCTCGGCTTTGCCAGCAAGTGCCTTTTCAGCTTCTAGTGCCATTTGGTGGTTGAATGAACCTTCACGAAGTGAACCAACGATAAACAATACTTTTTTAGACATAGGGAGTCTCCTTTTAATTTTAATCTTTTAATCAGAACCACTCTGTTGTTACAATATATGTTACAACAGAATAAAATCATTTGCAAGGGATATGCTCAGAAAATAAAATCAATAGAATCTAAGTTTTTAATTAAAAATGAAGACCGTAGAAAAGTCTATAAAAACACGGCTTGAAGTTATGTAATGATATCCTAAAAAACGTATTGAAAATCCAGATTCCTCCCCTAACTTCACTTGTAATTCACTAGGATAGATGGTAAAATAGACGAGTGAAAAAGAGACAGAAAAAGAAAAAATTCCCTATTATTTCAGTACATTATTGGTATAACTTTGTTAACTCTAGTCATCACTTCTTCCTTTCTCTACTTGGTATGGCTCAGCATGAAGCCTTATCAAACTGCAAAGGTTGAAGGAGAGAAGCTAGCTAAGCAGTATGCAAATCTAGAAACAGTTAGCCAGGTTGATATCTTCAATGGTTTAGAAAGCTATTATAGTGTTCTTGGTCAAGATAAGAACCAGAAACCTGTTGCTGTCTTAATAGAGAAAAGTAGTAACAATATTTACGTATATCAACTAGAAAATGGGACTTCTCAAGAAAAAGCAGAAGCAGTTGTCAGAGAAAAAGGAGCAACTGAGATCGACAAGATTACTTTCGGACGGTACGCTGAAAAGCCTGTCTGGGAAATCAAGTCCGGAGGAGACTATTATCTGGTAGATTTTGAATCTGGCGCCTTAGTCGAAAAGGAGAAACAATGAAATTATCCAAACGTGTCTTAGAGATGGAAGAAAGCGTTACTCTGGCTAGTGATGCAAGAGCAAAGAAGTTAAAGGCTGAAGGAAAAGACGTTCTTTTCTTGACTTTAGGTCAGCCCGATTTTCATACTCCTGAAAATATTCAGGATGCTGCGGTTACAGCCATTCGAGATGGTCGCGCGTCTTTCTATACGGTAGCTTCAGGTTTGCCTGAGTTAAAAGCAGCAGTCAATACCTATTTCGAAAGATATTATGGGTATTCTGTAGCAGCTAACGAGGTGACTTTTGCGACTGGTGCCAAGTTCTCACTCTATACTTTCTTTATGGCTGTGATTAATCCAGGTGATGAGGTAATCATTCCTACTCCTTACTGGGTCAGCTATGGAGATCAGGTTAAGATGGCAGAAGGCCTTCCAATCTTTGTCCAAGCCAAGGAAGACAATCACTTTAAAGTAACTGTGGAGCAATTAGAAGCAGCTCGCACAGGTAAGACCAAAGTCTTGGTTCTTAACTCACCATCTAATCCTACCGGCATGATATACTCTCGTGAGGAACTCTTGGCCATTGGAAATTGGGCAGTTGAGCATGATATTCTTATCCTGGCCGATGATATTTATGGTCGTTTGGTCTATAACGGTCATGAATTTGTTCCAATCTCTAGTCTGTCAGAAGCTATTCGCAAACAAACTATTGTCATCAATGGAGTGTCTAAGGCCTACGCTATGACAGGATGGCGTGTTGGTTATGCAGTAGGTGATCCAGAAATTATTGCTGCTATGAGCAAATTGACTGGTCAAACAACTTCTAACCTAACTGCTGTTTCACAATACGCAACAATCGAGGCCTTAACTGGTCCACAAGACTCTGTAGAAACCATGCGTCAGGCTTTCGAGGAACGTCTCAATACCATTTATCCACTCTTGTGTCAAGTCCCTGGCTTTGAAGTAGTCAAACCGCAAGGAGCTTTCTACCTCTTCCCAAATGTTAAAAAAGCTATGGAGATGAAAGGCTATACAGATGTAACAGCATTTACAACGGTTATTCTTGAGGAAGTGGGTCTGGCCCTGATTACAGGAGCAGGATTTGGAGCACCAGAGAATGTCCGTCTCAGCTATGCGACAGACCTAGATACACTCAAAGAAGCTATTCGTCGCTTGCACCAATTTATGGAAAAATAAGAAGCTTAACCTCCGTCTTAATAACGGAGGTTTTTATTTTTAAAAACTTATGAATTTCTGTCAAACTAGCTAGCTATCAGGCATTATTTGTGGTACAATAGTGGGTAATAATGTCTTTGGACAAGTTAAACGAATAAAGGAAGATAAATGATGACAAAACGTGTAACAATTATCGAAGTAAAAGACTACGTTGGTCAAGAAGTGACTATCGGTGCTTGGGTTGCTAACAAGTCAGGAAAAGGGAAAATTGCCTTCTTGCAATTGCGTGATGGAACAGCCTTTTTCCAAGGTGTAGCTTTCAAACCAAACTTTATCGAAAAATTTGGAGAAGAAGTGGGGCTTGAAAAATTTGACACCATCAAACGTCTTAGCCAAGAAACATCAGTGTTTGTGACAGGTATTGTCAAAGAAGACGAACGCTCAAAATTTGGGTACGAATTGGATATTACAGACATCGAAGTGATCGGTGAATCTCAAGATTATCCAATCACTCCTAAAGAACACGGGACAGACTTCTTGATGGATAACCGCCACTTGTGGTTGCGTTCACGCAAACAAGTTGCTGTCATGCAAATCCGTAATGCTATCATCTATGCAACTTATGAGTTCTTTGATAAAAATGGCTTCATGAAGTTTGATAGCCCAATTCTTTCAGGAAATGCAGCGGAAGATTCAACTGAATTGTTTGAAACGGACTACTTTGGAACACCAGCTTACTTGAGCCAATCAGGTCAACTTTATCTGGAAGCTGGTGCCATGGCTCTTGGCCGCGTCTTTGACTTTGGTCCAGTATTCCGTGCTGAAAAATCAAAAACTCGCCGTCACTTGACTGAGTTCTGGATGATGGATGCGGAGTACTCATACTTGACACACGATGAATCACTTGACTTGCAAGAAGCTTATGTCAAAGCTTTGCTTCAAGGTGTTCTTGACCGTGCTCCACAAGCCTTGGAAACATTGAAACGTGATACAGAACTCTTGAAACGCTACATTGCAGAGCCATTCAAACGCATCACTTATGATGAAGCGATTGATCTCTTGCAAGAGCATGAAAATGATGAGGATGCAGATTACGAGCATTTGGAACATGGTGATGACTTTGGTTCACCACACGAAACTTGGATTTCAAACCACTTTGGAGTACCAACCTTCGTAATCAACTATCCAGCAGACATCAAGGCCTTCTACATGAAACCAGTTCCTGGTAATCCAGACCGCGTTCTTTGTGCGGACTTGCTTGCACCAGAAGGTTACGGAGAAATCATCGGTGGTTCCATGCGTGAGGAAGACTACGATGCACTTGTTGCGAAAATGGAATCACTTGGTATGGATCGTACAGAATACGAATTCTACCTTGACCTTCGTAAATATGGTACAGTACCACACGGTGGATTTGGTATCGGTATCGAGCGTATGGTTACCTTCGCAGCTGGCACTAAACACATCCGTGAAGCTATTCCATTCCCACGTATGTTGCACCGTATCAAACCTTAATAGCTATGAGGCTGGGACAAAAGTCCTAGCCTCTAAATTGTCTTTGGATTATCGAGCAAGACGCAGTGGTTGAGTGGGCTATACCACGCTGAATTCATCAGCTTTTACAGCCCTACTCAACTGTGCGGAGGTGGGACGACGAAATCGAATTCTAACGAATTACCGATTTCTGTCCCACTCTCACTTTAAATGAAAGAGGTAGAGAAAATGTAGGCAACTCTCAGTAAGTCTTTTAGAAAAACTCATATTATATATTGAAAGAGAGAAAACAATGTTTAAAAGAACTTACAAACGCAACATTCCACTCCTAGTCGGACTGGAATTCACTTCTTATTTTGGAATCACCAGTTTTTGGATTTTATTTTTCATTCAAAATGGTCTTTCCTTACTTCAAATTGGTCTATTAGAGAGTATTTTTCATGGGACAAGTCTCTTGTGTGAAATCCCATCTGGTATGTTGGCCGATCGATTCAGCTACAAGACTAATCTCTATTTGGCTCGCTTGGCCAGTATTGTGTCTTCTATCTTGATTTTACTTGGTCAGGGGAATTTTTGGATCTATGCTCTTGCCATGATGATCAGTGCTTGGTCTTACAATTTTGACTCGGGAACCAGCACCGCTTGCTTATATGATTCTGCGGTAGAAGCGGGTCAAAAGGACCGATATCTTCAGATTTCTAGCTTTTTGTCTGGTGTGGCAGAAGTGACTCGAACCCTAGGTACAGTTGTGGCAGGATTCTTTATTCACGGAGCCTTGGATTGGACCTATCTAATTGCTATTGGATTATCTTTTCTTTCTATAATCTTGATTTATTTGATGAAAGAACCAATGGCTAAGAGAGAAAAAAATGAAGTCTTAA
This sequence comes from Streptococcus infantis SK970, assembly GCA_000223255.2. GTDB lineage: Bacteria > Bacillota > Bacilli > Lactobacillales > Streptococcaceae > Streptococcus > Streptococcus infantis_G. Next base: position 28,710 of record AFUT01000006.1, on the reverse strand, counting down.
CCTTTAAAACGATTGTCCTGCAAGTTCGAAAAGAATGGCATGAAAAGCCAGTACTCTTTTATTGGATGATGACTTATCAGCTAGTCGGAACACTCATGTGCATGTTTTACTTTTACTATCAGCAGAAAATAAGTGACTTAGCAGGATGGCAGGTTTCACTGGTCATGCTGATTGGTAGTGGCTTAAATCTTATAGCAGTTTATGTAGCTAGTCAAATCGGTAAAAAATGGAATAGCAATCGAGTTTTTCCGACTCTTGTTGCACTAACGGGCTTGGCCTTGTTGTTGGTGTTTTCAGGAACCCCCTTTGCTTTTCTTCTTGTATATCTTTTAACTGATACACTTTATGCAGTTTATCAGCCGATCTATTTCAATGACTTACAAGGCTATTTACCGTCCAGTGTAAGAGCAACTATGCTTAGTATCAATTCTATGCTCTTTAGTTTATCGATGATTGTCATTTTCCCATTGACAGGTTGGTTGATTGATCGTTGGGGTCTTGTTGCTGTCTTTTTAGTTCTAGGCCTTATCTTACTTTTAATTTATCCTATATTAATAATCAGTCTAAAAAGGATGGGCAAGCTATTAAATCAGGACTTAAAAACTGAATAAAGCACGAAACCCTATTTGCCCAAAGAGCCTTCTTGTGATAAAATAACAAGAAGAAGAGGAGAAGAGCATGATTGATGTAGAAGAAATTCTAAGTAAGATGAATCCCAATCAAAAGATCAACTATGACCGTGTTATGCAAAAAATGGTCCAAGTTTGGGAAAAAAATGAAGAGAGACCAACTATTCTCATGCACGTCTGTTGTGCTCCATGTAGCACTTACACTCTAGAGTATTTGACTAAATATGCGGATGTGACTATCTATTTTGCAAATTCAAATATCCATCCCAAAGCTGAGTATCACAAGCGTGCTTATGTGACCAAAAAGTTTGTCAGTGATTTCAATGAACGAACTGGCAATAAGGTCCAATATCTAGAAGCACCTTATGAACCAAACGAATATCGTAAACTGGTTCGAGGTTTGGAAGAAGAACCTGAAGGTGGCGATCGCTGCAAGGTTTGTTTTGACTATCGTTTGGACAAGACAGCACAGGTGGCTATGGACTTGGGATTTGACTACTTTGGTTCAGCCCTAACTATCAGTCCTCATAAAAATTCACAAACGATTAACAGTATTGGGATTGATGTACAGAAAATTTACACCACTCATTATCTTCCAAGTGATTTTAAGAAAAATCAAGGCTACAAACGCTCTGTAGAAATGTGTGAAGAGTATGACATCTATCGCCAATGTTACTGTGGTTGTGTCTATGCTGCTCAAGCCCAGAATATTGACTTGGTACAGGTCAAGAAGGATGCAACCGCCTTTATGGTAGATAAGGATATCGAAAAAGACTATTCCCATATCAAATTTACCGTTACGAAGTTAGATATTTAAAGGAAAACCTGCCTTGTGGCAGGTTTTTTCTCATAAAAAAGGTCAGGATTTTAATCCTGACCTTTGACAACTTTACCGATTCTTTAGTTCTACGTAGCGTTTGTACCAAATGTTGACATAGGCTTCTGAGAAGGGGCCACGTTCATTGTTGATCCAATCAACAAGAATCTTAACATGCTCTTTCAAAATATAGTCTAAATCATCAGGATAATTCATCTTGCGCTTGTGACGTTCATACTCTTCTACGTCCAAGAGGCGTTTTTCGCCATCTGTAAAAACTTTAACATCTAAATCATAGTCGATGTATTTTAAAGCTTCTTCGTCTAGATAGTATGGGCTAGCCATGTTGCAGTAGTAGGAAATCCCATTATCACGGATCATGGCAATGATATTAAACCAATATTTTTTGTGAAAGTAAACAATAGCCGGCTCTCGAGTCACCCAACGACGACCGTCACTTTCGGTAACAAGTGTGTGGTCGTTGACGCCGATAATAGCGTTCTCTGTTGTTTTTAGTACCATGGTATCTCGCCAAGTACGGTGAAGACTCCCATCATGCTTATAACTTTGAATTGTAATAAAGTCGCCTTCTTTTGGAAGTTTCATAACTAACCAACTTTCTACAATTTATAAGTTTATCGTTTACTATTGTATCACATTTTTGTTTAAAGTTCTTAGTTTTTTATGAAAAAATTAAAGATATTCTCTGAGTGCGCTGGCTATATCCGAAAAATCGTAGCCTTTTCGTACTAAAACTTGGGTCAAACGCTGCTTGAGTTCGTATCCTTCATACTTTCGTGAATATTTCCGATATTGCTTGTCCAACTCTTTAAAAATTAGTTCCTGAACAGTTTCTTCTTCGACTTGGCTATCTAGTTGGTCAAAGGCTGTTTTGGCTTCTGTGTAGGAAAATCCTTTATTGGTTAGGCTTTGAATAATCTTATCTTGTAGAGCGCGGGCAGGTAATTTACCCTGATATTTTTTCAGTAGTTTTTCGGCTGTACGCTCTGCGACTTCCAACATATCAAATTCTTGTAAGACTTCTTGGATAATGGATTTGGCAACTCCCTTTTGAGAAATCTTCTGCATCAGCATATAGATTCCCTTGTCTCCTGATAGCTGATTGGAGTTGATAATAGCATAGGCATATTGACGGTCATTTATCCAGTTGTCATCTTTTAGAGATTGGATGACTTTGGGTATGATGTTCTCATCGATTTCATGTTTACTTAGATAATCTCGGACTTCTTTTTCAGTACGAGCCTTGAAGGATAAGTGGTAGAGCGCTAGATTTTTTCCGTAGGAAAATTGTGCAAAGGTCTGAATTTCTGCAAACTCTTCGGGACTAATGTCCTTATCCTTGGTCAACATAAAGCGAACAATGGTATCTTCCGTAATGTAGCAGGTTTGGTCGCTATCAAGTTCTAGCAGATAGAGACGTTTTTTCTTTTCTAGTTTTGTGATTTTCATGTTTTTCCTTTTATCCAAACGCTTCAAAGGCAGCAACGAGTCGAAGTTTATGTATATCGACCTGTTCTCTCCCGTAATAGTCAAGAAATAGTTCAGCGTATTTAGAGTCCTTTAGGTTATAGTTTAGGGACCAAACTGCCCAAAAGAGATCGATATGTCGGTCATTGAAATCAGCCGAACCAAGATCAATAAAGCAAGAGAAGTGGTCAGCGTCTTTTAGAATAAAGTTCGGTAGACAGGCATCTCCGTGAATAAAGGCATCTGTCTTTAAAAGGTGCCCATGTTCTTGGATGAGTTGGAAGGCCTCTTCACGGCTGCCAATCCGGAATTGGGGTAGGAGCACCTTGGCATAGAACTCACCTTTTTCATAGTTTTTCAAGGCTCTTTCTTTATAGGCTTGTAAATGATTATCTGATGGAAAATTTTGCGGATAAAAGCTGTGAAGTTTTTTAAGAGCCTCGGCCATGGTACGGCAGATTTTTTCTGGCTGATCTAAAAAAGCGAGAGCATCATGGCCAATAGCCTCTTTCGTCAGAAGGTAGTCTTTATTCGTAGATAGATAGTGGATGACTGGCGTTCCTATTTCCTCTTGTTCAAACCAACTCGCAATTCTAGCTTCTCGCTCTAATCTTCCCTTTTGATCTATTTTCAAGTAGTAACCTGAATCAAGATAGAGAACCCTTGCACCTGAATGAGAAGAGCTGTCAGAAAGAGTTGCTCCCTCTATATAAGTTCGTAATTGCTCAGGAAAATCCAATGGGGAAAAATGAGATATCTTTGTATTCATGGTTTTATTGTAACATATTCTTAAACATTGAGAAACTACGTGGTATAATAGATTTATGAGTCTTAAAGTCAAACAAAAAATTCCATTAAAAATCAAGCGCATGGGGATTAACGGGGAAGGTATCGGATTTTACCAGAAGACACTCGTTTTTGTCCCAGGCGCCCTCAAGGGTGAAGATATCTATTGTCAGGTGACTTCGGTTAAGCGTAACTACGTTGAGGCTAAGCTGCTTGAGGTCAATAAAAAATCTAAGTTTCGAGTGGTTCCAGACTGTACTATTTATAATGAGTGTGGAGGCTGTCAAATTATGCACTTGCATTATGACAAGCAGTTGGAATTCAAGACAGATCTTCTCCATCAAGCTCTGAAGAAATTTGCCCCTGCTGGCTATGAAAACTTTGAGATTAGACCAACAATTGGCATGCAAAAACCAAAGTATTATCGGGCTAAACTGCAATTCCAAACTCGAAAGTTTAAAGGTCAAGTCAAGGCAGGATTATATGCTCAAAATTCCCATTATTTGGTCGAGTTAAAAGACTGCCTTGTCCAAGACAAGGAGACACAAGCAATTGCTAATCGCATTGCTGAACTCTTGACCTACCATCAAATTCCGATTACAGATGAACGGAAAATCCTTGGGGTTCGGACCATCATGGTTCGTCGAGCACGGAAAACTGGACAAGTTCAGATTATCATTGTGACCAATCGTCAATTAAATCTGACTCAATTTGTGAAAGATTTAGTCAAGGATTATCCTGAAGTAGTGACTGTTGCAGTCAATACTAATACTGCTAAAACTAGTGAGATTTATGGGGACAAGACTGAAATCATTTGGGGGCAGGATAGTATACGTGAGGGAGTCCTAGACTATGAATTTTCTCTATCACCACGAGCTTTTTATCAGCTCAATCCTGAACAGACGGAGATCCTCTATAGTGAAGCCGTTAAGGCCTTGGACGTGACTGAGGATGACCATCTGATTGATGCCTATTGTGGGGTTGGGACTATTGGTTTTGCCTTTGCTAAAAAAGTCAAAAGCTTGAGAGGTATGGATATTATTCCAGAAGCTATTGAGGATGCCAAAGCAAATGCCCAGCGTATGGGGTATAGTAATACTCACTATGAGGCTGGAACTGCAGAAGAAATCATCCCTAGATGGTACAAGGAAGGCTATCGTGCGGATGCCTTGATTGTGGACCCGCCACGTACTGGTTTAGATGACAAGCTCTTGGATACCATTGTAAAGTATGCTCCTGAAAAGATGGTTTACGTATCTTGCAATGTATCTACCTTGGCACGTGATTTAGTCCGTTTGCTGGAGGTCTATGACCTGCATTATATCCAGTCCGTTGACATGTTTCCACACACGGCTAGAACAGAAGCAGTGGTCAAATTAACGAGGCGTAAGTCAGCTTCCAAATAGAAAGAATAACTGGAAAGTTTTTGAAAAGAAGACTTTTAGTTACAGAGTAAGATTTGCAAGCTCCCTCTATTTATGATAAAATAAGTAGAAAATAAAATGAAAAAAGAGGTATGTGAAATGTCACGTAAACCATTTATCGCTGGTAACTGGAAAATGAACAAAAACCCAGAAGAAGCAAAAGCATTCGTTGAAGCTGTAGCATCAAAACTTCCTTCATCAGACCTTGTTGAAGCTGGGGTTGCTGTACCTGCTCTTGACTTGACAACTGTTCTTGCTGCTGCTAAAGGTTCAAACCTTAAAGTTGCTGCTCAAAACTGCTACTTTGAAAATGCTGGTGCTTTCACTGGTGAAACTAGCCCACAAGTTTTGAAAGAAATCGGTACTGACTATGTTGTGATCGGTCATTCAGAGCGTCGTGATTACTTCCACGAAACAGATGAAGACATTAACAAAAAAGCAAAAGCAATCTTTGCTAATGGTATGCTTCCAATCATCTGTTGTGGTGAGTCTCTTGAAACTTACGAAGCAGGAAAAGCTGCTGAATTTGTAGGTGCTCAAGTTTCAGCTGCTCTTGCAGGATTGACTGCAGAACAAGTAGCTTCATCAGTTATCGCTTATGAGCCAATCTGGGCTATCGGTACTGGTAAATCAGCTTCACAAGACGATGCACAAAAAATGTGTAAAGTTGTTCGTGACGTTGTAGCAGCTGACTTTGGTCAAGAAGTAGCTGATAAAGTACGTGTTCAATACGGTGGTTCAGTTAAACCTGAAAACGTTGCTGAATACATGGCTTGTCCAGACGTTGACGGAGCTCTTGTAGGTGGTGCATCACTTGATCCAGAAAGCTTCTTGGCATTGCTTGACTTTGTAAAATAAGCCTCAAATCTCTGAGACAGACAGTTCCCTCCCTCGAGGTTAAGACTGCCTGTCTTCTTTTTAGTAAAAAGGCGTGCGAAAGCACGCTCTTTTCTGCATTTTATACTCAATGAAAATCAAAGAGCAAACTAGGAAGCTAGCCGCAGGCTGTACTTGAGTACGGCAAGGTGAAGCTGACGTGGTTTGAATTTGATTTTCGAAGAGTATTAGAAGAAAAAGAAAGGAGAATCATGCTGTATATTTGGTCTTATCTCAAACGTTATCCCAAGTGGTTAGTGTTAGACTTCTTCGGAGCTATTTTCTTTGTTATTGTCAATCTTGGGCTACCGACTGTTCTTGCTCGCATGATTGACCAGGGGATTAATCAAGGGAATGAAGAAAAGCTCTATTTTTGGGCCATCATCATGTTGGTTATTATTGTCTTGGGAACATTTGGTCGGATTGTCCTATCATATGCTGCTAGTAAATTGACCACTAATATGGTTAAGGATATGCGTAATGATGTCTATGCTAAGCTGCAAGAGTATTCTCATCACGAATATGAACAAATTGGAGTTTCTTCATTGGTGACTCGTATTACTAGTGATGCCTTTGTCCTTATGCAGTTTGCAGAGCAGACGCTTAAGTTGGGTGTCATCACTCCCATGATGATGCTGTCGAGTATTCTCATGATTTTCTTAACTAGTCCCTCACTAGCCTGGATTGTAGCTTTTTCAGTTCCTTTCCTAGCTGTAGTAGTCCTTTATGTGGCGGTCAAAACGCGTCCCTTATCTGAAAAACAACAGAAAACACTGGACAAGATAAACCAATATGTCCGTGAAAATTTGATGGGCTTGCGAGTGATTCGTGCTTTTGCTCGTGAAGACTTCCAAGAAAACCGTTTCGAAAAGAAAAATGCGATCTATGCGGATAATTCAAATCGTTTGTTCAAATTGACTGGTTTGACGGAACCACTTTTTGTGCAAATCATTATTGCCATGATTGTAGCTATCGTTTGGTTTGCTCTAGATCCTCTCAAGCAAGGAAGTTTGCAGATTGGGGATTTGGTAGCCTTCATTGAGTATAGTTTCCACGCCCTCTTGTCCTTCCTCTTCTTGTCAAACCTCTTTACCATGTATCCTAGAACAGCCGTTTCCAGTGAACGTTTGAAGGAAATCATGGATATGCCTATTTCCATTGATCCAAACGAGGACGGAATTCAAGAAACAGAAACACATGGTTACTTAGAATTTGATAATGTGACCTTTGCTTATCCAGGTGAAACAGAAAGCCCTGTTTTGCATAATATTTCCTTTACTGCTAAACCGGGAGAAACCATTGCCTTTATCGGTTCAACTGGGTCAGGTAAGTCTACTCTGGTTCAATTGATCCCTCGTTTCTACGATGTTACGCTTGGAAAAATCAAGGTCGATGGTGTTGATGTCCGAGATTACCGTCTCAAATCACTCCGTCAGAAGATTGGATTTATTCCGCAAAAGGCCTTGCTCTTTACTGGGACTATCGCAGACAATCTCCGTTACGGGAAAGAGGATGCCAGTCATGAGGACTTGCACCAAGCAGCCGATGTAGCCCAAGCCAAAGACTTTATCGAAAGTCGAGAAGAAGGTTTTGCAACGCATCTGGCTGAAGGCGGAAGCAACCTATCAGGTGGTCAAAAGCAACGCTTGTCGATTGCCCGAGCAGTCATCAAGGGTCCAGACATCTATATCTTTGATGATTCCTTCTCGGCCTTGGACTATCGTACAGATGCTATTTTACGCCGTCGTCTCAAGGAAGTGACTCAGGATGCAACGGTATTGATTGTTGCGCAACGTGTTGGAACCATTATGGATGCGGACCAGATTATCGTCCTTGATAAGGGTGAAATCCTTGGTCGTGGTCGTCATGAAGAATTGATGGAAACCAATGACATCTATCGAGAAATTGCTGAGTCGCAGCTAAAAAATGCGTCTCTGACAGAAGAATAGGAGGTAAAGGATGAAACAACAATCTAGTCTAGCTCGTCTATGGAGCTATTTGAAAGCCTACCGTTTTTCTGTTTTCTTTGCAGTCTTCTTGAAAATAGTCAGCGTTATTATGAGTGTCATCGAGCCTTTCGTATTGGGGCTTGCCATCACAGAATTAACTAGCAATCTCCTTGCTATGGCAAATGGTGTTGCAGGAGCGGGTATCAATACCAGCTATATCGCAGTAATTCTAGTGATCTATCTCTTGCGTGGTCTTCTCTATGAGTTGGGTTCTTACTACTCAAACTACTTTATGACCAATGCTGTGCAGTCTATGGTACAGGATTTGCGAAATGAAATGAGTGAAAAAATCAATCGTATTCCTGTGTCTTACTTTGATAAGCACCAGTTTGGAGATTTGCTAGGTCGTTTTACAAGTGACGTTGAAACTGTTTCGAACGCACTACAACAATCTTTCTTACAGATTGTTAATGCAGTCTTTACCATTCTTTTTGTTATGGGAATGGTGCTCTATCTCAATCTTCAGTTGGCTATCATTGTTATCTTGTTGATTCCGATAACTTATTTTGGAGCTAAAACGATTCTAAATCGTTCGCAGCCATACTTTAAACAGCAGGCAGCTATATTGGGACGTATGAATGGATTTGTGCAGGAAAACCTGACTGGTTTCAATGTTTTAAAACTTTTCGGACGCGAAGAGAAATCTCAAGAGAGATTTGAAAAGATTACGGATGAATTGCAACAAGTTGGATTCAAGGCGAGCTTTATTTCAGGTTTGATGATGCCTGCCTTACATATTGTATCTGACTTAACTTATCTGATAGTCGCTGTCCTAGGAGGATTGCAGGTAATCGCAGGACGCTTAACCATTGGTAATATGCAAGCTTTCGTTCAGTATGTGTGGCAGGTCAGTCAACCAATCCAAAACATCACTCAACTAGCTGGGCAAATGCAAAGTGCCAAGTCTTCGCTTGACCGTGTCTTTGAAGTTTTAGATGAACAAGAAGAAGTCCAAACTGCTAAAGTAAAAGAACTGGCGCCATTAACAGGACAGGTTAGCTTCAAGAATGTTGATTTCCAATACGTGGAAAATAAACCATTGATTCGCAATTTCAACCTAGATGTTGAACCTGGTGAGATGGTAGCTATCGTTGGACCTACTGGAGCAGGTAAAACTACCTTGATCAACCTGCTCATGCGTTTTTACGATGTGACCGCAGGTGCTATTTTAGTGGATGGTCAAGATATTCGTGACCTGTCTCGTCAGGACTACCGTCGACAGTTTGGGATGGTATTACAAGATGCCTGGCTCTATGAAGGTAGTATCAAGGAAAATCTTCGCTTTGGAAATCTTGAGGCAACAGATGAAGAAATCGTTGAAGCTGCTAAGGCTGCCAATGTAGACCACTTTATCCGTACTCTTCCTGGTGGTTACAACATGGAGATGAACCAAGAGTCAAGTAATATTTCTCTTGGGCAAAAGCAGTTGTTAACTATCGCTCGTGCTCTCTTGGCTAATCCAAAAATCTTAATTTTGGACGAAGCGACCTCATCAGTTGATACACGTTTAGAGCTCTTGATTCAAAAGGCCATGAAGCATTTGATGAAGGGGAGAACAAGTTTTGTTATCGCCCATCGCCTTTCGACTATTCAGGAAGCGGACAAGATTTTGGTGTTAAAAGATGGACAGATTATCGAACAAGGAAATCATGAAAGTCTCTTAGCTGCAAAAGGTTTCTATTATGATCTTTATCAAAGTCAATTCTCTAATAAAAACAGCGAAAATAACTAAAAAACATCTGCTCATTTTCTTAAATTATCAGTCAATTACAACTTTTTTAATATGGGTTAATTTTCTTGCTTTTGTCTACTAGGAGTAGTATACTAAAATAGTAATCAATAAAAATGGTTACAAAAAATAATAATGAGGTGAGAAAAATGGTAGAATTGAAAAAAGAAGCAGTAAAAGACGTAGCAACATTAACTAAACCAGCAGCAGAAGCGCTAGTAAATACAAAGGAAGTTTTGAATCAAGCAGTCGCAGATTTGTACGTGGCACATATCGCCCTACATCAAGTACACTGGTACATGCGTGGACGTGGCTTTATGGTATGGCATCCTAAGATGGATGAATACATGGATAGCCTTGATGGTTACCTTGATGAAATCAGCGAACGCTTGATTACACTTGGTGGCAAACCATACTCTACTTTGACAGAATTCCTTCAACACAGTGAAATCGAAGAAGGAGTTGGAGAGTTCCGTAACGTAGAAGAAAGTTTGGAACGTGTTCTTGAAATTTATCGTTACCTCATCACTCTTTTCCAAAAAGCTTTGGATGTAACAGATGAAGAAGGTGATGATGTAACCAATGATATCTTCGTTGGTGCTAAGGCAGACCTTGAAAAAACTGTCTGGATGCTTGCAGCAGAATTAGGACAAGCACCTGGTTTGTAAGATACATTATTTTTCTAAAAATCCGTAGAAGTTTTCTACGGATTTTTTCTATTCAGGAGGGCATTCCAAAACAGTCTTTTTTCAAGATTTTTGATAAAATAGAACTATCAATGAAAAGGATGAAAGCATGACAAAGAAAATCGTAGCCATCTGGGCTCAAGATGAAAAGGGTGTGATAGGAAAAGAGGATCGCTTGCCATGGCATTTGCCAGCAGAGTTAAAACATTTCAAAGAAACAACCTTGAATCATGCCATTTTGATGGGGCGTGTAACCTTTGATGGAATGGGACGACGTTTGCTTCCAGGACGTGAGACACTAATTTTGACGCGCAATCCCGAAGAGTCAATTGAAGGAGCTCTAGTTTTCCAAAATGTTGAGCAGGTTTTAGACTGGTACCATCATCAGGCTAAGAATCTCTATATCATTGGTGGCAAGCAGATTTTTCAGCTTTTTGAACCTTATCTCGATGAGATTATTGTGACACAAATTCATGCTCAAGTTGAAGGGGATACCTATTTCCCAGAAGATTTTGACTTGACTGTTTTTGAGACTCTTGCAAGCAAATCTTATTCCAAAGATGAGAAAAATGTCTATGATTTTACCATCGAATATAGAAAGAGAAAGGAAGTCTAATGGAGCGTAGTATTTTTGGATTTTTTACAGCTCTTTTGTGTGCTGTCTGTCTTGTAGCTGGAACACACGCTTTTCGTAAAAAGCGCTTTGGACTTGCTGCTCTGCTTTGGCTAAATGCCTTTACAAACTTGGTGAATAGCATTCATGCTTTTTATATGACCTTATTTTAGAGAGAATGAATAATTAGAACGGAAGGGAATCATGCCTACAAATAGGAAAAATGATATGATGGTTTATTGCTCATTTTGTGGCAAAAGCCAAGAAGAAGTTAAAAAATAATCGCTGGAAACAACGCCTTTATCTGTAATGAGTGTGTGGAGTTAGCCCAGGAAATCATTCGTGAGGAGTTAGCTGAGGAAGTCTTGGCAGACTTGTCTGAGGTGCCAAAACCAATCGAACTCCTAAACATCTTGAACCACTATGTGATCGGTCAAGATCGTGCTAAACGTGCTTTGGCGGTGGCTGTATATAACCACTACAAACGCATTAATTTCCATGACACTCGTGAAGATAGTGAAGATGTGGATTTGCAAAAGTCAAACATTCTGATGATTGGCCCAACAGGTTCAGGGAAGACATTTCTTGCTCAAACACTTGCTAGAAGTTTGAATGTACCTTTTGCCATTGCTGACGCAACAGCTCTTACTGAGGCTGGTTATGTAGGTGAGGACGTTGAAAATATCCTCCTCAAACTCTTGCAAGCTGCTGACTTTAACATCGAACGTGCAGAACGTGGGATTATCTACGTCGATGAGATTGACAAGATTGCTAAGAAGAGCGAGAACGTGTCTATCACACGTGATGTTTCTGGTGAAGGTGTGCAACAAGCCCTCCTCAAGATTATCGAGGGAACTGTAGCTAGCGTCCCACCTCAAGGCGGACGCAAACATCCTCAACAAGAAATGATTCAAGTGGATACCAAAAATATCCTCTTCATCGTGGGTGGTGCCTTTGATGGAATAGAAGAGATTGTCAAACAGCGTCTGGGTGAAAAAGTTATCGGCTTCGGACAAAACAACAAGGCCATTGACGAAAACAGCTCATACATGCAAGAAATCATCGCAGAGGATATTCAAAAATTCGGTATTATTCCTGAATTAATTGGACGCTTGCCTGTCTTTGCAGCCTTGGAGCAGTTGACCGTAGATGATTTGGTTCGCATCTTGAAGGAACCAAGAAATGCCTTGGTCAAACAATACCAAACCTTGCTTTCTTATGATGACGTTGAGTTGGAATTTGACGATGAGGCTCTTCAGGAAATTGCTAACAAAGCTATTGAACGCAAAACTGGTGCCCGTGGTCTTCGCTCAATTATCGAAGAAACCATGCTAGACGTTATGTTTGAAGTTCCAAGTCAAGAGAATGTGAAAACAGTTCGTATCACAAAAGAAGCAGTTGATGGAACAGCTAAGCCAATCCTAGAGACAGCCTAGAGGTGACTATGGAAATCAATACACACAATGCTGAGATTTTGCTGAGTGCTGCCAATAAGTCCCACTATCCAGAGGATGAACTTCCTGAGATTGCTCTTGCAGGTCGTTCAAATGTGGGAAAGTCAAGCTTTATCAACACCATGCTTAATCGTAAGAATCTAGCTCGTACTTCTGGAAAACCAGGAAAAACACAACTACTCAATTTCTTTAATATTGATGATAAGATGCGTTTTGTGGATGTACCTGGTTACGGTTATGCCCGTGTTTCCAAAAAGGAACGCGAAAAATGGGGTCGTATGATTGAGGAGTACTTGACTACTCGAGAAAATCTTCGAGCGGTTGTTAGTCTCGTTGACCTTCGTCATGACCCGACAGCTGATGATGTGCAGATGTACGAATTTCTTAAATATTATAAGATTCCTGTCATCATTGTGGCGACCAAGGCAGACAAGATTCCGCGTGGGAAATGGAACAAGCACGAATCAGCTATTAAAAAGAAATTAAACTTTGATCCAAGTGATGATTTTATCCTCTTTTCATCTGTGACAAAAGCAGGAATGGACCAAGCTTGGGATGCTATTTTAGAAAAATTATGAGGAATACATATGGCAAAAACAATTCATACAGATAAAGCTCCAAAAGCAATCGGACCTTACGTTCAAGGAAAAATCGTTGGCAACCTTTTGTTCGCTAGCGGTCAAGTTCCTTTATCTCCTGAAACTGGAGAAATCGTAGGAGAAACGATTCAAGAACAGACTGAACAAGTCTTGAAAAATATTGGAGCTATTTTAGCAGAGGCAGGAACAGATTTTGACCATGTTGTTAAAACAACTTGTTTCTTGAGTGATATGAATGACTTTGTACCTTTTAATGAGGTATACCAAACAGCCTTTAACAAGGAATTTCCAGCTCGTTCAGCTGTGGAAGTAGCTCGTCTTCCTCGCGATGTACAAGTCGAAATTGAAGTTATCGCAGAGATTGGATAAGCTAGTAGAAGTTTGGTTCTTCCAAACTTCTTTTGATATAAGGAGACTATGATGACAATGAAACAACTTCACCTGGTGATTGTGACAGGGATGAGTGGTGCAGGAAAAACTGTAGCCATTCAGTCCTTTGAAGATTTAGGATATTTTACCATTGATAATATGCCACCAGCTCTCTTGCCAAAGTTTTTGCAGTTGGTTGAGACCAAGGATGATGACCACAAGTTAGCCCTAGTGGTGGATATGCGAAGCCGCTCTTTCTTCTCAGAGATTCAGGCTGTCTTGGATGAATTGGAAAATCAAGATGATTTGGACTTCAAGATTCTTTTTTGGATGCGGCTGATAAGGAATTAGTGGCACGTTATAAGGAAACAAGAAGAAGTCACCCACTCGCAGCAGATGGTCGTATCTTGGACGGAATCAAGCTGGAACGCGAACTCTTGGCGCCTTTGAAAAATATGAGTCAAAACGTGGTAGACACGACAGAGTTAACTCCTCGTGAACTCCGCAAGACCATTGCAGAACAGTTTTCAGGCCAAGAACAAACGCAGTCTTTCCGTATCGAGGTGATGTCTTTTGGGTTTAAATACGGAATTCCAATTGATGCTGATTTGGTATTTGATGTTCGCTTCTTGCCAAACCCTTACTACCTTCCAGAACTCCGTAATCAGACAGGTGAAGATCAGGCGGTTTATGACTATGTCATGAATCATGAAGAATCTGAAGATTTCTACCGTCATTTGTTAGCCTTAATTGAACCAATTCTACCAGGTTATAAAAAGAAGGAAAATCTGTTTTAACCATTGCAGTGGGTTGTACAGGTGGGCAACACCGAAGCGTTGCCTTTGCAAAGCGTTTAGCAAATGATTTATCTAAGAACTGGCCTGTAAATGAAAGTCATCGTGATAAAGACCGAAGAAAGGAAACGGTAAACCGTTCATGAGAAAACCCAAAATTACGGTAATTGGTGGTGGAACCGGGATCCCAGTTATTTTAAAGAGTTTAAGGGAAAAGGATGTGGAAATTGCAGCAATTGTAACAGTTGCTGATGATGGTGGTTCTTCAGGTGAATTGCGTAAAAATATTCAACAGTTGACACCCCCAGGGGATTTGCGTAATGTCCTTGTGGCCATGTCAGATATGCCAAAATTCTATGAAAAGGTCTTTCAATACCGTTTTTCTGAGGATGCAGGTGCTTTTGCTGGTCATCCATTAGGGAACATTATCATAGCTGGATTATCTGAAATGCAGGGTTCGACCTATAATGCCATGCAATTGCTGAGTAAATTCTTCCATACTACAGGGAAGATTTTCCCATCAAGTGACCATCCTTTGACACTCCATGCTGTCTTTAAAGATGGATCAGAAGTTGCTGGGGAAAGTCACATTGCAGACCATCCAGGCATGATTGACCATGTCTATGTGACCAACACTCTAGATGATGAAAAACCACAGGCTAGCCGTCGGGTTGTCAATACCATTCTTGAGAGTGATATGATTGTTTTGGGACCAGGTTCCCTCTTTACATCGATTTTGCCTAATATTGTCATTGAAGAAATCGGTCATGCACTTCTGGAGACCAAGGCTGAAATTGCCTATGTCTGCAATATCATGACTCAGCGTGGAGAAACAGAACGTTTTACAGATAGTGACCACGTAGAAGTCTTGCACCGTCATTTGGGCCGTCCATTTATCGACACCGTACTTGTTAATATCGAAAAGGTTCCAAGGGACTATATGGATACCAACCGTTTTGATGAATATTTGGTGCAGGTTGAACATGATTTTGAAGGTTTGCGTAAGCAAGTACCTCGTGTCATTTCATCTAACTTCCTTCGTTTGGAAAATGGAGGAGCCTTCCATGATGGTGATTTAATCGTAGATGAGCTCATGCGAATTATACAGGTGAGAAAATGAGTTTCACAGTAGCAGTAAAAGAAGAAATTCTAAGTCAGCATCACTTGAGTCGTCATGAATTATCAGCTATTATCAAGATGTCTGGTAGTATTGGCTTATCTAGCTCTGGTTTGACCTTGTCCGTCATTACAGAAAATGCTAAGTTGGCTCGTCATCTCTATGAATCATTCTTGTACTTTTACGGCATCAAGTCTGAGATTCGTCACCACCAGAGAAGTAATCTACGGAAAAATCGTGTCTATACTGTTTTTACAGATGAGCGAGTCCAGGAATTACTGGCAGATTTGCGTTTGGCGGACTCTTTTTTGGTTTGGAGACTGGGATTGATCCAGATATTTTAGGAGATGAGGAAGCAGGTCGTGCCTATCTCTGTGGTGCATTTTTAGCAAATGGGAGTATTCGGGATCCTGAGTCAGGCAAGTATCAGTTAGAAATAAGTTCTGTTTATCTAGACCATGCCCAAGGGATTGCTTCGCTCTTGCAGCAGTTCTTGCTAGATGCTAAAGTTATCGAACGAAAAAAGGCGCGGTGACCTATCTTCAGCGAGCGGAAGATATTATGGATTTCCTGATTTTAGTGGGAGCCATGGAGGCGAGAGATACTTTTGAAGGCGTCAAGATTCTCCGAGAAACTCGGAATGATCTCAATCGTGCCAATAATGCGGAGACAGCAAATATTGCACGTACGGTTTCTGCAAGCATGAAAACCATTAACAATATCAGTAAAATCATGGATACCGTTGGTCTAGATAGTCTACCAGTCGATTTGCAGGAAGTAGCGCATCTGCGTATCCAGCATCCAGACTATTCTATTCAACAATTGGCTGACAGTTTGACAAATCCACTTACCAAAAGCGGTGTCAATCATAGATTGCGAAAGATAAATAAAATTGCAGATGAACTTTAAAACCACGAATCCTTTGATTCGTGGTTTTTCTTATAGACTAGTAGAGTGTTTTGGTTGTACTTTTTGCTCTGGGTCAATGTAGTTAATGGCATTATTGACAGCAGTTGGTGCTTCACCAAGACCTGTCGCAATCAAGTCAATCTTACCTTCGTAGTAGCAACAGTCACCGATGGCGTAAATTCCTTCTTGACTTGATTCTTGCTTGCTATTGACGATAATCTTGTGGCGATTGAGTTCTAATCCCCAATTTTTAAGATTACCAACTGATGATTTGAAGCCATAGTTGACGAAGAGGTGGTCGAGTTCAATGGTTTCAGTCTCATCGGATTTGACTTTTGTAATTTCAAGCTTATCTAAAGTTTTTCCATCTCCAAGGAGTTGACTTGGCACAAATGGTGTTTTGATACTTACAGATGATTCTTTTAGGGCTTGTACACTATGTTCAAGGGCACGGAAGTTATCTCTACGGTGAACAAGTGTAGTAGGGGCAATCTTTTCAAAAGCTAAGGCCCAGTCCACAGCAGAATCTCCACCACCCAGAATAGTTACTTTCTGACCAGCATATTGTTGAATGTTAGAAACGTGATAGTGGATATTTTCATAACCTTCAACGCCTTCTAATTCAAGTGGACGAGGTTTAAAGGCGCCACCACCCATAGCTATAATGACAGCTTTGGAAGTATGAGTGCCTTTAGTAGTTGTAATCTTAAAAACACCATCTTCTTTTTCAATCTCGAGAACGGTTTCGTTGAGGTGAAAAGGTGTCTCGAATCCTTCGAGTTGTTCCAAGAGACGGTTAGTCAATTCTTCCCCTGTAAGGTTTGGGAAACCTGGCACATCGAGAATTTGTTTTTCAGGATAAAGGATAGCAGGTTGACCACCTAGTTGTGGGAGAGAATCAATGATTTGTACTTTGGCTTGACGAAGATGAGCGTAAAAGGCTGCGAAAAGACCAACAGGTCCACCACCTACAATGGTGATATCATATAGTTCAGACATGGCTTCTCCTTAATTCATTTCTATCTTTTTATTCTATCATATTTTCTACCAATTTAAAATCAAGTAGTGGGAGAAAATTTTCATAGAAAATGGTATAATGAAGAGAAGCTTTTTTTATGGAGAGGAGTCCCAGGATGAATTTTCAGCAATTATCTAATCTCCAATACTGGTCTAGTTTATTTTCCAGTCCTTGGAGTATTGTGATAAATTTGATTGATATTCTAATCGTTGCTTATATCTTATATCAATTTACAAAATCAATTGCAGGAACCAAGATTATGATTCTGGTTCGAGGCGTTTTAGTTTTTATCTTAGCTCAGATAGCAGCTAACTTTTTAGGCCTGACAACTATTTCCTGGTTGATTAATCAATTGATTACCTATGGAGTTATCGCAGCGGTTGTTATCTTTTCTCCAGAAATTCGGACAGGTTTGGAACGATTAGGTCGAGCTACGGACTTCTTTTCAAATACTCCTATGAGTTCAGAAGAGCAGATGGTCCAGGCTTTTGTAAAATCGGTTGAGTACATGAGCCCACGGAAGATTGGAGCTTTGGTAGCTATTCAACGTGTGAGAACCTTGCAGGAGTATATCGTTACAGGAATTCCTTTGGATGCTAAGATTTCTGCTGAGTTATTGATTAACATCTTTATCCCTAATACTCCTCTCCATGACGGTGCAGTCATTATCAGTGGAGATCGGATTGCAGTAACTTCTGCCTATTTACCTTTGACAGAAAACACAGGTATTTCCAAAGAGTTCGGAACTCGTCACCGTGCAGCCATTGGTTTATCAGAAGTTTCAGATGCCCTTACTTTTGTTGTATCAGAAGAAACTGGGGGTATATCCATCACCTACAATGGTGTCTTCAAACATGATCTAAGTTTGGAAGAATTCGAGGAAGAACTACGTCGTATTCTGATCCCTAAGGATTCACAAGAACCAAGCTTAAAAGAACGTTTATTAGGAGGGTGGAATAATGAAAAGAAATAGTCTTTATATCATCACCTCACTCCTCTTTGCATGTGTCCTATTTATCTATGCAACATCAATCAATTATCAAAACAATACGAATGCGAGACAAACTAAAACTGAAACCTATACCAATACAGTAGTCAATGTACCGATTGATATTCAGTATGATAGTGAGCAGTATTTCATTAGTGGATTTAGCTCAGAAGTAACGGTATTTCTAACGGGTTCAAATCGTGTATCCTTGGCCAGTGAAATGCAGGAGAGCACTCGTAAATTTAAAGTGACTGCTGATTTGACCCAGGCTACAGAAGGAACGATTGAAGTTCCCTTAACCATTGAAAATCTTCCAAGTGGTTTGACAGCTGTAGCAACACCACAAAAAATCACAGTCAAGATTGGTAAGAAAGTTACTCGAGATAATGTACCTGTTGTACCTCAAATTGATTCTAGTCAAATTGATGAGCGGATTATAATAGAGCGAGTTACTGTCTCAGATGAAAAAGTTTCAGTAACTAGTGATGCGGATACACTATCTAAGATTGATCGGATTGTTGCGGTTTTACCAACGAGTGAACAGATTACAGGGAACTATTCTGGATCAGTTCCTTTGCAAGCTGTTGATAAAAATGGGGCTGTCTTACCAACAGTGATTACACCTTTTGAAACTACTATGAAAGTAACGACCAAAGCTGTAAGAACAACAAGTAGCACAACCACAACAAGTAATACTTCATCTACTGAGAACTCTTCAACGACAGCAGCAGAAACGAAGTCAGAATCTTAAAATAAACATTAAACTAGAAAAGGAATCTTAAAATGGGTAAATATTTTGGAACGGACGGAGTCCGTGGAGAAGCAAACGTAGAACTAACGCCAGAATTGGCCTTTAAATTGGGTCGCTTTGGAGGATATGTCCTCAGTCAACATGCGACAGAAGCCCCTAAGGTTTTTGTTGGACGCGATACACGTATTTCAGGGGAAATGTTAGAATCAGCTCTTATTGCAGGTCTTCTTTCAGTTGGAATTCACGTTTATAAGCTTGGCGTTCTTGCAACACCAGCAGTAGCATACTTGGTGAAAACTGAGGGAGCAAGTGCAGGTGTTATGATTTCAGCTAGTCACAATCCAGCCCTTGATAACGGGATTAAATTCTTTGGTGGAGATGGATTTAAATTGGACGATGACAAAGAAGCAGAAATCGAAGCCTTGCTTGATGCGAGTGAAGATACACTTCCACGTCCAAGTGCTGAAGGTCTAGGTACTGTAGTTGATTATCCAGAAGGTTTGCGCAAGTATGAATCTTATCTTGTTTCAACTGGAACAGCTCTTGAAGGGATGAAGGTAGCCTTGGATACTGCAAATGGCGCTGCTTCAACAAGTGCTCGACAAATTTTTGCAGACCTGGGGGCACAATTAACTGTTATCGGAGAAACTCCAGATGGACTTAACATCAACTTGAACGTTGGTTCAACTCATCCAGAGGCCTTGCAAGAACTTGTAAAAGAAAGCGGGTCAGCTATTGGTTTGGCTTTTGATGGTGATAGTGACCGTTTGATTGCTGTTGATGAAAATGGTGAAATTGTCGATGGTGACAAGATTATGTATATCATCGGGAAATACCTTTCTGAGAAAGGTCAATTGGCTCAAAATACGATTGTGACAACAGTCATGTCCAACCTTGGTTTCCATAAAGCCTTGGACCGTGAAGGAATCAATAAAGCAGTCACTGCTGTTGGAGACCGCTATGTAGTTGAAGAAATGAGAAAATCTGGATACAATCTAGGTGGCGAACAATCAGGTCATGTTATTTTGATGGACTATAATACAACTGGTGATGGTCAGTTGTCAGCAGTTCAATTGACTAAGATTATGCAAGAATCAGGTAAGAGCTTGTCTCAGTTGGCTTCAGAGGTAACTATCTACCCACAAAAACTGGTTAATATCCGTGTGGAAAATGCCATGAAAGAAAAAGCCATGGAAGTACCAGCTATCAAGGTTATTATCGATAAGATGGAAGAAGAGATGGCTGGTAACGGTCGTATTCTCGTTCGTCCAAGTGGAACTGAACCACTCTTGCGTGTCATGGCTGAAGCACCAACAACTGAAGAAGTAAACTATTATGTTGATACTATTGCTGAAGTTGTGAAAGCAGAGATTGGTATTTAGGAAAATTAGCAGAAAATAAGAAAATATGTTACAATGTCAAAGTAAATTGTAACCATGGAGAATATGATGAATTTAAAACGTGAACAGGAATTTGTAAGTCAGTATCATTTTGATGCACGTAATTTTGAATGGGAAAATGAAAACGGAACTCCTGAAACAAAGGTTGATGTGAACTTCCAACTACTACAACATGACCAAGAAAATCAGGTGACTTCTCTCGTAGTTGTTTTGAGCTTTATGATTGTCTTTGATAAATTTGTAGTTAGTGGCACTATTTCTCAAGTAAACCACGTAGAAGGTCGCATCGTAGACCAACCAAGTGACTTTAGTCAAGAAGAAGTTGAGACACTTGCTCGTCCTTGTTTGGATATGCTAAACCGTTTGACTTATGAAGTAACGGAAATTGCACTAGATTTACCAGGAATTAATTTGGAGTTTTAAAAAAATGAAATTAGCGGTCATAACAGACTCATCTGCTTTTCTACAAGCGGAAACCTTGCGGAAAGAAGATTTATTTGTGCTTGACATTCCTGTGAATATCGACGGACAGGAGTATGTTGAAGGTGTAAATCTAACCGCTCAAGAATTTTATGAAAAAATGGCTCATTCATCTGAACTACCTAAAACAAGTCAACCAAGTATTGCAAAGTTGGATGAAATTTTATCATCATTAAAAGAAAAAGGCTATACTCATGTTTTGGGTCTCTTCCTTTCTTCTGGAATCTCAGGATTTCACCAGAATATCCAGTATATGACGGATGAGTTCGAAGGTCTAGCCATTGCTTTTCCTGATACTCGAATTACAAGTGCACCACTAGGTTTCATGGTGGAAAGTGTGTTTCAGTGGTCTGAGCAGGGAGATGATTTCCAGTCTATTTTAGATAAAGTAACTGAACAGATCGAAAATACTTCTGCCTTTATCATGGTAGATGATCTTGATCATTTGGTTAAAGGTGGTCGTTTATCAAACGGCGCAGCCATTTTAGGAAACCTTCTTAGCATTAAACCAATTCTCTATTTCAATGACCAAGGTGTTATCGAAGTTTATGAGAAGGTTCGTACAGAGAAGAAAGCAACAAAACGTTTGGTTGAAATTGTCAAAGAAGTAACAAGTAATGGAAATTATCAGATTACTGTAATTCATGGGAATGCTCCTCAAAAAGCAGCAGACTTGCGTCAGCTTTTGTTAGACGGCGGAGTGGCTACAGACATTTCAATTGCAACCTTCGGTAGTGTTATTGGGACTCACCTGGGAGAAGGAAGTATTGCTTTGAGCTATATTCCCATAGTATAGTCTCATAACATGGGTAGATAGCGTCCTTCGTATCTTAGATAGGAGTAGAGATAGAGATGAGTATTCGAGTAATTATCGCAGGTTTTAAGGGAAGAATGGGCCAAGCTGCTTGTCAGATGGTTTTGTCTGATCCTGAACTGGAACTAGTAGCTGTTTTGGATCCTTTTGAATCTGAATCTGAATGGCAAGGAATTCCAGTTTTCAATGATAAGAATGACTTGGCAGGTTTTGAGGCAGATGTTTGGGTAGACTTTACTACACCAGCTGTCGCCTATGAGAATACACGCTTTGCTCTTGAAAATGGCTTTGCTCCAGTAGTAGGAACGACAGGTTTCACCAGTCAAGAAATCGAAGAATTAAAAGAATTGTCTCGTTCCAAAGGCTTGGGTGGCTTGATTGCTCCTAACTTTGCCTTGGGTGCTGTCTTACTGATGCAATTTGCAGCACAGGCAGCTAAATACTTCCCCAATGTGGAAATTATTGAACTTCATCATGATAAGAAAAAGATGCTCCGAGCGGGACAGCTATCAAAACAGCTGAGTTGATGGCTCAAGTTCGTGAGCCTATTCAACAAGGTGCTAGCGATGAGGAAGAACTCATTTCAGGCGCACGTGGAGCTAATTTTGATGGCATGCGAATCCATTCGGTTCGTTTACCAGGTTTGGTAGCTCATCAAGAGGTCATTTTTGGCAATCAAGGAGAGGGATTGACTCTGCGTCATGACTCCTATGATCGTAGCTCCTTCATGACAGGGGTGAATTTGGGAATCAAAGAAGTTGTCAAGCGTCATGAGCTTGTCTATGGATTAGAACACTTACTATGAAATTAACAAAAATGCCTTCTGAATTTCAGAAGGCTTTACCAGTATTAGAAAAAATTAAAGAAGCAGGATTTGAGGCTTATTTTGTTGGTGGCTCTGTTAGGGATGCCCTACTCAATCGTCCCATCCATGATGTGGATATCGCGACTTCATCTTATCCTGAAGAGACCAAGCAGATTTTTCCTCGCACAGCTGATATCGGGATTGAGCATGGGACTGTTTTGGTTTTAGATGGAGATGAAGAGTACGAAGTAACCACTTTTCGAACAGAAGATGTCTATGTAGACTATCGGAGACCAAGTTCTGTTTCTTTTGTTCGTTCACTCGAAGAAGATCTCAAGCGCCGAGATTTCACAGTCAATGCCTTTGCCTTGGACGAGACAGGGGAAATCGTCGATTTATTTGATGGTCTCAAAGATTTAGAAAATCAAGTCCTGCGAGCAGTGGGTGTTGCTAGTGAGCGTTTCAACGAAGATGCGCTACGCATCATGCGTGGCTTTCGTTTCCAAGCTAGTCTTGGTTTTGAACTTGAGCAAGAAACGTTTGAAGCGATGAAGACCTTAACGCCACTCTTAGATAAAATCTCTGTGGAGCGCACCTTTGTCGAGTTTGATAAGCTTTTACTGGCTCCCTATTGGCGAGTAGGTTTATCTTCTATGATTGCAAGCAAAGCTTATGATTTTCTTCCAGATATGGCTGCTAGTCAGGATAAACTCCAGTCTTTGTTTGATTTAGAGGATGATTTCACTTTTGAATCTTCTGAACAAGCCTGGGCTGCACTTTTATGGGCTTTAAAAGTGGAAGATGCGCAAAAGTTTTTAAAACATTGGAAAACTTCGCGTCAGTTTGCTAAGAAAGTACAGGATTTGCTAACCATTTTGGAATTGCGTGAAGAGGGCGAATTAAGTAAACGTGATTGCTACCGCTTTGATTTGGACTTACTTTTACAGGCTGAAAATCTTCGCAAAGCTCAAGGGAAGGAAGTCAATCCGCAAGCAATCACAGAAACCTATGAGAGCTTGACCATTCATGATAAGAAAGAGATGCAAATCAATGGTGGTGTTCTCATCAAAGAATACGGCTACCAACCAGGTCCAGAATTAGGAGATGTTTTAGAAGAAATTGAGTATGCTATTGTGGATGGTAATCTAGATAATGAAGTGGAAGCCATTCATGCATACTTAAGGGAGAGAAAATGAGTGATTTTATCGTTGAAAAACTAAGTAAATCAGTTGGTGACAAGACCGTTTTTAAGGATATTTCCTTTATCATCCATGACTTGGACAGAATTGGTCTTATCGGTGTCAACGGAACCGGTAAAACAACCCTTTTAGATGTGCTTTCTGGAGTTTCAGGTTTTGATGGTGATGTTAGCCCATTTTCAGTAAAGAATGATTACAAGATAGGCTACCTGACCCAGAATCCGAATTTTGATGACAGCAAGACTGTCTTGGATACTGTCCTATCAAGTGATTTGAAAGAAATCCAGCTAATTCGTGAGTATGAACTGCTTATGCTCAACTACAGTGAGGACAAGCAGGAGCGTCTAGAACGGGTCATGGTGGAGATGGATTCTCTCCAAGCATGGGAAATCGAAAGTCAGGTCAAGACTGTTCTCAGTAAACTAGGCATTCAAGAATTATCAACTCCTGTTGGATCTTTGTCGGGTGGTCTTCGTAGACGGGTTCAATTGGCGCAAGTGCTTTTAGGAAATCATGATCTCTTGCTTCTTGATGAGCCTACCAATCATCTGGACATTGCTACCATCGAGTGGCTGACACTTTTCTTGAAGAATTCCAAGAAGACCGTCCTCTTCATCACCCACGATCGCTATTTTCTAGATGCGCTGTCAACACGTATTTTCGAGTTGGACCGAGCAGGATTGAAAGAGTATCAGGGGAATTACCGAGAGTATGTCCGTCTCAAGGCTGAACAGGATGAGCGTGACGCAGCTCTTCTTCACAAAAAGGAACAACTTTACAAACAAGAATTAGCCTGGATGAGACGGCAACCTCAAGCTCGTGCAACCAAGCAACAAGCTCGTATCAATCGATTCCATGACTTGAAGAAGGAAGTTTCAGATACTAGCGTTGAGACAGACTTGACCATGAATTTTGAAACCAGCCGTATCGGTAAAAAGGTTATCGAATTTAAGGATGTTTCCTTTGCCTATGACGATAAACTGATTCTGAAACATTTTAATCTTTTGGTACAAGCCAAAGACCGTATCGGAATCGTCGGGGACAATGGTGTTGGGAAGTCAACGCTACTCAACCTCATTGCAGGAAGTCTTGAACCTACTGAAGGACAAGTTATCATCGGTGAAACGGTTCGCATTGCTTATTTTTCTCAACAAATCGAAGGTTTGGATGAAAGCAAGCGGGTTATTAACTACCTGCAGGAAGTGGCAGAAGAGGTTAAGACTAGCGGTGGTACTACGACATCCATTGCAGAGTTACTAGAACAATTTCTTTTCCCTCGTTCAACGCACGGTACCTTGATTGAGAAGCTGTCAGGTGGAGAGAAGAAGCGTCTGTACCTTCTCAAATTACTCCTTGAAAAACCAAATGTGCTTCTCTTGGATGAACCGACAAATGACCTAGATATTGCGACCTTAACGGTTCTAGAAAATTTCTTACAAGGTTTTGCAGGACCAGTCTTGACAGTTAGTCACGACCGCTATTTCCTTGATAAGGTAGCAAATAAGATTCTTGCTTTTGAAGATGGGACCATCCGTCCTTTCTTTGGACATTACACAGACTATCTGGATGAAAAGGTCTTTGAAGCAGAAGCAGTAACACAAAGTCAAAAGGCTGAAAAGGAGAAAGTCGTTAAAGTTCGTGAAGAAAAAAACGGATGACCTACCAAGAAAAGCAGGAGTGGGCAAGTATTGAAGGTGACATTGAGGCCTTGGAAAACCGTATCTCTGTCATTGAAGAGGAAATGCAGGCCAATGGCTCGGACTTTGGGAAGCTAGCTACTCTTCAAAAAGAGTTAGACGAGAAGAATGAAGCCTTGCTGGAAAAATATGAACGCTATGAATATTTAAGTGAGTTGGTTTAATGGAAGAAAAAATCATCAAATGGAGCAGTAAGAAAATCATTTGGACTATTGTACTCTGCTTTGTGGACTTAGCTTTTTTGCTTTGGATCCTCTTTTTTATGATGACCTATCCCAAAGAAGCAGCTATTGGATTAGTAGCACTAAGACTCTTTGTCTTATTCTTAATCATCATTGTTGGATGGCTCTTATAAGAACGAATACAGATTCTTCTATCAGATAAAGAGTATTTAAAATGTACAGCTCAAGGTTTTTCCTATAAGCCACATCCTAAAAAAGACTGGAAGTTTTATTCCTGGAGGCAAGTAGAAACATTTTCTCTTATGAGAATCAAGGGTGGTAGCAGTTCGAGGGATTTTTACCAGATTGAAGTTTGTTTTTTTGACAAAGACCTTGTAAAAACGAAATCTCTATGGAATCGACTGCGAAGTAAATTTTCAAGTGCTAAACCTGCTGTCTACTTGATAATTCCGATTCAATTACTGGATGTTGACTTTCCTAGAAGAGTCTTTGAAACCATGTCCTACTTTGAGCGAGAGTGGCGCATCCAACAGAATCGCATGGGAAATCAAAGCTCTACAACCAAAAAGAAGTAAGTACTTCATTCAGCGAATGCTAGCAACAATTGAAGAAAAAATGAGAAGTCTTGTACCAAGTATCAAGGCTTCTTTCTATTTTGCTTTTCTAGGAATTATGGTATAATAGGGAGTAAAAACTTTAAAAGAAAGAAACGCTATGAACTTAAAAGATTACATTGCAAGTATTGAAAATTACCCACAAGAAGGAATTACTTTCCGTGATATCAGCCCATTGATGGCAGATGGAAATGCCTACAGTTATGCTGTTCGTGAAATTGTTCAATATGCTACTGACAAAAAGATCGATATGATCGTAGGGCCAGAAGCACGTGGATTTATCGTTGGATGTCCAGTTGCTTTTGAGTTGGGAATTGGTTTTGCACCTGTTCGTAAACCAGGGAAATTGCCACGTGAAGTGATTTCAGCTGACTACGAAAAAGAATATGGTGTTGATACTTTGACCATGCACGCAGATGCTATCAAACCAGGTCAACGTGTTCTTATTGTAGATGACCTCTTGGCAACAGGTGGTACTGTTAAAGCTACAATCGAAATGATTGAAAAATTAGGTGGTGTCGTAGCAGGTTGTGCCTTCTTGATTGAGCTTGATGAGCTAAAAGGTCGTGAAGCAATCGGAGATTACGACTATAAAGTTTTGATGCATTATTAATGAAAAACAGTCCCTAGGGCTGTTTTCTCTTCATCGGATATAAAAGTAGGCTATATCTAGTTAGAGAAAAACTATAATTGAAAACTATATCTTCTTACAGTATAATAAAGGGAAGAAGTGTCGTCAGCTGGATTATTCCATTTGATGACAGTCAGGTTACTTGAGTCCAGTATGATACAGTTAGGAGATTTCCATGCCGATTCGAATTGATAAAAAATTACCAGCAGTCGAGATTTTACAAACAGAAAATATTTTCGTCATGGATGACCAAAGGGCGGCTCATCAGGATATCCGACCCTTGAAAATTCTTATTTTAAATCTAATGCCGCAAAAAATTGTGACAGAGACACAACTTTTACGGCATTTGGCAAATACTCCACTCCAGTTGGATATTGACTTTTTGTATATGGAAAGTCACCAGTCTAAAACGACTCTCTCCGAGCATATGGAGACCTTTTATAAGACCTTCTCGGAAGTCAAAGATGATTATTTCGATGGCTTGATTATCACAGGGGCTCCAGTTGAGCACCTTCCATTTGAGGAGGTTGACTATTGGCAAGAGTTTACCCAAGTTATCGATTGGTCTAAGACTCATGTCTTTTCAACCCTGCATATTTGTTGGGGGGCACAGGCGGGTCTATACTATCGCTATGGCGTAGATAAATACCAGATGGAGCAGAAGCTTTCGGGGATTTATCCTCAGGATGTTTTAAAAGAAGGTCACCTTCTTTTAAGAGGTTTTGATGATTTGTATGTATCCCCTCATTCTCGGCATACAGAAGTCCACAAAGAAGACATTCTGAATAAAACAAATCTAGAGATTTTAGCATCAGGAAAAGAGGTAGGAATCTCTATCCTTGCTAGTCGAGATTTGAGAGAAGTCTATAGCTTTGGGCATTTAGAGTATGATCGTGATACGCTCGCGAAAGAATATTTTAGAGATCTAGATGCTGGTTTAGATCCCCATATACCAGAAAATTATTTCAAAAATGATGACATTCATGAACTTCCTTGTATGCGTTGGAGTTCATCTGCAGCTCTCTTCTTTAGTAACTGGGTAAATTATGCAGTTTACCAAGAAACGCCGTTTGAGTGGAAGAGTACGGAGGAAGATGTGTCTCATTTTGGATATTTATAAGAGGAATTATGACATATTTAGATGCTTTCAAATCAGGAAACTTAGTGTTACCGAGTGACTTACTTTTACATTACAATCAGCTGTTCTCGTCAAGCGATGATTTCTTGGTTTGGCAATTCTTTTACCTGCAGAATACAACGGCTTTAGGTGAATTGTCTCCAAGTCAGATTGCTGAAAAAATCGGCAAAAATGTCACTGAAGTCAATCAG
Source organism: Streptococcus infantis SK970 (assembly GCA_000223255.2). Classification (GTDB taxonomy): domain Bacteria; phylum Bacillota; class Bacilli; order Lactobacillales; family Streptococcaceae; genus Streptococcus; species Streptococcus infantis_G. Next base: position 503 of record AFUT01000006.1, on the reverse strand, counting down.
GCTATTTCACGCTTGACTGAGAAAGGGTTGCTTCAATACCGAACCATTGAACTTAATGGCGAAATAGAAGTAATCTTCGATGCAACTCTTGCCTTGGAGCGCCTAGACCAACTTTCTGAAAAACAAGTTCCAAACCAGGTGCAATCTGCTCCAAATAATTTAAAGAGCTTGGTAGATACTTTCCAACAGGAGCTAGGTCGTCTATTGAGCCCATTTGAAATTGAAGACTTGGAAAAGAGTTTGAAAGAAGACGGAACTAGTGCAGATTTGATAAAAGAAGCCTTACGAGAAGCTGTTTTGAATGGTAAACCAAATTGGAAATATATCCAAGCTATCCTACGAAACTGGCGTCATGAAGGGATTAGGAGTGTAGCCCAGGTAGAAGCGAAACGTCAAGAGAGAGAGGCGACAAACCTTCAAAATGTTCAAGTTTCATCTGATTTTAAAAATGCCATGGATCTTTGGAAAGACTAATATTTAGCAATAAAAAACTTGCCCATGGC
>AFUT01000007.1:0-147500 GCA_000223255.2 Streptococcus infantis SK970 | reverse complement strand
CACAGCTCAATGTTATAGAACTAAGCATTTAACTCAATTCACACCTCACTGCTTAGACAGACTCTTCCAATCGTCTGCTTTAGTTAGCCTACTGCGTCCCTCCATCACTACATACTCTAGTACAGGAATATCAACCTGTTGTCCATCGGATACACCTTTCGGTCTCTCCTTAGGTCCCGACTAACCCAGGGCGGACGAGCCTTCCCCTGGAAACCTTAGTCTTACGGTGGACAGGATTCTCACCTGTCTTTCGCTACTCATACCGGCATTCTCACTTCTATGCGTTCCAGCGCTCCTCACGGTACACCTTCGCCACACATAGAACGCTCTCCTACCATACCTATAAAGGTATCCACAGCTTCGGTAAATTGTTTTAGCCCCGGTACATTTTCGGCGCAGGGTCACTCGACTAGTGAGCTATTACGCACTCTTTGAATGAATAGCTGCTTCTAAGCTAACATCCTAGTTGTCTGTGCAACCCCACATCCTTTTCCACTTAACAATTATTTTGGGACCTTAGCTGGTGGTCTGGGCTGTTTCCCTTTCGACTACGGATCTTAGCACTCGCAGTCTGACTGCCGACCATAATTCATTGGCATTCGGAGTTTATCTGAGATTGGTAATCCGGGATGGACCCCTCACCCAAACAGTGCTCTACCTCCAAGAATCTTGATGTCGACGCTAGCCCTAAAGCTATTTCGGAGAGAACCAGCTATCTCCAAGTTCGTTTGGAATTTCTCCGCTACCCACAAGTCATCCAAGCACTTTTCAACGTGCCCTGGTTCGGTCCTCCAGTGCGTCTTACCGCACCTTCAACCTGCTCATGGGTAGGTCACATGGTTTCGGGTCTACGACATAATACTAAAACGCCCTATTCAGACTCGGTTTCCCTACGGCTCCGTCTCTTCAACTTAACCTCGCATCATATCGTAACTCGCCGGTTCATTCTACAAAAGGCACGCTCTCACCCATTAACGGGCTCGAACTTGTTGTAGGCACACGGTTTCAGGTTCTATTTCACTCCCCTCCCGGGGTGCTTTTCACCTTTCCCTCACGGTACTGGTTCACTATCGGTCACTAGGGAGTATTTAGGGTTGGGAGATGGTCCTCCCAGATTCCGACGGGATTTCACGTGTCCCGCCGTACTCAGGATACTGCTAGGTACAAAGACTATTTAAAATACGAGGCTCTCACTCTCTTTGGCTGACCTTCCCATGTCATTCTTCTATAGTCTTTGAGTCCACATTACAGGTCCTACAACCCCGAAGAGTAAACTCTTCGGTTTGCCCTCCTGCCGTTTCGCTCGCCGCTACTAAGGCAATCGCTTTTGCTTTCTCTTCCTGCAGCTACTTAGATGTTTCAGTTCACTGCGTCTTCCTCCTCATATCCTTAACAGATATGGGTAACAGGTAGTACCTGTTGGGTTCCCCCATTCGGAAATCCCTGGATCATCGCTTACTTACAGCTACCCAAGGCATATCGTCGTTTGTCACGTCCTTCTTCGGCTCCTAGTGCCAAGGCATCCACCGTGCGCCCTTATTAACTTAACCTTACTTTTTTGACCTTTCAGTCATAAACTCTTATTAATACTACAGCGTTTTCGGTTTATTTTCTTGTTACTATTTGATATAGATATTCAATTTTCAATGTGCATGACTTGGTGATCTCTCACCAATGGAGCCTAGCGGGATCGAACCGCTGACCTCCTGCGTGCAAAGCAGGCGCTCTCCCAGCTGAGCTAAGGCCCCACAAGACCTCTCAAGACTAAACAAGACCAATGTGCTTTCCTTATCCTTAGAAAGGAGGTGATCCAGCCGCACCTTCCGATACGGCTACCTTGTTACGACTTCACCCCAATCATCTATCCCACCTTAGGCGGCTGGCTCCTAAAAGGTTACCTCACCGACTTCGGGTGTTACAAACTCTCGTGGTGTGACGGGCGGTGTGTACAAGGCCCGGGAACGTATTCACCGCGGCGTGCTGATCCGCGATTACTAGCGATTCCGACTTCATGTAGGCGAGTTGCAGCCTACAATCCGAACTGAGATTGGCTTTAAGAGATTAGCTTGCCGTCACCGACTTGCGACTCGTTGTACCAACCATTGTAGCACGTGTGTAGCCCAGGTCATAAGGGGCATGATGATTTGACGTCATCCCCACCTTCCTCCGGTTTATTACCGGCAGTCTCGCTAGAGTGCCCAACTGAATGATGGCAACTAACAATAGGGGTTGCGCTCGTTGCGGGACTTAACCCAACATCTCACGACACGAGCTGACGACAACCATGCACCACCTGTCACCTCTGTCCCGAAGGAAAACTCTATCTCTAGAGCGGTCAGAGGGATGTCAAGACCTGGTAAGGTTCTTCGCGTTGCTTCGAATTAAACCACATGCTCCACCGCTTGTGCGGGCCCCCGTCAATTCCTTTGAGTTTCAACCTTGCGGTCGTACTCCCCAGGCGGAGTGCTTAATGCGTTAGCTACGGCACTAAACCCCGGAAAGGGTCTAACACCTAGCACTCATCGTTTACGGCGTGGACTACCAGGGTATCTAATCCTGTTTGCTCCCCACGCTTTCGAGCCTCAGCGTCAGTTACAAGCCAGAGAGCCGCTTTCGCCACCGGTGTTCCTCCATATATCTACGCATTTCACCGCTACACATGGAATTCCACTCTCCCCTCTTGCACTCAAGTTAAACAGTTTCCAAAGCGTACTATGGTTAAGCCACAGCCTTTAACTTCAGACTTATCTAACCGCCTGCGCTCGCTTTACGCCCAATAAATCCGGACAACGCTCGGGACCTACGTATTACCGCGGCTGCTGGCACGTAGTTAGCCGTCCCTTTCTGGTAAGATACCGTCACAGTGTGAACTTTCCACTCTCACACTCGTTCTTCTCTTACAACAGAGCTTTACGATCCGAAAACCTTCTTCACTCACGCGGCGTTGCTCGGTCAGACTTCCGTCCATTGCCGAAGATTCCCTACTGCTGCCTCCCGTAGGAGTCTGGGCCGTGTCTCAGTCCCAGTGTGGCCGATCACCCTCTCAGGTCGGCTATGTATCGTTGCCTTGGTGAGCCGTTACCTCACCAACTAGCTAATACAACGCAGGTCCATCTGGTAGTGATGCAATTGCACCTTTCAAGCACATATCATGCGATATCTACTGTTATGCGGTATTAGCTATCGTTTCCAATAGTTATCCCCCGCTACCAGGCAGGTTACCTACGCGTTACTCACCCGTTCGCAACTCATCCGCTCGGTGCAAGCACCAAGCTTCAGCGTTCTACTTGCATGTATTAGGCACGCCGCCAGCGTTCGTCCTGAGCCAGGATCAAACTCTCATTAAAAGTTTGAGTTCTCACTCATTTCTGTCACTGACAGATTTATTGTTTTTTCATTGTTCAGTACTATAACCTTAAGTTATAGTGCCCTGCACATTGGTTCGTCTTGTTCAGTTTTCAAAGGTCTTTGTCTCTCGTTCTCTTCGAGCGACAACTATATTAGTATATCACAGTCACTTTTCTCTGTCAACAGGTTTTTTTAACTTTTTTATTCCTATTAACCTAACTGCAACACACACATAGTCCGTACGGGATTCGAACCCGTGTTACCGCCGTGAAAAGGCGGTGTCTTAACCCCTTGACCAACGGACCTTGAGCTTGTCAACTCTTTCTATTATACCTACTTTTTACTCCTTGTCAAGATATTGAGTTTATTTTTTATCTTTTTGGAGAAAAATCTCTTAGCACATGCTTTAGTTCTTTCAACATTGCTTTTCTTCCTTTGAATCGCTCATCAGCTAACAAGCGTTCAAACAACTCCAACCTTTCTTTTCCTAATCCTGCTCGATACTCTTTAAGCACTTCTTGCAATGCGTATGACTCATCTATCAATAGCCCCCCTTCACCTAATCGATGGCTAATTTCGCTCACTTCTTCATAAGCTTGTCGATCCAATCTTCTTTTATAACTTTCTTGTTTCCTAACTGCGTCCAAAATTCGATTTCTAAACTTTGTTTTGAAGTAGGTATAAAATTCCTTATTTTATTTTCCTTAAAATCAGGGTGATTTTCTAATAATTCATGTAGGCAAATCATTCCCTCTTGATCCCAATCTTCTTTTTCCCATAAATGAAGGTAGTATTCTTTTCTACATTTGTGTACAATAGCTTTCACTTCTTTGTAATTCATGTCTAACATAATCATTCTCCTTTTCTGCCATTAGTATATCAGAGGTAGAGATAAATTATGACATTTCTTCTATTTTGTTACTTATCTTACCTGATTTTATTTTTTCTGAATGTTTGATATTTCATTGGGAAGTGTTTTAGGGCTTTTTAGGATATAAAAAAGGCAAGAGTTACGCTCTTGTCTTTTAAAAATTATTGGAATAAATCTACAATTGTATCCCAGACGGTTTTTGCCTTTTCTTTGATTTTTGCATCCGAAATAGCTTTTTCTGCCTCATCAATAAGATTCTGGGCTCGACTTTGAATGTCACTTATAGAGTTATTTGATTGCCCTCCAGCATTGTCAGTAGACTGACTCGGAACATTTTCAGGAGCAATCCCATTTATCTTATAGGCATTTTCAACTGTAAATGTACTTCCTGGTGTATAAGGAAGAATTGTTTCTGCCATACTTCTAAAAATATGAGCGGCGCCATTTGATGTCGAACCTGCTAGGTAATGATTTTCATCGGTAGTCGGGAAACCAAGCCAGTGACTAATGACTACATCTGGCGTATAGCCGATAACCCACTGGTCACTCGTATACACCGGGTTGAAGGCTGCTTCTGTTGTACCTGTTTTCCCGGCCATAACATAACCATCTGGTGATGAACTTATCCCTGTACCGTTGGTGAATGTCCCTAGCATCATGCTAGTCATTTTATCCGCTACGGATTTATCTATCACTCGTTTTTGAGAATTCTTATGAGTAGCAATGACTTGACCACTTGCATTTTCAATACGTGTAATGAAATGTGCTTCAGGCATCAAACCTTCGTTTGCAAATGCTGCATAAGCTTGCGCCATTTGCAGTGGACTAGTTTCCACGCCACCACCCAGTGCAACACCCAATACACGATCTACATTGGTTAAGTTAAGCCCGAATCTTTCGCCTGATTCAAAAGCCTTGTCAATACCAAGTTCCTTAACCGTGGCTACTGCAGGAAGGTTTAGGGATTCAGCTAAAGCTTGGTACATCGGAACTTCTGGAGATGTTTTGATTCCTGCGTAGTTATCTACCTTGTAATCACCATACTCCATAGTATGATTGTCCAACTCTTTATTTAGAGCCCAACCAGCTTCGACTGCTGGGGTATAGACAACTAAGGGCTTAATAGTTGAACCTGGGCTTCTTTTTGATTGAGTTGCATAGTTGAAATTTCGGAAACCGGCTTTATCATCTCCTGCTACACGACCAACAACTCCGCGAACTCCTCCTGTTTTTGGTTCTAGAGCAACACTGCCCGACTCAGCATGAGTTCCATCTTCTGCGGTTGGAAAGAGGTCTGTGTTTTCATAAATGACCTGCATATTAGCCTGGTAATTCTGATCTAATTCCGTATATATACGATAGCCGTTGTTCACAATTTCTTCTTCAGTTAAATTATACTTTTCAATTGCTTCATTAACAACAGCATCAAAATAGGATGGATATCGGTAGTCTGAAACTTTACCCTCATAAGCATCCTGCAGTTGAGATGCCATGTCAACACCCGAAGCTTCCGCTTCTTTATCCTTATCAATATAGCCAGCAGCGACCATGTTTTGTAGGACTGTGTCTCTACGATTAGTAGAATCTTCAATAGAATTCAAAGGGTTATACAATTCTGGCCCTTTGAGCATTCCGGCTAAAGTTGCAGCTTCATCAAGCGTCAGTTGAGAAGCTGAAACCCCGAAGTATTTTTACTTGCATCTTCAACACCCCAAACCCCATTTCCGAAGTAGGCATTGTTCAAGTACATGGTTAGGATTTCCTTCTTGCTATATTTTTGGTTAATTCTAAAGCTAAGAAGAATTCTTTGGCTTTTCTCTGCACAGTTTGGTCTTGCGAAAGATAAGCGTTTTTCGCTAACTGTTGGGTAATTGTAGAACCACCACCCGAACGACCAGCTGTTAGGATAGCCAGGAAAAAGCGTCCATAGTTAATTCCACTATTTTTATAGAAACTTCTATCTTCTGTCGCAATAACAGCATTCTGCAAATCTTCACTAATATCCGAAAGTTCGACATAGGTCCCTTTTTGGCCTGATAGGGCACCTGCTTCTTTTTCTTCTCTGTCAAAAATCAGAGTACGTGTTTTTAAAGCATTCTGCAAATCTGTCACATTTGTCGATTTTGCTAGAGCAAATAGATAGACCCCAACAAACAAGCTAGCACTAAGGCCAAGAATCAAAAAGATTTTTGTCAGATGATAGCGACGCCAAAATTTTCGAATAGGACCAACTGCCCCAGCTTTCCTTCGTCCTGACCTTGAACGTCGTAAGTTGCTCGACACATTTTCTTCTTGTTCAATTTCATTCATTTCTGCTTCTTCAATTTCAGTTTCTTCTTTCTTAAATAAGGAAAGAAATTTTTCAAATAAGGTATCTAATTTCATGCGTATATTTTATCATCTTCCCCATAGGAAGACAAGAATTTTGCTAGTTCCCCTGTCCAAATAAACTGATTTTTGTTACAATATCAGTATGAAATTTACCTTTACTATCCCTGATTCTCTACCTGAAATGACGATCAAACATTTTCTAGAAGAACAGCTGTTAATCCCTCGAAAAATAAGGCACTTTTTGAGAACCAAGAAACACATCCTCATTAATCAAGAAGAGGTGCATTGGCATCAAACAATCAAGTCTGGAGATGAATGTCAATTGATTTTCGATGAGGAAGATTATCCTACAAAAGAAATTGCTTTGGGCAACCCCAAACTTGTCGAAGAAGTCTATCAAGACCAACATTTAATTATCGTCAATAAACCCGAGGGTATGAAAACGCATGGAAATCAACCCGATGAGATTGCTCTTCTCAATCATGTCAGCGCCTATGTAGGTCAAACTTGCTATGTCGTTCATAGACTAGATATGGAAACAAGTGGTCTCGTATTGTTTGCTAAGAATCCATTTATATTGCCTATCCTAAATCGATTATTAGAGAAAAAAGAGATTTCTCGAGAATACTGGGCTCTGGTTGATGGAAGATTAGAGGCTAAGGACTTGATTTTCCGTGATAAAATCGGTCGCAATCGCCACGATCGTAGAAAAAGAGTTGTGGATCAAAAAACGGTCAATACGCCGAAACCCACGTAACTAGATTGAAAGAATTTAAAGATGGTTCTACACTCGTTCGTTGTAAGTTAAAGACCGGAAGAACACACCAAATCCGTGTGCACCTTTCCCACCATCATTATCCTATCCTCGGCGACCCTCTCTACAACCCACACTCAAAAAACAAGAGATTGATGCTGCACGCATTTAAACTATCCTTTATCCACCCTCTGACTTTAAATAAATTAAGCTTTACCACACTATCAGATACATTTGAAAGAGAATTAAAACAAAATGGATGATAAAATCATCCATTTTTATAGATACAAAAAGCAAGACCGATTGGTCTTGCTTTTTCGACTCAGAAATTATTTAGCAATTTTTGCGAAGTATTCAAGAGTACGTACAAGTTGTGCAGTATAAGACATTTCGTTGTCATACCATGAAACAACTTTAACCAATTGTTTACCGTCAACGTCAAGAACTTTAGTTTGAGTTGCGTCAAACAATGATCCGTAAGACATACCTACAACGTCTGAAGAAACGATTGGATCTTCAGTGTAACCGTATGATTCGTTAGCTACTGCTTTCATAGCTGCATTTACTTCATCAACAGTAACGTTCTTTTCAAGAACAACTACCAATTCAGTAACTGATCCAGTTGGAGTAGGAACGCGTTGTGCAGCTCCGTCCAATTTACCGTTCAATTCAGGGATAACCAAACCGATTGCTTTAGCAGCACCAGTTGAGTTAGGAACGATGTTAGCAGCACCAGCACGAGCACGACGAAGGTCACCTTTACGGTGTGGACCGTCAAGGATCATTTGGTCACCAGTGTAAGCGTGGATAGTAGTCATCAATCCTTCTACAACACCGAAGTTATCTTGAAGAGCTTTAGCCATTGGAGCCAAGCAGTTTGTAGTACATGAAGCACCTGAGATAACTGTTTCAGTACCATCAAGAATATCGTGGTTAGTGTTAAATACGACTGTTTTAACATCTGATCCACCAGGAGCAGTGATAACAACTTTCTTAGCACCACCAGCATGCAAGTGTTTTTCAGCAGCTGCTTTAGTAGCAAAGAAACCAGTTGCTTCAAGAACGATTTCTACACCGTCGTTAGCCCAGTCGATTTGTTCTGGATCGCGTTCAGCAGAAACTTTAACGAATTTACCGTTAACTTCGAATCCACCTTCTTTAACTTCAACAGTACCGTCGAAACGACCTTGAGTTGTGTCATATTTCAACAAGTGTGCAAGCATAACTGGATCTGTAAGGTCGTTGATGCGAGTAACTTCAACACCTTCTACGTTTTGGATACGACGGAAAGCAAGACGACCGATACGTCCGAAACCGTTAATACCAACTTTAACTACCATTAGTGATTTCCTCCTTATGAAAATCATGAAAATTTTATTGTGAAAAGAGTAACTTGAATCACTACAAATCACCTTTCAACAAACCTATTATATAACTATTTGAGTTAAATTGCAAGTGCGGGCGTTGATTTTCACTTTAGTTTTATACTTTTCAATTCCTCTTATTTTACTAAGACACCATAGTAAAAGCCTCCACTCTACCTCATTATAATTCCTGTTAAATCAATTGGTCCATGAAAAATCATAAAAAGAGGCAGGATTTCTCCTGCCCCTAGGCTGATAAACGATTATTTACGACGTCCTGGACGTTCTGCATAACCATAGTAAGCATCTGCCATGATTTCTTCCATGTCAGCTACCATTGGTAAGCGTGGGTTTGCAGGTGAACATTGGTCTTCATATGCAAGCAAAGCAATTTCATGCAAGCTATCTTTCCAAGCTTTTTCATCAATTCCTTGATCCTTGAAGTTCATCTTGATACCTACTGCAACACCAAGATCGTAAACCGCTTTGGCATAAGCTTCAACTGCTTCTCCTGGAGTTGAGTGAGGCAAGCCAAGCATTCTAGCAATATCTTGGAATTTTTCGTCAGCTTTCCAGTAGTTGTATTTAGGCCATGTAGTAGTCTTAGATGGGCGAGTACCGTTGTAGCGGATAACGTATGGAAGCAAGATTGCATTTGTACGTCCGTGAACAGTATGGTGAACAGCACCAATCTTGTGGGCCATTGAGTGACTCATACCAAGGAAGGCATTGGCGAAGGCCATACCAGCCATTGTAGATGCATTGTGCATTTTTTCGCGAGCTTCTGGATCAGCTGTTTTAACTGATTTTTCTAACCATTCGAAAACAAGCTTGATTGTTTGAAGCGCGATACCATCTGTATAATCGTTAGCAAAGTTTGAAGTGTAAGCTTCAGTTGCGTGAGTCAACACGTCCATACCTGTATCAGCTGCGATGAAATCAGGAACTGATTCAACCAAAGCAGGGTCAACAATCGCAATAGTTGGTGTCAATGAGTAGTCAGCCAATGGATATTTACGGTTGTTTTTCTTATCAGAGATAACGGCAAATGGTGTTACTTCTGATCCTGTACCTGAAGTTGTTGGAATACCAATGTACTTCGCTTTCTTACCAAGTGATGGGAAGCGGAAGGCACGTTTACGGATATCCATGAATTTTTGAACCAAGTCACGGAAGTCGACTTCTGGTTGTTCGTAGAAAAGCCACATAACTTTAGCCGCATCCATTGGAGAACCACCACCAAGAGCAATGATTGTATCTGGTTCAAATGCTCTCATAACTTCAGTACCACGTTCTACGGTTGTGATATCTGGATCTGGTTCAACATCTGAGAAGACTTGTACAGTTACACGGTTGCTACGTTTGTTCAATTGGTCGATAATACGTTGAACGAAACCGAGTTTTTCGATAGATTTATCTGTAACAATCATAACGCGTTCAATATCTTCACATGTTTGAAGGTATTGGATAGAATTGCGTTCGAAGTAAATTTTTGAAGGAACTTTAAACCATTGCATATTATTTCTACGTTTCCCTACTTTCTTGATGTTTAGAAGGTTGATTGCACTCACATTATCACCGACCGAGTTGTGTCCGTATGAACCACATCCAAGTGTCAATGATGGAATGAAGGCATTGTAAACATCACCGATACCACCAAAAGTTGATGGCGAGTTCCAGATAATACGCATTGCTTTGATTTCTGTACCAAAGCGTTTAGCAAGTTCTTCGTCTTTTGTATGGATAGCTGCTGAGTGACCAAGCCCGTTGAACTCAACCATTTGACGAGCTTTTTTAAGTCCATCTTCAGTATCTTCAGCTTTTAGGACAGCGATTACTGGTGACAATTTTTCACGAGTTAATGGTTCTTTTGGGCCTACTTCTGCACATTCTGCAGCCAAGATATTTGTTCCTTCTGGAACAGAGAATCCAGCTTGTTCAGCAATCCATGTTGCTGGTTTACCAACGATGTCAGCATTCAATTTTGCTCCAGCACAGTTCTTGCTGTTTGCTTTAGCGCCAAAGCAGAATTGTTCCAAGAGAGCTTTTTCTTTTTGTTAACAAAGTAAGTGTGGTAAGATTTGAATTCTGCAACAAATTCATCATAAACTTCTTTATCAATGATAACTGCTTGCTCTGACGCACAGACCATACCGTTATCGAATGATTTAGACATAACAATGTCATGAGCAGCTTGACGGAGGTCAGCTGATTTTTCAACATAGGCAGGAACGTTTCCGGCACCTACACCAAGAGCTGGTTTACCACATGAGTATGCAGCTTTAACCATGGCATTACCACCTGTTGCAAGGATAGTTGCAACTCCTTCGTGGTTCATAAGTGCTCCAGTTGCTTCCATTGATGGTTCAGTAATCCATTGAACACAGTTTTCGGGAGCACCAGCTGCAATTGCTGCATCACGAACGATTTGTGCTGCGTGAGCTGATGATTCTTGTGCTGATGGGTGGAAAGCGAAAACAATTGGGTTACGTGTTTTTAAAGCAATCAATGATTTGAAAATAGCTGTTGAAGTTGGGTTTGTTGTTGGAGTAACACCACAGATTACACCTACAGGTTCAGCAATTTTAGTCAAACCTGTAATTGGATCATCTTCAATAACTCCAACTGTTTTAACACCACGCATATTGTTTACAACGTGTTCACAGGCAAATAGGTTTTTTGTCGCCTTATCTTCGAATACCCCACGTCCAGTTTCTTCAACTGCGTGTTGAGCAAGAATTCCATGCGCATCAAGGGCAGCAACAGATGCTTTTGCCACGATATAGTCAACTTGCTCTTGATTCAATTTGCGCATTTCTTCAAGCGCAACCAAAGCTTTTTGTACTAATCCATCTACATGCTTTTCAGCAGCAAGTTTCTTTTCTTCAGGTGTCACATTTATTTTATCAGCCATATTTTCCTCCATAGCCATCAAGGGTTAAAACCATTTGTTAAATTTTTCACAAGTTTATTATAACTCTTTTTTATACTTTGTAAACAGTTTCATAGATATTTCACAAAGAATTTTCATTTCATTGTGAACTTTTTATCAAACTCTTGTTTTTATGCACTCTTTTATCAAACTTTGTGAAAATATTATTGAAATTATTTTATTTCACAAACTTTTTTATGGTATTTTTAATATAAAAATCAAGGAAGCGCTTTCTTTTTGCCCTGATAAAAGACCTCCTTATCAGGAGGTTATTGTGCTTGTTGGAAGAGTCCTTGTTTAAAGTTGCCTTCATAGACAACTTCTTGCTCGGTAGTCAGTTTTCCTTTTCCTTCAGCTTGACCATTAACAAAGTCCCCTTCATAAACCCAGCCTTCTTTAGCTTGGTAGGTTCCTTTACCGTTAAATGCTCCATTTTTAAATTCACCTGTATAAGTGTCGCCATTTGGGAAGGTCATTGTTCCTTGTCCGTTCATCTTCCCGCGGACGATGCTCCCATCGTATACAATTGAGTCACCGTCCAGTTTTAAGACTCCTTGTTTTGGCGTATTTCCTACAAATACAAATATAGCACAAAAAGCTATGACTACTACCGTTGCAATTTCTAAACGAGGACGCGTTATATAGACACTGTATTTATCATAGAGTTTCTTTAAATTATCCATTTTTTGCCTCATTTTCTAAACGTGTTAGCCAAGCTTGGCAACCAGTTAAAACTCGATCGTAAGTTTCATCAAAATCACCTGTATACCATGGATCAGGAACACCCTCAGAAGCAAATGCTTCTAGCTTGTATAGTTGATCTTGAGGACACATTCGAGTCAGGTCAAGGAGATTCGATTCGTCCATACCAATGATATAGTCAAAATACTCAAAATCTTTTTTAGAAATTTGTTGGGAAGTTTTCGAAGTATCATAAGGAACGTCATGACTTCGAAAGATGCCTTGCGTCCCTTTGTGGATTGGATTACCGTGTTCCCAGGAAGAAGTCGCACGACTTTGAATCTCATATTTATCGGTCAGGGATTTCATTACAAATTCCGCCATAGGACTACGACAAATATTGCCAAGACAGACAAAGACAACTTTTTTCATCATTGTTACCCATATTCATAGAAAAAGGGGTATGAGATCCACCCCGTTTTATTCTTCAATCGCGCTTTCACCATCGACAACTGTACCTTCTGATGTAACAGCCTCTTTAAGCGGCAAGACAGATTTGATAGCTCCAAGTTCAAAAGTCAAGTAAACTCCGTCTACATCAAGTACGATCGTTCTGTTTTCGGTATCAACTTCGTCGACTGTACCGTAGAGACCGCCGATAGTAATGACTTCATAGCCTTTTTGAAGTTTATTGAGACTCTCCATGCGTTTTTCAGCTTGTTTCTTTTGAGAACGTTGCATGAAGAACATCAAGGCAAACATTCCTACAAGCATAATCACAAATGTTAAATTTGCATTCATTGTATTTTCTCCTTTGTAATTCAGATAAAACTACTATATCAAATTTCACTATTTTTTACAAGATTGCACCTTAGTTTTAGGTCAATAAAAAACCAGAGCAAAGCTCTGATTTTTCTTATTTCAAGTTGTTTACAAGTTCTACTAAGTTTTCAACTGTAAATCCATACTCTGCCAACACTTTTGAAGCTGGGGCAGATGCTCCAAAGGTATCAATACCGAGAACTGCTCCATCAAGACCAACGTATTTATACCAGTTTTGAGTCGCTCCCATTTCAACAGCCACACGGCGACGAACTGCATTTGGTAAGATTTCTTCTTTGTAGGCTACATCTTGTGCATCAAATACATCTGTAGATGGCATGCTGACTACGCGAACTTTTCCACCTTGACTTGCTAATTCCTTCGCAGCTGCAACAGCCAGATTAACCTCTGAACCAGTCGCAATCAAAATCGTGTCAAAGTCTGCTGCATTTTCATAGACAACATAAGCACCTTTCGCAACCTTATCAAAGTCTGTTCCTTCCTCAACAGTCAAGTTTTGACGAGTCAAAACAAGGGCAGTTGGTGTTTTCTCACTCTTCACTGCAAGGTACCAAGCTGCTTGAGTTTCACGCGCATCTGCTGGACGGAAAACATTAAGGTTTGGAATCGCGCGAAGTCCTGCCAAGTGCTCAATCGGTTCATGAGTTGGTCCATCTTCACCAACTGCGATTGAATCGTGAGTAAAGACATAGGTTACAGGAAGACCTTGTAGAGCTGATAAACGAACTGCTGCTTTAAGATAGTCTGAGAATACGAAGAAAGTTCCACCGTAAACTCGAAGTCCACCGTGAAGAGCCATTCCGTTCAAAACTGTACCCATTGCAAATTCACGAACACCAAACTGGATGTTACGATTTAAGCGATTTGCATCGTCCTGAAGTCCGTCAGTTTTGATGTAAGTCATATTTGAATGAGCAAGGTCAGCTGATCCACCAAGGAAGGTAGGCAATTTAGCAGCCACTACATTCAAGGCATCCTGACTTGAGTTACGAGTTGCTTGAGAGAAGCCATTTTCTAAAGCTGGGAAGTCTTCTGGAGTCAATTCAACTGGATCGCGTCCTTCGATGATAGCTTCCACTTCTGCAGCCAATTCTGGGTGAGCTTCTTTATAAGCTGCAACTAGTTTTGTCCATGCTTCATAAACTGATGCACCACGGTCTGCAACATTTTCTTTGAAATCAGCATAAACTTCTGCTGGGATTTCAAACGGTTCGTAGTCCCAACCAAGTGCTTGACGAGTTGCTGCAGTTTCATCCGCTCCAAGAGGAGCGCCGTGTACAGCATTAGTCCCTTGTTTGTTTGGAGAACCATAACCAATAACTGTTTTCACTTCGATTAAAGATGGTTTTCCTGAAGCCTTAGCTTCTTCAATAGCAGCATGAATAGCTTCTAAGTCTGTCCCATCTTCAACCAAGGCTGTATGCCAACCGTAGGTATTGTAACGATCACGAACACTTTCTGTGAATGAATCTTTTGTCTCACCATCCAAGTTGATATCGTTTGAATCATAAAGAACAACCAACTTGTCAAGTTTTTGCAAGCCTGCATAAGAAGCAGCTTCGCTTGAGACACCTTCCATTAAGTCACCATCTCCACAGATAACATATGTGTAGTGATCAAAGATGTTATAACCTTCGCGGTTGTACTTAGCTGCAAGGAAACGTTCTGCTTGTGCAAAGCCTGTCGCAGTCGCAATCCCTTGTCCTAGAGGACCTGTTGTTGCATCAACCCCTGCTGTATGACCAAATTCTGGGTGACCTGGAGTTTTAGAACCCCATTGACGGAAGCTCTTCACCTCATCCATGCTCACATCTTCAAACCCAGAAAGGTGAAGAAGGGCATAGAGAAGCATTGATCCATGGCCTGCTGAAAGAATAAAGCGGTCACGGTTGATCCAGTTTGGTTGAGCTGGATTGATACGAAGTTCTTTAGTGAAAAGGCTGTAAGCCATCGGTGCAGCTCCCATAACCACTCCTGGGTGACCTGAGTTCGCTTTATTGATAGCGTCAATACCTAGAAAACGAATCGCATTAACAGATAGATTTGACATAGAATTTCCTTTCTCTTTGAGGTGATAAGTATACCACTCATCCTATTTTACTATTATATGAAAAAATACCTAGAATAGCAATAAAACAATTTACTATAAAATGACTCAGCCGATTATACTAATTCCTAGTAGCTTGATAGTAAGGTAATAATTTTTCAAAACCTCTATCAAGTCCATCTAGAACCTTATCTAGGGCATCTTCATCGGCTACTGGAATATCAACTTTTACTAAAACCTTACGAATCTCCTGATTGGATAATTGTTGTCTTAAAAGTTTTCTGTTCTCTTCAGTAGCTTGTACTCTATAGCTTTCATCGTTTTTCTGAACCCAATAATAGATTCCATCAACCACTGGGATATCCAAGATTTTAGCCTGTTTTGACAAGGTAGTCTCATCTTTCTTTCTCTCTATAAAGCTGACTTCCATAGAGATCCCCCAATTATTCGGATTTCCATACAAACGAAGAGCCATCATGGGCTCTGCTACATACCCCTCTCTCTGTAAATAAACCCAGAAATGTGGTCGTAATCTCTGCGCTTGATTCATCCATTGACTGGTTGGGTGTAAATTCCAATCGGTATTCCTAGCTTGAAAACATTCAGCTAGGTAAGTAAATGACTTTCGTGCTCCCTGCCCTTTTTGACGCAAATCTAGCATTTTATCCTTTTCAGCTCCTGCTTTGTCAGGATTCCGGTACTGTTCTCCTTGATAAGCAAGATAGTCTTTGATTTCTTTCATTTGATTCCTTCTTTAGTTAGAAAAAATCAGGTTATCCCTGATTTTTCATTTTTATTCTGTGTCAACTACAACGTAACGATTTGGTTCGTCACCTTCAGAATAGCTGGTTACACCTTCCATTCGTGAGATGATACGATGGATAATTTTACGCTCGCTGCTTGACATTGGATCTGTCATCTGACTACGGCCTTCTTCCAAAACACGTGTCGCTAATTTTTGCGCATAACTCTGCAAGACTTCTGCACGATGTTCTACATAATCATTAACGTTGATAGTAATGTAGAAGGTTTTTGAATAACGATTGTAGAGGTAATTTTGTGCTAAAAGTTGAAGAGATTTCAAAACCTTACCGTGGTAACCGATAATACGACCTGGCTCATTCGTATCAATCTGCATGTTGATAGAGCGACGGTTAGAGGTGCTAGAAATAGTTCCCTCAACATCCATATCATCGATAATCGCTTGAACATAATTGGTTACTTCTTCAACAACCTTTTCAGTGTCATAAGTCGGCTCAACTTTCAAACCAAGATTTTCTAAATCGCTACTTTGCTCTTCGTCAGCATTTTCTTGAGTTGCCTCAGGTTCCAACTCTTTTAAAACAGCAATATGGCCTGTTTCTTCTAAAATCGTACTTGCTTCTTTATCATTTTTCAGAATTTCAGCCTTGACTTCTTCAGAAATTTCTTGGCCTTCTTCTTCAATCTTCTTGATGGCTGCAACTACATGTCCCAAATCGACTGTTGCTTCACTGACTGTTTTAACTGGATCGTTTTGATCATTAATTTCTTTTGGAACACCTTTGATCGCTTGCTGATTTGCTTTTACAACGGTTGTCTCACTGATTGCTTCGATATCAACTTGAGCTTGTTTTGTACCAAAAAGTCCAAAAAATCCCTTTTTCTCTCTCGAAACAACTTTGATATGAGCTTTCATTCTCGGAATATTTAATTCATTCAATCCCTTTTGGATTGCTTCTTCTACTGTTGAACCTGTAAATAATACCATTATCAGATTTCTCCTTACTTTTTCTTTTTCTGTGCTTTCTTTAGAGCTTTTCTTTTCTTAACTTCTAAATCCTTCTTAGCTTGCACATCTGCTTCACGCTCTGCAATGATCTTGAAGGGGTTGTTCAAAAGGTATGTTTGCAATACTTGATAAGCATTTGAAACCGCCCAGTAAAGAGCGACACCACTTGGAGCAGATATTGCAAAAAAGAAGATTATAACAGGCATCCCATACATCATACCTGTCATTGCACCATTTTTCTCAGGCAAAGCTTTATTTGAAAGCCAGCTACTGAGGAAGGTGAATAGGGCAGCTAAAATAGGTAGTACGAAAGTGGTATCAGCTCCACCTAGATTGAACCATAAAAAGTGGCCTGTTTTCAAAAAATCTACGTTTGATAAAGCTTGGAAAAGAGCCAATAGAATTGGCATTTGAATCAAAAGCGGCCAGAAGGATGCGGATTGCTTAATGCCTAATTCTTTAAATAATTTACGTGTTTCCTGATCTAGCTTAGTACGACTTTCCATGTCGCGACCTGGATAACGTTCGCGCAATTCTTTGATAAGAGGTTGCGCCTCTTGCATTTTTCTGGAAGCCACCATTTGTGTTTGAAAGACTGGTAACAGTATTGTTCTAATCAAAACTGTGAACAGAATAATCCCTAAACCAATGCTGACATCAAATGACAAAAATCGAATAGTTTCAGCAAAAAAATAAACAAGTTTACTCCAAAAGTCTGCAGAATCTGCAGACACTTCACTAGTTGCACAAGCAGTCATTACCAACAAGGACAAACCTAACAAACTAGTCAATTGTAATTTCTTCTTCACTCTTATTTCCTTCCTGGTAAATCTTTGCTAATCTCAAAACATGAAGTAAGTTTTTTTCAATTTCTGCATATTCTAGTAGTTCAACGCCTTTTCGAGCAATCACAACAAAATCGACATTATCAACAAGTTGATTACTATTTTGAATGAGAACATGCCGGATTCTTCTCTTGATTTGGTTTCTTGTCACAGCATTTCCTAATTTTTTACTGACTGATAAACCTACTCGAAAATGTGTTTCATTGTTTTCTAATCGATAAATCACAAATTTTCGATTAGCTACACTTGCTCCCTTTTTAAATATGGCGTCGAAATCTTTCTCTTTTTTTACACGAAAGCTTTTTCTCAAAAATTCTACTCCATCTAATAAAACTACTACTATTATACCATAATTTTTCAAAAAGCCAATCATGGCAAGGTTTTAGGCTGGTTTGACTTCGAAAAAGGTAGCCATTCTTAAAAAATTTGACCAGAATCAATGAAATTTTACTAGTTTTTTAAAGAATACAAAACAAAAGCCACTCTTACGAGCGACTTTTGTAGGAGATTATTATGAAAAAGTTTAGGATTTCTATTAAATAAAGTTAGGAGGTCTTTATTTAATGATTAGAGTATACACACCTATCCTTAAATTGAACTTAAATCATTTTATTTTTTATTAATTTTTAAAACTATGAATTGGAGCTGGAATCTGTCCTCCACGAGCAATGAAATCAGCCGAAGAAGCTCCATTGACTTTCATAACTGGGGCAGTTCCTAGCAAGCCACCAAACTCAATCATATCGCCTTTTTTACCCTTTGGAATGATACGGACAGCTGTGGTTTTCATATTAATGACACCAATTGCTGCCTCATCCGCAATCATAGCCGCAATCGTTTCTGCCGGGGTATCTTCTGGAATGGCAATCATATCCAACCCAACTGAACAGATAGCTGTCATGGCTTCTAATTTTTCAAGATTTAGGGAACCATTTTGCACTGCTGCTATCATACCCTCATCTTCTGAAACTGGGATGAAAGCACCTGAAAGACCACCGACTTGGTTGCAAGCCATTACTCCGCCTTTTTTACTTGGTCATTTAAAAGAGCTAAAGCGGCAGTCGTCCCATGAGTCCCAACTGTTTCAAGTCCCATTTCTTCCAGGACCCGAGCTACAGAATCACCCACTACTGGAGTTGGAGCCAAACTCAGATCGACAATCCCAAAATCAACACCTAGTCTTTCACTGGCCATCTGCCCAACCAATTGGCCTATCCGAGTAATTTTGAAGGCTGTCTTTTTAACAGTTTCAGCAACTACATCAAAGCTTTGGCCGCGAACTTTTTCTAAGGCACGTTTAACTACACCAGGACCTGACACACCAACATTAATAATAACATCAGCTTCGCCAACTCCATGAAAGGCTCCGGCCATAAAAGGATTGTCTTCAACTGCGTTGGCAAATATAACTAGTTTAGCAGCACCCATATCAGAAAGACTAGCAGTTTCCTTAATGATTCGTCCCATATCAGCTACAGCAGTCATGTTAATTCCTGACTTGGTTGAACCAATATTTACTGAAGAGCAAACTTTATCAGTTTCAGCTAAAGCACGTGGAATCGAATTGATGAGTATTTCATCTCCTTTTTGGTAGCCTTTTTGAACTAAGGCAGAAAAGCCACCAATAAAATCAACACCAATTTCTTTTGCTGCTCTATCTAAAGCTTTGGCTAATGGTACATAGTCCCTTGCATCTGTAGCAGCACCAACTAGAGAAATCGGTGTTACTGATACACGTTTATTGACAATAGGTATACCTAACTCAGCAGCGATTTCATCACCGACAGCGACTAAATTTGCCGCCTTAGTCGTAACTTTTTCATATATTTTATCTGCAACTCTATCAATATCCGGATCAATACAATCAAGAAGAGAAATTCCCATGGTAATGGTACGAATATCAAAATTCTGCTCCTCAATCATTGCAATAGTTTCGGTAACTTGTCTAATATCCATAAGTACCTCCTAGATATTATACATAGCATCGAAAATAGCCGCGCTCTGAATATTGATTTTGACATTCAATGTCTGTCCAAAAGCTTCAAACTCATTTCTTAGTTGAGTAAAATCATGTTTTTCATCACTGGATACTACAGCCATCATGGTGAAGAACTCATCCAAGACAGTTTGTGAAATATCATCAATATTTAATCCTAATTCAGCAATCTTAGTCGCAACCCCTGCAACAATACCACCCTTATCTTTTCCAACAACAGTTATAATAGCTTTCATATTGGTCCTCCATCTTTGAAATCATAGAAAAATAACCATATCTATATTTTTCTTTTTTCTCAGTATAGCACATTTACTTCAAAAAAACTAAAAACGCCTGCTTACGAAATTGTTCTTAAAAGAAAACAATTTCGTAAACAAGCGTCTACCCTATCATCTTATGATGAGTGTTCCCGCTAGGACAAAAGTCCTAGCGGTAGACCAGAGCTAGACTAAGAGCACAGGGCTCCATCATCATAACACTCAACAAAATTGATGATTTTATACTAATTCGATGATCGCCATTGGCGCTGCATCACCACGACGTGGTTCAGTTTTAAGGATACGAGTGTATCCACCGTTACGTTCTGCGTAACGAGGTGCGATTTCTGAGAACAATTTTTGAAGTGCTGTAGTAGAAGTGTACTTATCAGTTGCTTCATCATAGTTTTCAGATGCGATTTCATTACGTACGAAAGCAGCAGCTTGACGACGTGCATGCAAATCACCACGTTTACCTAGAGTAATCATTTTTTCAACAGTTTTACGGATTTCTTTAGCACGAGCTTCAGTTGTCACGATTGATTCGTTGATCAAAAGGTCAGTTGTCAAATCGCGAAGCATTGCTTTACGTTGTGAGCTAGTGCGTCCTAGTTTACGGTAAGCCATGTATTCCTCCTTTATTTATCTTTTAATCCAAGACCCAAATCAATGAGTTTGAGTTTCACTTCTTCCAAACTCTTGCGTCCAAGATTTCTTACTTTCATCATCTCTGCTTCAGATTTTTCTGTCAAATCATGCACAGTATTGATACCAGCACGCTTCAAACAGTTATATGAGCGTACAGACAAGTCAAGTTCCTCAATCGTACGTTCCAAAATACGGTCGTCCGATTCAGTATCAGCTTCTTTCATCACTTCTGCAGATTTTGCAATCTCTGTAAGATTTGTAAACAAATCAAGATGTTCTGTCAAAATACGTGCTGAAAGCCCTAAAGCATCTTCTGGAATAATAGTTCCATTTGTCAAGATTTCAAGGGTTAATTTGTCGAAACCATCATTGCTTCCTACACGAGCAGGTTCAACTTGATAGTTAACTTTTGTAACTGGTGTATAAATAGAATCTACAGCAAGTGTTCCAACTGGGGCATTATCTTTTTATTTTCATCTGCAGGTACATAACCACGACCAGTGTTTACAGTCATAGTTGCTTTAAATGAAGCACCTTCTCCGATTGTGAAAAGATAATGATCTGGATTTACGATTTCAATATCACTATCAGTTAAAATATCTCCGGCTGTCACTTCAGCAGGACCTTCAACATCAAGTTCAATAGTCTTTTCGTCTTTTACATATGATTTAACTGCAATACCTTTAATGTTCAGAATGATTTGCATCACGTCTTCGCGAACGCCAGGAATTGTATCAAACTCATGTAATACTCCATCGATATCGATAGATGTAACAGCTGCTCCTGGAAGAGAAGCAAGAAGTACACGACGAAGAGAGTTACCAAGTGTTGTACCGTATCCACGTTCTAGTGGTTCGATTACAAACTTGCCATAATCTTTATTTTCATCAATTTTTGTTATATTTGGTTTTTCAAACTCGATCATTTAGTTACTCCCTCTTAAACGAAAAGCAGTGTAAAGGTAATGATTATACACGGCGACGTTTTGGAGGACGAGCACCATTGTGTGGCACTGGAGTCACATCACGAATTGCTGTTACTTCAAGACCAGCGGCAGCAAGAGCACGAATAGCTGACTCACGACCAGAACCTGGACCTTTTACAGTAACTTCAACTGATTTAAGACCGTGTTCTTGTGCAGATTTTGCAGCAGCTTCAGAAGCCATTTGAGCAGCAAATGGTGTAGATTTACGAGAACCTTTGAAACCAAGAGCACCAGCTGATGACCAAGCGATTGCATTACCATGCACATCAGTAATCATAACAATAGTGTTATTAAATGTAGCGTGAATATGAGCAATACCAGATTCGATATTTTTCTTCACACGACGTTTACGTGTTGGTTTAGCCAAGACTTTTACCTCCTATATTATTTTTTCTTACCAGCAATCGCAACAGCTTTACCTTTACGAGTGCGAGCGTTGTTTTTAGTGTTTTGTCCACGGACAGGAAGTCCACGACGGTGACGGATACCACGGTATGAACCGATTTCCATCAAACGTTTGATGTTCAAGTTCACTTCACGACGAAGGTCACCTTCAACTTTAATTGCATCCACTTCACGACGGATAGCATCTTCTTGATCTGATGTAAGGTCACGAACACGAATATCTTCTGAAACTCCAGCAGCTGCCAAAATCTTTTGAGATGTTGCAAGTCCGATACCATAGACATAAGTCAATGAGATAACTACGCGTTTGTCATTTGGAATATCAACTCCAGCAATACGAGCCATGTTTTCTCCTTTCTATCTTATCCTTGACGTTGTTTGTGTTTTGGATTTGCTGGGCAAATTACCATAACACGACCATTACGACGAATTACTTTACAGTATTCGCAAATTGGTTTGACCGATGGTCTTACTTTCATTTCTTATCCCTCCAAGTTTTTCGATTATTTAAAGCGGTAAGTGATACGTCCACGTGTCAAGTCATATGGACTCATCTCAACAGTAACACGATCTCCCGCTAAAATACGAATATAGTTTTTACGAATTTTACCAGAAACTGTTGCTAAAATCTGATGTCCATTTTCAAGTTCAACCGTAAACATTGCGTTAGGCATTGTATCGACTACTTTGCCTTCAACTTCAATCACATCGTCTTTTGCCACGCAAAAGTACCTCCCTAAATTTCGATTTGATGCCTCTAGACACAGAGACAACAATTATAAGTCAGACTAACTCAGTATAACATTTGTCAAGACATTTTGCAAGCCTGAAAAACGCTTTTATTTCAAATTTGTCAATACCTTTTCGATATCTTTAAAGACATCATTGATATCTTGGTTGCCTTCGATATCATGTACTAGACCTTTAGCACGATAGTATGCAATGATTGGTTCACCTTGAGCAATATTGACATCCAAACGACGTTTTACTGTCTCTGGTTTATCATCTTCGCGTTGGTAGTAATCTTCCTCTTTGTAGTCAACTGGTGGGTTGAATACTTTATGGAAAGTTTCGCCAGTTTCACGGTGAATGATACGACCACTCAAACGTTCAAGTAGGCATGATGGGTCTACTTCGATGTTGATAACACCTTCAAGTTTAATTCCAAGTTCAGCCAATGTTTTATCTAAGGCATGAGCTTGCTCAATTGTACGTGGGTATCCATCCAACAAGAAACCAGTTTCTTTAATATCATCTTGAGAAAGACGTTCTTTAACAATTCCATTTGTAACTTCATCTGGAACCAATTCGCCTTTATCGATATAAGACTTAGCTAATACACCCATTTCAGTTTGGTTAGCCATTGCTGCACGGAACATGTCACCTGTTGAGATGTGGGCAACGTGAAACTGTTCAACAATTTTCGCTGCTTGTGTCCCTTTACCT
Organism: Streptococcus infantis SK970; assembly: GCA_000223255.2. Lineage (GTDB taxonomy): Bacteria > Bacillota > Bacilli > Lactobacillales > Streptococcaceae > Streptococcus > Streptococcus infantis_G. The sequence goes on along the minus strand of AFUT01000007.1, from coordinate 123,976 downwards.
GCACCAGGTAAACCCATAATCAAAAGATTCATGATTCAAACTCCTTTTTTGTATTTAAATAGAAGCAAAAATTCATTTCAACTCCTATTTAAAAACAAAATAGAAGAGAGGAGATAAAAATCTGACAAGGTCTTTGATTTTTACACTCCACTCTCTGAGCAATAGTGAATTTTATTTTCTATTACAATTATTCTGTTGTATCTAAGAAACCAACATACTTACGTTTCAATAGATAACCTTCCAACTGCTTAATTCCTTCAATACCAGTAGAGATAATGATCAAGAGACTTGTTCCCCCAAAAGCGACAACTTCTGAAAGACCAAATAGATCTTTAGCTACAATAGGTAGGATAGAAATCACACCTAGGAAAAGAGAGCCGACTGTTGCGAGACGACGAAGAAGTTTTGACATATATTCTTCAGTCCCTTTACCAGGACGGACTCCATGGATGTACGCTCCGCTCTTTTGTAAATTTTCTGCCGCTTTCTCTGGATTAATCTGTACAAATGTATAGAAGAATGTAAAGAGAATAATCAACAGAGCGTACAAAGCAACACCTGTCGGAGTTGACGTCGACACCAACTCTTGAGCTGTTTTGACCCACTCCCAATTAAGACCAGACGCACTTACGAATTGTAAGATTGCAGCTGGTGCTGCTGTAATGGAGCTAGCAAAGATAACAGGAATAACCCCAGCAGGGTTAATTTTCAAAGGAAGATAGGAACTTGATGGCGCACCTTGAGCTACCTTTGTATACTGAATTGGGATTTTATATTTAGCTTGTTCAACGTAAGTTGTAAAGTAAACAATCAACAAAACAGCGATGATTAAGATAACAACAAAAATAAGAGACGATGTCAAACGACTGCTTGGAACATTGACAAAGTAATCCACATAAATGCCTTTAATCATATCAGGAATCGAAGCAACAATCCCTGCAAAGATGATCATTGAAACACCATTCCCATATCCCTTATCTGTGATTTGCTCTCCTAACCAGGTTACAATCATACTTCCCGCTGTTAAGATGACTCCAATCACAAGGAAAACCTGTGGCGTAAGTGGTACAGTTAAAAGTTTAGCTCCAGATAGAGCATTAAAACCAGCAGTAATCCCGACTGATTGGACAAATGCAAGCACTAGTGCAATGTATCGAGTCGCTTGGTTTAACTTTCTACGACCAACTTCCCCTTGTTTCCCCCACTCTACAAACTTGGGTAATAAATCCATTTGCAAGAGTTGGACGACGATTGAGGCTGTAATGTAAGGACTAACTCCAAGTGCAAAAACCGAAAAGTTTTTCATGGCATTACCTGACACCAAGCTCAACATATTCAAGAAAGATAGCCCACTCAAAGCGTTCAAGCTATTTGCATTTACCCATGGTACAGTGATACTAGTACCAATACGAAAAACAAATACGATGAAAATTGTAAATAAAATTTTCGATCGAACTTGTTTAACCTTGAGAGCTTCTTTTAATAATTTAAAAAACATAGGTCACCCCTCTTAGATGACTTCTACAGAACCACCCTTAGCAGTGATAGCTTCCTCAGCAGATTTTGAGAATTTAGCTGCTTTCACAGTTAATTTCTTAGTCAACTCACCGTTACCAAGAATTTTAATACCTGATTTTTCAGCTTTAACAATTCCTGATTCTACAAGTACCACTGGAGTTACTTCAGCACCGTCATCAAAGGCGTTTAATTGATCAAGGTTTACAATAGCATATTCTTTAGCGTTGATGTTTGTAAATCCACGTTTTGGAAGACGACGGAACAATGGAGTTTGTCCACCTTCAAAACCAAGACGTACACCGCCACCGCTACGCGCTTTTTGACCTTTTTGACCACGACCAGATGTTTTACCATTACCTGATGAAGTACCACGACCAACACGGTTACGAGTTTTACGAGAACCTTCTGCAGGTTTCAATTCATGAAGTTTCATTATATATTTTCTCCTCTTTTGTAAAATGCTAGCGCCGATAAGAGAGAAAAGGTTGTCTCTCCTATCAACTCGCCTATACTGAGTCATCTAAGATGACTATATCTAGTTTTAGGGGATGAGTAGATGCACATCCCCTAAATATTATTATTTTACTTCTTCAACTGTTACCAAGTGAGATACTGCAGTGATCATACCACGAATTGCAGCGTTATCTTCTTTAATAACAGAGCTGTTCAATTTGCCAAGTCCAAGTGCTACAACAGTTTTACGTTGTGATGGAATGCGTCCGATTGGAGACTTAGTCAAAGTAATTTTAATTTGAGCCATTTTATCCCCTTTCTTATGCCAAATCAGAAACTGAAATACCACGAAGGGCAGCAACTTCTTCAGCGCGTTTCAATTGTTTCAAACCTTCAACAGTTGCGCGAACAATGTTGATTGGAGTGTTAGAGCCAAGTGATTTAGATGTAATATCTGCCACACCTGCCAATTCCACAACGGCACGAACTGCACCACCTGCGGCAACCCCAGAACCTTCTACAGCTGGTTTCAACAATACTTTAGCTCCACCGAATTCTGAAAGAACTTCATGTGGGATTGTTGTTCCAACCATAGGAACTTCGATCAAGTTTTTCTTAGCATCTTCTACTGCTTTGCGGATTGCTTCTGGAACTTCTTGAGCTTTACCAGTACCAAATCCTACACGACCATTGCGGTCACCAACAACTACAAGAGCTGCGAAACGAAGACGACGTCCACCTTTAACAACTTTTGTAACACGGTTAACAGCAACTACGCGTTCTTCAAGTTCTACTGCATTGTCTTTAAATGCCATTTTCTAGTGTCCTCCTATTAGAATTTCAATCCGTTTTCACGAGCTGCATCAGCCAAAGCTTTCACACGTCCGTGATATAGATATCCACCGCGGTCGAACACCACTTCTGAAATACCTTTAGCACTTGCACGTTCTGCAACGAGTTTACCGACAGCAACGGCTTGTTCAGTTTTAGTTCCTTTTGAAACTTCTTTGTCAAGAGTTGAAGCACTTGCGAGCGTTACACCCGCTACGTCATCAATCACTTGAGCGTAGATGCCTGTATTAGAACGGAATACGTTCAAACGTGGGCGATCAGCAGTTCCAGAGAGTTTTCCGCGAACGCGACGGTGGCGTTTTTGGCGGAGTTTGTTTTTATCTGGTTTAGAAATCACAGTTTTCACCTCTTTAATTTTAAATCGTGTGCTATGCACAAAGTTGGTAATGAGGTTGGTGGTTGAAAATCAACCACTCAACATTATTTACCAGTTTTACCTTCTTTAAGACGAACATATTCGCCAACGTAACGGATACCTTTACCTTTATATGGTTCTGGTGAACGAAGGCTACGTACGTAAGCAGCTGTTTGACCAACTTTTTCTTTTGAAATTCCGCTGATAACGATGGTCGTTGGGTTTGGAAGTTCAAAAGTAATTCCTGCTGGAGCTTCAACTTCATCTGGATGTGATTTACCAACAGCCAAAACAAGTTTGTTTCCTTGAAGTTGAGCACGGTAACCAACCCCACGCATTTCAAGTTCTTTCTTGAATCCTTCTGAAACACCAATAACCATGTTGTTCAAAAGTGCACGAGTAGTTCCGTGGATAGTTTTCATTTCTTTTGAATCGTTTGGACGGTGAAGAGTTACTTCCGTACCTTCCACACGGATTTCAATATCTTTTGAGAACTCACGAGTAAGTTCTCCTTTAGGTCCTTTTACAGTTACAACGTTGTCATTGTTAGTGAGTTCAACACCAGCAGGCAACACGATAACTTTATTACCAATACGTGACATGTTTTTATTCTCCTGTTAAATTGTCAGGCCATAAAGGCCAGTTTTCACGGGGTTTAAATCTTTTTGATTTAAAAGTTAATGTTTAGGTCTCAATTTCTAAGTGAATCGAGACATCGCCTCGCAGGCATAACTTTGGGTTAGGCAAGAGACGATAACGAAGAGTCACAACGAAATTGGGAGCTAAATATTACCAAACGTAAGCGATAACTTCCCCACCAACATTCTTTTGGCGAGCTTCTTTATCAGTAAGCAAACCTTCTGAAGTTGAAAGGATAGCAATTCCAAGACCGTTAAGTACTTTTGGAAGATCTTCACGTTTTTTGTAGACACGAAGTCCTGGTTTAGAAACGCGTTTCAAGTTAGTGATAACTCGTTCACCGTTTGCTCCGTATTTAAGGAATACACGGATGATGCCTTGTTTGTCATCTTCGATGATTTCTACGTTCTTAACAAAACCTTCGCGTTTAAGGATTTCAGCAATCCCTTTTTTGATGTTTGATGCAGGTACTTCAAGTACTTCGTGTTTTGCTTGGTTAGCGTTACGAATACGAGTTAGGAAGTCTGCGATTGGGTCAGTCATAACCATTTTATTTTCTCCTCTTACTAGTAGTTTGCAAGTTGCACTTGCTAGTTAATACATGATACAGAGAGCGTAACAGCTAGAGCAAAAATAGGCAATTTGATGCAGGAGCGATGCTCCAAAGAAAATTGGTCTTTTTTGCCAAAGCTGTAGCTCGTGTTCAAATTGGCAGGCCCAACTGAACCCGGGCTAAACTCTGTGTGAAAAAGATAAACTCTCCTAGAAACTAAAGTTTCTTCGTCAAGTTTCCTATTTTCACTTGGAGTTTTGACGCCCTTGATATCTTAAATTACCAAGATGCTTTTGTTACACCAGGGATTTGACCTTTATATGCCAATTCACGGAAGCAAACACGGCAAAGTTTAAACTTGCGGTAAACTGAGTGTGGACGTCCACAACGTTCACAGCGAGTGTATGCTTGAGTAGAGAACTTCGCTGGGCGTTTGTTCTTAGCAATCATAGATTTTTTAGCCATTAGTTATACCTCCTATATTATTTTGCAAAAGGCATTCCAAGGCCTGTAAGCAATGCACGTGACTCTTCGTCTGTGTTAGCAGTAGTTACGATAACGATGTCAAGACCACGAGTTTTGTCAACGTCATCAAAGTTGATTTCTGGGAAGATCAATTGCTCTTTTACACCAAGTGTGTAGTTTCCGCGTCCGTCAAATGATTTTGTTGGAACACCGTGGAAGTCACGTACACGTGGAAGTGATACTGAAACCAATTTATCCAAGAATTCGTACATACGTTCACCACGAAGGGTAACTTTTGCACCGATCGCAACACCTTCACGAAGACGGAAGCCGGCGATAGATTTTTTAGCTTTAGTGATAAGTGGTTTTTGACCTGAGATAAGCGCCAATTCTTCAGCAGCTTTTTCAAGGCTTTTAGCGTTTGATACAGCTTCACCAACACCCATGTTCAAAACGATCTTATCCACTTTAGGAACAGCCATCACTGATGAGTAGTTAAATTGTTCTGTCAAAGCAGGAACTACTTCATTAAGATATTTTTCTTTTAAACGATTTGCCATTATACTTCTCCTTTCCTTCGTGATTAATCAAGCGCTTCGCCTGATTTTTTGTTGTAGCGAACTTTTTTACCGTCTACAAATTTGTAACCAACACGACCAGCTACACCATTCTTGTCCAAAACTTGAACGTTTGATACGTGGATAGCTGCTTCCTTCTCGATGATACCACCTTGAGGAAGTTCGTTAGTTGGACGTTGGTGTTTCTTAACGATGTTAACACCTTCAACGATAACTTTGTTTACTTTTGGAAGGGCAGTAAGGACAACAGCTTCTGTTCCCTTATCTTTACCAGCGATTACGCGAACTTTGTCGCCTTTTTTACAAACATTTTTTCTCCTTTTATTCTTACGCCCAATGGGCACCCTGGCTAGGCCAGGGGACTGTGTTTGTTTGTTTTTGCTCTGTAAAAATTAAAGTAATTCTTCGTCAGTTTCAACTCACCTAACTTAAGTTATGCTTTCGTCTTACTTCCTAGACTTGTTTTAATTTTCTTTGAGCAATCAATTAAAGTACTTCTGGAGCAAGTGACACGATCTTCATGAAGCCACCTTCACGCAATTCACGTGCAACTGGGCCAAAGATACGTGTTCCGCGAGGAGTTTTGTCGTCACGGATGATAACTGCTGCGTTTTCGTCAAATTTGATGTATGAACCATCAGCACGACGAGCACCTGATTTAGTACGAACGATAACTGCTTTAACAACGTCACCTTTTTTAACCGCACCACCAGGAGTAGCTTGTTTTACAGATGCCACAATAACATCACCGATATTCGCAAATTTACGTTTAGAACCACCAAGAACTTTGATAGTCAAGATTTCGCGTGCACCGCTGTTGTCTGCGACTTTCAAACGAGTTTCTGTTTGAATCATTTCAGTTTTCTCCTTTCAGGTTTGATTAGATGATAACCGCTTCTTCAACGACTTCTACAAGACGGAAACGTTTTGTAGCTGAAAGCGGACGAGTTTCCATGATACGTACGATATCGCCTTCTTTGGCAACATTGTTTTCATCATGTGCTTTGTATTTTTTAGAGTAGTTAATACGTTTACCATAGACTGGGTGGTTACGTTTTGTTTCAACTACAACTGTGATTGTCTTGTCCATTTTGTCAGATACAACACGTCCAACAAGAACTTTACGATTATTGCGTTCCATTGAAATTTCTCCTTCCCTAGTCTATTATTTCGCTTCAGATTGAACTGTTTTAATACGAGCGATTTGTTTTTTAACTTCTTTCAAGCGAGCTGTTTGTTCTAATTGACCAGTAGCAGCTTGGAAACGAAGTTCGAACAATTCTTTTTTCAATTCGTTTTCGCGCTTCGCGAGTTCTTCTTGAGAAAGACCACGAAGTTCTTTAACAAATTCTTTTACTTCATTAAGTTTCATGCCTTCTCCTTATTCTGCTTCACGTTTTACGAATTTACATTTAACTGGCAATTTGTGGCTTGCAAGACGAAGCGCTTCGCGAGCAACTTCTTCAGATACACCAGCAACTTCAAACATTACTTTACCACGTTTAACTGGTGCTACCCAACCTTCAGGTGCCCCTTTACCAGATCCCATACGAACCCCGATAGCTTTAGCTGTGTAAGATTTGTGTGGGAAGATTTTAATCCAAACTTTACCACCACGTTTCATGTAACGAGTCATGGCGATACGAGCAGCTTCGATTTGGCGGTTAGTGATCCAGTGGCTAGTTGTAGCTTGAAGACCGTATTCACCGAATGCTACTTCTTTCCCACCTTTAGCTTCACCGCGCATTTTACCACGGAATTCACGACGGTGTTTAACACGTTTAGGTACTAACATTGGTTATTTACCTCCTTTAGTGTTTTTACGAGCTGGAAGAACTTCACCACGGTAGATCCATACTTTAACACCAAGTTTACCGTATGTAGTGTCTGCTTCTTCCCAAGCGTAATCGATATCTGCACGAAGTGTGTGAAGTGGAACAGTCCCTTCAGAGTATCCTTCAGCACGGGCGATATCTGCACCGTTCAAACGACCTGATACTTGAGTTTTAATTCCTTTAGCTCCAGCACGCATTGCACGTTGGATTGCTTGTTTTTGTGCACGACGGAAAGCAACACGTTGCTCCAATTGACGAGCAATACCTTCACCAACAAGGTGAGCATCCAAATCAGGTTGTTTGATTTCGATGATGTTGATGTGTACTTGTTTTCCAGTCAATTTGTTAAGTTTAGCACGGAGTGCATCAACGTTAGCTCCACCTTTACCGATAACCATACCTGGCTTAGCAGTGTGAAGTGAAACGTTAACTTTGTTTACTGCGCGTTCGATTTCAATAGTTGAAACTGCTGCGTCAGCTAGTTCTTTTTGAACGAATTTACGGATTGCAAGATCTTCATGAAGGTAATCCGCGTATTCTTTTTCAGCATACCATTTGGCATCCCAATCACGGATGATGCCGACACGCATACCAATTGGATGTACTTTTTGACCCACGATTTTACCTCCTTATTTTTCTGCAACAGCCACAGTGATGTGAGCTGTACGTTTGTTGTTTGGTGAAGCTGAACCTTTCGCACGTGGACGGAAACGTTTCATAGTTGGTCCTTCGTTTGCGAATGCTTCAGATACTACCAAGTTAGCTTTATCCAAACCAAAGTTATTTTCAGCGTTAGCTACAGCTGAGTTCAAAACTTTCAAGATGATTTCAGCAGCTTTGTTTGGAGTGAATGTCAAAATTGCGATTGCATCGGCTACGCTTTTACCACGAATGTTATCAAGAACAAGACGTGATTTACGAGGTGAAACACGTACTGTGCGAGCCATTGCTTTAGCTGAAGTAATTTCTGCCATTTATGTTCTCCTTATTTTCTACGTGTTTTCTTGTCGTCTGCAGCGTGACCTTTGTAAGTACGAGTTGGTGCAAATTCACCAAGCTTGTGACCTACCATGTCTTCTTGGATGTAAACAGGTACGTGTTTACGTCCATCATAAACTGCGATAGTGTAACCAATGAAACTTGGGAAGATCGTTGAACGACGTGACCAAGTTTTGATAACTTTTTCTTTTCGTCGTTAGCTTGAGCTTCAACTTTTTTCATCAAATGCTCATCGACGAAAGGTCCTTTTTTAAGACTGCGTCCCATTTTAATATTTTCTCCTTTAAATATAGTACCACAGCGGCTTGCGCTCTCAACGAGCGCTACCGAGCTGGCGGATTATCTAGTTCTTAAGCGACTAGTTTTAAATTATTTCTCGTTGCGACGACGAACGATAAGTTTGTCAGATTTCGCTTTTTTGTTACGAGTTTTAAGACCAAGAGCAGGTTTGCCCCATGGAGTAGATGGCGCTTTACGACCAACTGGTGCTTTACCTTCACCACCACCGTGTGGGTGATCGTTAGGGTTCATTACAGAACCACGAACTGTTGGGCGGATACCTTTCCAACGGCTACGTCCTGCTTTACCAAGGTTTACAAGTCCATGTTGTTCGTTTCCGACAACACCAACTGTAGCACGGCAAGTTCCAAGAATCATACGAACTTCACCTGATTGAAGACGAACAAGTACGTATTTACCTTCTTGACCCAATACTTGAGCAGAAGCTCCAGCAGCACGTACCAATTCTCCACCACGACCTGGTTTCAATTCGATGTTGTGAATCAAAGTACCAACTGGGATGTTAGCAAGTGGAAGAGCGTTTCCGACCTTGATATCTGCTTCTGGACCTGAAATGATACGTTGACCTACTTCAAGACCTTTTGGAGCGATGATGTAAGCTTTCACACCGTCAGTGTAGTGTACAAGAGCGATGTTAGCTGAGCGGTTTGGATCGTACTCGATAGTTTTAACAACTGCTTCAACGTTATCTTTGTTACGTTTGAAGTCAACCAAACGGTAGAAACGTTTGTGTCCACCACCTTGGTGACGAACAGTGATGCGACCGTTGTTGTTACGACCAGCCTTGTTCTTCAAAGCAACAAGCAACGTTTTTTCTGGTGTGCTTGTTGTGATTTCAGCGAAATCCAAAGAAGTCATATTACGGCGACCGTTTGTTGTTGGTTTATAAACACGAATTCCCACGATATTTCCTCCTTAGATTATTCAGCTTCAGCTGCAAACAACTCGATTGCTTTTGAATCAGCTGTAAGAGTGATGATAGCTTTTTAGTTTTGTTAGTAAAACCAGTGTAACGTCCAACACGTTTAGCTTTAGGTTTTACGTTGATTGTGTTAACATTTGCAACTTTAACACCTTCGAAAGCAGCTTCAACAGCTTGCTTGATCAAAAGTTTGTGTGCACGAGTGTCAACTTCAAATACATATTTGCCTGCTTCAAGTTGAGCCATTGAGCTTTCAGTGATAACAGGTTTTTTGATAACATCATACAAATTCATTATGCAAGAACCTCCTCGATTTTAGAGATAGCTGCTTGAGTAACAAGAAGTTTGTCACTATTTGCGATGTCAAGAACACTTGCAGTTGTAGCAGTCGCAACTTTCACGTTTGGAAGGTTACGAGCTGAAAGAGCTGCGAATTCATTTCCTTCTTCAAGAATAACAAGGACTTTAGAATCGATGCTCAAAGCTGCAAGAACTTTTGCAAATTCAGCAGTTTTTGGAGCTGTAAATTCAAGAGAATCAACGGCTACAAATTTGTTTTCAGCAACTTTTTCTGAGTAAACAGATTTAAGTGCAAGGCGACGAACTTTTTGAGGAAGTTTGTACGCATAGCTACGTGGAGTTGGTCCGAAGACGATTCCACCACCACGCCATTGTGGAGAGCGGATAGAACCTTGACGAGCACGTCCAGTTCCTTTTTGACGCCATGGTTTGCGCCCGCCACCTGAAACAGCTGAGCGGTTTTTAACTGCGTGAGTTCCTTGACGAAGGCTAGCGCGTTGGCTGATGATCACATCAAACACAACAGATTGGTTTGGTTCGATACCAAAGATTGCATCGCTAAGAACAACTTCGCCCGCTTGTTTACCAGTTTGGTCGAATAATGTTACATTTGCCATTTTGACTGTATTCCCCTTTCCTTATTATTTACCAGCTTTAACTGCTGACTTGATAGTGATAAGAGATTTCTTAGCACCTGGTACATTACCTTTGATAAGGATAACGTTCTTTTCTGGAACAACTTGTACAACTTCAAGGTTTTGAATTGTTACACGGTCACCACCCATACGTCCTGCAAGGTTTTTACCTTTGAATACGCGGTTAGGTGCAACAGGTCCCATAGAACCTGGACGACGGTGGTAACGAGAACCGTGAGCCATAGGTCCACGAGATTGTCCGTGGCGTTTGATAACACCTTGGAAACCTTTACCTTTAGATGTACCAGTTACATCAACAATGTCTCCAGCTGCGAAAGTTTCAACTGTGATTTCAGCACCAACTTCCAAGCCTTCAACGTTTTTGAATTCACGAATGAAGCGCTTAGGAGCCGTGTTAGCTTTTGCTACATGTCCTTTAGCAGGTTTGTTGCTCAATACTTCGCGTTTGTCATCGAAACCAACTTGGATAGCGTTGTAACCATCTGTTTCAACAGTTTTAACTTGAAGAACAACGTTTGGAGTTGCTTCGATAACTGTTACAGGGATCAATTCGCCAGCTTCAGTGAAGATTTGAGTCATTCCCACTTTTTTCCCTAAGATTCCTTTTGTCATGAGAAAATAGTTCCTTTTCTATATTTTTTATTCAAAAAGTTTTTAACGAGCGTTTTTTATGCTCAAGATTTCAAACTTTAGATTAAAGTTTGATTTCTACGTTTACACCACTTGGAAGATCCAATTTCATCAAAGCGTCAACTGTTTTTTGAGTTGGGTTGATGATGTCGATCAAACGTTTGTGTGTACGCATTTCGAATTGTTCGCGAGAATCTTTATATTTGTGAGTCGCACGAATGATTGTGTAGAGGCTACGCTCAGTTGGAAGCGGGATCGGGCCTGCAACTTCTGCACCTGTACGAGTAGCTGATTCTACGATTTTAGCAGCCGCTGTGTCAAGCGTACGGTGTTCGTAAGCTTTCAAACGGATACGGATTTTTTGTTTGCCATCTTTTTCTCCTTTTCGTCTATTTAAGATAATAGGCTAGCTCCACAAGAAAACCGACGCGCGTTGCGTGGCAATGCAACCGAGCGTGTCGCAACCTCTTGCATCAAAGCTAAGGCTGTAATTTACAGCACCATAATAGAATAACACAAAGTCCCTGCGATTGCAAGGGATTTGACAGGATTTTTTAATTTTTCGAATGAAACTGTTTTCTTATCGCTCCTTATCTCAAAAAAGCATAAATGAAGAGTAAATTTTATTTTTCTTCTATATATTATTCGTTTTGATCTGAAATTTATCATTTGATTGATTTATCAAGATATCCGCTTTTGACTCGGTTTCTTTATAGTATTGCAGATACTGTTCTCGTCTCATTTGCTGACTAGCCAATATAAAGGATGCATCGCTATTTCTCACAGTCGTATCTCGAGCTAGACGCCTCTTTAATTCTGTCTCTTCATCCGTGTAGAAACAAACAGTTTTGTCAAAGAGTTCCTTTGGTAGAAAACCCACAGACATCCCTTCGACTATCAGAATTGGTTTTACTCCCGATAAGATCTCGCTAGCCTTCCAAGGTTCTTCGATTGTCAAGACATCCATACCCGCCTGTAAGGCTAGGATGTCTCTCTGCAAACTTGCCAGTTCATGCGCCACTGGCAGACAGGCTGTCACCTTTTGTTCAGGTGCTTGCTTTGGCACTACCAGGTAACGTTCTGAGGTGATATAGGGATCTGTTTCTAGCAAATTTACTGTAGTAGAATCTAGGGCTTGATATAATTCCTGAGCAAAAGTTGATTTCCCTGAAGCTCCATGTCCGTAAATACCCAGCGTTTTTACTTTTCCAGACTCTATTTCTGATACTAGTCTTTCTATTAAGTCTTTTTCTTCATTCTCTCTTCACCTGTTCATAGCTTTGCTTCCCATCATTAAGCTTGTCCCAAATCACCACTTGCCCACTTTTGAGGGATTTTTGCACATCAATAATTCGTTGATTGGACGAGCCTCGGAATTGAAGCATGAGATTACGCTTGCTTTTATTATACCGTCCATCAACCAAGATATCAATCATGGACAAGAGCTCCAGCTTATCAGGTGTCTCCAACATCATCTCTTCCCATGTGTATCCCGTCCATGACCAAATATCTTTTTCTGGCAATTCTTTCCGGATACGTTTCACGAGAGGCAAGAGGATTCCTGTATTTAGGAAGGGTTCTCCTCCTAATAAAGTCAAGCCTTGAACATAGGGTTGGGCTAGGTCTGCTATGATTTGCTCTTCCAACTCTGGGGTATAAGGTATGCCTGCATTAAAGGACCAGGTCGCTACGTTGTAACAGCCCTCACAGTGAAACATACAACCTGCTACGTAAAGGGAGTTGCGCACCCCTTCTCCATCCACAAAATTAAAAGCCTTATAGTCAATGATACGCCCTTGACTGAGTTCTTCACTTTTCCACTCGCCTGGTTTTGGTGTATTCCATGTCATGCTTTCTACTCCAAGTCTATCCAATAGCGCTCCGTTCCGTTTCGAACATCCTCATAAACACCACCGTTAGCTAAAATAACAGCTCGACTGGCAGGATTTTCCGTGCTACAAGTCACAAGCGCTCGTTTGATATTCTTTTCCTTAGCAACTTGTAGACCTTGTCGGAGGGACTCTTTGGCGTAACCCTTGCCTCTTTCAGACGGGCGGATGGAATAACCAATATGACCAGCATGATTCAGCAAGCCCTCATGTAGTCTCAGCCGTAGATTCAAAAAGCCTAAAGCATGGCCTGATTTATCAAACAATACGAACTGAATTGATGGAACGCGATTTTCCAGCAATCCTATTCCCATTTCTTTATTATGGCTAATTTCTAGCCACTCCTCATAATCAAAGTTCTCAGTATCCCAAAAGCCACCGTTATGAGCCGATTGGGTCTCTTCAAACTCTGCCATCATGTTTAGAATGGTTTCTTTATCTGCTAATGTTGGTCTGCGTAATTCCATGTATTCCTCCCGCTATGAGAAAAGTGAGAGGGGACTCTCACTTTTTCTTGTTCTTATTCAAAAATTGTTCTCTAAGGCTGGCTACTCGATCTTTTTTATTGACTCCACCCTTTGAATGCTTTTCGTGGAATCGTTGAACCAAGGCCTTACCCTTATCGTCTAATTGATATTTTCCCATGCTATCTCTTTCTAATTTCTTACTTCATGCCCTGCTGTTTTGATAGTAGAACCGTTCATGTGTTTGACACGCGCAGCAATTTCCTTGTGACGACCATTAACCATCGGACGTGCTTGAGGATTCCCTAAATAACCACAAGTTCGTTTAACAACATCTACTGTTTTAGGATCATTATTACCACAGTTAGGACAAGCAAATCCTCTCTCAGTTGGTTCAAAATCTCCTTCAAAATCACACTTGTAACAGCGGTCGATCGGAGTATTAGTCCCTAGATAACCTACACGATCATAAGCATAATCCCAAACAGCTTCCAAGGCCTTTGGATTTTGTTGGAGAACAGGATACTCACAGTAGTGGATAAAGCCTCCTGATGCACCTGCTTCTGGATAAACTTTCTCGAAGTCCAACTTTTCAAACGGTGTTGGATTCTTACGGACATCATAATGGAAGGAATTTGTGTAGTACTCTTTATCTGTAATATCTGGAATAGAGCCAAATTTCTCTGTATCTAAACGACAGAAACGATCCGTTAAACTTTCAGACGGCGTTGAATAGATAGAGAAATGGTAACCATATTGGTCAGACCATTCTTCTACTCGACGTTTCATATCGCGAATAATATCAAGGGTGAACTCTTTGGCTTCTGGATTATTTTCCCAATTATTACCAAAGAAGACTGTCGCTACCTCGTACAAGCCAATATAGCCCAGAGAAATAGTTGCACGACGATTCTTAAAGAGTTGATCAACACTTTCTTCTTTTCCAAGACGATGACCGAATGCACCGTATTGATAGAGGATAGGTGCATTGGCTGGAGTGGCTTCCTTGGTTCTTTCCACACGGTAAACCAAGGCATCTTCCGCGATATTCATACGCTCATTGAAGATTTCCCAGAACTTGTTCATATCTCCTTCGGATTCAAGAGCAATACGAGGAAGATTGACCGTCACTACACCTAAGTTCATCCGACCAGAATTGACTTCTACTCCATTTTCATCCTTCCATCCTTGAAGGAAAGAACGACAGCCCATCGGTACCTTGAAAGAACCTGTCAACTCGATAATCTTATCGTAAGACAAGACATCTGGATACATGCGCTTAGTTGCACATTCAAGAGCCAACTGCTTGATGTCGTAGTTAGGCGAACCTTCCTCCAAGTTCAGACCTCTTTTAAGGGTAAAAATGAGTTTAGGGAAGATTGCTGTACGGTGTTCTGAACCCAGCCCTTTGATACGAATGTTCAGGATTGCTTTTTGAATTTCACGTTCAAAACGATTGGTTCCTAGACCGAAACCAAGAGAGGTAAATGGCGTTTGTCCGTTGGATGTAAAGAGGGTATTAATCTCGTACTCAAGAGATTGCATAGCATCATAGATATCTTTTTGGGTTTTCTTCCAGGCATATTCTTCACGCTTGTCAGGCAGCACCCACTCCTCCGCATCCTTGAGGTGCTTTTGGTAATTTTTTTCTGCATAAGGAGCCAGGACTTCATCAATACGGTCTGCTGAACAACCCCCGTACTGGCTAGAAGCAACGTTTGCGATGATTTGTGAAATCTGTGCTGTCGCAGTTTGGATAGATTTAGGACTCTCTACCTCAGCATTACCAATCTTAAACCCATTTTCCAACATGCCCTTGAAATCAATCAAACAGCAGTTAGTCATAGGGGTATAGGGGCTGTAGTCCAAATCATGATAGTGGATATCCCCTTTTTGATGGGCATTAGCCACATGTTTAGGAAGCATTTGAAGTCCAATCGACTTCCCAACAATCCCTGCCGTCAAATCACGCTGGGTATTAAAAACATCACTATCCTTATTGGCATTTTCATTGACAACTGCCTGATCTTTATTTAGAAGTTTATGAATACTAAAGTTGATATCTGTCGCTTTTGAGCGCTCAAAATCCCTTTGTGTTCGATAAGTGATATACTCCTCAGCCAAGGCGTATTCTTTTGCTTCCAACAATTCGTGTTCTACAATATTTTGAATTTCATAGATTTTTACACCTTGAGGGAAACGGCTATGAATCTCGTCAACGATACGTTCAACGAGGGTACTAAGTCGCTTTTCGACCAAAGGGGTTACATCCATAACTTTTTCAGCAGCCTTATGAAGCGCTTTATCAATCTTGTCTACATCAAAAATGACACGTCTGCCGTCACGCTTTTCGACGAATAAAGTCGGATCAGGGACAGCCTTCTCTTCCAATACAATCATACCCATACCCTTTTCTTAAATATAATATTGATTCTAAAAAGTATTATATCACTAAAAAATAAAAATCAATATCTTGTGTCAAAAAATAAAATTTTTTAAAATTACACAAGATATTGATAGTTTTTATTTTAATTTATAGAGTTTAAAATCTTTGAATTCACTTTGAACCGCTTGATAATTTTCAGCTAAAAGCTGCTCAACTTCTGTCCAAAGAGTTGTCTTTGTATTTACAACAATCATCTTTGGTTGATTATCTCGTAGATCATTTACAAGCTTAGTACGATTTGTATCAAGTCCTGTATGTAATCTAGGCGATAGCAACTGACTAGCTGACAAGCGTTCGCTAGCTTTATAGCTACTTGTCAGATTATCCCAAACATAGATACGATCTGTAGCTTGCGTTTCCCCTTTGACTTTAGTTTCAATGCCTATACGTTCTTGATATTGTTCCGCATGAAGTAAATATCGTGATACTACAGGTGCTAAGAATAGGTAAGCAAGAGCTAAAATTGGTAGATAAGCATTTCCTTTTACAAAAGCTCCCCATACCGAAGTTTCTTCTCTAGATCTTCTACGACGATTCGCTCCTTCTGGCTTCTCCGTGCGAATTCCTGTCAACAAAAGAAGCGATAAGAAAGGAAGGAGCTCAACCATACGACTACCATTGATAAGATCTGTAGAGAAAATCTCTAAAACTAATACCAAAATAACAGCTATTGCAGCAGAGATTGATAAGACTGATTGTTCCAATGGCTTAGATCGGAAGAGACCTGTGAATGCCAACGTCAATGCTCCAAGAGCAATTGCTAACAATCCATAGAAGAGGATGTTGTCGAGTAATCCCGAGTTAGAGGTGAAGTTCAAACTATCTAATGGATAGAGGATTTGACTAATGGCATTTCCAAAACTGCCTTTATAAACTGTGTAGTATCCAATTGGATAAAAGAAGATTGAAAAACCAAGGCCCGCTGCAAAAAATTGATAGAGACCATGATTCAAGTTATTGCGACCAACATTAAAAGCTATTACAGCAAAAAACAAGAAAAATCCATACAAAGCTGTGACCAAGGGCGCAAAGAAAAATGCTAGAGCTAGGCTAATCCCAATACGGATGAAACCTCTGTCATGACTTGGTTCTGACAAATAAGCTGTTACTAAACTCAAGGCATAGAACAAGAATGGGAGGGCAAGAATAGTTGCATATCCCCCACCAAAACTAAAAGCACTAGCCAGGACATAAAAGACCGTCAACACTTGTTGCGATTGCTTGTTTTTTCAGTTAGGTTATAAGCTGAATGAAAAAGAAAAAAGCCAGCACCCACTAAGGCCAACCAATTAAAGACTGCAAACAAAATACTGCCCTTGGTTAGAAACTGTAAAAAGTAATAGAGGAGACCACTAGTCCCAAAATAATCTGAATAGATATCCCCACTCTGATGCATAGCCCATCCATTATAGAAATCCTGAGCCTGTTCTGGACTTAGCAGTCCAAATAAATAGGGTAGAATCACAGACACAAGTACTACTAAGGTACTCAAAATTAGGATATTAAAAAAGGGTAAGCGGGCAGGTTCGCGGGTTTCAACCTCGAGTTGCTCCTCATTTTCTACCAGAGCATCCTGACTTCCCATCCAAGTTGGAGTTGGTTCGTCTTCTAATCTGCCATATACGTTCATTCGCTCTCTCCTATATTTTAATTTGTTCTAGTATATCAAAAAGTCTAGTTCTTGTCAGCCTTTGGCGGACGTTCGCTCAATTTTTCAGACAAGGTAACAAAGCGTTCAATCTCATAAAAACGATGGTATGAAGCCTTTTTAAAAGTGTCTAAAAAATTTTTTCTTCTATCGTTAACATCCCTTCTCCCCCTTTTCTCTCTATTCGAAAAACAAGGAAAATTCTATCAAAAAAACTGAATTCCCAAAGAGATTTCAGTCTTTTTGTAATTATTCAGCTTTCTTTTCTAAGTTTTTAGAAATGCTTCGATTTTTACCTTCTAAGTACACCATAAGAATGGAAATATCCGCTGGGTTTACACCTGAAATACGGCTTGCTTGGCCGATGGTTTCTGGATTGATGAGTTTGAACTTCTGGCGAGCTTCTGTCGCAATGGAATCAATGTCATCCCAGTCGATGTTGGCTGGAATCCGTTTTTCTTCCATGCGTTTCATCTTGACAACCTGATCCATGGCTTTTGAAATGTAGCCTTCGTACTTGATTTCTGTTTCAATCAATTCGATAATCTTGTCATCTAACTCTTCAGCAGCAGGTCCGATGAAAGCCACCACATCTTGGTAAGAGACTTCTGGGCGGCGAAGGAATTCCTTGGCTGTTACTGCATCAGTCAATGGTTTGAAGCCCATCGCTTCAACCTTAGCGTTAGTTTCCTTGACCGGCTTGAGTTTGATACTATCTAGGCGTTTCATCTCATTTTCAAATTGATTTTTCTTAATCTCAAAGCGTGCCCAACGTTCATCATCCACAAGGCCAATCTCTCGACCGATTTCTGTCAAGCGCATATCGGCATTATCATGACGAAGAATCAAACGATACTCAGCACGACTGGTCAAGAGACGGTAGGGTTCAATAGTTCCCTTTGTCACCAAATCGTCAATCATCACCCCGATATAGCCGTCACTGCGCTTCAAAATCAACTCAGGCTTGCCTTGGATTTTCAGAGCCCCATTGATACCAGCAATAATCCCTTGACCAGCAGCTTCTTCGTAACCTGACGTTCCATTTGTCTGACCAGCTGTGAAAAGTCCTGAAATTTTCTTGGTTTCAAGCGTTGCACGCAATTGGTGAGGCAAGACCATGTCATACTCGATAGCATAACCAGTTCGCATCATCTCTGCATTTTCCAAACCTTTGATGGAATGTACCAAGTCACGTTGCACATCCTCAGGAAGACTGGTTGAAAGCCCTTGAACATATACTTCTTCTGTATTGCGTCCTTCTGGCTCAAGGAAAAGCTGGTGACGTTCCTTGTCCGCAAAACGCACAATCTTGTCCTCAATCGACGGACAGTAACGAGGTCCCACTCCCTTAACCACACCTGTAAACATAGGCGCACGGTGGAGGTTATTCTGAATAATCTCATGGCTGGTACCATTGGTATAGGTCAACCAGCACGGAACTTGGTCTTTAACATAATCCTCATCACGTGAAGTGTAAGAGAAGTGATTTGGTGCCTCGTCCCCTGGCTGAATCTCTGTCACATCATAGTTGATAGAGGAAGCCTTGACACGTGGAGGCGTTCCTGTCTTGAAACGACCGATTTCAAGTCCCAGTTCCTTGAGATTATCAGCAAGGTTAATCGAAGCTAGGCTGTGGTTAGGACCTGACGAGTACTTGAGGTCTCCGATGATGATTTCCCCACGGAGAGCTGTCCCTGTAGTCACAATAACAGCCTTTGCAGCATACTCTTGATGGGTCGCTGTACGAACACCGACAACCTTGCCATCTTCCACCAAAATCTCATCAATCATGGTTTGACGAAGGGTCAGATTTTCTTGATTTTCAACCGTTTTGCGCATTTCCTTAGAGTAAAGCTCCTTGTCAGCCTGCGCACGAAGAGCTCGAACTGCTGGACCTTTCCCAGTGTTAAGCATCTTCATTTGGATGTAACTCTTGTCAATGGTCTTGGCCATTTCGCCGCCCAGGGCATCTACCTCACGCACAACAATTCCCTTGGCAGAGCCACCGATAGAAGGATTACAAGGCATAAAAGCCAGCATTTCAATGTTGATGGTCGCAAGCAAGACCTTACAACCCATACGGCTAGCAGCTAGAGAGGCTTCTACCCCAGCATGTCCCGCACCAATTACAATAATATCGTATTTTTCCGTAAAATTATAAGTCATTTTCTCTCCTATTCCTCAAAATGAATGTGTCTTAGTTGGCCGTCCCAATCAGGCAGGGCTGTCTTTAAAAAGGCTGGAACCAGCCGAATATCCTCAAGCTTGTCCAAGTCAATCCACTCACAAGGCTGCGTTTTTTCGTCTTCCTGTATAGTCAATGGAGCATCTTCAAGCAAGTCTACTAAATAATGAAACTCGATATTGTGATAGTAAACACCGTCTTCTTCAAAACGATTTTCAACCACGAAAGCTAGTTGTCCAGCTTGAGCTTTGATACCCAGTTCTTCCCTCACCTCACGGACTACCGCATCTTCCGTTCTTTCGTTGACTTGAATAGCACCGCCGATGGTGTAATACTGGTCCTTATCTTTGGTGACTAGGAGCTTATGATTTTGGAGAATCAAGGCTGTTGCCCGAACACCAAAAACAGTGTTTCCCACCTTTGTCCGAAAGTCTTGTTGAGTCATTTTTCCCTTTCCTTTAAACGACACAAAAACAGTCAAAACTCGTAAGAAGTGCAGAACAAAAAGCCTACAACATCCATGAGCTTTGACCATCATGACTATTGTTAAAGTTATTTTATCAAATCAAATCGTTTTGTCAATGCAAATCATTGTTTGAGCAAGGTCTGCACACTGACGATAATCATCTGTATTCCTATCGAGAATAGTAAAAGTCCCATCATTTTCGTTATAATTTTCATCAAATTTTCTCCCAAGAAGCCTGCAATTTGTTTTGCACTTCTTAACAGGAGATAAGTGATGACACATAGTAGAGCAAAAGCAACTACGGTTATCAGTTGATTCTGCAAATCTCCATTAGCCAGACTTAAAGCAGTTGTAATTGTACCTGGTCCCGCAAAAAGTGGCATTGCAAGAGGAGAAATAGCAATAGACATTGGATCTGAATTTACTGCTTGCTGCTCCATTCCTTTATAGCTGGGTGAATGATTACCATTAATCATATGATAACCGATAACGGCCACTAATATTCCACCAGCAATTCTGAAAGAAACAATTGTAATTCCAAATACTTTAAAAATGAAATCTCCTGAAAAGATAAAAACAGTTACAATAACAAAGGCAATCAAAAGACTCCTAAAAGCAATTTTTCGTGAAATTTTTTGACTATCATCTGCAACTAAAGCCATGTAAGCAGGAAGATTTGAAATTGGGTTCATTATAGCGAAAAATGCCATAAATGCATAAAAAAATTGAGAACTCATCGTTTTTACTTAACTCCAGTTAGACATACTGACAAACCTTGCCATCACGGTAGGCATTGTCAATTAAACCGCCACCTAAACACTCTTCGCCATCATAAAAGACAACTGCCTGTCCTGGTGTAATGGCGCGTTGCGGTTCCGCGAAAACGACCTCTGCCTTATCCCCTTTGACATGCACAGTCACTTTAGAGTCAGGCTGACGATAGCGGAATTTAGCCGTACATTCGAGCGTAAATTCCTCTGGCATCTCACGAGTAAAGTGGACTTGACTAGCCTCTAAGCTAGTTGACATAAGCGAATCATGGTAGAAGCCTTGACCTACATAGAGAATGTTCTGGCTCAGGTCTTTTCCAACAACAAACCAAGGGGCATTATCACCGCCGTGTTGCCCACCGATACCGAGTCCGCCACGCTGACCGATTGTATAGTACATCAAACCGGCATGCTCACCCATATCGCGACCATCCACAGTCATCATTCGACCAGGCTGAGCTGGTAAGTAGTTGCTGAGAAATTCTTTAAAGTTCTTTTCTCCAATAAAGCAAATCCCTGTCGAATCTTTCTTCTTAGCAGTCGCAAGGCCTGCTTCTTCTGCTAGTCTGCGAACTTCAGGCTTTTCCAAATGTCCCAATGGGAACATAGTCTTTTGTAATTGTTCTTGTGAAAGTTGGCTGAGGAAATAGGTCTGATCCTTGCCATTGTCCACGCCACGAAGCATGTGAACGATGCCATCCTCATCACGCGACACTCGGGCATAGTGCCCAGTTGCCACATAGTCTGCACCCAAGGTCATAGCATAGTCCAAAAAGGCCTTAAACTTGATTTCCTTGTTACACATAACATCTGGATTTGGCGTGCGTCCTGCACGGTATTCCGCTAGGAAATACTCAAAAACGCGGTCCCAGTACTCTTTTTCAAAATTTACAGAGTAGTAAGGAATGCCAAGTTGGTCTGCTACCGCAGCCACATCCTTGTAATCTTCGGTCGCCGTACAGACGCCGTTTTCATCTGTGTCGTCCCAGTTCTTCATGAAGATACCGATCACATCGTAGCCCTGCTCCTTGAGCAAAAGAGCCGTCACCGACGAATCAACACCACCACTCATCCCCACGACAACACGTGTTTTAGAGTTATCACTCATGGTAGTTCTCCCATCTATTCGTTTATTCACGATTGAAGGTCGTGTTTGCTATCACGATTGAAGGTCGTTTGAGCAGTTTTCATTATAACATGCTTGGTTAGAGAAGACAAGGAAGATGCTGACAAACTATCAACCTCTTCTGTCAATACATGAAAATCAGGATACAAAAAATTAATTCATGCCTAAACCTCTATTCTCTTTAAAAACTTATTTTTAAAATCAACTAAAAATGATATACTTTAATAAGGAGGAATGCGCACATGATTCCATTTATACACCATCATCCATGTGCGTAGGACTAATGTGAACAACTACAAAGATATTCTAAAATCAAAAAATACTATTTTTATTATTACACTTATTGCAGGTATTGGACTTTTGACAGGCTTAGTCCTCCATCAAGAAAAAATCCAAGCAGAGAGAGGGAACGTTGCTCTCATCAAACAACAAAAAAATCAACAAGATGTCGAGCAAGTAAAAAACGCTATTAAAGACTTCAATATTGATTCTGAAACCATTATAGAAGATTGGAAAAAAATTCAAGAATTAAAACCAACTACTGATGAAGGCAAAAAGACATTAGCAGACTTTCTCGCTTCTACTGCCGATAAAGTCACAAATCATTATAGTGAAAAAGCTTTGAAATTAGATATAAAGGATTCTGATAGTCAGTTTCAAGATAAACAAAAACTTGAAACGACCATCACTTCCTTGCAAAAAATAATAGACATCATTAAAAACATTAATTCTGCCAGCGACCAAGCTGCTCTTGGAGAAAAGATAAAACCAATTCAAGAACTAATCTCTAAATTCCAAAAACAAGTTGAAGTCTTGACCAAAAAAGAAGAAGAAAAAACTAACCAAACAGAAACGACTACTAGAGATGCCGGACTAGAAGCCAGCCGTTCAGAAGATAGTAGCTATATTCAAAGCTATCCAGAAACAAATGGAAGCATATCTAATTCCCAAGCACCTGCAACGGACCAATACTCAACTGATAGTGCTAGCAGTGGAGGAGATAATGGCGCTAATACAGGAGGTCAAACAGAGGCTAATACCAATAGTAATCATGCTGAAGATAGCAATACAAATAGTCATCAACCTACTAATTCAGGTGTAGAAAATCCGTAAACTTGTAAGCCCTCAACACCAATGTTTATAATGATCTCTCATCAAATGCAAACACACAAAAAGAGCCTTAAACGGCTCTTTTTTAGGGCTCTATGATATTTGTAGTAGGTAAATTCCCTATAGATATTATGGAGCCAATTATTGATTAAAACTTTAGTCATCTTCGTCTCTATAAAAATATTTTCTATACACTCTTGATAATACCAAAATTAATGCCAATATCATACCAAGAGCCATAATAATAGAATTTATTAGATTTATTTTAGTATGTCCAATCACTAGTCCAATTATTGGACTAATAGACATGCTTAGATATAATAAAAATGACAAAATATGATGTTGCTGCTGAATCTCTCAACTCTTTATCATTACAATGGTGATAAGTTACTTTGCAAACAGCTTTGCTACACTCTCTTAGAGGAGGCAAAAGCAAGCAAAAAGTATGACACACTTGCTTTTTCCTATATTCGTATAGGCATTTGTACTAATGATGCTCAGTTGATACAAAATGGACTCTCCTTAGCTAAGCTAGTAGAAGATGAACACTTACTAACAGAACTAGAGCGAGAAGTTGATATCTTTGTAAACAAAAAGAAAGTCATTGAGACTTCCTTTTCTATATCTTCTTAATACCAACCGTTGTTAAGCCAGAAGTTCTTAGCAGCTGTCCATGAACCGTAACGTCCTGCAACATAAGCGTCTGCTACACGTTCTTGGTTTTCAGCTGAGTGGTCACCGTTCAAGTAAGAATCTGTCAATTGGTAACGTCCGATGTAACGTCCGTTTGTAGCTGTGTAGCTACCGCCTGATTCTTTTTGAGCGATCCATTCTTTCGCTTCTGCTTCAGATCCGCTTACAGTTGCAGCTGGAGCTGAGTAGCTTTCTACTGCTGCAGGTGCTGAAGCTGGAGCTTCGTAAGTTTCTTCATATGCAGTTTCTTCTACAACAGTTTCAGCAACTGCTGGAGTTTCTTCAACTTCTGCTACAGGAGCTTCTGTTGTTGTAGTTTCAGCAACTGGAGCTGCCCCATCGATAACCAATACTTGGTCAATAAAGATAAGGTCAACATTTTTAATGTTGTTCAATTTAGCTAATTTTTCAACTGTTGTGTTGTAAGTTTCAGCAATTTCTGAAAGAGTGTCTCCAGGTTTAACTGTATAAGTTTTTGTTTCTTGTGCAAAAGTTAGTGATGGTGCAAGGAAAGCAAGTACAACTGCAAATCCTGCAAGTTTAGATTTAATGTTTAATTTCATTTAAAAAAGTTCTCCTTTTTTCTTATACTACCATGATACCTTTCTAATGTTACTATTTGTTAACGAATTTGTGTAGAAATGTTACAGAATTGTGATTTATTTACCTGAAAAAAGCTTTTTTGTTACAAAACCCTTGTTATAAAAGCATTTTAATCTTTTTGTATATTTCAGAGAGTAATTAAGCACTTACATCTAATCTTTGCTATAATAGAAATAAGAATCTTTTTAAGGGGAAACAGATGCAATCACTTCGTTTTCAATCTGTCTTTGATATCATTGGACCAGTCATGATTGGCCCATCTAGTAGTCACACGGCAGGAGCTGTTCGTATCGGTAAAATCGTTTCATCTATCTTTGATGATACTCCAACTGAGGTTGAATTCCAGCTTTTTAACTCTTTTGCAAAAACCTATCGTGGGCACGGGACCGACCTTGCCCTCGTTGCTGGTATTTTGGGAATGGATACGGATGACCCTGAAATTCCAAATAGTTTAGAAATTGCCCACAAGCGTGGCATTAAAATCGTGTGGACCATCCAAAAGGACAGTAATGCTCCCCACCCAAATACTACGAAAATCACTGTTAAGAACAATCGTAAGACTATCAGCGTAACAGGAATTTCAATCGGCGGTGGAAATATCCAGGTGACAGAATTAAATGGTTTTGCCGTATCTCTCAACATGAACACCCCTACCATCATCATCGTCCATCAGGATGTTCCAGGTATGATTGCTCATGTGACAGAAGCTCTTTCTCGCTTTGGCATCAACATCGCCCAAATGAATGTAACTCGAGAAAAAGCCGGCGAGAAAGCAATCATGATTATTGAAGTTGATAGTCGCAACTGTGAAGAATCTATCGAAGAAATTCGGAAAATTCCTCATTTGCACAATGTCAATTTCTTTCAATAGGAGAAAATATGTTTTACTCTATCAAAGAATTAGTCGAACAAGCCGAACTTGACTTCCAAGGAAATGTTGCTGAGCTCATGATTGCTACTGAGTATGAGCTAACTGGTCGTGAGCGTGAGGAAGTTCTCCTCCTCATGGAACGTAACCTCGAAGTCATGAAAGCTTCCGTCGAGCTTGGTCTCAGCGAAAAGAAATCTCGTAGCGGTTTGACTGGTGGTGATGCAGCTAAGCTCGACCACTACATCAAAAAAGGAAAGACCTTATCAGACTTCACTGTCTTGTCTGCCGCCCGTAACGCCATTGCCGTTAATGAGCACAATGCCAAGATGGGCCTTGTGTGTGCGACACCAACCGCAGGTAGCGCAGGTTGTCTTCCTGCAGTTCTCACATCTGCTATTCAAAAGTTAGATTTAACGCATGAACAACAACTAGATTTTCTCTTTGCTGCTGGTGCTTTTGGGCTCGTCATTGCTAATAACGCTTCTATCTCGGGAGCTGAAGGAGGATGTCAAGCCGAAGTTGGATCTGCCTCTGCCATGAGCGCTGCTGCCCTAACCCTAGCTGCAGGTGGAACGCCTTATCAAGCGAGTCAGGCTATCGCCTTCGTTATCAAAAACATGCTCGGTCTTATCTGTGATCCAGTAGCAGGTTTGGTTGAAGTCCCATGTGTTAAGCGTAATGCTATGGGAGCAAGCTTCGCCTTCATCGCAGCTGATATGGCTTTAGCTGGTATCGAATCAAAAATCCCAGTTGACGAAGTCATTGATGCCATGTACCAAGTAGGCTCTAGCCTCCCAACTGCCTTTCGTGAAACTGCCGAAGGTGGTCTCGCAGCCACACCGACAGGCCGTCGCCTTCAAAAAGAAATCTTCGGCGAATAATTTCAAGATTACTAGGAGAATCAATGTCATCCCTATCAGCCATCTTTTTCGACTTAGATGGAACCCTTGTAGACAGCTCAATCGGTATTCACAATGGGTTCACCTATACTTTTGAACAGCTGGGAGTCCCTAGTCCAGACGCAAAAACCATCCGTGGTTTTATGGGACCTCCTTTAGAAACTAGTTTCGCTAGTTGCTTACCAGAAGATCAGATTGAGTCAGCTATCCAGCTTTATCGTTCCTACTATAAGGAAAAAGGAGTTTACGAAGCCCAACTCTTTCCACAAATCAAGGAACTACTCACTGAACTAGCTCAACAATATCCTCTCTATATCACAACAACCAAAAATACTCCGACAGCAGTCCATATGACAGCTAATTTTGAAATCGATCATTTCTTTAACGGCATCTATGGTTCAAGTCCGCAAGTAGTGCATAAGGCAGATGTCATTCGTCAAGCTTTGGCAACTCATAAATTGGATCCAGAAAAAGTGGTCCTTATCGGCGATACTAAGTTTGATATGATCGGAGCCCAGGAAACAGGGATTAAAAAACTAGCAGTTACTTGGGGATTTGGCGACGAAAAAGAACTCATGACCTATCAACCTGACTGGGTCGCTCATCAGCCAACCGACATTTTACGTCAACTACAATAGACTAAAACAAAAGCACTCCAATTAATTGGAGTGCTTTTTAACTTGTTGTTTAATAAAATACAAGACATGTAAAACTAGAATCTTTTAGTTCTTGTCAGATTCTTCAAATGGTGTCACCTCGATGACCTCTTCGACATTAACTGCTTGAGGCTCACTATAGTTTACCACTTCAGTTTCTTTTGTTGGCATAGCGTGCAAGATTAAAAGAGCAATCCCTCCCATTGGGGCGAAGCGAAGGAAGATAAAGGCCCAGTGGAATCCAGCATCACGCAAACGACGAACTGATAAAGCTAAAGTCGGTACTAAGATTGCTAGGTAGAAAATTGCATAAATAATGACAACTAAACCCAAAACCATAAAAGTAGCTTCGCTCACTGAATCGTCTATTGAATCCATCACGATACTAAGAAATACAGTGTAGAAATAGATAATCCAGAAAGGAATAGAAAGGATAAAGTTTCCTAACCAAACCCACCAGTAATCCGGGCGCGTCGAACGACCAGTGAACTCTGCATAATTCTTAAAAAAATTCTTATACGCGTTAATCATATGATACTCCCAACTTTTATTTTATCGGTAGAGACTAAACTGTACAGTTATAGAACACTCCCAAATCTAGTAAAAGACCTGGGAGTGTTAGCAAATTATTCGACAAGACTGAAAATTCTTCGTCCTTGTAGCATTCTTCAGACAGTTGGACTTATAGTGTATCCTTTGTTGGCATAGCTAGGAGAACCATAAGAGCTACACCTCCAACCACTGGAATAAAGGTAACAAAGATGAGCGCCCAATGGAAACCAGCATCACGAAGGCGACGAACTGTCAGTGCTAGTCCAGGTAAGAGAAGTGCTAGTCCTATTACCATATAGATTATGGCAATTCCACCCAAAGCAATAAGAGCGCTCTCGTTACGTAAATTAGCTAGAGCATTTCCGTATGCGAAGAAGAAAGGAATATAAAGAATCATATTTCCAAGCCAAACCCACCAGTATTCTGAACGTGTTGAACGGCCTGCAAAATCTACATAGCCTTTAAAGAAACTTTTATAAGCGTTAATCATAAGATACTCCCTATTATTGTTATTTATTATATTTTACCATATCTGTTCACTTAGAGCAAATATGTTTAAAAGTTAGCTGAAAATTCCTCTAAATATAGAAAAAGATATTACCTGTCACCTCCACTTAAAGAAGATTTGACGGATAATACCTTACTTTTTATATTTAATCCACATGAGTTGTTTCATTAGCAAAAGCTATGATTGCTCTCTTCAATTCAGCACCTTGCAAGGTACGGAACTCTTCAATCTTCTGATCAATCATTTCAAGAGGCATCACATTTACTTTACCAACAAAAATCTTGTCCATTACCTGATTGTCCACTAATTCAGTTGATACAAGCAATTCTTCATATAGTTTTTCACCTGGGCGAATACCTACTTCTACGATTGGAATTTCATTTTCAGTATGACCACTGAGTAGAACCATTTTCTTAGCCAAATCGTAAATGCGTACAGGTTTGCCCATATCAAGTATAAAGACTTCCCCATCCTTGGCATAAGCACCCGCATGAATCACCAAGCGACTAGCTTCTGGAATGGTCATAAAGTAACGAGTCATTCGGAAGTCTGTCACCGTTACAGGCCCACCTTCAGCGATCTGACGTTCAAAAACAGGAATCACACTACCACGACTACCCAGTACATTACCAAAACGAACCGCACAATAAGTAGATTGGCTACGTTGATTAAATCCAGTGACAATCAACTCAGCCACACGTTTAGTTGCTCCCATTACGTTTGGTGGATTAACGGCCTTATCTGTCGAAATCATGACCATTTTTGGAACTCGTGCGGCGTCAACTGCCTTAGCAACATTATAAGTTCCAAGGATGTTATTCTTGAAGGCTTCTTTTGGATTACGCTCCATCATCGGAACATGTTTATGAGCTGCAGCATGGTAAACAATCGCTGGTTCGTACTGTTCAAAAACTTGAAGCAAACGATCGTAATCTTGAATATCGGCAATGACAGGAACAAAATCAATTTCCTGGAACTTGCGAATCAATTCATGGTAAATCAGATAAATAGAGTTTTCTCCATGACCGAGCAAAATGACACGTTCAGGATTGAATCGACTGACTTGACGGCAAATTTCTGAACCAATCGAACCTCCGGCTCCAGTCACCAAGATTGTTTTGCCAGTGATTTCAGAACCCAGGCGTGATTCATCGAGCTGAATCTCCTTACGTCCCAACAGGTCCGTGATATCAATTTTCTGGAAACCACCTGCTTGAGGCTGGAGACCTTGCACAACTGACTCAATCATCGGCATCTTAAAGCATTTTACACCGATACGGTTACACATTTGCAGGATTCGTTCATATTCAGATGGATCTAGAGACGGAATCGCAACGATAACTTTTTCAACCCTGTAGCGTTTAGCCAATTCTGGTAGATCATCATAAGAACCCAAAACTGGGATTTTCCCAAGTTTTTGTCCTTTTTCTTTTCATCATTATCCAAAATCCCAACTAGTTCAAGGTCACTAGTAGGGTGTTGGTAGCTGTTCATAAAGAGCGCGCCACCATCACCAGCACCAATCAAGAAGGTACGACGGTGTTCTCCATCTCCATTTCCCTTTTTACGTCTTGAGTAAATCAACTGCCAAGTGATACGAGGAAGTAGAATCAAGAAGGTAGTTAATAGGATAAAGAGCACAATAAAGCGGATAGAAAAGAGCGGCAAGAAAGCATAACAGATCACATAAGATAAGATACTACTGATAGTTACTCCGAAGAAAATCTTCATGAAATCTGTTATTTTGCTATATCGACTAATACTAGCATTAAGCCCCCAGAATCCAATCATCAATTGGTAGAAAAGGAAGGTTAGACCTGTGTAAATCACATAGTCTGCTGGTGTGGGATTAATCAATCCATAGAACAGGATATAGGAAACAATAATTGATAAGACCATACTGGCAATATCAAAAAATCCCCAAAAAATTTGTTTCTGTTGTTTATTTAATACTTCAACCAGATCAATTACGTAATCTGTTATTTTTTATTCATGTGAATGGTATCCTCCTATACAAAATCACATTTTCTAGTAATCTTCAGATAAATTTTTAAAATCCAATTGGCTACAATTACTTGCTTTTTCTTAGAAGTTTCAAAAATATAAACTGTCGTACAAAGCCTGGGCACAGTGCAACAACAACTTGGATTAAGACACTTTTCAGATATTCACCATAAGAAATCTGTCCACGCTCGTGCATTCTCTTTCGTGCTTGGCGATAGAGTTTGAGATAGCGAAGGCCACCACGACGTTCAAACATCCCTGCTCCCACTCGAACCTTACATAGAATCTGATCCACATTCCCAGTTCGAGCTCCTGCACTAATCATATTGAGCCAGAGGAGATCGTCTTCCATATAAAGACCATCCTCATAGTTACCAGCCTTGAGTACCATCTCTTTTTTGAACATAACAGTCATGTGGTTAAAGGCACTTCTCATACGTTGGTAGGCAACGATATCCTCATGCTTAATCGGCACACGACGGTAAGACACAATCTCATCTGGTTGACCGATAAACTCTGCGATATGACCACCTAGCAGGTCTAGATTTTCTTTTTCCATCAAGTCAAACTGTTGTTCGAAACGGTCTTCGACAGCAATATCATCTGTATCCATTCGGGCAATAACGTCATATTGGCACTGTAAGACACCAAACTGAAGCGCCAAACCTAGACCACGATTTTGCACAAGCGGACAACGTTTGATTGGAATACTTGACTGTGCTTCCAATTTTTCCAAAACTTGATACAGTTCAGGTGTCAGTGGACCATCTTCGACGATGACCACTTCGCTAGGTTTGAGCGTCTGATGTATGATACTCTCTACTGCCTCTTCTAGAAAGGCTGGATTCTCTTTAACATAGACTGACATCAAGACGCTAAATTTACGATTTTCAGACACAGTAGTTCTCCAATGTATAGATTTTCTTTCACTATTTTATCACAATTTTTCAGACTTTCCTATTTTTATTTGAATCCCAGAAAAAACTAGTAAATCTATCTTTATTATTTCCATCAGCTAAGTAGTGTATTCCCTCACGCCATCTTGACATCCATAGGAAAAAAAAAAAAATAAGCTGTTATCAAAATCAGTTTGTTGAGGTTCACATGAAAAAACGATCACTCTTTTTTATTCTAGGAATTATCTTAATCGGAGCAGTCTTAAGAGCTCCTTTCACAGCTTTGCCAACTGTTTTGGGAGATATTGCCCAAGGTTTAGGCGTGGAAGTTAGTTCACTTGGTGTTTTGACAAGTCTCCCTCTCTTAATGTTTGCTCTCTTCTCTTCTTTTGCGACCCGTTTGGCTCAAAAGATTGGACTCGAGCACCTTTTCACCTATAGTCTTATCGTATTGACTGTAGGCTCCGTGATTCGTATCTTTAATCTCCCCTTGCTTTATCTGGGGACTCTACTCATTGGAGCAAGTATTGCGATCTTTAACGTACTCCTTCCTAGCCTTATTCAGGCCAACTACCCACAAAAGATTGGCTTTCTGACAACAATTTATGTAACTTCCATGGGAATTGCAACAGCTCTTGCTTCCTATCTATCTGTACCCATCAGCCAAGCAAGTTCTTGGAAAGGCTTAATTCTCTGTCTATCCTTGGTCTGCCTACTAACTTTATTTGTCTGGTTCCCTAACCATAGTCACAATCATTTTCTAAAAGGAAATGAGAAAAACAAAAGAAAGAGAATATCTTAAAAAACAAGCAAGTTTGGGCCATCATGATCTTTTGCGGTCTCCAATCCTTACTCTTTTACACTAGTATGACCTGGTTACCTACCATGGCCATCAGTGCTGGCTTATCTCACACAGATGCCGGCCTTTTAGCTTCTATCTTTTCTCTGACTAGTATCCCCTTCTCCATGACCATTCCAAGTTTAACGACTCGTTTGTCCAATCGTCACCGCCAAATCATGTTAACAATCGTCTCTCTCGCTGGAATGCTTGGAATTGCTATGATTTTATACCCAAGCAGTAATTTCTTTTATTGGTTGGTGGCCCATCTCTTGATTGGCACGGCCTGTAGCGCACTTTTCCCCTATCTCATGGTTTGCTTCTCTATCAAAACAAGCTCGCCTGAAAAGACGGCTCAATTATCTGGACTTGCCCAGACCGGTGGCTACATTTTGGCAGCCATCGGCCCAGCCCTCTTTGGTTACAGTTTTAACTTTTTCCAATCTTGGGTCCCAGCCGTACTGTCTCTTCTAATTATTGATATCATTATCATTATTTCAGTCTTTATAGTGGACCGAGCGGATAAAATCCTCTAATCTTCTAGTTTTTGCTAGAAGATTTTTTATATGTAAAATTTTTATACATATTGCTTGACAGCGTTTCCATTTAGATGTATGATGTATGTGTAAAATAATTATATATAAAATTTTTATATACTAAAAAGGAGGTGCCCCATGTATTTTCCGACATCAGCGGCTTTGATTGAGTTTCTCATCTTGGCCATCCTAGAACAAGGGGATTCCTATGGTTATGAGATTAGTCAAACCATTAAACTCATTGCCAAAATCAAGGAATCTACCCTCTACCCCATCTTGAAAAAACTGGAAACCAACCGCTATCTGACTACATACTCTCGCGAATACCAAGGTCGGATGCGCAAGTACTACTCCTTAACAGAGATTGGAGAAGAGCAATTATTTGTCCTTCGAGAAGAATGGACACTCTACACTGACACTATCAACGGCATCATAGAAGGGAGCGTTCGCCATGACAAGAACTGAATATTTGAATCAGCTTGAAGCCTATCTGATGAAGCTTCCTCAAGCTGATCGCATCGAAGCCATGGACTACTTCAAAGAACTCTTTGATGATGCTGGTCCAGAAGGTGAGGAGGAGCTAATGGCTAGCCTGGGAAGTCCAAAAGAGGCTGCCCATGACATCCTGACTACACTTCTTGATAAAAAATCAACGAAGAAAATTCCAATAAGAACAACCGTCAGGTTTTACAAATCGCAATCCTCGCACTTCTGGCTGCACCTATTGGGATTCCAGTCGGAATTGGTCTTCTCATGGCTATCATCGGGATTTTTATCGCTTCGGTTAGTGTACTTTTAGCCTTCTTTGCTGTATCAGCAGCTGGACTAATCCTAGGAGGCGTTCTCCTATTTGAAAGCTTCTACGTTCTGGCTGAATCGACATCTGCTTTTATGCTGATTTTTGGTGGAGGTTTACTGGCAATCGGAGCTTCATCCCTAGTCTTGCTAGCGACTTCCTATGTGACCCGTTTCTTTGGAATACTAGTCCTTCGACTTATTCAGTGGATTCTTAATAGAGGAAAGAGAGGTGAAAGTCATGCGTAAATTAACAAAAGGATTTCTTATCTTTGGTGTTGTTACTAGTATCATCGGTTTTGCCATGATCATCATCGGCATCCAAACCGATGGTGTCAGAAGCCTCCTTGCAATGTCTCAAAATCCAGTCTTTGAAAGCCGAATGGACGAACTCGTTTTCAATCAAGATATCGAAAATCTTAACATCTCACTAACACAACATTCGTTAGTCATTAGAGAATCTAGCGATGACAAGATTCACCTTCAGTATCATCCAACTATCTCTGAAAAAGAAAATCTTCAACATTCTACCAAAGAAAAAACTCTTGAGATTTCTGACACCAAGTCAACTACACGTCGCTCTGTAGGTTCTAGTATCCAAGGTATCCTCTTTATCGCAAGCGGAATTTCTAGCCGCAATGATGAAGTCGTTCTCTCATTACCAAGAGGAAGAGAATTAAAAAACCTAACAGCCCAGGTTGACCATGGTGTCCTTTCGATTGCCGATACAAAAATCAGCAATGCCAAGATTCAGTCAAATGGCTATCTTCTTCGTATCACTAATAGCGAGATCAAAAACAGCCAACTGACCACAACTGGAATTGTCAATGTATTTGGAACAAGTCTAACAGATAGTCGTATCCAAGCAGAACATGAACATATCTCTGCTGACGACATCCGAGTGCACGGTAAGGTAGAATTCGAGGCAGAAAATGACATATCGCTCATGTTATCAAGAAAAGAGCTTGAACGAATCAATCTCAATCTCTCATCAGAATACGGAGCTATTTATCATCGAACTCGAGAAGGAGTGAAGCCTGTCCAGGGAAATGATGTAAATAGGGACGAAGAATTCTCAAATCCTTACAAAGTAGAGAAAAAAGATACGCAAGATCTCCTCGTCGCAAAGGCAGGTCAAGATATCAATATTCCAGACGAACCGGATCGCTCACCTAATTCGAGAAATCATGAATAATAGTTAATCATTACTACTCAAACAAGAAATAAAAAGGAGGTCTCATCATGACTCAAGAATGGTTCGAAAGTGCTGATTTCGAGAAAACAGCCAACAATGAGAAAAAAGATAACCCATCTGACTCAGTCATTCCCCAAGAAGAGTTAAAAGAAAAAGAAGAATTGCCAGTGGTTGAAGAAAGCCTTCAAGCCAATCCTGAAGAACAAGAAGCTGACCTAGAGAAAGTAGAGAGTGACGAACACGAAGAAATCGTAGCAGATACAGACAAGTCAGAAGAACCTGTAGAGACTGAAGAACAAGAAGAACTGGCAACAAAGACAGACCAAGCAGAAAACCCGTTAAGGAAGCACCTCAGCCTAGCAAATCTTTGGAAAGTCCATTTGTACCAGATCCTGTCCCTACAAAAACTGCAATCTTCAAAGAAGAATTGGCTGATTTTTGGGTCTGGTTACAAGGTGCTCTTAAAGAGCCAACAGCAAGCATTGATACAGATAAAAAACATAGTTATAATGCCTTTGTGCTCCTAACTATCTTTTCTGCTACGAGTTTCCTCTTTACAGTTTATCACGCCAAACAAGGCTACTATGGTCGTATGGCAAGCATCGATGCTCACTTCATGGAACAATTCCCGTCTCTCAATCTCTTCTCGGTCTTCTCCATCCTAGTAGCGACAAGTCTCTTCTTCTTTTCAATTCTCATGGGTGGATTTGTAGTCAAACGTTTTGTCGATCAGGACAGTGATTGGACATTAGAAAGAGCCTTTCAAGCACATAGCAGACTCTTGGCTATCCCAGTTCTCTTGACAGGTATTGCTAGTTTCTTCGCTCTTTTTAATGGTCTACGATTTGCAGTATTGCTTTGCTTGATTAGCATTGGTCTGACTCTCTTGGCCAATCTCTACTTCATCTCAAGACCTAGCAAGGATAGTCAAACCGATCCCTTCTATCGCCTTCTCTTAGCTTTCCTAGTCAACGGTGGTGTTCTATTTCTCTTTTTCCTAGCAGAAATAGCTCTTGTTTTTGACTATCTCCGAATCCTTGCTTTTATGTAAGATAAAATCCTGTCACTCTGACAGGATTTTTTTGTGTACACAAAAAGCAGATCAAACGATCTGCCTTTTCACATTATTTAAAACAAATATCTTTCATTTATGCCTCTAGTTACCTTTTACTAAGTTCTCAAAATCTTTCCCTAAGATTGGTCCTACCACTATTTGGTTAGCATCTAAGTCCTGATAAAGTTCTTTTGGCAAAGCTCCTAAAAATGCTTGGTAATCCAGTCTAGCTATCGCTTCATAATCTTCTGGTTTTGAGCCATCCCCAGAGATTTTTACCAAATCAATCTCCCAGACAAGCTCTTTTCCTACCAACTGCTCAACATAAGGTGCTGGAATCACTGGTTCTTTTGGCAAAATAGTCTTCACCCCCTGAGCTAGATGATAGATACCATGAACCTTACCTTCACTATCTGGATAGAATTTAGCACTTGCAGGATAAGCATCTGAACCTTGAACTTTCTTGACTAACTCTTCAAAACGTGTCAATCCATCTTCTTCTAGGAAACTTTCTAAATCCTTCTTATCAAAGTAAACAGGTGAAAGAATCCCTTGGCAGAAGGCCATACGAGCAGCCTTATCCGCTAGATAGCTCTTGACAGTTTCTTGGAAATAGTTTTCCAAATCAAAGTCTGCCAAACCTTCAACTGCTTCACCGACCTTACTAGATAAGGCTTGCAAGAAAGACTCGACAATTTCCCAATCCGCTCTTGTAATCAAGTCAGGAATGATTACTTGATAGCCTTTTTGAGTATCTACATAACGAACTTTAAAGAGAAATTGAGACTTACCTACGATTCCACACTCGATATACTCAAGGCGATTGAGAGGTTGACGGAGGTAGACAGCATCATAACTATGCGACTCTAAGCCTTCTACCAAACCTAAAATTGATTTGGCCGTAAGAATCTCCTGTTGTCCTAAAATACTTTGTTTATTTGGAATAAAAAATGTTTTCACCATAAATGGTCTCCTTTGAAATCGTTTACATATAGTATACACCATTTTCCTGAAAGATGCAGAAACAAATTTAAGATTTTTTGGTCAACAGCATAGAAAAAACAGTCCCTAAGGACTGTCCTACTTTTATACAACTTCAGAATGATCCAAGTTCTCACCAATCGCTGCTAGACGCTCGATGACTTGATCTTGCGTCAATTCATGCTCTAAAACATAGCGATTACGCGGATGAACACGACACTCGTGTGAGCAACCACGGAGATACTTATCTTCATTCTCTTCAGATGTCAAGATACGACGATTACAGAATGGATTTCCACAGTTGACATAACGTTCACATGGTGTACCATCAAACCAATCTTTTCCGACGATGGTTGGGTTGACATGATTGACATCGACTGCAATACGCTCATCAAAGACGTACATTTTACCATCCCAAAGTTCACCTTGAACTTCTGAATCTTTACCATAAGTCGCAATTCCGCCGTGTAATTGACCAACATCTTTGTAGCCTTCACGAACCATCCAGCCAGAGAATTTCTCACAACGGACACCACCAGTACAGTATACTACGACACGCTTATCCATGAATTTTTCCTTGTTATCACGAACCCACTGTGGCAACTCGCGGAAGTTGCGGATATCCGGACGGATAGCCCCACGGAAATGTCCAAGATCGTACTCGTAGTCATTACGAGTATCAAGGACAACTGTATCTTCGTCTAGAAGAGCTTCTTTGAATTCTTTTGGAGACAAGTACGCACCTGTTGTTTCAAGGGGATTGATATCATTGTCAAAGTTATCATCCTCTAAACCAAGGTGGACGATTTCCTTTTTATAGCGAACAAACATCTTCTTGAAGGCTTGCTCACTTTCTTCGTCAATCTTGAACCAAAGGTCTTCCATACCTGGAAGGCTGTGAACATAGTCCATGTATTTTTGCGTAGTCTCATAGTCCCCAGAAACAGTTCCGTTGATCCCTTCGTCTGCGACTAGGATACGGCCCTTGAGGCCGATTGATTTACAGAAAGCCAAGTGTTCAGCCGCAAATTGTTCTGCGTTTTCAATAGGAACATATTTATAGTAAAGTAAAACTCGAATATCTTTTGACATAAGATTTGTTCTCTTTTCTATTCTCAAATTTTCAGAATTTTTCATCTAACTATACTAGTATACCGATAAAGAAAAGCGATTGCAATTTATTTGACTGAAAATTAACCTCCTCTGGCAGGAGCTAGTTTTGATTTGCAATCCTACAGCTAATTCAAAATCATAAAAAATCCTTGGAAAATTCCAAGGATTAATGTTTATGCTTTTTTAACTTTAGACATGTAGAAGAGTTGGAGAAGAATACCAACGATAGCCATACCGATAACGATGAAGAAGGCCATTGTGTAGTCTCCTTGGTTTGCTTGTGCAAGACGTGCACCAAGCTGTGGACCAGCAATCGCAGCCACACCGTATGCAGTAAACATCCAACCGTAGTTTGTTCCTACATAAGTTACTCCCCAGTTTTCAGCAGTGATACCTGGGAATGAACCTAGAAATCCACCGAATGACAAGGCAACCATCATAACTCCAAGGATAGCCAAGATGCTTCCTGGGCCTTTGAACAAGGCTGTAAGCAATAATCCAACAGCGATTGCTCCAAACATAGCGATAACTGTAGGGTAGCGACCGATCTTATCAGATACTGAACCCCAGAAGATACGTCCAAATGTATTAGCGATAGATACTAACATAACGAAGAGTGTAGCTTCTCCTACAAGTTGATACTGGTCAGAAATTGATGCTGCAGTACCGATGATCATCATTCCACCAGTAGCACCAAGAACGTAAATCAACCATAGAAGCCAGTAATTTCCGTCACGAAGCATTTCTTTGTAAGTTTTACCTTCTGGTTGAGATGCTCCAGCTGCCGGTGCAGCCACAGGAGCTTTCTCCATAACCAATGAAGAAGTACAAATAACAATTAGAAGAATGATACCTAATACTTTGAATGTTGAGTAAACACCCATAGAAGCAATCAAAGATTTGGCAACTGGACCGATAATAAGGGGACCCAACCCGAAACCTGCTGCTGTCAAACCACCAGCTAGACCTTTTTTATCTGGGAACCACTTAGTGGCAACTGAAGTAGATGCTCCATAAGCTGAACCAATACCAAGTCCTAGGACAACCCCGTAAGTGAGATAAAGGACTGGAAGAGTGGTAGCAAATCCAGTAGCGAACATCCCAGCACCGAAGAGAATACCACCTAGGAATACAAATTTCTTAGGTCCTACTGAATCAACTTTAGGACCAAAAATAATCATACCAACAGGTACCATTGCAAAAGAAATACTAAAGGCCAAAGAAGTTTGGGCTTGAACCCATCCTTGACTAGCATTGGTTTCTAGCAGTGCCTTTTGAAAGACTGACCAGGCGTAACCAGCACCTAGAGAGAGATTCGTTAAAATGGCTGCTGCCAAAATTAACCAACGATTGGGTGTTTTTTTCATATGAATAACCTCATGTAAAATTCTTATCCCAAAAGGGAATTATTGATAAAAATTGTCGATTGTCATTTACTCAGCCTAGATAGCCAATCTAGAAATCACCAAGTAAATAAAGTAATTTTCACAAAGTTAAGCGCTTTCATTGTTTTACACTATTATTATAAGCTAGATTTATTTAAAAATCTACTTAATTAAACTAATAGGGATATTAGCTCAATTAAGCCCTATTCATATACTATCATATTGTATTTAAAAAGCTTTTCTAGTCGCTCTCTTTAGCATTTTCGCACCAAATACAAAAAGAATCACTACCCCATCTGGAAATACCCAGACAAGATAGTGATTGCTCTTTTTAGGAATGAATACACGAAATCAATCTATCTTAAGATTTTTTGCTTTTCAAGAATTCATCGTATTGTTTTTGCATTTCATCCAATACTTTTTGGTAAGCACCTTCAGATTTAAGTTTTTCCATCA
This sequence comes from Streptococcus infantis SK970, assembly GCA_000223255.2. Taxonomy (GTDB): domain Bacteria; phylum Bacillota; class Bacilli; order Lactobacillales; family Streptococcaceae; genus Streptococcus; species Streptococcus infantis_G. Next base: position 84,782 of record AFUT01000007.1, on the reverse strand, counting down.
ATTCTGGAATAGCTTTTTCTGGGTCTAAAGTACCAGTATTGATACCTGTATCGAATTGTTGCATAGTGTTAGTGATAGCTGAAATTTCAGATTTCACGTTGTCAGTGTTAAAGATGAATCCAAGCGCTGGAGATTCTTTTGCAGTTTCCAAATCTTTCTTAGATTGTGCAATTTGTTCATCTGTTACGTTTTCGTTGATGTAAAGGATCCAGTTGTTACCAGTGTTCCATCCTGACATGTGAGTGTTTCCTTTGTATCCATCGAGAACTTTAACACGGTTTTCTTTACCTGGAACTTTTTCCCAGTTCTTGCCTTCTGGTCCATAAACAAGTCCGTTCAAGAGTTCTGGGTTAGTGTTCAAGAGGTTCAACACTTCCATTGCTTTTTCTTTGTTCTTAGAGTTGTTTGAGATTACAAAGTTTGCAACTTGAGTTGTTTGGTTTTCTTGATGAAGTTAGTAAATGGTTTGATTTGGATGTCTCTGTTAGCAACACGAGAAAGCAAGCTGCTACCGTAGTCAGCTGGTCCTACTGTTTCTTCGCGAACAAGCCAAGTATCTTGAGTAAGGTCATATGAAGTATCACTAGTTGCTACGTCTTTTGGAATGTATCCTGCTTCATAGAATTTGTGAAGAGTCTTCAAGTGTTCTACGAAACGAGGAACTTCGTAACGGTTTACGATCTTAGTAGTGTCGCCTTCAAGGTCGATGACAAATGGAAGACCATTTGCAACTGGGTAGTCAAAGTTTTCTGATGGGATAAAGTTTTTACCAACAGCGAATGGCATTACATCTGGAGCTTTTTCTTTGATTTGTTTCAATACTGGCTCAAGTGTTTCGTATGAAGTTACACCTGAGATATCGATTCCATATTTTTCAAGAAGTGGACCGTTGAAAGCAAAGTTTTGTGAAGATGCAACGTTGGCTGCAACTGGAACTGCATAGATTTTACCGTTTACAGTGTTCCCTTTGATGTAAGCTGGGTCAAGCGCTTTGTAAAGTTCAGCTCCTTCTTTCTTGTACAATTCTGTCAAGTCAGCATAAGCACCTTTTTGAGCGTTTACAACGTAGTTATCTGCAAATGCGATATCATAGTTTTCACCTGATGAAGTGATAACTGACATTTTCTTGCCGTAGTCACCCCAACCAAGGTATTGGATATCTAATTTAGCACCAACTTTTTCTCCGATGATTTTGTTTGCATTTTCTAGCAACTCATCCAAGTTATCTGGTTTGTCACCGATTTGGTACATCTTGATAACAGTTTTGTCACCTGATGATGATGATTCAGCAGCTTTTTGGTTATTTCCTTTAAGGTTACCACAAGCTGCAAGGCTAGCAGCTAAAGCTACAAGACTAGCAGATGCAAAAGCATATTTTTTCCAGTTTTTCATGATAAAACTCCTTTTTTATTTTAAATTTAAAACAATTTTAGTGATCTACTTTTCAACAAAGAAAAGTTAGATAGGGTAGAGAAAACTTGTTTCTCAGCGTCTCTTATTCTTTAACACCACCGATAGTTAAACCTTTTACAAAGTAGCGTTGGAAGAATGGATAGAGAATCGCAATTGGAACAGTCGCAACTACGACCATGGCCATACGACCTGTTTCTTTTGGTAGGGCAACCGCAAGTTGTCCTGACATACCAACTGACTTAGCAATGTAATCCATGTTGTTTTGAATTTGCATAAGCAAATATTGCAATGGATACAAGTTGTCACTCTTGATGTAAAGTAGAGCGTTAAACCAGTCATTCCAGAAGCCAAGCGCTGTCAAAAGTGTGATAGTCGCAATCCCTGGAAGAGAGAGTGGTAAACAGATTTGGAAGAAGATCCGCGCCTCACTAGCACCGTCGATACGAGCTGATTCGAGGATTGCTTCTGGGATGGTCTTCTTGAAGAATGACCGCATCAACATAATGTTGAATGGAGATAGAAGCATCGGAACAATCAAGGCCCAAATAGTATCACCCAAGTGAAGTAACTGAGTTACCACGATATAGCCTGGTACCAAACCAGCATTGAACAACATACTAAGAAGGGCAAAGATTGTAAAGAATTTGCGATACTTAAATGTTGAACGTGAGATGGCATAAGCGTATGTTGTTGTGATGAACACGTTTGTCAACGTACCGACAACTGTCACAAAGGTTGAGATAAAGAGCGCTTGTAGAATCTTGTCCTTAAACTGAGCCAAGAACTCAAAACCATCTAAACCAAATTGTGATGGGAAGAAACTATATCCATATTGAACGATACTCTTCTCATCTGTAATTGAGATAATGATTACAAAGATGAAAGGCAAGATACAAGAGAAGGCCAGCAAACCAGATATGATACTAAAGAAGATATCTGCTTTTTTGCTGAAGGAGTGTATGCCAACATTATCAATTTTTCTTTTTGAATTTTTTTTGCCATATGCTCCTCCTTTCTAGAATAGTGCTGAGTTAGGATCAACACGTCTTGCAAGTAAGTTTGATAGGATAACGAGAATCAAACCGACAATTGACTGATAGAGACCGGCTGCTGACGCCATACCGATATCTGCTGTCTGAGTCAATCCGTTAAAGACATAGACGTCCAATACGTTTGTTACACTATAGAGCTGACCAGCGTTGTGTGGGATTTGGTAGAAAAGACCGAAGTCTGCGCGGAAGATATTTCCGACTGCAAGGATGGTCAATACTGTCACAAGCGGTGTCAACTGAGGGATGGTTACGTTACGGATACGTTGCCATTTGCTAGCACCATCCACTGTCGCTGCTTCGTAGTAAGTTGGGTCAATACCCATGATCGTTGCGTAGTACATCACACTACTATATCCAAAGCCTTTCCAGATACCTAGGAAGAGGAGGAGGTAAGGCCAAATACTTACATCAGCGTAGAAGTTGATACCCTTCATCCCTAGAGCTTCTAAGGTGTGGTTGATAAGCCCTTTATCGATATTTAGGAATGCATCTGTAAAGAAACTGATGATAACCCAAGATAGGAAGTAAGGGAATAACATAGATGTTTGGTAGATTTTAACCATTTGCTTAGAGCGAAGTTCGCTAAGGATAATGGCGATACCAACTGACACAACCAAACCGATAAAGATAAATCCAAGGTTGTAAAGTACAGTGTTTCGAGTGATGACAAAGGCATCTTTTGAACTAAACAAGAATTTAAAGTTATCTAGTCCAACCCATTTACTATTTATAATACTGTGGACGAATCCTTCACCAGTCATATGGTAGTCTTTGAAGGCAACCACATTCCCAAAAACTGGAATGTAGAAGAATAAAATCAACCAAATTGTTCCTGGTAGAACCATTAAGAGAAAAATCCAATTATCTCTTAAAGTTTTTGAAAACTTGTTCATAATTTCCTCCCTTTTTATTTTCTAAAACTTCATAATCTCACATTTTTTTAGACTTGATAACGTTTACAAAAATAGTATACTCTTATTTTTAGGACAGTTTAAACTACAAATTATAGAAAAAACTCCACAAATTATTTTATGTGGAGAACTTTTTTTATATAAGGAGTATGTTTCACGAGAAACACTCTACCTGCAAGAGGTGTTCCCCATCTCTACTAATTGAAAACTCCTTCCAATATCGGTTGGGGAAAACTAACAAAATGAACCTGGGCATTTATAATGGTACCTGCTTCGTTTTTCTCAATCTTTGGTTGCCCCTCAGTATGCAAAATAGTAGGGTGACCATCCTTGTATCCAAATAGAATCACCTCTGTCCCTGCTTCATTCACATAGCAGGCTAAGATGTCAAACCTTTTTTCACCAACACCAGCAATATAGTCGAACCATTTAAAAGTATAGTTCACCCCATCCACTTGTCCAAATTGCATAATCTGATCTGGGACTGCAAGTCCATAATAGCGACCATATGTTGCTAGGTTAGTCGACTTAAATTTTTCACCTTTACTATCCGAATAGGATTCCATGGCTATTTTTATCTTATCTGTTAGAGCACTATAGTCTGTATCTGGCTCATTCTCTGTAGTTTCACTTGTTTTTAATAGAAATTCCTTAAAGCGCTGTGCTAAATCTGTGTTTTCAGTCTCTTCAAAGTTTGCAGTACTGATCGTTTCCAGTGTCTTATCAGTATGCAAAATCTGTGCTTGACCATCCTTCAGTGTAAATAGGTAGAAATGTCTGGCTTGATCGTCATAGTAGGCATCCAAAACCAAGTAATCATAGGCATTGTCACTGGACACTCCAAAAACATTCCATTTGACACTTTTCTGAGAGACAGTTGTTGTTAACAATTTTTTGATGAAGTCATTTTTTCGTCAAAGTTTCTATGTTCTAGTCTTTGATAGGACTGCCCCATAGAAGAAGCCCAGCTTGCAAACTCTTCCTGCCACTTTTGGGTGTTATATTGGATTAGCTTCTGAAAATCCGAGTAGTTCTTCATAATCAAAGCTTGGTCAGTCGGATTAGATAACTGGAGTTCTTCCATAGCTACTAGAGTAGCAGCCATAGGTGACTGAACAGTTGTATCCTTGGCTTCTTTTTCGTGTGCAAGAGCCTTTTGATAGGAATCCGCTAGGTAGTGAAAATAGTTGGTTATTTCCTTGGTTTGTTGGTCTTTTGGTGTTGATGGACTAGTTGCGCTATCTTCTGTCGCTTTGTGGCAAGCAGATAAAACAAGCATACTAGCACCTAGGACTAGTAGTAGCTTTTTCATGGTCAGACCTCCAAACTATCCTTATACTTTCATTATACTCCTTCCCTATCTCCAAATCAAAAAACATCTCCATTTATTTAAAAGGAGATGTTTGGCTATCTGTGATAAATTTCTAGGTCGTATAAATAGTCGAAGCTGTCGCAATAGTATGCCACTGGTTGGCCGTTGTAGCTGCGAAATCCTTATCTCCGTAGAAATCATTAAATGGCAAGATGTCTACTTCTAGTTCGTCGATACGAGAGATTTCGCCTGCTAGGTAGTTTTCTATGCGGCTTTCTGCGCGCTTGATGCGTTGTAAGAGGCCTCCCATACGAATATCTACTGTATCCAAGCCAAAGACCTTGTTTTCTTTCAACCATTGGTGGCTAAAGAGAGCATGGAAGGTTTCAATCTGGCTTCTTAATTTTGGTAATTCTTCCCTAGCGATTTGTTGCAGGCTCTCTTTATCACCCGCTTGATAAGCTTCACGGATGCGTCGTCCTACATCGACCTTGCTACTTAAAATAGCATTCAACTGAGCCTGAGTTTCGAAAAGATAAGCGTAGGCGCCCGCTTTTTCTTTGATAGCAGTAAGAGTCTCAGCTGCCTGGGCAAAGTGTGGTTTGTCCTGTTCAGGAGTCATGTGCTTGTCAAGGATTGGACAGAGGACATCCTGATAAAAGACATAGCGGTTGGGGTTGATACCATGTATATTACCTGGTAGGTCTGGCAAGAGGTTGGCTAGATCCAGCTGCATGAAGTCCTCAACTGATAGACCTGTATTGGTCTTGAAGTGGGCAGATAGACGCTCTAAATCATTGCGGTAGCTGAGTTCCGCCCAGATTTGCAGACTTGGTAGAATAGAGAACTGGGCTGTTTCCCCACCATTATCTGCCCATCCCGTCACGATGACTTCCTTGATCTGGTTGGCACGGCAGGCTTTATTGGCTTCAATAGCTACTAAGCGACTAAATTGGTTGTGGGGCGTAAAACCAATCCACTTCCAGGCACCACCAGCAAAGGCAATATCCTGACTAATCTTATGGTGATTACGGAAGTTGCGGTTGTATTTTTCCTCGCTATCTTGATAATAATCCCAGTAAACCAAGGTCACACGGTCTTTGAGACGGTCAAGGTAAACACGCGTTTCTTCTGGAATTTCCACCTCACGGTCGTACTGGCCATCTGCTGACATGAGCTTGAAGAACATATCGCTCCACATCTGGCAGTGGAAACCGTACTTGTCCGCAATATCCAGCACACGCTCCAAGTGTTGACACATAAGGAGACTCCGATCCACAATACCGTTCAAGATAAGGTAGCGTCCCAAACCAACCAAGTGGGCTTCATCCATCCCGATGTTGACCTTGCGAGTTTGTAGTTTAGATAACGTCGCAAACATACCGTCAACCAGGTCGTAGACTTTTTCTTCACCGATGAGGAGGATATCTTCTACATCGCGGAGTTGCTGCACTTCCTTGACACCCCATTTGACAAAGGCTGATAAGTGAGCCAAGGTTTGGATGCAGGGGACAAAAGTCATGTCAAACTGCTGGGCGTAGGCTTCAATTTCCTGTAACTCTTCAGCAGAATAAGCTCCACGGAAATAGCCAAAGTAAGGTTGCCCCTCGATTTGATAGGTGTCTTCCATGTAAAGCTCAAAGGTTGAGTAGCCCATGAGAGCTAAGACCTCAATCATCTGTTTGGCTGATGCGACATTGAGCACTGCATTTCGCGAACAGTCCGCCATGTAGGCCAAATCTTCATAGGCCGCCTGCTCTTCAATCTCTACCTTATCCCCTTCTGCCAAAGCTGTTGCGAGAACAGATAAGGCGCGATAGAGTTGGTGAGGTTTGCGATAAGTCAATTGATAGCTTCCGCCCTCACCCTTGATAGAAATAGAAGCTTGGTCAGACTGAGCGACTGCCACTTCTACATCTGGTAGAGAAATGTACTTTTGAAGTAAGTCTATAGCTTGCTGTTGTTTACTGCTAATTCCGGTAAAATTTACCATTGGTTTTCCTCCTGTAACCAGTTGACAAGGGCACCGTAGAGATTGGCATCTGCCTGATAGGTGCAAGCTTGGATAACTGGCGCAATTGTATACTCTTCATATCTTTCCACAAAGACGTCTACCGCTTTTTGCACCCCTTTGATAAAATCTGGGTTCTGACTGATAGAGCCACCTAGGCTAATGACATCTGGGTCGATTAGATACTGGATATTGAGTAATCCTTGAGCTAGATTACGATTCATACGCTCAATGGCTTCTTGGCAAAGGGCATTGCCTGCTGCAGCCTCTTGATAAACCTTACGGCCATCCCAGTCTGACTGACCTGATTTTTCAATGACATAGCGAACCATGTTTCCTGTAGAAGCTAGTTGTGACCAGTTGTTGAGTTTTTCTGCTGGTTCGATAGTTGTCATGTAACCAAACTCTCCACCCAAGCCATGGCGACCACGGTGAATTTTGCCATTGATAATCATAGCCCCGCCAATCCCTGTGCCAATGACAACACAGGCTGCATTTTCAATCTCAGGATGAGCCAGTAATTCGCTGAGTCCAACACAGTTGGCATCATTTTCTAAATGAACAGGTAGTTTGTGATGAGCAAGGGCCTCATACCAAGAAAAACCATGGATGTAAGGAATGGCGCTAATTCCCTCGATCACTCCTGTTTCTTGATTGACTGCACCTGGCACACTCATGGCAATCCCACGATAGTCTTGTTCTGACAAGCGTTGGTCCAACCAAGCTAGCAAATCTTCCAGAGTTTCTGGAGTTGGGGTGCTGGTCTTATCTAAAATCTTTCCATCAGGAGTTAGACTAGCAAACTTAATCCCAGTCCCTCCAATATCAATGGTTGCAAGTGTCATTGCTTTCACCTGTAAAAAGGAGCGAATCAGCAGTTGGTTCTTACTTTTTCGCTCCTCCTTTCTGTTTATGTTTTCTTTTTGAAATTAAATTTCTTCTTTTTTAATCAATTCTGTACGAATTTCTTGTGGCGCCAATAGTCCTGAATGAACTGGATATGGGCGTTCTAGTAAGTCAAGAATGGTTTGTTGTTTGTCAGACACGCGAACATTTTCCTGACTCATATTGTAGTAACGAAGGACGTAGCCTTCTTCGTTTTCAGCTACCTTAAAGGCTGTTGGGCAGACTTGTGGTAAGTTGAGTGCTGGATGGTTGAAGAGACTACCTGTTGCTGCAACACTACCCTCTTGTTTTGCAACCTGAAGAGTGGTAAATGGTACTTGGAAGGCCTTAGCACGACGGAAAGCTGAGAAGCGTTCGCCTGCTTGATGGCATTCTACTGCAAACTCAACTTCGATATCGCGCAAGCACTGGGCTTCTGGCGTTGGGAAGTAGCCCCAGTCACCTAGCTCACCTGAAGCACGGAGAAGAGTGACAGCCATGGTGTCGTCTCCAAGGATTTCGTATTCGTGCAATCCTTTATTGGATACGGTCATTCCTTTTACATCATCATACAAGCTGACAAAGGCTTGGTGGTGTTGTGGATTTTCAGGATTTTCCCAAGAAGCTGCCGGTTTATTTGGTCTTGTCACAACTTCATAAATGCTTTCAGAATCATTACTTGGGCGTGTGTTATGAGTTTTGACCAAGAGACGAATGCGGTGGTCTTTGGCTGTATTGGTAAAGCGAGTCTTGAAACGAATCTGTGGATTATCCACAAAGACAGTCATCTCAGTTTCAAGAGGAATGGTTGTCAATTCTTCTGAACGACCTGCGTCTCGTTTCATGAACTCGATGATACCTCTTTGCTCAGCATCCAATTTTTCATCTGCGCTAACTGGAATCGTCAAGTCGTGTTTGAGCAAAACCTTAGCATAGCGAGCATTGTTTTCTAGAACTTCATAACCTTTCAGTTGAGCATAAATTGGCTCAGTTCCTTTCGGCTGGAAGTAAATGTACTCGTTACCAATGTCTCCACGGTCCTCGAATTGGATAAAGTCCTCGTAGGCTTCGTTAGTAGTCTTGTCGTAGACTGTAATTCCTTCATCTACACTCACTGTTACGAATGGTGTGTCAATGACTCCATTTTGGTAAATACCATCACGGTGATCTACTTGACCTTCGACCAATTGGAAGCTTGCCCAAGAAAGCGGAGCAAGGTGGACTGGGATTGTCACACGCACTTGACGTGCAATATAAGGTTGACGGAATTTATCCTTGGGTAAGGTATAACCAAAACTTGCTCCCAAGTCTTCAATCTTGGCTTCAAGGATATGACCATCCAAATCTTCAACATGGTAGTCTGGCAAGGTCACTGCTGCCATCTTCTTGTAACCTTCTGTTGGATGCAATTCTTTGAACTCACAAGTGACAACATCCACTACAACACTGACCGTATCAACCTTGTCATGTAAAGCTGTGTTGACAACGGTAAAGAGGTGATCACTTTGCGCTTCGTGAGTTGCTATTTTATGTTTCCACTCATTGAGAAGGTTGGTCTTGACAAAGTTTCCAACTTGGTTGACCTTGGCAAAACGAGTTTCCATTTCACGGTGAACTTCGTCAATACTGCATCCGCAGATGCTATCGTGTGGTGCATTTTGCAAAAGTACTTTCCAAGCATAGGTTAATTGATCCTTGTGGTTGTGTCCACCAGTGATGATGGTCAAAGGTTCTACTACTTGCTCGAGCAAATTGCTGTTTTCTTGGAAGGCTTGCTTGAGATAAACACGTGAAGAAGAGGTATTGGCAAGGGTGTACCAACCATCCGTTTCCTGGCTAGTCAACTCACCTGTAACTGTTGATAGGTGTTCAGGAAGTGCACTTTCCACTGCTTGAACGTATTCATCAAAGGAGCTGTGAACAAAGGTCACGTCAGGGAAAAGTTCGTTTGCCACACGAATAGCTTCACTCAAGTTTCGTTGAACTGGTTGGTGGTCACATCCGTTCATCATCAACCATTGGTTGGTCGATGCATAATCACGGACGTCTGCTAATTTTTGCTTCCAGAAAGTCAAAGCCTCGTCTTTATCCACTGGAATTTCATTCCCGTTACTGTACCAGTTGGCAAAAAGAATGCCGAGTACACGGCTACCATCAGCCCCTTGCCAGTACATCTCAGAAAATTGAGAGGTAAACTGTTCATCTTCAAGGACTTGATTGTCAAATCCGATTGGCTTGACACCGCGACCAAAGGCTGCTACGTGAATACCTGATTTTTGAAGGATTTGAGGAGCCTGCCCCATATTTCCAAAGGTGTCTGGGAAGTAACCAATTTGAGTAGATTTGCCCCATTTAGCACATTCCGCTTGTCCAATCAAAGTATTGCGGACGTTAGCTTCACTGGAAATCAAGTAATCATCCTGCAAGATATAGAAAGGCCCAATCTTCAGTTTGCCTTCGTCGATATAACGCTGCACCTTGTCACGGTTTTCAGGGCGAATTTCTAAATAGTCATCGAGGACAATGGTTTGTCCATCCAAGTGGAAGCTCTTGAACTCAGGATCATTTTCAAAAAGATCAAACAGATTGTCAAAAAGTTCCACCAATTGCATACGATGACTTTCAAAAGGTAGATACCACTCACGATCCCAGTGACTGTGAGAGATGATATGTACAACAACATTTTCCATGAGTAAAACCTCATTCTAACTTAAATTTAAAAATATATTTGTGATTCTGTACAAGAATCTGTCGAGCAAAAGCTCATTAGCGAATATCTAGGTAATCCAAGACTAATTCGCAGAACATCATGTTGGCCCATGAGAACCATTCGCGTGAGTAGAGAGTTGGATCGTCTACGTGGAAGCTTTCGTGCATCACACCTGTTCCACCATCACAGGCAACCAACTGATCTAGCAAGAATTTCTTCTCTGCCTTATCCGCCGTTGTCAATCCTTGGATAGAAAGGGCAATCGGCCAGATATAGCGGTAGAAGGTATGAGAACTTCCGAGCCCACTAGCGTATTCTCCTTGGTAGAAGTAAGGATTTTCAGGGCTCAAAATAGTGCGACGAGTGGCTTGATACACTTCGTCATTGACATCACAGTAACCAAGATATGGAGCAGCTAACAAACTTGGTACATTAGGGTCGTCCATGATGCTAGCATTTCCTAGACCATCCACTTCAAAGGCGTAAATCTTTTCGCCTTTGCTGTTAGTCGTGTAGGCGTAATTTTCGATCCCTTCTTGAATCTCAGCTTGGAGACGTTTGGCATCAGCAATGATACTCTCACTATCAGCTAGATTTAATTCCGCAAAGATTTCCTGAACATAACCCAAAACAACCACTGCGAACATATTTGAAGGAATCAAATAGCTATACTGACAGCAATCATCACTTGGGCGGAAGGCTGACCAGGTCATTCCTGTCACGGCAAAGTCTGGCCCAAAACCATCATTTACCAAGGTATCTTCCTTGCGGTCTGTATCACGAACAAAGCGATATGGTGAGTTCTTGTGGTCTTGTTCCACCGTCCAGAGGTGGAGAATCTCCTTGGTCGCCGTAACAAAAGTTTCATCAAACTGGCTAGTCTCACCAGTTTCCTTCCAAAGAAGGTAAGCCAATTGCAAGGGATAGCAAAGCGAATCCACTTCATACTTACGTTCCCAAATCCAGCCATTGAGGTCTGTATGGTCTGTCTCGTGATGACCCTTCCAGTTCTCCTCAATATTGAAAGAGTTAGCATAGGGATCCTTGAGAATCAAGGTCATCTGTCGTTTGACCAAACCAGCAATGGTCTGACGCAAACGAGGGTCTCTTTTTGCTACATGAAGGTATGGTCTAAGCTGAGCAGTTGAATCACGAAGCCACATAGCTGGGATATCCCCAGTTAGTACAAAAGTTGAGCCGTCTTCTAAAATTTCAACTGTATTGTCCAAAGTATCTGTGTAGCAACGTTCAAAGACATCCACCCATTCCGGATGATCCTTGGCACGTTCCGCTACCTCATCTAGCCACTCTCTGACAATTTCTTTTGAATATACCATAAACTATTTTGCCTCTTTCAAACAGATTTTCATTTTCAGTATATAGCTTTTAGCCCAGAAAATATATACACAAATGTTAGTCATTTTTCTACTAAATTGTTATATTTTGAAGTCATTTTCTAAAAGTCTCCTTTTTCTGATATAATGTAGAAAACTACTGAAGGAACTGCTATGAAACCTATACTTGAAACTATTGATACGCGTTTTGGAACAGCCAGTAAACATGCATTTTCACGAGGAAACACCCTACCCTACACAGGTGCTCCTTTTGGCATGAATTACTTTGTACCCCAGACTAGTGACCAGGAAGGATCTTGGTTTTTTGATCCCCATCTTCCCATATTTCAGGGTATTCGACTAACCCATCAGCCTAGCCCTTGGATTGGCGATTATTCTTGGCTACTATTGACTCCTGTTACAGGAGAAATCAGCGGAGACTCGCTCTTCCATCGTCAGTCTTCATATAACTTGGAGCGTACCATTTTCAATCCCCATTATCTCAGAATTTTCTCTGAGCGTTATCAGATTGAAACTCAGTTGAGTCCTACTTGCTATGGGGCTTCTATTCAACTAAGGCAGACACAAGGCAAGAACCTTTCCATCTATCTTCACGCAACAGATGAACTGTCAGTTGAACAAGTAGATAAGCGAACCCTGACCCTAAGACAAGGAGGAGAAACTGAAACAAATAAAAGCCCCCTCGTCATGTTTACTGCTCTCGTATTCTCTACGGATATTCTATCTATCAAGCAAAAGGGACAAGACTGGCGTATTGACTTGCCTGGAGCGGAAGCTCAAGTTCAACTGGCAACTTCGTTTATTTCCAAAGAACAAGCCCTCCTTAATCTTCCTAAACAAGATTTTGAAGAAACGAAAACAAACGCTAAAGCGAGTTGGGAAGACCTTCTAGGCCGTTTTGATGTCATGGGAACCGGTCCAGTAGACCGAACATTTTTTGACCATTGTCTATACAGACTCTTTCTCTTCCCGCAAACCTTTTATGAAGTGAGTGAACAGGGAGAAGAGATTCATATAGACCTTGCTTCAGGAACAATTAAACCAGGTCTTCTCTTTACCAATAATGGTTTCTGGGATACCTTCCGCACGTCATTTCCTCTCTTTGCCTTGATTATTCCAGAGAACTATCGTCAGTTTCTCAAAGGCTTCCTCAATAGCTATCGAGATACTGGTTATCTCCCTAAGTGGCTGGCTCCTGATGAAAGAGGAATGATGCCTGGCACCTTGATTGATGGTCTTATTGCAGATAGTGCTTGTAAAGACATGGCACCTGAGCTTGAGGATGAATTTCTCAAAGCCATGATTGAAACTGCTACTAAGGCAGATCCAAAAGCTATCAATGGGCGACACGGCCTTGCTCAATACCAAGAACTGGGCTACTTATCCACTGATTATCATGAAAGTGTCAGTCACACACTAGACTATGCTTATAGTGATTTTTGTATCTCTACTTGTGCAGCAAAATTAGGTCAAGACGAGCTAGCCCAAACCTATTCTCAATATTCTAAGAATTATCAAAATCTATTTGACCCTGAAACAGGCTACATGAGGTCGCGTGATGTAGATGGCAACTTCCGTCCTGACTTTTCTCCTTACAGTTGGGGCCGTGACTACGCTGAATGCTCAGCCATCCAAGCCAGTCTCGGTGTCTTACATGATATTTCTGGACTTAGCCAGCTAATGGGTGGGAAAGAAGCCTTTAGCAACTACCTCTTAAAAGTTTGTCAAAGTTTACCGATCTTTGAAGCCACAGGTTACGGCTATGAAATCCATGAAATGAGTGAAATGGCAACAGCACCATTTGGTCAACTAGCCATTTCCAACCAACCAAGTTTGCACATCCCTTATCTTTTCCGCTATAGTAATTATCCCCAATATACCAGTCTCTTAATCAAGACCCTTCGTCAAAAAGCCTTTCGATCTGGCTGGGATGCTTATCCAGGAGACGAGGATAACGGTAGTCTATCAGCTTGGTATGTCTGGTCTGCTCTCGGACTTTACCCAACCTGCCCAGGAAAAGCATCTTACGACCTTGGGATTCCACTCTTTGATCATCTGCGTGTCTATCTGGCAGAAAAAGAACAGTGGTTGGATATTCACGCGCATCAAAATCATGAACACTTCTATTTTGTAAAAGACTGCCGACTGGATGGGAAAGAAAACAAAGCATCAGCCATCAGGAATTGCTTAATGCCAATACTCTTGACTTTACCCTCAGCTGGTTACCAAAGCATTAATAATCTAACCCCTTTGTCAGACGCAAAGGGGTTTTCTTATCCATATAAAGTTATCCACAAACTGTGAATAACCTTCAACCTTTCTTCGGAAAATATTTTCAAGATTTTCCAAAATATCTTTCCAATCCAAGTTCATAGGATGTGCAAGAGAATAAAGTCTATAAACCTTGTCCTAACAAGGTTTATAAAAGATTGATTTGTTTCCTATTCTATAAATTTCGTCTCTCTTTTTCCTATTGAAATTATAAAGAGACAGTTGTTGTTGATACCTTTAGTTATCCACAGGTTGTGTATAAGTTTTTCTCAACTAAGTAATCCTAGTGCCTATCTGTTAGCTAGCCTTTACATTTTTATAGTAAATTTCAAATTTTGGTAGGCGCTTTCAAAAAATCATGATATACTAAAATTATCAGAAAAGGAGACATTATGAAAAAAGATCAACACCAACTTAATTGGCTGATGGTATCTCTGATTGCCTTCAACATGGTTTGGGGGCTAGGAAACGTCGTCAATAACTATTCTCAACAGGGAATTTCAGTCGTCGTATCTTGGGTTTTAATCCTAGCACTCTACTTCATCCCTTATTCCCTCATCGTCGGACAACTAGGTTCTACCTTTAAGGAAAGCGGAAGTGGTGTGAGTGACTGGGTTGAAAAAACATCAACCAAACGTCTAGCCTACTTTGCTGCTTGGACCTACTGGGTTGTGCATATCCCTTACCTCGCACAAAAGCCTCAAGGAATCCTGATTCCGCTTGGATGGGCCTTGCAAGGTAACGGACAATTTCTAAAACAAATTGACTTCCACTGGATTGTTATTCTCTGCTTACTTATCTTTGGACTTTTCCTCTACCTTTCTACAAAAGGATTGGCAACTCTAAAAGTCATCGGTAGCTTGGCAGGAAGTGCTATGCTGATTATGTCTTTACTCTTTGTGCTTTTGGCTGTCGGATTACCTTTCATCAAACCAGACATCCAGTTTGCGACACCACATATGGATCAACTGAGCACCTACATTCCAAATTTTGATTTTTCTTATTTTACAACGATTTCACTACTGGTCTTTGCAGTCGGTGGTTGTGAAAAAATTTCCCCTTATGTGAATCAAACTCGCAACCCTGCAAAAGAATTTCCTAAAGGTATGATTGTCATGGCCATCATGGTTGGTCTCTCTGCTATCCTCGGTTCTGTTGCCATGGGAATGCTATTTGATGGCAATAACATCCCTGAAGACCTTATGCGTAATGGTGCTTATCAAGCCTTCCAAATGTTAGGAAATTCTTGGGGCGTTGGTAACCTCTTTGTCGTAATCTACGCTCTTACAAACATGGTCGGACAAATCGCAGCGCTTGCCTTCTCTATTGACGCACCATTACAAATCCTTCTAAATAACGCTGACGAAAACTTTATCCCAAGCTGGCTTCGTAAACGTACTAAAAAAGGTGTCCTCATTAACGGTTACCTCCTTACAGGCGTCCTCGTTAGCCTTATCATTATCCTTCCAATTTTTGGTATTCAGGAAATTGACGGACTTGTAAAATGGATGACCAACCTCAATTCTATTGTAATGCCAATGCGTTATCTCTGGGTATTCCTTGCCTATATGATGCTCAATCGCGCTTGGAAAACATACAAAAATGCCGAATACAAGTTTGTTAACAATCCTAAGCTTGGCTTTGTGATCGGTACTTGGTGCTTCCTCTTCACTGCCTTTGCTTGTATCCTAGGTATGGTTCCAAAAATTAGCTATGCTGAGAATCCGACTGCTTGGCAATTCTCTCTTCTTACAAATATCTTAACTCCAATTATTCTGATTGGATTAGGTGTGATTCTACCAATACTTGCCAAAAAAGAACAAAAGAAACAAATCAAATAATTCTACTACTAGCTAGATAGTTTCACTTTTGTCTTTTCCTGAAAGAAAAATCCCCTTTGAACAGTAACGTTCAAGGGGTTTTTTGTCTACTAATGTATTTTTTACTTGGCCTCATACCAAGTCACGCCTTCATTCTCATCAGCAATCAATGGAACACTGAGTTGAATGGCTTCTTCCATGGTTTGTTTGACGAGTTTTTTAATAGCAGCTAATTCTGCTTTAGGCACTTCAAGTACAATTTCATCGTGTACTTGTAAAAGCATCTTGGTTTGATAACCACCTTCTACCAATGCTTTATCCAGCTGAATCATAGCGATTTTGAGAATATCTGCTGCCGAACCTTGGATAGGTGAATTGATCGCTGTACGCTCTGCAAAGCCACGAATATTAAAGTTACGCGAATTGATATCTGGCAACTCACGACGACGTTTGAAGAGAGTCTCTACGTAACCCTTATCACGCGCCTCACGCACCACTTCATCCATGTAGTTTTTGATACCTGGGAAGCGTTCAAAGTAGGTATCGATGTAGGCTTTAGCCTCTTTACGACTGATGCCCAGATTATTCGATAAACCAAAGTCTGAAATTCCGTAGACCACTCCGAAGTTTACAGCCTTGGCATTGCGACGGTCGTTTGGAGTCACATCCTCCGGACGTTCAATTCCAAAGACCCGCATAGCTGTTGAGGTATGGATGTCAGCTCCTTCTTGAAAGGCCTTGATTAAGTGTTCATCCTTAGAGATATGCGCCAAAACTCGTAGTTCAATCTGTGAGTAGTCCGAGCTGAGAAGGACGCTATCTTCCCACTCTGGCACAAAAGCCTTACGAATAAGGCGACCTTGTTCCAAGCGAACAGGGATGTTTTGCAAGTTTGGATCGACACTAGACAGACGACCTGTCTGAGTCAAATCCTGCACATAACGCGTGTGAATCTTGCCATCCGCTAAAATCCAATCCTGCAAGCCAATCACATAAGTGGATTGAATCTTGGCAATCTGACGGTAATCAAGAATTTTCTTAACGATTGGCGCAATAGGGGCTAGACGTTCCAAGACATCTACTGCTGTCGAGTAACCAGTCTTAGTTTTCTTGGTGTATTCGAGAGGGAGACCTAGCTTTTCAAAAAGTAATTCGCCCAGCTGTTTTGGTGAGTTGATATTAAACTCTTCACCAGCCAGCTCATAAATTTCTTGCGTTAGCTTTTCAATGACAAGCTCATTTTCAGCCTGCATCTCAAGCAAGGTTTCTTTTTGACCTTGATTCCAGCGATTTCCATCTTAGCAAGGACAAAGGCTAGAGGTTGCTCCATGTCATAAAGAAGGTCCAATTGTCCGTTTTCGCTTAATTTTTCAAGTAAAACAGGCTCCGTATCAACCAATACAGCAACCTTACGAGCCAAGTACTCCAAGAATTTCTCTCGCTCTGGAATAGCTTTCTTAACACCCTTACCGTAGAAGGTTTCATCATCGACTAGGTAAGTTTGACCGTAGAGACTAGCAATAGTTGAAATTTCATTGTTCTCGACAGTAGAGAGAAGGTATTTGGCCAAGCGACTGTCAAAAGCTGGAGCCTGCAAATTCAAACCAAAACGATTTAAGAGAACTTTAGCTTTCTTAAAGTCATATACTTTCAGAGGTGTTTTTTCTAGAAAATCCTTAAGAATCGGATCCTGCAGAAGTTCCAGCTTATCTGTAGCGTAGAGTTTGTCTCCACAAGACCAGGCAAAGCCAACTAAATCATCTATATGATAGTTTTCTCCAAAAAGTTCAAAGTGGAAGATGGAGTCTTCACTCAGCATATCTTGACTCACTTTATCCACTACAGTGAAATTCAAAGTCTCAGCTTGGTTAGTCTGAGAAGCATTCAAGGCTTGCTTGAGCTGTTTAAAGCCCATCTCATCGTAGAATTTACCAAGATTTTCCACATTTGGACCGCTATAAACCAAATCATCCAGACCTATCTCAATCGGTGCCTTGGTATCGATAGTTGCCAGTGTTTTAGACAGAAAGGCTTGTTCCTTATCATTGACAAGATTTTCCTTCATCTTAGAAGCCTTCATACTATCGATGTTTTCATAAATCCCTTCCAGCGAGCCATGTTCTAACAAGAGCTTGATCCCAGTCTTTTCACCAATCTTGGTCACCCCAGGGATATTGTCAGACTTATCCCCCATAAGGGCCTTAAGATCAATAAACTGAGCTGGTGTGAGGCCCATCTTTTCCATGAGATATTCTGGGGTAAAGGCCTCAAACTCGGCGACACCTTTCTTAGAAATCTCAACTACCGTATGTTCATCCGTCAGCTGAATTAAGTCTTTATCTCCACTGACGATTGTTACATCAAAAGATTTCTTTTCAGCCAAGCGACCAAGAGTTCCAATGATATCATCCGCCTCATACTGAGCCAACTCATAATGGCGAATTCCAAGATGGTCTAGCAACTCACGAATGAAGGGGAATTGCTCCCGAAACTCATCTGGTGTCTTAGCACGACCACCCTTATATTCTGCATACATCTCTGTACGGAAAGTCGTCTTCCCTGCATCAAAAGCAACCAAAATATGGCTTGGCTGAACACGTTCCAATAGGTGATTTAGCATCAGGTGAAAACCGTAGATTGCATTGGTATGTAGTCCATTGTCATTCTTAAAACGATCCAGTTGCTGATAAAGTGCAAAGAATGCCCTGAAAGCAACTGAAGAACCATCAATTAGTAATAATTTTTTCTTGTCCATACACCCATTATAAAGGAAAGCAGGGAAAAATACCATTAGGAAGAGCCCGAATGCTGAATAACACTTATGATGCTGGATTTTCTACTCGCGCACCATTACTGTCAACTTGGAACCCATCGATAGTCGTGTCTACTGCCAATTCTCCAGAAGCGTTCACGTAATAATATTTCCCTGAGACCTGGAACCACTGACTTGTTTTCATAGCACCTGAGCTTTCAAGGTAATACCAAATCCCTTTATCCTTCAACCATCCCGTCTGCATTTCTCCGGACGACTTCAAATAATACCACTTGGATCCATCTTTTAACCAACCTGTTCTCATGGCACCATTTGTTTGGAAATAGTACCAACTTCCATTTATCTTTTTCCAACCAAGAGCTACTTTCCCATTTTCATAGTGGTACCAAGTTGTTCCCTGTTTTTCCCATCCATTCTTAGAGCTCGCTATTTTAGCTAGCTGGACATATCTGCGATTCCCAGTTCGGGATAAATAACTAATCCATTTATAGCCATCTTTTTCAAGCGTCTGATCGTAATGAACACTTTCACCAGGGTAATAATAATCTACAATCTCAGCCACTTGTGATGGCTGATTCATAATAGCAGATTTTTCTGTAAAGTAATGTGTTCCGCTAGATGGTGACGTCGACTGATGATTCCCTGAGCCAGCATGTCCCACATCTTTAAAGTGAATGAAACCAGTCATAGAACTTGCCTTCACAATTCGACGATTGTACTTCTCTCTAACGCCATAATTGTACTCCTCGATTTCAATCATATCACCAAGGACATTGGATACCCAGGCTACGTGGCCATACTGTCCGCTCGCATCCCAAGCGATAGAGCCAATTGCTGGTTGCTGATCGACACGATAGCCTTCTCTTTTAGCCCGATATCCCCATTGATTTGCATTTCCATACGCAGCTGGTAACTCAAAACCATTTACACTGCTAAGACGAAAGGCAGCAAATGAAGTACACTGTCTTGAGTACATTCGCCACTTATCGATTTCTTGACTTCCATTTTTATAATAATAGGGATAATCATCTCCACGCGCCAGTGAACCATTGTTTCCCTGATTGGCATGAACAGTTCCTCCACCAAATAAAAAAGCACCTGCTAGCAATAGTGATACTGTGCCCACCGTCGTTCTCTTCAGAAAAGTTCCCTTTTTACTATATGTCATTCATTCTCCTTCGAATAGATAAATTTTTGAGGTTGACCTCATTTATATCATTCGAAAGAAAAGAAAAAAGTGAGAAAACTCCCACTTTCAACCTTAATCCAAATAGTGAATCAAATTCTTTTCCGTTAAAATATCAGAATAGGTGAAGGATTCAACATAGACATTGGCTTGTTTGTCTCCTTCAACATTTCCAAATTCAACGATAAAGAGCGATGGGTAAACTTCAATGAGTCTTCCTAAACGATTCTTTTGGCGTTTACGACCATTTTCTAAGGTCATTTCCACGACTTGTCCTTCATGCGCCTTGATTTCTTCTTTGATTTTTTTCATCTTGGCTACATCTGTAAATGCATCTGTCATCTTTGTTCCTCTCTCTTCGAAATGCTTGAAAACTTGTTATACTCTTTTTGGAAAATCAATTCCACCGTTCCACGTGCACCGCTACGGTTTTTCTCGATAATAACTTCTACTTTGTTATTAGGAAGACCTTCCTCTTCCTCGCTACCACGCTCATAATAGTCCTCACGATAAAGAAAGGCCACGATATCCGCATCCTGCTCGATAGATCCAGACTCACGAATATCTGATAATACCGGTCTTTTATCTTGACGTTGTTCAACACTACGTGACAACTGACTTAACGCGATAACGGGAACCTTCAATTCCTTGGCCAGAATTTTCAACTGACGTGAAATCTCTGACACCTCTTGTTGACGGTTTTCACGACCAGTCCCTGTGATTAGCTGCAGGTAGTCAATCAAGATCAATCCAAGATTTCCTGTTTCCTGGGCCAATTTTCTAGCGCGTGACCGAATCTCTGTAATTCGGATTCCTGGTGTATCGTCAATATAGATGCTTGCTTTTGCAAGGTTTCCTTGAGCAATCGTATATTTGCGCCATTCTTCTTCAGTCAGTTGTCCTGTACGAATAGAGTGAGACTCTACTAGTCCTTCGGCAGCCAACATACGGTCGACCAGACTCTCTGCCCCCATCTCGAGAGAGAAAATTGCAACGGTCTTGTCAAGCTTGGTTCCAATATTTTGAGCAATATTCAAGGCAAAAGCAGTTTTACCAACCGCAGGTCGAGCTGCTATAATAATCAACTCCTCCTCGTGCAAACCAGTTGTCATATGATCCAAATCTTGATAACCAGTTGCAATCCCCGTAATATCTGACGTTTGTTGCGATCGAACTTCCAGGTTTCCAAAGTTAAGATTTAAAATGTCACGAATATTTCTAAAACCACTACGATTTGCATTCTCGCTGACATCTATCAAGCCTTTTTCTGCCTGAGCAATGATTTCATCTGCAGGACTAGAGGCTTCATAAGCTTGGTTTACAGACTCCGTCAACTTAGCAATCAAACGACGAAGCGTGGCTTTCTCTGCTACAATTTTTGCATAGTATTCAGCGTTTGCAGAGGTTGGTACAGAGTTGATAATCTCAACAAGGTAGGACAAACCGCCAATATTTTGCAAATCACCTTGATCATCTAAGATCGTACGAACAGTCGTTGCATCAATGGCTTCGCCACGATCTGACAAATCAACCATGGCCTGAAAAATCAAACGGTGAGCATACTTAAAGAAGTCTCGAGAGTCTATATATTCTCGAACAAACACGAGTTTACTCTCATCGATAAATATAGCTCCCAATACAGATTGTTCTGCCAAGATATCCTGGGGCTGAACTCGTAGTTCCTCTACTTCTGCCATCAGATTTCCCTTCCTTTTACAACATAATTACTCAAATCTAGCTTAGCCTTCTTTTACACGAAGATTGATGACGCTAGTTACATCCTGATAAATTTTTACCGGAACATCAATCAAGCCAACTGCTCGAATTGGAGATTGAACTTGAATATGACGTTTATCAATGTTAATTCCAAATTGTTTTTGGAGCTCTTCCGCAATTTTCTTGCTAGTAATTGAACCAAAAGTTCTTCCATCTGGACCAACTTTTTCAACAAACTCAACGATTGTTTCTTCAGCTTCAAGCTTCGCCTTGATTTCTTGTGCTTCTGCAAGAAGTTGAGCATGTGCTTTTTCTTCAGATTTTTGCTTGCCACGCAACTCACCAATTGCTTGAGAAGTCGCTTCTTTAGCAAGATTTTTCTTAATCAAAAAGTTTTGCGCATAACCTGTTGGCACTTCCTTGATTTCGCCTTTTTTCCCTTTTCCTTTTACATCTGCTAAAAAGATTACTTTCATTCCTCTGTCTCCTTTTCACTAATTTCATTAGAAATAATGGTTTTCAATTTATCACCCGCTTCTTGCAGGCTCATATCTGCAAGTCTAGCAGCCGCCAGGTTGAAGTGGCCTCCGCCACCCAATTCTTCCATAATCCGTTGCACATTAATCTTACTACGACTTCGTGCAGAAATGGAAATATCCCCTTGATGGTTTTTTGCAATGACAAAACTAGCTTCAATACCTGACATGGCTAGCATTGTATCGGCTGCTTTACTAATCACTACAGTATCATATTCCTTAGTATCCTTGGCCTGAGCGACAAGAATAGAAGGTTGTACAGCCTGTCCTTGCAAGATGAGTTCATTCACCAATCGATACTCTTCAAAGTCAGTCGCCGCAAGTTCCTGAATTACAACACTATCACTACCACGTGTTCTTAGATAGCTCGCTACGTCAAATGTTCGACTGGTCACACGAGAGGTGAAATTCTTGGTATCTAGCATTATACCACCCATGAGAACACTTGCTTGAATACGACTTAAGCGTGATTTCTTAGAGTTCTGGAATTGGATCAACTCTGTCACAAGTTCACTTGCGCTACTTGCACCGCTCTCGATATAGGTAATAACCGCATTATCTGGGAAATCTTGATCTCGTCTATGGTGGTCAATAACAATCGTTTGTGTAAATAAATCATAAAACTCTTTTGACAAGGTTAAAGCTGTCTTAGAGTGGTCCACCATCACTAGCAAGGAACGATTAGTGACCATTCCCATAGCTTGAGTTAGAGGGATGAGTTTTGTTACTCCCTCATTCTCTAAGAATTGAATGGCACGATGAATGTCCGGAGACATTTGTTCTGCATCATAGACCACATAACTTTCATCCAAGACGTTACTCGAGAACAATTGCATACCAACAGCAGAGCCTAAAGCATCCATGTCTAAGTTTTTATGACCAACTACGAAGACCTGGTCAACACTTCTCAACTTTTCAGAGATTGCCGTCATCATCGCTCTTGTACGTGTTCTTGTTCGCTTAATAGAAGCCGCCGTCCCACCACCAAAATAAATTGGATTCTTCGTTTCATCATTTTCTTTGACAACAACTTGGTCTCCACCACGAACTTCTGCAAGATTGAGATTTGATAAAGCAACTTTACCAATGCCTTCGTGATCACCATCGCCGTATGATAAGCCCATACTCATTGTCAATGGCAAATCTCTCTGTTTGGCTTCTTCACGAAAAGTATCAATTACAGAAAATTTATCCTGCATCAATTGCTCCAACACCGTATAGTCGGTAAACAAGTAGAAACGATCCATGGCCACTCTACGAGAGAACATTTGATGTTTTCCAGTAAATTCTGCAACAAAATTCGCAACAAAACTATTAATATGGCTGATATCAGATTCAGATGTTTCATTCTCTAAATCATCATAATTATCTACCGAAATAACACCGATAACAGGACGACTCGTCACCAATTCAACTGTGGCTTCGTATTCTCCAGAAACGTCAAAAAAGTAGAGCACCCCCGAGTTTCTATCTAGATGCACTGCATAACGCTTTTCTCCCACATTGGCATAAATCCCAGGTGAAGATATGGCCGTTTTTATAATTTCTTGAACTTGAGAATGGTCAATTTCTCCATCTTCCGTTGTCAACATTAACTCTGCATAGGGATTGAACCACTCAATCTCACTACTTTCCATGTCTAGTTTGACAACTCCAACCGGCATCTGTTCTAAGAGCGAACTCAAACTATCTTCCGCTTGATGGTTTACGTACTGGATTTGTTCAATTTCTGTTTTCTGATAAGACTTCTTCTGAAAATAAAATAACAAAAGAAACGCCAGCATCAAGAAAAATAAGCATGCTATTGTAACTAGGTTATTTTGAAGAAAAACAACCATTACAGTCATAAATATAAAGGCAATCCCAACAAATAAGTATACAAATAAGGGATTCATTTCATTTTTTTCATTACAAACCTCTTGCGCAATATTATACCATATTTGCACTTAAAAAGCGAACTTAAGGAAGTTTACAAGGATATTAGACAAGTGTTTTGTAAAGGTTTTTAAAGAACAAAAGAGGGCGATTAAATCGCCCTCCTATAGATATACTTTTATATTTGCCTTAAGAATCTACTCTGTTGGATAGATTATTCGCCTACTGAAATTTCAACGTGTTTAAGACGTTCTTGTGCTTCTGCCACGATTGTTTCGATGATTTCTTTACATGGTTTAATTTCTTTTACCATACCTGCAATTTGTCCACTCATCATTGAACCATGTACAGTGTCACCGTCGTAAACAGCTTTAGAAAGTGAACCGATAGTAATTTCCTCAAGCTCTTCACGGTTTGTACCTTTTTGTTCTAATTCGATGTAGTGGTCTGTCATTTCATTGCGAATACAACGAACAGGAGCTCCTGCGATACGTCCAGTAACAGCAGTTGCTGTATCATTTGCTGCAAGGACAGCTTCTTTATAAGCATCAGCAATTGGACATTCGTTTGAAGCCAAGAAGATAGTACCCATTTGTACACCTTGAGCTCCAAGTGTAAAGGCAGCAGCCAATCCACGACCGTCAGCAATACCACCCGCAGCGATAACAGGAATATCAACAGCGTCTACAATTTGTGGAATCAAAGCCATAGTGTTAGTGTCACCAATGTGTCCTCCGGCTTCTGAACCTTCAGCAACAACTGCATCAACCCCGAGTTCTTGCATTTTTTGAGCATGTTTTACACTAGCAACCACAGGAATCACTTTAACACCAGCTTCTTTCAAATATGGCATGATATGTTTTGGAGTTCCTGCACCAGTAGTAACAACCGGAACTTTTTCTTCGATAATAACTGTTACAATATCCTTGATGTTTTTCATCATTAACATGATATTAACACCAAAAGGTTTGTCAGTTAATTTTCTCAATTCACGAATTTCTTCGCGAAGTTGTTCTCCTGTCATACCACCAGAGGCAATAATTCCTAGTCCTCCAGCTTCTGAAACAGCAGCAGCAAGTTGATAGTGAGAAATTTGAGCCATAGCTCCTTGGAAAATAGGGTATTTAATTTGCAAAAGTTTAGTAATAGACATATGTTTACTCCTTTATTTTCGGTTCGGTTTTGTTTGAAATTCAACAGGCTATTTTCCTGTATCTATCAAACAAGAGAATTTAGTCATTTGTCTCCTTATACGCAACTATTATAAAAAGTCTGGTCTACGATCTTGCTGTTCTGTAAATGGAATCACTGGTGGACGTGAGCGTAAAACATAGTTCACAAATTCTTTACCTTCTTTATCAAATTCTGCAACTGCAAAAAATTGATCATGATAGAAGAAGAACTTATAACCATTTTCAAAGGCTTGCTTAAGCCATTTTTCTTTAGCTGAAATAGACTTCATTGGATAATCATCTACAGCCGGAACCCACAGTGGATTTCGATGAGCGTGTGTTAACATCAAATCACCCATGTGAATCATTGTATCTTCACCTTGTTTAAGTAAAATAATACAGTGACCATTACTATGTCCGCTTGTATGAATCATTTGAATTTCTGGAATAATCTCAACAGAATCAGAGAAAGTTGTAACTTGGTCCTGAATCGGCTCCCAATTCTCTTTCAAATAAGTTCCACGAGTACGATTATTAGGATTTCTCATCTCGTACCATTCTATATCATTGACAATAATCTTTGCATTTGGAAACTTAGAAACAAGATTGCCCTCAGAATTAACGCGTGTTAAACCACCTGAATGGTCATGATGCATATGTGTCATCAATACATAATCAATCTTCTCTGGAGACAAGCCTAAAAGCTCTAAACTCTCTTCGATTTTACTTTCAGATAAAATTCCAAGATTGCGTCTTTGTTTCTCAGACAATTTTGCCGTATCAAAACTTGCATCCATCAGGTAATTCTTCCCTTGGTATTGAATTAAGATCGGATCTGTCAACTCAGACATCATATTCGCTTCATTAGTTGGGTAGTAACGTGACCACACAACTTTTGGAACAGGACCAAATAATGTCCCTGCATCAGTTAATTTATCAGCTCCTCGTAGCCATGTCAACTTCATATTATGAAATTGATACTCTTGCAACTTGAGTTCTGTCATTTTATTACTCCTTTAGCCACTGGTGTGCTATTCTTTTTCGAATTGAGTCTCCAGATTTCCCGTAACTTTCAATAGTTTTAGCATCTTTTAAATAACGATCAATCGGGTTTTTATCCTGTGCTTGTAGCGGACCTATTAATCTGATAATCTCTTCAGAAATTTCAATAGCTACTTTTGTAGTAAATAATTTAATCTGTGAAACATACAAAGAATCATCTAACATTTGATTTTTATATGAATTGAAATACGCTTCTGCTGCACATAGTTTTGTATATAAATCAGCAAATTGATGTTGATAAATCGTCGCATCAATCAACCTCTTACCAAAACCACGTTTCACCTTTAGAAAAGATAAACCTTTTTCAAAAGCTCCTTCGGAAATTCCAATAGAAACTGCGCTTAAACCTAATTGAATCTTTCGAACAAAGTCATTTAACTGTTCTTGACCAGCTAAAGTCATACCTAATAAACTATCCTCTGATAATTCAATATTATCAAAAGTAACTGAACTGATTGGTAAACCTTTTAGTCCTTGTTTAGGGATATCTTCTCCAAAGTAAACACCTGGGTCCTTAGTGTCTACGATAAAAAATCCAAACGACTGTTTCTTTTCATCATTTTCTACTTTGGCAAATATAAAAAGTATATCCGTAAAACGGCAATTTGAAACAATCGATTTCTTACCTGAAAGACGCCATCCATTACTTGTTTTAGTCGCAGTTGTATTCACTAATTCTAGATTTTCGCCAAGATACCCCTCAGAAAAACCTAGACCAGCCAATATCTCTCCTTTAATTAATTTTTCAAGATATAGACTTTTTTGTTTGGGACTACCGTATCGAATAATAGGATAAATCCCATAGCAAGCCTGGGTTAATAAAACTGTCGAAAAAGCAGCAAATTCTTTTGAGATTAAACGAATAAAAGTCATGAATTCTTCGCTTAAAATCGAATTTTCATCCCTTACGATGGATGAAAATATATCAAAAGATTCAATAAACTTATCGAACAATTCTCTTGGAAATTGATTTTTATCTGTTCTATACTCAAAATAGCTTGCAATTAGACTGCTTATCTCTGCATCATACCTTTTAGCAAGGTTATCATTGTAGACCATTACTCTTCACCCCAAGCTAATTCTCAGATAAGGGTTGATAATACCCTTTTAACAATTCTTCATACACATAGGATTCGACCTCGTTGTAGGAATCCTTGTACGGTCTACAGAACCAAACATTAAAAGGAATCGGGTCATTAAATCGAACAGTTTGGAAGCGACTACTATCTACAAGAGTTTCAACAGATTTTGGTAAAATTGTAATCAAATCTGTTTGATAAGTAGACTCAATTAAAAAGTCCCAAGTAGATGATAAATAAGCAAATTTAGTATTTATACATTGTGAACGAAGTTTCTCAACCACCAAATCATAAGTCGTAAATGTTTTATTAAAGATTGCTAAATCATAATCAGCAAGATCAGACCAATCTAGCGCTTCTTTCTGTGCTAATGGATGATGTTTATCCATATAAGCAACATACTCGTCTAAATGAATAATATGTTGTTCAAATTTTTGTGCATCTAAGTTCGTTGGCTCAATTAAAAATGCTAGGTTTAAATCACCGTCACTCATTTTTTGGTGAATTTCTTTCCCTCCACCCTCTATAACTTGAATATAGATGTGAGGGTTATTTCTCAAAAAATGCGGTAGAGTGTTTGAGAAGAACGTTCTTAATATCAAAGAAGGAATACCAAGATTAATAGTCCCTCTCTGCTTTTGTGATTCAATATGAATCATTGAAAGCATCTCTTCGTGACGATTAATAATTTCTGTGGCAAAACGATAAATCTTTCGTCCTGCCTCAGTCAAACTTTCCAATCTACCATTCTTTCGATTGAATAATTGGATTCCCTCAGCTGCTTCAAAATTTGTTACAAATTGACTTAAGGCTGACTGACTAATATGGATTTTCTTTGCTGCAATCGAAAGATTGCAACCACATTCGACTATATTAATGAAATAGTTCATTTGTATAATATCCACTTAGCTATCACCTTACTTCCATTTATTTTTTCATTTAGATACCAATTGATACTACCGCCTAAAAAGGCAATAGTATCGTTTACATATATAATATCATTCTTAGAAGAAAATAGCCAATATTAGCCTAGATAGGCATTGTCTTCACATCTTCTGCAACAATAACGTCACCGGCTGTTTTTTCAAGAACTTCTTCTACAGTTACACCTGGTGCAACTTCTTTCAACAAGAATTTACCATCTTTGAATCCAAAAACAGCTAGTTCTGTAATGACAAGATCTAAAACTCCTTTAGCTGATAGAGGCAATGTACACTCTTTCAAAAGTTTAGATTCGCCACCTGTAGTATGTTGGATTGCTGCAATAACGCGTTTAGCACCTACCAAAAGGTCCATCGCTCCACCCATACCTGGTGCAAATTTTCCTGGGATAATCCAGTTTGCAATACTTCCGTCTTGGCTTACTTCAAGAGCTCCAAGAACAGTCGCATCAACGTGACCACCACGAATAATTGCAAATGATGTTTGCAAATCAAACAAAGCAGCCCCTGGAAGGAGAGTAATTGGCGCACCACCTGAGTTTGCTAGGTTTGGCTTGTAATTGTCTTTAGTTGGTGTTTCACCAAAGCGAAGGGCACCATTTTCTGCTTGAAGGATTACGTTAACACCTTCTGGGATGAAGTCTGCAGAAGCATTTGGAATACCAAATCCAAGGTTTACAACATCACCATCTTTAAATTCAAGAGCAACACGTCTTGCAATAATTTCTTTTGGTTTCATATTATTTTACCCCCGCTAATTTATTAGTCTCTGTCCAGAGGTCACCCATCATCTTGTGGTGTTCTTCTGGATTTAAGCCTTGGACTACATAGTCAACAAGGATACCTGGAATATAGACGTCATCCGGTTTAATTTCACCAACTTCAACAATTTCATTTGTTTCAACGATAACTGTATCTGCTGCAAGAGCTAGTTGCAATGACATGTTCTTAGTTGTACCATCAATGTACAAGTTTCCGTACTTATCAGCTTTTGTAGCTTTAATCAATGCTACGTCAAGTTTTAGCGGGTCATAAATGAGGTACTCGCGACCATTGCGAACTACTTTTTCATGGTCATTTTCTAAAATAGTACCAACTCCTGTCGGTGTCAAAACTCCTCCAAGACCTGCTCCAGCAGCGTAAAGACGTTCAACAACAGTACCCATTGGAGTGAATTCTACTTCCATTTCTCCACTAAAGTATTCTTTTTGAGCAGCAGGAGATGTACCAATGTGGGCGGCAACATATTTTTTAACTTGGTGGTTTTCACAAAGGCGTCCAACACCCACTTCTTTACCTGGATGTGAAGTAACAACTGAAACCAGAGTCAAATCTTGTTGATTTTGTCTAACCAACTCTTCGATCAACTCCAAAGGTTCACCAACAGCAAGGAATCCTGAAATCCCCACGACATTACCAGGTTTTACTTTAGAAATAGCTTCTTGTAATGATAAAACAGCTTTCATACTAACACCTCAATTTTTATTTACGGTTGAACACGGCTTTACGTTTTTCAACAAAAGCACGCATTCCTTCAACTTTGTCTTCAGTAGAGAAGAGAAGAGCTTCAGCTTCTGTCTCTAAACGAATTGCATTCTTAAGAGGAAGTTCTGAACCAACTTGAATGACATGCTTAGCTTTTTCAACAGCCAACGGAGCATTTTTCATGATGCTTTTAGCTAGTTCTTCAGCAGATGACAATAATTCCTCAGCTGGAACAAGTTTGTTCAAAATTCCTAGGTCATAGGCTTCATTTCCTTTGACGATTCTAGCAGTGTAGATCAATTCTTTTGTCTTGCTAGTACCGATCAAACGAGACATTCTTTGTGTTCCTGCGAAACCAGGAATGATACCCAAGCCAACTTCAGGGAATCCTACCATAGTCTTTTCAAAGCCAATTCTAATATCCGTTGAGAGTGCAAGCTCCAAACCGCCTCCCAAAGCATATCCATTAAGAACTGCAATAGTCGGTTGAGTAAGATCAGACAGACGGGTAAATGTATCATTGGCATATGTCATGTATTCGAAGGCTTGAATTGGAGACATTTGGTCCATTTCCTTAATATCAGCCCCTGCAACAAAAGCCTTATCACCTTGGCCACTAACAATAACAACACGGATATCTTCATGTTTTTCTACTTCATCTAAAACAAGATTTAAATCCGTCAAAACCTCTGAACTCAACGCGTTCAAAGCTGCTGGGCGGTTAATGGTGATATAACCGATACCATCTTTAACCTCTAATAAAACTGTATTACTCATTATTCTCCTCCTACTTTAAGTTATTTTGAGTATAGAGTACTGCGTCAACAAGTACTGATTATAATGTAAGTGCTTACATTATAATAATACCTTATTTATTAACCACCGTCCACTTAATATTTATGCTTATGCCTATAAGTTTAACTTATAGGAAAGTGCTTCTATTTTGATACTTTAGTCTTCTAATTATTTATAATAAAAAATATCTTACCCGAAATTCTCCGAAGAGATTTCAGGTAAGATATAATAAATTTTAGTCAATAGAATAAAGTATGAATTAACGTTCTACGATAACTGCAGTACCCATTCCTCCACCGATACAAAGTGTAGCAAGACCACGTTTTGCATCACGTTTTTCCATTTCATGAAGAAGAGTAACCAAGATACGGCATCCTGAAGCACCGATTGGGTGTCCAAGGGCAATAGCTCCACCGTTAACGTTAACTTTTTCTGGGTCAAGACCTAGTTCTTTACCAACTGCACACGCTTGAGCCGCAAATGCTTCGTTTGATTCTACCAAGTCAAGATCTGCAACTGTAAATCCACCTTTTTCAAGTGCTTTACGAGATGCGTAGATTGGACCGCAACCCATCACTTTTGGATCAAGACCAGCGCTTGCGTAAGATTTGATAGTTGCCAAAACTGGAACTCCCAATTCTTTAGCTTTTTCAGCACTCATAACTACAACTGCTGCAGCACCATCGTTGATACCTGAAGCATTACCAGCTGTTACAGTACCATCTTTTTTGAATACTGGACGAAGTTTAGAAAGTCCTTCAAATGAAGCATCTTTTCTTGGGAACTCATCTGTATCAAATACAATAGGCTCTCCACGACGTTGTGGAATTTCAACTGGAACGATTTCTTCTTTAAAACGACCAGCTTCAATAGCTGCAACTGCACGTTTTTGAGATTGTACAGCAAAGTTGTCTTGGTCTTCACGAGTGATTCCGTATTGTTCAGCAACATTTTCAGCTGTGATACCCATGTGGAAACCTTCGAAACCATCTGTCAAACCATCGCGAAGCATAGTATCTACTACTTTAGAGTCTCCCATACGAGATCCCCAACGTTGGTTTTGAATAACGTAAGGAGCTTGACTCATGTTTTCTGCACCACCAGCTACAACAATATCTGCATCTCCACACAATACTGCTTGAGCTGCCAATTGAACTGCTTTCAAACCAGATCCACAAACTTTGTTAATAGTGAATGCTGGAGAAGCAACTGGGATACCCGCGTTAACACTCATTTGACGTGCAACGTTTTGTCCAAGGCCTGCACCAAGGACGTTACCCATGATAACTTCATCAACTTGTTCTGGTTTCAAGTTCGCTCTTTCGATAGCGCTCTTGATAACTAAACTTCCCAAATCAACAGCAGAAACATCTTTCAAGCTTCCACCGAAGGCACCTAGAGGTGTACGAACCGCTGCAACAATAACTGCTTCTTTCATTATTTGCTCCTTATAATCTTAGTATTTAAAGAATCCTTCTTTAGTCTTACGACCTAGTTTACCAGCTTCAACCATTTTCTTCAATAGTGGTGCTGGACGGTATTTAGGATCACCGAAGCCGTTATTCAATACTCCCATGATTGCCAAACATACATCCAATCCGATCAAGTCAGCAAGTGCCAATGGGCCAATTGGATGGTTTGCACCCAATTTCATAGCTTCATCAATTTCTTCTGCAGAAGCAACACCTTCACCAAGGATAAAAATAGCTTCGTTAATCATTGGGATCAACACACGGTTAACAACAAATCCATAAGAATCTTTAACGTCAACTGCAGTTTTACCAATTTTTTCAGTCAATTCGCGAACTGCTTTTACAACTTCATCTGAAGTTTGAAGAGCACGAATCACTTCAACTAACTTCATAACTGGTGCTGGGTTGAAGAAGTGCATACCAATTACACGTTCTTGATGAACTGTAGCCGCAGCAATATCCGTAATAGAAAGAGATGATGTGTTAGAAGCCAAAATTGTTTCAGGAGCAGTAATTTCATCCAATTGTTTAAAGATGCTGAGTTTGATATCTCTGTTTTCTGTAGCAGCTTCAATAACCAATTGAACGTTTTTAGCATCTTCGTAAGAAGTTGAAGGAATCAAGTTACCCAAGATTTTTCCTTTTCTTCTTCTGACATACGTCCTTTTTCTACTGAACGAGCCAATTGTTTAGTGATATTATCAATCCCTCTTTGTACAAATTCTTCTTTAATGTCATTAAGGTATACTGTAAAACCAGATTGAGCGAATACTTGCGCGATTCCGCTACCCATTTGACCAGAACCAATGATCATTACTTTAGAAATACTCATTTTTTTCTCCTATTCATTTTAATATATAAAGTTTATAAAGAAAGAATCGGAACGGTCTTTCAGCAAATGCTAAGCAACCGTTCCAAATTCATTATTATACGAATGCACCGACACCAGTGAGTTCACGACCAACAATCAATGCGTTCACCTCGTGAGAACCTTCATAAGTGTAGATTGCTTCAGCATCTGCGAAGAAGCGAGCTACGTCAGTTTCAAGAGTGATTCCGTTACCACCACATGTTTCACGTGCAAGGGCAACTGTTTCACGCATTACCAATGAGTTATGCATTTTAGCAAGTGCAGAGTTAAGCATCAATTCGTTACCAGCTTCTTGCATTTCTGCGATACGAGCTGAGTAAGCAAGTGCTGCTACTGCGTTAGCTTGCATTCTAGCCAATTTTTCTTGAACGATCTGGAATGAAGCGATTGGACGTTTGAATTGTTGACGGTCTTTAGCATATTTAAGAGCTGCAACGAATGATCCGCAAGTGATAGCAGTTGCAATGTGAGCAACGTCAGCACGAGTGAATGTCAAGATGCGAGCTACGTCGCCAAATCCGTTGATGTTTACCAAACGGTCTGAATCTGGAACTTCAACATTCTTCATAGTAATGTGACCATTACGTACGCAACGAAGAGAAACTTTGTGAGGGATTGGCTCAGCGTGGTATCCTGGAGCACCTTTACGAACGATGAAACATTTCACGCGTCCATCTTCAACGTCGCGAGCGAATACTGGAACAACGTCAGCTGTGTCTGATCCACCGATCCAACGTTTTTCACCGTTCAAGATCCATTTGTCTCCAACGCGCTCAGCTGTTGTAGCAAGACCACCAGCGATGTCAGAACCTGACAATGGCTCAGTCAAAGCGAAACATCCTTGCCAGTCAAATGCAGCCAATTTAGGAAGGAATTCTTTTTGTTGACGCTCATCACCACCAAGCAAGATTGTGTTGTAGCAAAGTCCACCATGTACTGTGAAGAATGTTGCCATAGAAGCATCGAAACGACCTAATTCAAGGTACAAGAATGCGATGTAAAGTTCTGATGGTTTGTAGTTTCCTTCTCGTCCTTCGAACAATTTAGGGTTGTTCATGATTTGTGCGCCTTTTGCTACAGCGTAAAATTGTTCGAATGGGAAATCAGGTGCTTCCCAATATTCATTAATTACAGGACGAAGGTGTTTTTCAATCAAACGACGAGTTTCTTGTAAAACTTCTGCTTCTCCCAATGTTAAACCATCTGCATAGTGGAATAGATCCTCTGGATATAATTCGCGCAAGATTTCTTCTTTAGTTGCCATCTGTGGACTCCTTTGTAATAAATTAATTTTAGAGCGCTTACATTTTTACGCTCAATATTTGTTGACATGACTATTTTAACTTAAAGCGCTTTCTTTTGTCTACTTAATTAAAGTAAATAGCCCTATAAGTTGAGTTAATACTCCAACTTATATCTTTGTAAAATCAAATAAGTGAGCTGTTTTCAACAGCCCACTTATATATTAAACGACAATATCTTATGATTCTTTTGCTTCAAGAAGGCCAATGTCTCCATCTTCACGACGGTAAATTACATTAGTTGTTTCGTCCTCAACATCGATGTAAATGAAGAAGTCATGACCCAATAAATCCATTTGAAGAAGTGCTTCTTCAAGGTCCATTGGTTTTAAATCAATATGTTTTGAACGAACAACTTTAGCTTGAGCAACATCTGAATCTTCAACTAAAGCATCTGTAAATAATTGGCTAGTAGAAACTTTGTTTCTGTTCTTACGTTCAATTTTTGTTTTATTTTTACGAATTTGACGTTCAATCTTATCTGTTACCAAATCAATGGATCCATACATATCTTGAGAAACATCTTCTGCACGAAGAGTAATAGATCCAAGTGGAATCGTTACTTCTACCTTAGCAGTCTTTTCACGATACACTTTCAAATTTACACGTGCATCTAGTTCTTGATCTGCTTGGAAGTATTTTTCGATCTTTTCGAGTTTAGAAACTACATAATCACGAATTGCTTCTGTTACTTCTAGGTTTTCACCACGGATACTATATTTAATCATATAAGTACCTTCTTTCTAAACATATTTGTTTTTCTATATTTATTATAACGCTTTCAAAAAATTATTGCAATCTTTTTCCTCATCTTACGAGGGAAAATGTTCTAACCTCTTCTGCTCCTGCATTCTCTAGCATACTCTTGACACGATTAACAGTCGCACCTGTCGTATAAATATCATCAATTAATAAAATTTTCTTTGGGATCGTAACGCCGTTTTTAATAAAAATGGGAGTTCTGTGGCTAAACGTTCTGAACGATTTTTTGAAGAGCTTGCTTTCACTTCACTTTTTCCTAATAAATCCAGATAGGATAAACCTGTAGTTTCTATTAAGCCCTCAACCTGATTAAATCCCCTTTTAGAGAATCTCTCTGGACTCAAGGGAATGAGAAGGATTTGAAACTCTTTATACTTTCGCAGTTTATCTTTTAAAATTGAAGCAAAAATCTTTCTAAGAATATAATCTCCATCAAACTTGTAGCGGCTAAAGTAATCCTTCATTGCTTGATTATAAGTAAAAATCGCTTCATGACTGACATCAATCCCTTCTTTACACCAAAGTTGACAATCTTGACACGAGGTTGACACTCCTGCTTTATAGCAGGTTGGACAATGTTCTTCTCCTATTTTTTCGAAACTTGAGGAGCACGTAAAACAGAGCGAATCTGCCTCCTTTTTTAAAAAAAGAAGATTTCTAAAGGTTAAATTACTTCCCAAGTGTTGTCCACATAGTAAGCAAGTCATAAACCCGCCTCCTTATTCATCAACTTAATTTCTTTTATGGCATTTTTAATCGAACGGTTTAAGCCATTATGAAAGAAAATTAGATCTCCTGTCGGTCTATCCATGCTACGACCTACACGTCCTCCAATTTGAATGAGGCTTGATTTTGTAAAAAGACGATGATTTGCTTCGACAACCATTACGTCTACACATGGAAAGGTAACTCCTCGCTCCAAAATTGTTGTGCTTATCAATATGGTCAATTTCCTATCCCTAAATGCTTGAACTTGCTCTAATCTATCTTCAGTAACTGAGGATACGAAACCAATTTTCTCATTCGGAAACTCTAGCTGCAAGATTTCCTTCAACTTCTCTCCCTTTGTAATTTCTGATGCAAATATTAGTAAGGGATAGCCAGTTCTTCTCTGGTTTTCAACATATCTTTTTAACTTTTGTGGTAGGCGAAACTTATCCAAACATTTATCCAGATCAGATAGCCAAACGGGTTTTGGAATAATTAAAGGATTCCCATGGAAGCGCCTTGGTAGGCTTAGTCGTTTTAGCTCCCCTAATCGAACCTTCTTATCCAACTCGTCTGTAGAAGTTGCGGTGAGGAAAATTCTCAGCCCATTTTCCTTTACACAATTATTTACAGCTTTGTAAAGCATCTTGTTGTCAACATATGGAAAAGCATCTACATCATCTACTATTAGCAAATCAAAAGCATGGTAAAACTTTAATAATTGATGAGTCGTCGCAACAACTAGAGGGGTTCGAAAGTATGGTTTGGACTCTCCATGCAGCAAGGCTATCTCACAAGTAAAATCATTCTGCAATCGCTTATACAATTCCAAACAAACATCTATACGGGGACTTGCTAGACAAACTGCCCCACCATCATTAATAACTTTCGCAACAACTTGATAAATCATCTCTGTCTTCCCAGCGCCAGTCACTGCATGAACTAAAGTCGGTTGCTGGCTCTCTACTGCTTGAAGTAAGCCCTCTGATACCTTCTCTTGAAATGGAGTCAATTGTCCCTTCCATTTAAGAACATCTTGTTTAGGAAAATCTACTTGAGGGAAATAATACAAGACCTGATCACTCCTAACTCGCTTCATCAACAAACATTCTCGGCAGTAATGAGCATTAATAGGTAGAGACCATTCATCTTGAATCATACTATCACATCGTTGACAGAAGAGTTTTCCCTTCTCTTTTCTCATGCTTGGTAGCTTCTCCGCCAACTGTTGTTCTTCTGGGCTTAATTCTTGTTCTGTAAAAAGTCGACCAAGATAATTTGGATTTATTTTCATACTTCTTTATTCGTAAAATCTAGAACTTTAGACTATTTTTTAGTACAATAAAATTATGGAATTTAGAACGATAAAAGAGGACGGACAAGTCCAAGAAGAAATCAAAAAATCTCGCTTTATTTGTCATGCAAAACGTGTCTATAGTGAAGAAGAGGCACGTGACTTTATCACTGCTATCAAAAAAGAACACTACAAGGCTACCCATAACTGCTCTGCCTTTATCATAGGTGAGCGCAGTGAAATCAAGCGAACCAGTGATGATGGGGAGCCAAGTGGAACTGCTGGTGTACCAATGCTAGGAGTTTTGGAAAATCACAATTTGACCAATGTCTGTGTAGTTGTTACCCGTTATTTCGGTGGTATTAAGCTAGGTGCTGGGGGCCTCATTCGCGCTTATGCAGGTAGTGTTGCCTTAGCTGTCAAAGAAATTGGAATTGTTGAAGTTAAAGAACAAGCAGGAATTCAAATTCAAATGAGCTATGCCCAATATCAAGAGTATGGGAATTTTCTTAAAGAACATAATCTTATGGAACTCGAAACCAACTTTACATCTCAAGTTGACACAATTATCTTTGTCAATAAAGAAGATAAAGAGGATACCAAAGCTGCCCTCATAGAATTTTTTAATGGAAAGGTAATTTTAGTAGATAAAGGTTTACGAGAAGTTGAAGTTCCTGTTAACTTAGCTTAAAAAGGAGAAAAATATGGTATTCGGAAAATTAATCAATGGACTCGCTGGAAATTTTAGCGAACAAAACAAAGAAACTCTAACGAAAGAGTATGGTCAATATCTACTAGAAAATGAAGAAATCCAGATTGGGTATAAGCTCATTCGTGATGCAATCATCTTTACAAACATTCGTATTATTTTTACAGACAAACAGGGTGCTACTGGGAAAAAAGTATCTGTCAAATCCATCTTCCTCATGAACATTGTCAATGTTGAATTGGAAACCACTGGCGTTGGAATCGATGACAGTGAAATGACTATTACTTATCTAGAAAATGTCTTCCTAAAAGCTCATCGTGAGCACTCGAACTCTCTCAAATTTGAATTTCCAAAGAAATCCGATCTTGTTCCACTCTATACTTATTTGTTAGAACTAGCTTACCAAAACCGTCTGAGAATTAACGGTTTAGATCATTGATATAAAAAATCCTATCGCTTCGATAGGATTTCTATATTTTACAAAAGTCAAAGTTAGCGTTATACTAGAAGCATCTTATATATAGAGGTGCTAACATGGCTATTTATAACAATATCACAGAACTTATCGGAAAAACACCGATTGTTAAATTGAATAACATTGTACCAGAAGGTGCAGCAGATGTTTATGTAAAATTAGAAGCTTTTAACCCAGGTTCATCCGTTAAAGACCGCATCGCTCTTAGTATGATTGAAAAAGCAGAGCAAGAGGGTAAACTGAAACCAGGCGCTACTATTGTAGAAGCAACAAGCGGGAACACTGGTATCGGTCTTTCATGGGTTGGTGCTGCTAAAGGCTATAAGGTTGTCATCGTTATGCCTGAAACAATGAGTGTTGAACGCCGTAAGATCATCCAAGCTTATGGTGCTGAACTAGTCCTCACTCCCGGTAGTGAAGGAATGAAAGGTGCGATTGCAAAAGCGCAAGAAATTGCTGCTGAACGCGATGGTTTCCTACCATTACAGTTTAATAACCAAGCTAACCCAGAAGTTCACGAAAGAACAACAGGAGCTGAAATTCTAGCTGATTTCGGATCTGATGGTTTAGATGCCTTTGTTGCTGGTGTAGGTACTGGAGGAACTATTTCTGGTGTTTCTCACGCTCTTAAATCGGCTAATTCAAACATTCAAGTTTTTGCAGTTGAGGCAGATGAGTCAGCAATCTTATCAGGTGAAAAACCAGGACCTCACAAAATTCAAGGTATCTCTGCAGGATTCATCCCAGAAACACTTGATACAGAGGCTTATGATGGTATCGTTCGCGTGACATCAGACAATGCTCTTGCACTTGGCCGTGAAATCGGTGGAAAAGAAGGTTTCTTGGTAGGTATTTCTTCTGCTGCAGCTATCTATGCAGCAATTGAAGTTGCTAAAAAACTTGGAGCAGGTAAAAAGGTCCTTGCGCTTGCACCAGATAACGGAGAACGTTACCTATCTACAGCACTCTATGAGTTTGAAGTATAGTCTCCTAAATACACAAAGCCCTTGTTAAAGGGCTTTTTAATTTTTTCTAAAAGAAAAGGGAAGCAAATCTGCTTCCTCTTTTTATTATTAGTTATTCAAAGCTGCTGCCATTGTAGCTGCAACTTCAGCTTCAAAGTCGTTTGCAGCTTTCTCGATACCTTCACCAACTTCAAAGCGAGCGAATTCAACTACTGAAGCGTTAACTGATTCAAGGTATGCTTCAACTGTCTTGCTGTCATCCATGATGTAGACTTGTGCAAGAAGTGTGTATGCTTGGTCAACTTTAGTGTTGTCAAGCATGAAGCGGTCCATTTTACCTGGGATGATTTTGTCCCAGATTTTTTCTGGTTTACCTTCTGCAGCCAATTCAGCTTTAATGTCTTCTTCAGCTTGAGCGACGACTTCATCAGTCAATTGAGCTTTAGAACCATATTTAAGGTGTGGAAGAGCTGGTTTACCAACCATTGCACGGCTTTCGTTATCTTGGTCGATAACGTGGTTCAATTGTGCCAACTCATCTTTAACGAATTGCTCATCCAATTCTTTGTAAGAAAGAACTGTTGGTTTCATCGCAGCAATATGCATTGAGATTTGTTTAGCAAGCGCTTCGTCTCCACCTTCGATTACAGAGATAACACCGATACGTCCACCGTTGTGTTGGTATGCTCCAAAGTGTTGTGCATCTGTTTTTTCAAGCAAAGCAAAACGACGGAATGAGATTTTTTCACCGATTGTAGCTGTTGCAGATACATATGCAGCTTCAAGAGTTTCACCTGAAGGCATTGTCAAAGCAAGAGCTTCTTCGTTGTTCGCTGGTTTTCCTTCAGCAATTACTTTAGCTGTTGCGTTTACCAAGTCAACAAATTGAGCGTTTTTCGCAACGAAGTCAGTTTCAGCATTTACTTCAACTACTGCTGCAACGTTACCATTAACAAATACACCAGTCAAACCTTCTGCAGCAACACGGTCAGCTTTCTTAGCTGCCTTAGCCATACCTTTTTCGCGAAGCAATTCGATCGCTTTTTCGATATCACCTTCAACTTCAACCAATGCTTTCTTAGCGTCCATAACACCAGCACCAGATTTTTCACGCAACTCTTTTACAAGTTTAGCTGTAATTTCTGCCATTTTGATTCTCCTATATTTTTTAAAAATAGGAGAGCTGGGCTAAGCCCCGCCCTCCTAGGTAATAATTACTTATTTGAATTAAGCGTTGTCGCCTTCTACAACTTCAACGATTTCTTCGATTGAGTCAGCTTGAGCTTCTGAAGCTGCAAATTCAGCTTCAACTGCTACAGCATCTTCACCTTGACGTCCTTCGATGATAGCGTCAGCCAATTTAGCTGTGATCAATTTAACAGCGCGGATAGCGTCATCGTTAGCTGGGATGATTACATCGATATCGTCTGGATCAGTGTTTGTGTCAACCATCGCTACAACTGGGATACCCAATTTTTTAGCTTCTTTAACAGCGATTTGTTCTTTATGTGGATCAACTACATACATTACATCTGGGATACGAGGCATATCTTCGATACCACCCAAGAATTTTTCAAGACGTGCACGTTGTTTGTTAAGAAGTGCAACTTCTTTCTTAGGAAGAACGTCAAAGATTCCTTCTTCTTCCATGCGTTTGATTTCTTTCAAACGAGCGATACGTTTTTGGATTGTTCCCCAGTTAGTAAGAGTTCCACCCAACCAACGGTGGTTGATGTAGTATTGACCTGAACGTTCTGCTTCTTCTTTTACAGCGTCAGCAGCTTGTTTCTTAGTACCAACGAATAATACAACTGCATCATTTGCAGCTGCTTCGCGCATGAAGTCATATGCTTGGTCGGCGTATTTTACAGTTTGTTGCAAGTCGATAACGTGGATTCCGTTACGCTCAGTGAAGATGTACTTAGCCATCTTAGGGTTCCAGCGACGAGTTTGATGA
Organism: Streptococcus infantis SK970; assembly: GCA_000223255.2. Lineage (GTDB taxonomy): Bacteria > Bacillota > Bacilli > Lactobacillales > Streptococcaceae > Streptococcus > Streptococcus infantis_G. Next base: position 43,908 of record AFUT01000007.1, on the reverse strand, counting down.
CCGAAGTGTACACCAGCCTCAAGAAGTTGTTTCATTGAAATTACTGCCATGAGTATTTCTCCTTTTTTGTTTTTCCTCTTCTAGATTTCAGCTTGCAAAACAACCCAAAGGCAACAGTTTCACAATTCATCAAGAATGAGTATTATCGTTTACACGACAAGTTTCATTCTACCACAATTTCTCAATTTTATCAAGCTATTTTGATAGTTTTTTAGCAGAACTTAATAATTTGAAGACAAGAAAAGAGACTCGGAAAGAGTCTCAATTTTTTCATTAGTTTGGATATATGTAAGTAACGTAACCTTCAGAAGTTGTAGTTGGGTTGAACCATCCACGTTTGTTACCGATCGTACGGTCTCCACCGTAGTTAGATTCTGATACTTGAATACTTGATGATGATGAAACGGCTGTAACAACCGCTACGTGTCCATAACCACCATCATTCCAACATGCAATCGCACCAACTTGTGGTTGAGAACCAGTACGGAAACCTGCTGCAGCTGCACTTGTTGCCCACTGCGCTCCGTTACCCCAGTAGTCTCCAGCCCAAGGCGCCAATGTTTTAGCTCCCCAAGTACATTCACCTGTTGGATAACTTGAAGCGTTTGTACTATATGTAGGACGTGGTCTTGATACAGTTGGGGTTGGTGCTGGTGTATAGCTTGACTCTTCTTCATCAGATGAAGAAGATGTAGATGTAGCTTGCACTTGTGCAGCGAATGTTGTATTTGCTGAAGCTGTAACTGTTTCTTGTTGGCTTGCTTGTTTAGCTTTGTATGCCGCTTCTGCTTCTGCCGCTGCTTTCGCTTCAGCCTCAGCTGCCGCCTTTTGCTCTAACAAGGTAGCTTTTTCACTTTCTGCAGTAGCTTTTTCTGCTGCAAGATTCAACTCAGCGACTTTCAATTCAGCTTGTTTTGTTGTCAAAGCTTGAGCATCGTCAGCAAGTGTTTGTTGGTTAGCAACTACTGTGTTGATTGCGTCGTTATTTGCAACTTGTTTTTCAGCAATTGCTTTTTTATCTTCTTTTTGTTGTTGTAACATTTTATTGTTTGCTGATACGATTTCACTCATAGCTACTACACGAGAAATAGCTTCTGTGATTGAGTTAGAGTTAATAATTGTATTAATGTAGCTTGTAGCAGTTCCGTTAGTTTGTGCACTACGAGCTTGGTTTTCAAGCGATTCATTACGAGCTACGATATTTTTTGAAAGCTCTGTGATTTCACCTTCAAGTTTTTTAGATTCTTCTTGAAGTTTTTCATTCTCAGTTTGCAACTTTTCTTGTTCTGTTTGAATAGCTGTTACTTGAGTTTGAATTTCATCAACTTGTTTTTGAGCTTCTTTTTGTTGTGTTGTTAACTCGCTGATTTTGCTGTCTTGAGCAGCAATTTTTTCATCTGTTGTGTTAGCTTTAACACTTGAAAGAACAGCTCCTTGTGAAACCAATACTGTACTTAGCATAAGTGATGCTAGAATTTTTTCTTCATAAGTATAAATACTCCTTCTTTAAAAAGACAATACTAGTATATCAAAAAAGGCCTAATAAATATTACGCCTTTATTACAGTTTTGTTTCTTTCTCATAGATATATTTTTTCAAAAATATATTGGAAAACTAACATCCATATAAAATTCAATATCATAGTTGGAACAAGGCTATAAACCATAAATACAGATAAATTTTCTGCAGTTAACCCGACCACCTCTGCCAACATAAAACTACCAAACTCAAATGCGAAGGTCATCATTAAAACGGAAAGTAATCGAGTCCATCTATTTAACAAAATAACAGAGTTGCTTTTATAGACAATTGCTCCAATAATCACAAAAAGAAGGCTGGCTATCCCTATCAGATGGAAGAAATAGATGTCGTATATAAGTCCTAGAACCAAACAATAAGCTAAAAATAGATACTCGGATACTTCAATTGTTTCAAATAATAAGAAGATAAAGATAAAGTGACTAACAATTTGTAAATGTGGGAAAAAGCTATTTACAAACTGTCCTAAATGGCTATCTATTAAGACAATCAAGGGTAAGAGTAAGAACATTCCTATCTGCTTAAAAAGTCTCATGACACATTCCCCACTAACTCTACAACCTTAAGATTCGTTGGATCAGCGTGTAGCTTAACCATAACTTCTCTTGTTAGATAGTCCGTACTATGTGTCACTGATACAACTTCTCCTACAGAAATATCTGTAGCATTGAAGTTCCCCAAACCTCCAGTTACCACTTTATCACCTTGACTAATATCTCCACTATTATTTAGCTGACTAATTTTCAACAGTTCCTTTTCCTTGTCATAGCCAACGATAATACCATAAATACTACTAGAACCATGCTGGATTTTAACAGAAATCTTCTCTGTATTTTCAGCGTTAGTTAATAAATTGACCACAGTTGAGTTGTCTTCTACGTTTTCAACGCTTCCAACCAATCCTCCACCAGAAACAACAAGCATATTAGTCGTTGCACCTTGTTGTGAACCAACATTAATTGTTAGTTCTTGTTTCCAGGTTGATGGAGTTCTCATGATAACATCCGCAGCAATTAGCTTAGTCGCATTCAATTTTGACTTCATATCTAGCAATTGACGCAGTTGTTCATTTTCTTCTTTTAAGCGATCTGCTTCATTCTTTTCCTTTTCCATTTGATAGAATTCTTTTTTAGAGTTTCATTCTCATTATAAGCTCTCGTCAAATTTCCTAAATCTGACTTTGTAGATTCTAACCATTGAAATGGTTTTTGCACAATTCTATCTATCAGAGAAATGCCATCTCCAGCTTTTGTCACAACTGTACTTGATTGTGTCGTCACTAAAAAAACAGAAACTACTAGTATAACGACAAATAGAACAATGATATATTTTGATTTTTTAAAACGATTCATACCTCTACCCTATCTCATTCTATCTTCTCTTTAGGATTTCAACAAAATAAAATCAAACCTAACACACATACAAGGAGTAAGGCCACACTATCTTTATTCATCCAATTCAACTGCCGGTACTGACTGCGTCCATTTCCACCTTGATATCCTCTAGCCTCCATGGCTGTAGCAAGAGAATCCGCTCGTTTCAAACTGGTAGCGAATAAAGGAATCAAAATAGGAATCATAGCCTTAACTTTTTGGATGATATTTCCTTCTCCAAAATCAACTCCACGCGCCTTTTGAGCGTTCATAATTCGAATCGTATCATCCATTAAGGTCGGTACAAAACGTAAACTCATAGACAACATGAGCCCGATTTCATGAACAGGAACCTTAAACCTTTTCAAGGGTCCAAGCAAGGACTCAACTGCTGTAGCCAAGCTTAATGGCATGGTCGTCAAGGTAAGTAAGGTTGAGAAAAAGATAATCAACACAAAGCGGCAAAAAATGATTCCTGCCTGCTCAATACCATGACTCGTAATTTTTATGAACCCCATCTCGAACAAGACGTCTCCACCAGAGATAAAGAAAAGTTGAAAAAGGGTTGTAAAAGCAATTAGAAAAAACATAGACCGCAAACCTTTTATGAAAAAGGATAAGGGAACTTCTGATAAAGCTACAAATATACCTGTTGCAACGAAAAGGATGACATTAGTTATTGGATTATTGGCCCAAAAAACGATAATAATCAATAAAATCATTGCCACTAACTTACTACGAGGATCCAAACGATGAACAATCGAATTTCCTGGTATGTAACGACCTAAAATCATGTTATCCATTGATGAACTCCTTAAACTCCTCTATCGTTATCGGCAATTGTTTAAAAGAAACTCCTCGTTCAGCTAGCCTTTGAGCAAATCTTGTGATTTTTGGAACACCTAATTGGATTTTTTCCATAAATTCGACATTTTGAAAAACAAGACTAGGTACTCCACTTTTAACCATTTTTCCTTTTTCCATCACATAAACTTGGTCAGCAAATTCGGCCACGTCATCCATAAGGTGAGTCACCAAAACAATCGTGATGCCATCTTGATGAAGCTTTTTAAACAAAGTCATCAACTCTTTCCGACCAATTGGATCTAGTCCTGCTGTAGGTTCATCTAAAACTAAGATACTAGGCTCCATTGCTAAAATTCCAGCAATAGCAACCCTTCTCATCTGACCTCCTGAAAGTTCAAACGGGCTGCGCTCAAAGAGTGACTCGTCAATTCCTACTAAAGCTAGTTTTTCACGCGCGATAGCTTCTGCCTCTTCTACAGAAACTCCAAAATTTTGAGGTCCAAATGCCACATCTTTTAAGACAGTCTCCTCAAAAATTTGATTTTCAGCAAACTGAAAGACCAAGCCCACTTGTTTGCGAATTTGACGAATTTGCTTATTGACTGATGTTGATGTAATCAATGTATCAAAGACACGAACACTTCCCTCTGTAGGAACTAGCAAACCATTCAAAAGTTGAAGGATTGTAGACTTTCCGCTTCCTGTATGCCCAATAATCGCAGTATAAGAGCCATCCTCTATTGTCAAACTGACATCAGACAAGGCAACTGAGGCAAAGGGTGTTCCTTCCTGATACGTATAACCAACATTGTCTAGAATAATTCCCATAAAGCCTCCTCAAGTTCCTCTTCTGTAAGATAGAACTCTGGCAAATTCAAACCACTAGTACGTAATGATTCTTTTAATTGGTTGACAAAGGGTTGATCTAAGCCAATTTGATTTAAATCTGACCTAGAAAATAATTCTCTAGGAGTGCTTGTTGACTCGACTTTCCCTTTTTTCATTACTAAAACACGGTCACTCATAGCAACCTCATCTAAATCATGCGTAATAGAGATAACTGTCATCTGGTGGTCTTGGCGAATCTTCTGGACTATCTTAATCAACTCTAGTCGCCCTTCTGGATCCAACATACTTGTAGCTTCATCCAAAATTAAAATGTCTGGTCGCAGAGCAACAACTCCTGCGATAGCCACTCTCTGTTTTTGGCCACCTGACAAGCGAGCTGGTTCCTTTTTAGAAAATTCAGCCATCCCAACTAATGACAGAGCTTCAGAAACTCGTTTCTTCATCTCTTCAAGTGGAATCCCTTGATTTTCAAGCCCAAAAGCAACGTCATCTTCTACGGTTGCCCCCACGAATTGGTTATCAGGATTTTGAAATACCATACCAATCTTACGTCTTTTTTCCCAGACGTTTTCCGGAGTTAGGCAATCACCGTCTATCCAAATTTCTCCAGATTCCGCTTCTAGCAAACCGTCAATCAAGCGAACAGTTGTTGATTTCCCACTACCATTATGACCAACGATAGACAACCATTCTCCACGTTTAACGTGAAACGAAATGTTATGAACATCATAGTGTTCTTGATCTGCCTGGTATCGAAATGACAGATTCTTAATTTCAATAATCGATTCCATATCTAGCGAAAGGTTCCTTTAAACAAATATGCGCTTCCCTTGAAGTAATCATAGCCAGAATAAACTGTGAAGAACAAGGCAATATAAAGAGTTATCTGACCGAGTAAATTCCAATGGAATAACAAGAAGATAATCGCGAACATCTGGCTAAATGTCTTGATTTTTCCTGGCATTGCTGCAGCTAAAACAGTCCCTCCGGTTTCAACTAAAAGCAAGCGCAAACCAGTAACTGCAAGTTCACGACAAATGATAACAGCCACCACCCAAGCAGGAGCCATATTTAGACCTACTAGCATGATAAAGGCCGACATAACTAACAACTTGTCTGCCATTGGATCTGCGAATTTCCCAAAATTGCTAACTACTTGCCATTTTCTAGCTAAATAGCCATCTAGATAGTCAGTGATACTGGCAATGGCAAAAATAATTGCTGCTATTTTATGTAACACAGGAGATTGTCCAAATGATAGAAGGAGAACAAAAATCGGAATAAATAAAATTCTACCAAGCGTAAGTATGTTAGGAATATTCTCTTTTTTCATATTATCCTTCCTTAATTTGAACTTAATTTCAATGTAATCCAGCCAGTTTGACCAGTTAATTTCGAAGTATCAATTTCCTGATTATCGATTTTGATTTTCACGCCTTTGACAACACCTAATGTGATAGTTACTGGAGAGCCTTTAGAAACTGTTGTTTTGGCCATCTTATTATTAGGCTCAAGAGTTGTTCCTCCAGCCAATTCAGTATCTGAAACACTAATCCAGCTTGTTGCATCCGTCACAGATAGTTGAAGTTCGGCAGTATCTTTAGTAGTTTTATATTCTACCGATATAACATCTCCCTGACCAGAAACCGTCAAAGTTGATGCATTGCTCGAACTTGATGGGCTAGTGGTTTGATCGCTAGTTGTTGTTTCACTACTTGTTGCACTTGTTGTCGTAGTCACAACATTATAGTTGGCTGAAGTTGTTGCTGTCGGTTGTGTTTGAATGTAATTCCAAACATAATAAGAAACAAAAATTATAATAGATAAGGAGAAGAGAATAAAGTAAAACAGAGGGAGCAAGGAACGTTTCTTGCGATTAGAACGTCTACGACCTGATAGTTCTATCTCATCAACATCAACTTCCTCATAGGTAATCATACTCCCTGAATCATATGCGTCTAAAACAAGATTTTCATCCAACTCAACTGCCCAAGCATACTTCCTCAAAAAAGAACGTGTATAAAAAGGGCTTGGCAATTGGTCGAAATCATCTGATTCTAAAGCCTCAAGCAGATTCAGTTGAATGTCTGTCTTGCGCTGCAATTCCTCTAAGCTCAAACCTTGATTGATTCTTGCTAAACGCAACACTTCACCAATTGTTTTTTTCTCATACTTACCATGCCTTCTTTCTAGTCTATTTTATTTTATATTTCAATGGCTATATTGGAAAAATTGTAAATTCAACTATTTCACTATTGTCGATAAAATGATGTCCTACCTCAAGAACATCATCCAAGGTCATTTCCTGTATAATCTTTGGCAAATCAAACAGGGTTGTTTCGTCAGAATGTGACTGATATTGGGTCGCAATAAATTCTAAAGAGTTCATATTATGGATAAATTCTCCATAAATTTCACTTTTGATTAAATCAAGATGTTCCTCTGATACATCCGAATCGGTAACAAAGTTCTGAATTGCCTTTCGGAATTGATGCGAAATAGCAACAGGTTCCTTTGTATCCATTGTCAGCATCAAAAAGTTAAAACGTCGATTGATCTCAACTTCTAAAGATAATGAAGAGTCTAATTTCCCAGTTTCATACAAACTCTGAAATCTTTTAGAAGTCCAACCAAACATCATTGTAAATAAAGCTCTTAGTAAGACACTATATCGATAACAATCCTGGCGACTCATATCAGAATTTGTTCGAACACCAATTGCTAGTTTAGGTGATGCAACATCCATACGAATACTCTCAACCTTCTTTACAGGGTGTAAAGCGATTGGTTCTCTTGGATTTTGAACTATACAACTTCCAACATCCTTTTGCAAGAAATAATTCTGTATCAACTCTAAATCAAAATTTCCAACGAGGAAAATATGGCTATTGGCAGGAGTGTAAAATTCATCAAAATTTTCTCGTAGATCCTCTAAATTAATATCTTCTATCGAATCTTCAGTCCCAACAATATCTGAAGCAAGTGGAGTTTCCGGATATAGATTTGCAAGTGTTTTAAAGAACAAGCAAGAATCAGGATCATCCTGATACATTTCGCGTTCTTGTTGAATAATATCCTTTTCACGTTCAACAGATTCTTCAGTAACGTTAAAGCTAGTAACAAGCTCGTCAAGCAAGTCTAAACACTCAGTAACATAGTCAGAAGTTGAAAAAAGATAGCTTGTGTTTGTAAAGCTTGTAAAGGCATTGCTTTCTGCTCCTAGTTCAGTAAAAGCAGCCATAATGTCTTCAGCATTTTCTCTTTCAAAGAGTTTGTGTTCTAAAAAATGAGCAATCCCACTAGGATATCCTTCCTTTTTACCATTCCTAGCTGTAAACTCTGTGTCAACCGAACCAACTTGAACAGTGACTACCCCGTAAACTTCGTTAAAGTCATTTTTCGGAAGTAAAGTAACTGTCAAGCCGCTTTCTAATTTCGCTTGATAAAGAGTTTCCTTTACAGCAGGATATATTTTCTCTTGAAAAGTAACTCTAGTCATTCTGCTCCTTCCATAAAATAGATAGCCTGCAATTTCAAACTAGATGCCGCCCTACAGATTTCATCCTTGTCAACTTGCTCTAGTTGCTCTATCAGAGTTTCTTGGTCTAAAACTGATTTACCAAAAAAGATGCTTAAGTATTCTCTATCTATAATCGAATCTTGATTATCCTGACTCAACAACATCGTCCTACGAATCATTTCCTTGGTTTGATTAACTTCAGCATCTGTAAATCTACCATTTTTGATAGCTAACAATTGATCATTCATCAATTTTCTTGCCTTGTTTCGGTTTTGGCGATTTATCCCAGCAAATAATCTTAAAAATCCACTAAAGAGATCTAAGTGACTAGAAACAGTGTAGGCCAGCCCTTCCTTTTCCCTAACTTGAGTAAACAATTTAGAGTGCGGGAAAGCTCCAAGCAAACCATTCACGAGAAGCAAGGCCATCTTTTGATCATCTCCATAACCAATTGTGCTATGATAACCCATTTCTAGAATAGACTGACCTAGGTTTTTCCTGGTAATTCCTTCTCTAAGAACATTTGAATAACCTTGCTGATATTGAATATTTACAGTTTCTTTATGACCTGTCAAGTTAAATTTCTTCAAGTTTTCCAAGACTTCAATTTCATTAAAATCACCTAAAAAGAATAAATCAATCCTATCTTCTTTCAGCATTTTTTGAAAACTTGAATAGCAAGATTTAGAAGTCTCTTCAGAAATTCTGGCAATTAAATCTTTAGGAACTAACTGCATTGATTCTTCTTGGAAAAACAACTGATCCAATTCTTTATGGGCAAAGAAGAAAGGATCCTCTAATTCTGATTCTAGTCTCGCCAACAATTGTTTTTTTCAATTTCAAAGGCATTGGTCTCAAATTCATCTTCATTTGACAATGGATTAAATATGACTTGATACAATAATTCTAAAATCTGAGCAGTTAATACGTTTTTCTTACTTAAAAATTCATCTCGAACATAAGTCAAACTCACGTCTACTAAGTGACTTTGTCCTCTTCTATAAGCATGAGTTGACAAATCTGCTCCATACAATGCTGCCAGATGTTTTCTAAGAACCTGGGCAGTTGAATATCTTTTATTTGCTGTTTCAAGCATACTGGCACTTAACATGCGACCAGAGATTAAATCCAGAGATAATGGAGCTGTGAAACGCATGGTTATTTTATTTGTCTTAAACTTTTTAGATTGGATAAAATGCACTGCAATTCCTGGGAATAGCTCCATCTTTTACCTCCTTTTACATAGAGTTCTATTATACCATGAAAATGAAAATTTTTCTTGTTCTCTTTGACTCTTTTGAAATTAAAATCGTTTTCATTCAACGGGTTTCTTCTCCACTATTTTAAGCAAAATATGGTATAATACCAAAGATTGAGGTGAACTATGGAATACAAATTATTTGAAGAATTTATTACTCTCCAAGCTCTTTTGAAAGATCTTGGAATCATCCAAAGTGGAGGTGCTATTAAATCTTTTTTAGCGGACCATCTTGTATATTTTAATGGGGAATTAGAAAATCGTCGAGGCAAAAAATTAGGATTGGGGACACTATTGAAATCCCTGATTTAAAAACTCAAATTGTTCTAGTTCAACCAACATCAGAAGAACTAGAGGAGTTTCGTCTAGAAAAACTTGAGAAAGAACGTGTAGCTAAACTTGTCAAGGAAATGAATAAAAAGGTACAAAAAAGCCAGCGAAAAAGAACCAGTCAACAAAAGCAAAACCTGCACCATGTTTCCCAGGTAGATAAATATGTGGCTGAAAAATCTATCCATTAAACAATTCCGTAACTATCGAGATGTCGAAGTTAATTTTAATCCAAAATTAAATGTATTTGTTGGCCGAAACGCTCAAGGAAAAACCAATCTTCTTGAAAGTATTTACTTTTTAGCCTTAACGAGAAGTCATCGAACAAAGACTGATAAAAATTTAATTCAATTTGAACAAGAACAACTGCAAGTTTCTGGAATCTTGCAAAAGAAAACCGCAAGCATTCCACTTGAAATTGACCTAACTCAAAAAGGGCAAATTACTAAAGTGAATCACTTAAAGCAAGCTCGCCTATCAGACTATATTGGTCATATGAATGTTGTCTTATTTGCTCCAGAAGATTTACAACTTGTCAAAGGCGCTCCGGCCATTCGTCGTAAATTCATTGACATAGAATTAGGGCAAATCAAACCGATTTACTTGTCAGACCTGTCAAGTTATAACCACGTCCTTAAACAGAGAAATACCTATCTCAAATCTACACAAAACATAGACGAGACTTTCCTATCTGTTCTTGATGACCAACTGGTAGAATATGGATGCCGTGTAATGATTCATCGAGCTGACTTTATCCAGAAAATGGAACTCTTTGGCAAGAAAAAACATTTTGACATCTCAGATCAGTTAGAAGAACTGTCAATCCACTATCAACCTTCTGTAAACTTTGTTGACAAGAAACATTTGGCTGAATCTTTCCATATAGCACTTCAAAAAAGTAGATCCAGAGATTTATTTAAGAAAAATACTGGAGTTGGTCCTCATCGAGATGATATGATTTTCATGATTAATGGAATGGAAGCAAGTTTCGGAAGTCAAGGGCAACATCGTAGCTTGGTGCTTTCTATAAAACTTGCTGAGATCGAATTGATGGAGAGCATTACCAAAGAATCCCCCATTCTTTTACTTGACGATGTCATGAGTGAACTTGACAATACTCGTCAACTTAAATTATTGGAAACTATTTCTGATAACATTCAAACTTTTATTACAACTACTAGTTTAGACCATCTTCAAAACTTGCCTGATAACTTGAGCGTCTTTACAGTAGATAATGGTCAATTGACTGTAAATTAAAATTTACATCTATGTAAAATAAAAAATCTCCTGTTTAACAGGAGATTTTTTTATTACATTGAATAGTTTGGTGCTTCATTAGTGATTTGCACATCGTGTGGATGGCTTTCTTTTAGACCAGCACCTGACATTTCGATAAACTGAGCATTGTCATGTAATTCTTTTAGGTTAGCAGCACCACAGTAACCCATACCAGAACGAATACCACCAATCATTTGGAAGACAATATCGGCTGCTGCACCTTTATAAGCAACACGACCTTCGATTCCTTCTGGAACCAGTTTGTTTGCTTCATTGACAGAACCTTGGAAGTAACGGTCGCTTGAACCTTTCTTCATAGCAGCAATTGAGCCCATACCGCGGTATGTCTTGAACTTACGTCCTTGGAAGATTTCAGTTTCACCTGGAGCTTCATCTGTTCCTGCAAACATTGAGCCCAGCATTACTGCATTTCCTCCGGCAGCAAGAGCTTTAACAATATCTCCAGAATACTTGATTCCACCATCAGCGATAATTGTTTTGCCATATTCACGCGCAACTGCTGCTGCATCGTAAATTGCTGTTACTTGAGGAACTCCTACACCAGCAATAACACGAGTTGTACAGATTGAACCTGGACCAATACCGACTTTAACAACGTCAACACCTGCATCATAAAGGGCACGCGCACCTTCAGCAGTAGCGATATTCCCAGCAATAAGTGTACGGTCTGGGAAATGAGCACGAATTTCAGCGATTTTACGAAGTACACCCGCTGAGTGGCCATGGGCAGTATCGATAACAATTGCATCAGCTCCTGCTTCAAAGAGAGCTTCTGCACGTTCAAATGTGTCAGAAGTAACACCTACCGCACCAGCGACTAGAAGACGACCAAATTCATCTTTTGCCGCATTTGGGAACTCAATCACTTTTTCAATATCTTTAATGGTGATTAAACCAGATAGACGTCCTTCCTCATCAACTAGAGGTAATTTTTCAATACGGTGTTCTTGAAGAATACTCTCTGCAGTTTTTAAGTCTGTACCAACCGGAGCAGTAACTAGGTTTTCACTAGTCATGTGTTTTGAAATTGGTTGGTTGTAATCAGAAATGAAACGCAGATCTCGGTTGGTCAAAATACCAATTAACTTACGGTTTTCTAGAGTTTCAACCACTGGGACACCACTGATACGGTAACGGCCCATGAGTTCATCTGCTTCAGCGATTGTATGTTCAGGAGTCAAGAAGAATGGATCAATGATAACACCATTTTCAGAACGTTTTACCTTACGAACTTCATCTGCCTGTTGTTCGATAGACATATTTTTATGGATAACTCCAAGTCCACCTGCACGCGCGATTGCAATGGCCATTTGGCTTTCTGTTACAGTGTCCATTGCAGCTGTAATAATTGGGATATTTAAAGTCAAATTATCTGCTAATTTTGTTGTTAAATCCGCATCATTAGGCAACACATGACTCTCTGCTGGAATTAGCAATACATCATCAAAGGTAAAACCTTTTTTCAAAAATTTAGTGTCCCAATTAGACATTGAAGTTTCCTCTTTTCTTTCTTTTTGAGCTTAACGCTTTTTGTATTGTATCTATCATACCATTCTATGAAAATTTGTCAATTAAATTTATAAGATAACATATAAAAAACTATCCCTCTTATTTTAAAGAAGAAATAGTTTTATAGTTCATATTTTATCTATTAATGAAAGTAATTTAGACCCATTGCTGATTTAACTTCTGATAAGGTCTGACCAGCAACTTCTCGAGCTTTTTCACTACCTTTTTGGAGCATATTATAAACCTCACCCATATCTTTAGCATATTCTATACGACGTTCACGGATTGGACCAAGTTCACGTTCTAGGATTTCAAGTAGGTAACGTTTGGTCTTAACATCCCCAAGGCCTCCACGTTGATAATGTTCCTTCATTTCAGCAATTTCTTGAGCATCCTCAGGTCGACCGAATACGTCCAAGTAATGGAAAACCATATTTCCTTCAATCTTACCTGGATCCTCAACACGAATATGGTCTGGATCTGTATACATACTCATTACTTTTTTACGCAAAGTATCTGCATCATCAGCTAGGTAAATTCCATTATTCAGTGATTTCGACATTTTGGCATTGCCATCTAGACCTGGTAATCGTCCCGCACCTTCATGCTCAGGATAAATTCCTTCTGGTTGTACTAAAACATCACAGTTATAGGCATGGTTGAAAGAACGCACAATTTCACGTGTTTGTTCAATCATCGGCTTTTGATCATTCCCTACTGGAACCAAGTTCGCCTTAAATGCTGTAATATCTGCTGCTTGCGCAACTGGATAAACTAAAAACCCAGTTGGAATACTTTCTCCAAAGCCTTTTTGAGCAATCTCAGTCTTTACGGTTGGATTTCGTTCCAAACGAGCTAATGAAACTAGGTTCATATAGTACATAGACAGCTCTGCCAATTCTGGAATCTGACTTTGAATGAAAATCGTTGCTTTATTAGGATCTAATCCCACTGCAAGATAGTCCAATGCAACATTCCCAATAGACTCTACAATAGTTTGTGGATCTTTTGCATGGTCTGTTAGTGCTTGTTGGTCAGCTAAAAAACAAACATGTCATATTTATTTTCTTCTTGTAGTAAGACACGATTTTTCAAGCTACCAACGTAGTGCCCAATATGTAATTTCCCCGTTGGACGATCTCCTGTTAAAATAATGGGTTTACTCATAATATTCTCCTTTGATATGGTCCTTTCAATTATAGCATTTTTTTAATAAAAAGACAGATAATTTTTTCAATCAAACAATAGTTTTCTAGCTATATAACCGTAAAGAAACTGTCAACTTACTTTACAAAAAATTGACAAATAAAAATTTGAATATTTGTTAATTTTCTAGTAGAATTAGAGTATTACATATAATAGGAGAAAAACATTGCTAACAGTATCTGATGTCTCACTACGCTTTAGTGACCGCAAACTTTTTGATGATGTCAACATTAAATTTACAGAAGGAAATACCTATGGTTTGATTGGTGCTAATGGTGCTGGAAAATCAACCTTTTTGAAAATTTTAGCTGGTGATATTGAACCTACAACTGGTCATGTCTCTCTTGGACCAGATGAACGTCTTTCAGTTCTTCGTCAAAATCACTTTGACTACGAAGACGAACGCGTTATTGATGTTGTCATCATGGGAAACGAAAAACTTTACAACATCATGAAAGAAAAAGACGCCATTTATATGAAGGAAGATTTTTCAGACGAAGATGGTGTTCGTGCAGCTGAACTTGAAGGAGAATTTGCTGAACTAGGTGGTTGGGAAGCTGAAAGTGAAGCTTCACAACTCTTACAAAATTTGAATATTCCTGAAGAACTTCATTATCAAAATATGAGTGAACTTGCAAATGGTGACAAAGTGAAGGTGCTCCTTGCTAAAGCTCTATTTGGTAAACCAGATGTCCTTCTTTTGGATGAGCCTACCAACGGTCTTGATATTCAATCTATTACCTGGTTAGAAGACTTCTTGATTGATTTTGATAACACAGTTATTGTCGTATCCCATGACCGTCACTTCTTGAACAAAGTATGTACTCACATGGCTGACCTTGACTTTGGAAAAATCAAACTCTACGTAGGTAACTACGATTTCTGGAAAGAATCTTCTGAACTAGCTGCTAAATTACAAGCTGACCGTAATGCAAAAGCAGAAGAAAAGATCAAACAACTTCAAGAATTCGTTGCTCGATTCTCTGCCAATGCTTCTAAATCAAGACAAGCGACTTCACGTAAGAAAATGCTTGACAAGATTGTCTTAGAAGAAATCATCCCATCTAGCCGTAAATACCCATTTATCAACTTTAAAGCTGAACGTGAAATCGGTAATGATCTCTTGACAGTAGAAAACCTATCTGTAAAGATTGATGGTGAAACTATTCTTGACAACATCAGTTTTATCTTGCGTCCAGGTGACAAGACAGCTCTAATTGGACAAAATGACATCCAAACAACTGCCTTAATTCGCGCAATCATGGGTGAAATTGACTATGAAGGAACTGTCAAGTGGGGAGTTACAACTAGTCGCTCTTACTTGCCAAAAGACAATTCAGCTGATTTTGCTGGCAGTGAATCAATTCTTGACTGGCTCCGTCAATTTGCAAGTAAAGAAGAAGATGACAATACCTTCCTTCGTGGATTCCTCGGACGCATGCTCTTCTCTGGAGACGAGGTTAACAAGCCTGTAAACGTCTTGTCAGGGGGAGAAAAGGTGCGCGTGATGCTCTCAAAACTCATGCTTTTGAAATCTAATGTCCTTGTACTTGATGATCCTACAAACCACTTAGATTTGGAATCTATCTCAAGTCTGAATGATGGATTGAAAAACTTCAAAGAATCTATCATCTTTGCCAGTCACGACCATGAGTTTATTCAAACTTTGGCTAACCATATCATTGTCTTATCTAAAAATGGTGTAATCGACCGTATCGATGAAACCTACGATGAATTCCTTGAAAATGAAGAAGTCCAAGCAAAAGTCAAAGAACTTTGGAAAGATTAAGTATAACTAAAAAACTCAGTTGGCTAAACCAACTGAGTTTTTATTAATTACTTGTAAATTATTCATTGTTTCACATGAAACTTTATTTTTATTAATCTTCGTCCATTTTTTTAGGTTGATAAGCCAACATACCTAATCCTATGAATAGGACTAAAGTTATGAGAAGGAAAACTACCTGATGATGAATATTTCCTGTCATAGAAATGGTTTGTCTCAATCCTGAAACTGAATAACTCATTGGTAACCAAGGATTAACAGCCTTAAAGAAATCATTTGTCAAAGCAAGTGGATAGGTTCCTGCACTCGAAGCTAATTGTAATAATAGCAATATTAGAGAGAAGAAAGCACCCAAACGACTATTCCATGTTGTTAATGCAGTTACCATAGACATAAATGTTAAGCTTGCGATAATAATTAATAACAAGGTTCTCATTTCATGATTTGCTGTTAGACCAATAAGATGAACGCCACCATAGACTAAGACAGCGGCTAAAACAGCTATAACTCCATTTATCTCAAAGCGAGATTTGAACCAAGCCCAGCGAGTTTCAGGATGACGACCTGAAGGTAATTTAGCAAAAATCATATTTGTTGATAATGCAGCGACAAAGAGAGCGACTGATATCATATAAGGAGCCATAGCAATCCCATTTACAGGAACTTGATCATTATCTTTTTTGAAAGACTCAAAGGCTCAGATAATATTTCTGCATTATTAGACTCTGTTGATGCTGATTTTAGTTGATTGCTAGCACTTCTTAAGCCTTGTCCTAGATCAGTAGTTCCTACTTGTAAACTTTCAATACCAGCAGTTAACGTTGTTCCACCATCTGCTAGTTTTCCAGCACCATCTGCAATTTTTGCTGCTCCATTTCCTAACTGAGAGCTAGCTGAAAGCAATTGACTTGATTTATCTGTTAATTGACTTGAACCAAGCTGTATTTTATCAAGTCCTGCAATTAATTCCGGACTCTTGCTATTTAATTGGTTAGAACCAGATGATAGTTTTTCAATACCTGTTACTAATTCTGGAGTTTTCCCAGCTAGAGTATCCAAACCAGTTGTCAATTTTGAAGAGTTTTCTGTCAACTTGGTTGAGCCAGAAACCAATTGATCCAAACTTGTTGTTAAAGTTGTATTCTTTTCACTTAGTTGATTTACACCTAAAGAAATAGTATCCAATCCTTTAGTATACGCATTAACTCCATTTTCAATTGATTGACTTCCAGGAACCAACTGATTATCTACAGCATTTTGCAACTGTGTAAATCCAGTTGACATAGATGTCAAGGAACTAGACGCTATAGGTAAAAGTTGATTTGCTTTAGTCTGTAAAGTAGAAAGATTAGAGACTGGTTGGTTTATACTTCCTAAATTTTCTTTTAAATCTCCTGCCGTCGTTAAAATTGCTTTTGCTGACTCTATCGTAGAATTAGAATTATTTGAAACAGCTTCAGTCAGTTCTTTTTTCTGAGTATCAGTGAGAGATTGATAAGTTGCTGTTGCTTGAAGATTGGTAAGAATTTTTTCTTGCTCTGTTTGACTATTAGTCACAATAGTTTGAGCAAGAGTCGTTATATTTGTTAAGTCATTAGATATTGTATTTTTAAGATCAGTATTATCTGAAACTGTAACTGATTGGAGAGCCTTATTCAACTCATCTAAACTGCTTGCTAACTGTGTTATATCCTCTTTCTGTTGAGATGTAGTATTTAATTGTGTGGATATTTCTTTGATTCCTTTATTTAATTGAGTAATACCGTTTCTCAATGTATCTGATTGACTTGATAGTTGGTTTGTACCAACAGATAATTTGTCAACTCCGCTTGTATAGGCATTAACACCTACCGAAAATTGATTGAGACCTGTATTCAGTTGCGAAACTCCTCCAGCGTATGTCTTCATTCCAGTATTGAGCTGATTGACACCTGTTACTAATTCTGGAGTCTTGGAAGATAATTGATTAAGTCCATTGTCAACCTGTGAAACCGCACTTGTATAGCTCTGTAAACCATCATTAAATGTTCCTAAGCCACTATTCAGTTGCTTTACTCCTGTGACATATGTTGTCAACCCTTTTGTAAATTGATTCGTTCCATCAGAAAAGGTTAAACTTGAACTAGCTAAAGTATCAAGATTGGAAGACAATGTCTGACTTCCTACAGCTAACTTACTAGCCCCATTTGCCAATTGTTCACTTCCATCGGCTGCCTTCGTTAAACCGGATTTTAAATCACCCATCTTTTGAAATAAAGCTTTCGTGTAAGTTTCAGTTACACTGGCAGAAACATTTTGTTTTAACTGTGTCATAGCAGAATCACTCATCTTACTTGCAATGAAGCTATGTCCACTAGAAGTTTGATAGTCAATGTTCATTTGTTCTGGGTGATCTGATAGAATAGAAGCAGCCTTTTCAGATAAGTCACTTGGCAAAGTGACTACCATATAGTAATCACCGTTTTCTAGACCCTTCTTACCTTCTTCTTCATTGACAAAATGAAAATCTAAGGATTTATTTTCCTTCAAATTAGACACCATGTCTTTTCCGATAGCCATTGTATTTCCATTGTAAGTCGCTTCCTTATCATTATTTACAACCGCTACAGGCAACTCAGATAATTGACCATATGGGTCCCACATAGATGATAAAAATATGATATTGTATAAAGCTGGTATGAGAGAAATTCCTATCATTACAATGATAAAGGTTGGTTTTTTAAATATTGCTTTCCATTCTTTAAACATATTGTCTCCTTTTTTATACATATTGTCTAAAATTTTGATATAATAGATTATACATTAAAAAATCTAAATTACAAGATAAAAAATTATATTTTAGACACTACGTCTATTTTTGTTCAAAAGGAGGAACTATGACCGAGAGTAACAAACGCTTAAAAACAAAACGTATTATTGAGAATGCTATGGTTCAATTATTAATGGAACAACCATTTGATCAAATTTCTACCGTTAAACTAGCTGAGAAAGCTGGAATTAGTCGCTCTAGTTTTTATACTCATTACAAAGATAAGTATGATATGATTGAGCATTATCAAAGTAAGCTTTTTCATACCTTTGAGTATATTTTCCAAAAACATGCTCATCATAAAAGAGACGCTATTTTAGAAGTATTTGAGTACCTAGAGTCTGAACCATTACTAGCTACTCTCTTATCTGAAAATGGTACAAAAGAAATACAGAACTTCCTAAGAAATAAACTTCATATCATGCTTAGCACTGACCTCCAAAAACGCTTTATGCAATTAAATTTAAACGACATCGAATTGGAGTACAGTAGTATCTATTTAACAAATGCATTATTTGGGGTATGCCAAACTTGGATTGCTCATGGAAAAAAGAAAGTCCGCAAGAAATGACAGACTTTCTTATGAAAATGTTAGGCGATGCAAACTAAAAGAAAAAGAACACAAAGGTGTTCTTTTTTATCTGACTCCGCCAGTAGGACTCGAACCTACGACATCATGATTAACAGTCATGCGCTACTACCAACTGAGCTATGGCGGATAATATAGTCCGTACGGGATTCGAACCCGTGTTACCGCCGTGAAAAGGCGGTGTCTTAACCCCTTGACCAACGGACCATCTATCTGTAGCAGATATAACCATTATATCAATTTCTTACTAATTGTCAATCACTTTTTAGATTTTTTCTCCAGAATATCTTTTAGTTTACGGACTTTCAGACGAGTAATTGGACAACGATGATTTTCATAGAAAACTACTTCTAAATTTTTTCGATCAATTTCTCTAATATTTCCTACATTGACAAGAAATGATTTATGAGCAGAATAAAATCTTTGGGTTTCTTTATCTTTTTCTTGGATATCCGTCATAGTTCCATAAAATTCTTTGGCAAAATTCTTACCAATAATCCGTAACTTATGAGAAACACCTGTTGTTTCAATATACAAAATATCATGGTAGGGAATCTTCAAATCATTCCCCTTATAGTTATAGTCAAAGTAATCTACAACATCTTTATTTTCAAGCAACATATTCTTGGTGTATAAAATACTCTGCTTAATTCGCTTCTTAAATAATTCATCATGATATCTTTATCAACAAAATCCAAGGCTGACACTTGATATTTGTAGGTTAAGGTAGCAAATTCTGATCTACTAGTGATAAATACAATAATTGCATAGGGATTGTGATGACGAATAAACTGTGCAACTTCGAATCCTTTTTTCTCAATTCCATGAATATCAATATCTAAAAAATAAAGTTGGTTTACTTCATCATTTTCGATATATTCCTTAAATTCTCGTTCTTTACCTGTTGTTTTATAAGAAATAGGAATATTTAATTCCTTTGAAATTTCATCCAAGGTTCTTTCTAGTCTGACCTGATGTTGAATAACATCTTCTAAAATTAATACTTTCATTCAAACTCTCTCTTAAATCTAATAATCTGTCTAAATGTACTATCTTCCATCTCTGTCTCTAAAATAATATTTTCATACTTATCCAAAATCTCTTTGACATTATTAAGACCTATTCCTCTATTTCTACCTTTAGTAGAAAAACCTAATTCAAACAAGTCTTCTGAAGGTGTCATAGTGATTTTACATGAATTTTGAATCACGATTACTGTCTCCAAATCCATCTTAATCACTGCAACTTCCATTTGTTTTAAATAACTTTCTGCAGCACCTTCAACGGCATTGTTCAATAACACACTCATAATACGCACAAGATCAAGTAAATCGATTGACAATCTTGTAATAACATCCTTTACTTCTAGTGTAAACTCCACATCATTATTTCGTGCATATACAATAGATTGAGCAATTAAGCTTCGTAAAGCTGAATCTTCTACGTTATTTAAGTCAAAGTAGGTATACTTATCTGAACGAAGTTTTTGATTGGCTTTCACTAAAACTTCATTGTAAATCCTGTCAATTTCCTGTAAATCACTACTGTCAATTGCCATTTGCATACTAACAAGCATACCTGCATAATCATGCCGAAAACCACGAATTTCATTATACAAACCAACAATTTCATCTGTATAAGTCTGTAAATGTTCTTGTTCAAATTTTTCTGTTTTAAGGCAATTTCTTTTTCAACCCGTACCTTATGAGAATTCATAGCAAAGAAGATTAGTAGTAAACAAATAAAGACAATTGTTGCTAAAATACTACCAAAACTATTAAAATGCGCATGAGTACTTACCATATCTGAAATGAATGATAAAATATGTAAAGCAAAGAAAGCAAGTATAACTTTTTTTAAAAATGGATAGAGGTAATCTTTGTCAAAATAATTAAGTTCAAGATGAAAATAAGTAATAATTTTTTAATAATAAAATAAGTTATTAATAAAACTACTACAAAAAACAAATCTTCATATTTTGTTACAAAAGAATCACCTGTTATAGAAGATATGGTTACTGCTATAAAAGTATGAGTACTATGATATAGTAAAGACAATAGCAGACTGATAAATATCCCCTTATACTTATTGTATCTCTTTAATTTTATCAGGTAAATGGAAATAAGTAATGGAAATAAAAATTTAGATATACCAAAGCCACCTAAGTTTAATAGACTAATAAATTCCTCAAGTAATAACACTGAAATAAGTGTATAACATAGAAAAATAAATTGTTCTTTTCTAGTTACTTTACATATCCGTCTATAACTTTTGCTAATTATAAAAAATAGAAAATAGCTATAAATAATCCAAATAAATCCATTACTCTTTACCTTTTATTTATTTTTCTTTGGAAATATAAGTTCACGTATTGAGCCTAAAAATCTCCAATCCCCACCTTGGATTTCCTGTAATTCTTTTTCTGTAAGTTTTTTGAACTGTTCTAATTTAACTGTTTTTTCCATATTAAATTCTCCTTTATTGTTTTTTTTGTAAATGCACTTACAAAAATATTATACAAAATGGAGTTTATTTTATTGACATTCATTCTCAACTGTACATTTTTGTACCTGAACTGTCATTTTTTACAAAAAACGCTGGGTTTCCCCAGCGTTAAATCTAGTATATGATCCCAGCAGGATTCGAACCTGCGACCGTTCGCTTAGAAGGCGAATGCTCTATCCAGCTGAGCTATGAGACCTAACTAGTTTATCTTATCAAAATAATCGAAAATAGTCAATCCTATTTGTGATAAGGAGAACCTTGTTGAATGGTAAAGGCTCGGTATATCTGCTCTACAAGAACAAGACGCATTAATTGATGTGGGAGAGTTAAACGACCAAAACTTACAGATAAGTTAGCTCGTTTTTTACCTCTTTAGATAATCCTAAACTTCCACCTATAACAAACGTTAAGGTTGAAGAACCATTAATAGAAGCTTGTTCTAGCTGTTTACTGAATTCTTCAGAAGATAAAGTTTTCCCTTCAATGGCTAAAACGACAACAAATTCCCGTTCTCCAATTTTTGAAAGGATGCGATTTCCTTCTACATATAAGATTTTTGCATTTTCAGAATCACTGGCACGATCTGGTGTTTTCTCATCAGCTAATTCAATCATTTCGACAGTAGCAAATCGTGATATTCTTTTAGAATATTCTGCAATTCCATCTTTGAGATACTTTTCTTTTAGTTTTCCAACTGTTACAATTTTTATTTTCATGCTTCTATTTTATCATAATCGCATTCTATTCACATCTTATTCACAAATGAAAAAGATAAAAAACACAATAAATTCACAAGTTTTCAACAGTTTTCCACAGATTGTGAAAAACTTAAACTTTTTTAAGCTAGGATTAAGTTAATAGTTTTATACTTTGAACAATGAGTAAAATATGAAATATGGAGGAATCTATGAAAAACTTTTCAAAAAAATAGGACAACTTTTACTGGTTATTCTAATCAGCTTTTTAAGTGGTCTTTTAGGTAGTTTGGCTGTTCTTCAGTTTAACCAAAAACATGGAAATGGAGAACAAAATAGTGCAGCAGTCACTCAAACAGCCGTGAATAATAAAAATTCGACTACACAGGCTGTTGATAAAGTTAAAGATGCAGTTGTCTCTATTATCACTTATTCAGGAAACTCTCAAAGTAGTTTTGTTGGATCTGATGATACTGATACAGATTCAAACACTGAACAAATTAACAGTGAAGGTTCTGGTGTTATCTATAAAAAAGATGGGGATGATGCTTATCTAGTAACCAACACTCACGTTATTAGTGGCGCTAAAAAAGTTGATGTTCGTCTAGCAGATGGAACAAAAGTACCAGGTGAAATCGTTGGTTCTGATACCTATTCTGATATTGCAGTAGTTAAGATTTCTTCAGAAAAGGTTTCTACAGTAGCTGAATTTGGGGATTCAAGTCAATTAGCTGTTGGGGAAATAGCTATCGCAATCGGTAGTCCTTTAGGTTCAGAATACGCAAATACAGTTACACAAGGGATTGTATCAAGTTTGAACAGACACGTTTCTTTGAAATCTGAAGATGGACAAGCTATTTCAACGAATGCTATCCAAACAGATACAGCTATTAACCCTGGTAACTCTGGAGGTCCTTTGATTAATATTCAAGGACAAGTTATTGGTATCACTTCAAGTAAAATTGCCTCAAATGGGGGAACATCCGTAGAAGGTCTTGGCTTTGCTATTCCTGCAAACGATGTTAAGAATATTATCAAACAGTTGGAAAAAGATGGAAAAGTAACTCGACCAGCTCTTGGTATCCACATGGTTAATTTGACAAACCTTAGCACTGCTGATCTAAAAAATTAAAACTTCCTGAAAACGTTACTTCTGGTGTAGCTGTTCGATCCGTTCAAAAGAACATGCCTGCAAATGGACATTTACAACAGTATGATGTTATCACAAAAGTAGATGATACTAAGATTTCTTCTACTACTGAATTGCAAAATGCGCTATACAGTCACTCTATTGGAGATGAAATGACTGTAACTTATTACCGTAATGGTAAAGAAGAAAAAACTACAATCAAACTAGATAAGAGTACAAGTGATTTAAATCAATAGTTTACATATTTGTAAACCTACTTTACAGAATATTAAAGATATGATACTGTAGAGATATGGAAGAACTCAAACTAATTCGTATCAGTGATATTCAAAAAAATCCCTATCAACCTCGTAAAGAATTTTCAAAAGAAAAATTGAAGAACTTGCCCAATCTATTAAAGAAAATGGATTAATTCAACCCATTATCGTCCGTCAATCTCCAGTTATCGGATACGAAATCCTAGCTGGAGAAAGACGGTATCGGGCATCAATAGCGGCTGGACTTTCAGAGGTACCTGTAATCATCAAAAAACTTTCTGATCAGGATATGATGATTCACTCAATCATTGAAAATTTGCAGCGGGAAGACTTAAATCCGATTGAGGAAGCAAAAGCTTATCAATCTTTAATTGATAAAGGGTATACTCATGCAGAAATTGCTGACAAAATGGGAAAATCACGCCCCTATATTACCAATCTTGTTCGCTTGCTAACGCTCCCTGATTTTATTCTAACGGAAGTAGAAACTGGAAAATTGTCTCAAGCACATGCTAGACTTCTAATCCAACTACCTTTGAAAGAACAAAAAAATTTACTCCATCGCATTCAGAAAGAGAATTTATCGGTTCGGCAGGTGGAACATCTACTTAAAGAAGAAAAAATAAGAAGAAGAAAAGCAAAGAAAAAGATCACTTTATCAAAGAAGAAGAAGAAAATTTAAAAAAATTGTTGGGATTAGATGTCCAAATCGTCCTTCAAAAAAAGAGGCAGGAAAAATAACTATCTCTTTTCATAATCAAGAAGAATACCAACGTTTTATTAACAGCCTGAGATAAGGCTGTTATTTTATTTTTCTTAACTCACAAACTTATCCACTAAATCGGTATGTGAAAAGTCAATAAAATCACAGATAAAACTTCTTATCCACAACTTGTGGATAAATCTTTTAAACATTGTGGATTGTTTTTCACAAGTTGTGGAAAAATTGCTTGCTATGTGATAAAATAGTGTTTAAGATTACACCATTTAGAAAAGGGGGAGTTTGTTGTTGAAAGAAAACAATTTTGGAATCAGATTTTAGAATTAGCTAAAGAGAGATTGACACGATCAATGTTTGATTTCTACGCAACACCTGCTGAATTAATAAAGGTTGAGGGAAACGTAGCTACTATATTTTTACCAAGATCTGAAATGGAAATGGTTTGGAGTACAAAACTCAATGATATTATTGTAGCTGTCGGTTTCCAAATCTATGACACTGAAATAAAAGCTCAATATGTATTGACTAAAGAAGATTCTAATACCTCCGATATAGCAAGCAATGTTGAAAACAGTAATCATCAACAGGAAGAAATTAAAAAATCTATACCCTATTCAGAAACAGGATTAAGAGACATCTATACTTTTGATAATTTTATCCAAGGTGATGGAAATATTTGGGCTAAGTCTGCTGCTTTAGCCGTCTCGGAAGATCCTGGACTAACTTATAATCCTCTATTTATATATGGAGGACCCGGTTTAGGAAAAACTCACTTGCTCAATGCTTTGGGGAATGAAATTCTCAAAAAAATCCTAATGCGCGTGTAAAATATATTCCTGCTGAAAGCTTTATTAATGAATTTTTAGATCATTTAAGACTAAATGATATGGATAATTTTAAAAAACCTATCGAAGTCTAGATCTCCTTCTTATTGATGACATTCAATCTCTTAGTGGAAATAAAGTACAAACTCAGGATGAATTTTTCAATACATTTAACAAACTTCACAGTAATAATAAACAGATTGTTTTAACGAGTGACCGTAGGCCAGAACAACTAGAAAACCTACCTGAACGACTTGTCACGCGCTTCTCATGGGGATTAACAACGGATATTACTCCACCTGATTTTGAAACTCGTATCGCTATCCTAAATAGTAAAACAGAGGATTTAGATTATCATTTCCAACCTGACACAATCGAATATTTGGCTGGACAGTTTGATTCAAATGTACGTGAATTAGAAGGTGCCCTTAAAGATATTAGTCTCATGGCTAAAGTTAAACAAATCAACACTATAACTGTTGATATTGCATCTGAAGCTATACGTGCTCGAAAACAAAGCGGCAGCACCATGATCGTCATTCCGATTGAAAAAATCCAAGAAGAAGTCGGAAAATTTTATGATGTGAGCGTTAAGGAGATGAAGGGAACTAGACGTGTTCAGAATATTGTTCTAGCTCGCCAAGTTGCTATGTACCTAGCTAGAGAATTAACTGATAACAGTCTTCCAAAAATCGGAAAAGAATTTGGTGGTAAAGATCATACAACCGTCATTCATGCTCATGCAAAAATCAAATCTATGATTGAAACTGATGATAAATTACGTATAGAAATCGAAACCATCAAAAAGAAAATTAAATAGCTTGTGGATAAGTGTTTAAAATTTTACTGATTTATTAACAAATTTTAAACAAGTATAACTTCTTGATTTTTCTAAACTAAACTTGATTTTCCACAGATTTCACACAGCCTACTATTACTATTAACCTTCTAATAATAAAAATAAATAAAGGAGATTCCATGATTCATTTTTCTATTAATAAAAATTTATTCCTGCAATCATTAAATATTACTAAACGTGCTATTAGTTCAAAAAATGCTATTCCTGTTTTATCAACTATTAAAATTGATGTGACTAACGAAGGAATTACATTAATTGGATCAAATGGTCAAATTTCAATTGAGAATTTCATTTCTCAAAAAGATGAAAATGCAGGTCTTTTGATTAACTCTTTAGGATCAATTCTTTTAGAAGCTTCATTCTTTATCAATGTAGTCTCAAGTCTTCCAGATGTGACGCTTGATTTCAAAGAGATTGAACAACATCAAATTGTACTAACAAGTGGAAAATCAGAAATTACTCTGAAAGGAAAAGACAGCGAACAGTATCCACGTATTCAGGAAATCGCAGCAAGTAATCCTCTAGTTCTTGAAACAAAACTTCTTAAGAAAATTATCAATGAAACTGCTTTTGCTGCTAGTGTACAAGAAAGTCGTCCTATTTTGACTGGTGTTCACTTTGTTTTGAGTAATCATCAAGAATTAAAAACAGTTGCAACAGACTCACATCGTCTCAGTCAGAAAAAATTAACTCTTGAGAAAAATAGTGATAATTTTGATGTTGTCATCCCAAGTCGCTCTCTACGCGAATTTTCAGCTGTTTTTACGGACGATATTGAAACAGTAGAGATTTTCTTCGCAAACAATCAAATTCTCTTTAGAAGCGAAAATATTAGCTTCTATACACGTCTCTTAGAAGGTAATTATCCTGATACAGATCGTCTGATTCCAACAGATTTTAATACGACAGTGACTTTTGATGTTGTTAATCTACGTCAATCTATGGAACGTGCACGTCTTTTATCAAGTGCTACTCAAAATGGAACTGTAAAATTAGAAATCAAACAAGGAGTAGTTACAGCTCATGTAAATTCTCCAGAAGTTGGTAAAGTAAACGAAGAAATCGATACAATTGCTGTATCTGGTGAAGATTTAACTATTAGCTTTAACCCAACTTACTTGATTGAAGCACTAAAAGCCTTGAATAGTGAAAAGGTAACAATCAGCTTCATTTCAGCAGTTCGTCCATTTACCTTGGTACCAGCTGATACAGATGAAGATTTCATGCAGCTGATTACACCAGTTCGTACAAATTAAGTTAAAGAGGTTGAGCCTAGCTCACCTCTTTTATGATATAATCAGAAATATGAAAAGGAGAGTAGTATGTATCAAGTTGGAAATTTTGTTGAAATGAAAAAACCACATGCCTGTACAATCAAATCTACAGGTAAAAAAGCCAATCGTTGGGAAATTACACGTCTAGGTGCAGATATCAAAATAAAATGCAGTAATTGTGATCATGTTGTCATGATGAGTCGCTATGATTTTGAAAGAAAAATGAGTAAAATTATCGACTAAATGCAAGGAGTTAGAGGGTTAGCAAGTTTTCCCTTTTTGTGTTATAATATTGAAGATTGAAATGTGAACGGAGAATGAGAAATTATGGCTTTAACAGCAGGTATCGTGGGTTTGCCAAACGTTGGTAAATCAACCCTATTTAACGCAATTACAAAGGCCGGAGCAGAGGCCGCAAACTATCCCTTTGCAACTATTGATCCTAATGTCGGGATGGTAGAAGTTCCAGATGAACGACTTCAAAAATTAACTGAAATGATTACTCCTAAGAAGACGGTTCCTACAACGTTTGAATTTACAGATATTGCTGGGATTGTGAAAGGAGCTTCTAAGGGAGAAGGGCTTGGGAATAAATTCTTGGCTAACATCCGTGAAGTAGATGCCATTGTCCATGTGGTACGTGCTTTTGATGATGAAAATGTCATGCGGGAGCAAGGTCGTGAAGATGCCTTTGTCGATCCACTGGCAGATATTGATACCATCAATTTAGAATTAATTTTAGCCGACTTAGAGTCTGTTAATAAACGTTATGCGCGTGTAGAAAAAATTGCTCGCACACAAAAAGATAAAGATTCTGTTGCTGAATTTAATGTTCTACAAAAAATCAAACCAGTTCTTGAAGATGGTAAATCAGCTCGGACCATTGAATTCACAGAGGAAGAACAAAAAGTGGTGAAGGGACTTTTCCTTTTGACTACCAAACCAGTTCTTTATGTAGCAAATGTGGATGAAGATGTTGTTGCAGATCCAGACTCTATTGACTATGTGAAGCAAATTCGTGACTTTGCGGCAACAGAAAATGCGGAAGTAGTTGTGATTTCTGCGCGTGCTGAGGAAGAAATTTCTGAACTGGATGATGCAGATAAACAAGAATTTTTAGAGGCGATTGGCCTAACAGAGTCTGGAGTTGATAAACTTACGCGTGCAGCTTACCATTTATTGGGACTCGGTACTTATTTCACGGCTGGTGAAAAAGAAGTGCGTGCTTGGACTTTCAAACGTGGCATGAAAGCTCCTCAAGCAGCTGGAATCATCCACTCTGATTTTGAAAAAGGATTTATTCGTGCTGTGACCATGTCCTATGATGATTTGGTTAAATACGGTTCTGAAAAGGCTGTAAAAGAAGCAGGACGTTTGCGCGAAGAAGGAAAAGAATATGTTGTCCAAGATGGGGACATCATGGAATTCCGTTTTAATGTATAAGAGAGTTAAAAAGATGTAAAGGTTGGAAAAAATATTTCCAACCATTTTAGTGTTTTGAAAGGAAAGAGATGACGAAATTAATTGTTGGATTGGGAAATCCAGGTGATAAGTATGTTGAAACCAAACACAATGTAGGCTTTATGTTAGTTGATCAAATGGCAAAGTCTTTAAATCTTACTTTCTCCCATGATAAGATTTTTCAAGCTGATATCGCCTCAACATTTTTGAATGGCGAAAAGGTCTATTTTGTAAAGCCAACCACTTTCATGAATGAAAGTGGAAAAGCAGTCCATGCCCTTCTGACTTATTATGGTCTGGATATTGAAGATCTTTTGGTTATTTACGATGATTTAGATATGGAAGTTGGCAAGATTCGTCTTCGTGCTAAAGGATCAGCTGGTGGTCATAATGGTATCAAGTCGATTATCCAACATATTGGTACACAGGTTTTCAATCGTGTAAAGATTGGTATTGGTAGACCTAAAAAGGAATGTCCGTTGTTCACCACGTTTTGAGTAAATTTGACAGGGATGACTATATAGGTATTTTACAGTCTATTGACAAGGTTGACGATGCTGTAAATTATTATTTACAAGAGAAAAACTTTGAAAAAACAATGCAGAAATACAATGGGTAAGGGAATGTCATTAATCGAATTTTTTTTAGAGAACAAGCAGATACAATTATGGGATGAGCACTTATCTCTCAAGCAGAGGGAATTACTACTAGGTCTCTCTGGTTCAGCAAAGTCTTTAGCTATTGCAAGTAGTGTTAAAAATCAGAACAAGATTTTAGTAATGACATCTACTTATGGAGAAGCTGAGCGTCTAGTAAATGATTTAATTTCTATCCTGGGTACTGATATGGTTTATCCATTTTTAGTAGATGATTCACCAATGGTAGAATTTTTAGTATCGTCTCAAGAAAAGATTTTTTCGCGAATTGAAGCCTTGCGTTTTCTAAGAGATAAATCTCAAAAAGGAATATTAGTTTGTAACATGGCAGCAAGTCGTTTATTTTTACCAGATCCTCAAGTTTTTGATGATAGTATGTTAAAACTTGAAATTGGTCAAGAATGTGAACAAAACGAACTAAAAAATCAGTTGAATTCCTTAGGTTATAAGAAAGTTACACAAGTTCAAAGTCAAGGTGAGTTTAGTCTTCGTGGAGATATTTTAGATATCTTTGAAACTTCACAAATATCTCCTTACCGAATAGAATTTTTTAGTGATGAGATAGATGGGATTAGAGAATTTGATGCAGAGACACAGTTATCAAAGGAAAGTCGCTCTGAAATTTTTATATATCCCGCTAGCGATATTTTACTGAGTATTGAAGATTACAATCGTGGACAACAATTTTTAGAGCATGAGATTGATAAAACTATCTCACCTACATTAAAGTCATATCTAGAAGAAGTTTTTAGTTGTGTAAAAGAGCAAGTTCTTCATACTGATATTCGTAAATTTTTGTCTGTTTTGTATAAAAAACAATGGACACTGTTAGATTATTTACAACAAGTACCTCTGATCTTTGATGATTTTCAAAAAATCATGAATCAGTATGATGTTTTTGATAAGGAAACAGCTAGCTACTTTACAGAGGATTTACATAATAGTAAAGCTGTATCAAGTTTACAATATTTTGCTGATGTAGAAAGTCAGTTTAAAAAATATTTACCAGCTAGCTTCTTTTCTAATTTTCAAAAGGGACTTGGAAATCTAAAATTTGATCATCTTTATCAATTTAATCAATATCCAATGCAAGAGTTCTTCAATCAGTTTTCTTTTCTGAAAGAAGAAATTGAGCGTTATAAAAAATTAAAGTATACGATTGTTCTTCAGTCAAGTAGTGATAATGAACTAAAAAATTGTCAAGTATTTTAGAAGAATATGACATAAAAGTTGATAATATTAGTGAGAATAAAGTCTGTAAAGGAGCTGTCAACCTTATTGAAGGGAATCTTCGTCACGGCTTTCATTTTGTAGATGAGAATCTTGTATTCATCACTGAATATGAAATTTTCAAAAAGAAGATTAAACGTAAATATAGAAGACAAAATATCAGTAATGCTGAGCGTCTGAAAGATTATAATGAGCTCCAA
This sequence comes from Streptococcus infantis SK970, assembly GCA_000223255.2. Lineage (GTDB taxonomy): Bacteria > Bacillota > Bacilli > Lactobacillales > Streptococcaceae > Streptococcus > Streptococcus infantis_G. The sequence continues at coordinate 13,202 of AFUT01000007.1, read as the reverse complement.
AAAGGAGACTATGTTGTTCACCAAATTCATGGTATTGGCCAATATTTAGGAATCGAAACGATTGAAATCAAAGGGATTCACCGAGATTATGTGAGTGTCCAATATCAAAATGGAGATCGGATTTCTATCCCTGTTGAGCAGATACAGACTCTTTCTAAGTATGTTTCTAGTGATGGTAAGGCTCCAAAGTTAAATAAGTTAAACGATGGACGGTTTAAAAAAGCTAAGCAAAAAGTTAAAAATCAAGTTGAAGACATTGCAGATGACTTAATTAAACTTTATGCTGAGAGGAGCCAACTGAAAGGATATGCATTTTCAAAAGATGACGAAGACCAGGTTGCTTTTGATGAGGCTTTCCCCTATGTTGAAACAGAAGATCAACTTCGAAGTATAGAAGAAATCAAAAAAGATATGCAATCACCTCAACCAATGGATCGACTCTTAGTTGGAGATGTTGGTTTTGGTAAGACAGAAGTTGCCATGAGAGCTGCTTTTAAGGCTGTCAATAATCATAAACAGGTTGTTGTTTTAGTACCAACCACAGTTCTTGCTCAGCAACACTACAGTAATTTCAAGGAAAGATTTGAACAGTTTGCTGTCAATGTAGATGTTTTAAGTCGTTTTAGAAGTAAAAAAGAACAGACTGAAACACTTGAAAAATTAAAAAAAGGTCAAGTAGACATCTTGATAGGAACGCATCGAGTTTTATCTAAAGATGTTGAATTTGCTGATTTAGGCTTGATCATCATCGATGAGGAACAACGTTTTGGTGTCAAACACAAGGAAGCTTTGAAGGAATTAAAAAGAAGGTTGATGTTTTAACTTTGACAGCTACACCAATTCCTCGAACTCTACATATGTCTATGCTAGGTATTCGAGATTTATCTGTCATCGAAACACCCCCAACCAATCGATATCCTGTACAAACCTATGTTCTTGAACAGAATGATCGTGTCATTCGAGATGCTGTATTGAGAGAAATCGATCGTGGTGGTCAGGTTTACTATCTTTACAACAAAGTTGACACGATTGAAAAGAAGGTTTCAGAGTTACAAGAATTGATTCCAGAAGCTTCTATTGGTTTTGTTCATGGTCAAATGAGTGAAATTCGTTTGGAGAACACTTTACTTGATTTTATTGAAGGTGAGTATGATATTTTAGTAACCACGACAATCATAGAGACAGGAGTAGACATTCCAAATGTCAATACCTTGTTTATCGAAAATGCAGATCACATGGGTCTGTCAACCTTGTATCAATTAAGAGGTCGGGTTGGTCGTAGTAATCGAATCGCTTATGCTTATCTCATGTATCGACCAGACAAATCTTTGACAGAAGTTTCAGAAAAGAGATTAGAAGCCATCAAAGGTTTTACCGAATTAGGTTCTGGTTTCAAGATTGCTATGCGTGATTTATCCATTCGTGGAGCTGGAAATCTTTTAGGAAGTTCGCAGTCTGGCTTTATCGATTCTGTTGGTTTTGAATTGTATTCTCAGTTACTAGAAGAAGCAATTGCTAAGAAAAATGGAACTGACAAGAAACGTGAAAAAGGGAATGCTGAGTTAATTCTACAAATCGATGCTTATCTTCCGGATGAGTATATTTCAGATGAACGACATAAAATTGAAATTTATAAGAGAATACGTCAGATTGACAATCGTGTCAACTATGAAGAATTGCGAGATGAGTTGATAGACCGATTCGGAGAGTATCCAGATGTAGTTGCTTATCTTTTGGAAATTGGATTAGCTAAAGCTTATCTTGATAAAGTATTTGTCAATCGTGTAGAAAGAAAGAATAATAAGCTTGTCATTCAATTTGAAAAAATATCGCAACAGCTATTTTTAACTCAAGATTATTTCCAGGCTCTTTCTCAGACAAGTTTGAAGGCTAATATTTCTGAAAATCAAGGTTTAATCGAAGTTGTTTTTGATATTCGAAATAAAAAAGACTATGAGATTCTAGAAGGACTCTTAACCTTTGGAGAATCGTTAGCGAAGATAAAAGAGTTAAAAGAGTCACATTAGGAATTACCTTTTTTCTTCTATAAAATGGATAAAAATGGTAAAATAATAATTTGAGGTATTAAGATGAGATTAGATAAATATTTAAAAGTATCACGAATTATTAAACGCCGTACGGTAGCCAAGGAAGTTGCAGATAAAGGGCGAATCAAGGTAAACGGTATCCTTGCTAAAAGTTCAACAGATTTAAAAATCAATGATCAGGTTGAAATTCGTTTTGGAAATAAATTGTTGCTTGTAAAAGTGCTAGAAATGAAAGATAGCACAAAAAAGAAGATGCAGCTGGAATGTATGAAATTATCAGTGAAACAAGGGTAGAAGACGATGTATAAAAAATAGTCCAAATGAATAATTCATTTATTCAAAATGAACACCAACGACGTAAATACATGATGGAAGAACGTCAAAAACGTAATCGTTTTATGGGTTGGGTTTTGATTTTGATCATGTTGTTATTCATCTTACCAACTTACAATTTAGCTCAAAGTTACCAACAATTACTAACACGTCGCCAGCAACTAGCTGATTTGAAAAAACAATATCAGGACTTGAGCGATGAAAAGGATAAAGAAGCTAGTTTAGCAACTAAGCTAAAAGACGAATCCTATGCGGCTAAATATTCCCGTGCAAAATATTATTATTCGAAATCATGGGAGGAAGTTTATACAATTCCGGACTTACTTCCTAGGTAATGTGAAATGGAAAATTTATTAGATATTGTCGAAAAATTTTTAAGTCAGTCAGATGAAAAATTAGATGAGTTAGCTCAAAAGAATCATCTGTTACGACTACAAGAAGAAGAGGGGAAAAAGAATGCGTAAATTTTTAGTGATATTACTACTTCCTATTTTCCTAAAAAGTGTTCAAGTAGTAAGCACTGAGAATCCAGTTATTATTCCAAATCAAGAAGTTTATTCCTTAACTCACGCTTCGTATCATTTTTATTATCAAGATATTATAGAATCTCCAAAATTTTATGGTGAGACGCCAGTTTATTCTACAGAAGACCTGATTAAAGAATCAGGAAAAGTCAATGCAGAAACAAAATTATCTGTTTTAGAATGGCGATTAAATAAACAAGGACAGCCTGTCTTTAAATTGTCAAATAATCAATTTGTGGTGGCTGATAAACGACTTTTATACGATAGTTCTATCGTAAACGTTTTTTCTAAACGAGTATGGCTAGAACCAGGATTTGTTGTCTATAATAGTCCTTATGATCAACAAGAATTAAAGTCTACTTTAGCAGCTTATCAAGAGGTTGAAGCAGATATGTCTATTTTTGCTGAAGGTCGTGAATTCATACATATCAAGCAAACGGGCTGGATTTCGACGGATTATATTTCCGATGATGATAATCGTATTCAGAAAGTACAAGAGTTGCTATCTGCAAATTATCAAAATGAACAGTTCTCTATTTATGTGAAACAATTGAGTACAGGTAAGGAAGCTGGCATTAATGAAAATCAAAAAATGTACGCTGCTAGTGTTATGAAATTACCTTATCTTTATTCTGTTCAGGAAAAATCAATCAAGGTGATTACCAACTTGACACGAAATTGAAGTATGTTTCTGAAGTTAATGATTTCCCTGGCTCTTATAAACCGGAAGGAAGCGGAAGTCTCCCTAAAACAGCTGACAATAAAGAATACACAATCAAAGATTTAATCACAAAAACTGCAAAAGAATCTGACAATGTAGCTCATAATATTCTTGGTTATTATATTACGAATAAATCAGATGAAGCCTTTAAAAAAGAGATGGCTACTATCGCAGGTGAAGAGTGGGATGTGACAGATAAATCGGCTTCAGCTAAAATGGCTGGTCAAGTTATGGAATCTATTTATAATCAGAATGGTTTTGTTTTAGAATCTCTTTCACAAACATCTTTTGATAATCAGAGGATTGCTAAGAATATTTCTGCTAAGGTAGCCCATAAAATTGGGGATGCAGATGAATTTAAACACGATGTGGGAATAGTCTACACAGATTCTCCTTTCATTATTTCAATCTTTACCAAAAATTCTGATTACGATACCATTTCTAAAATTGCTAAGGATGTATATGAGGTCCTAAAATGAGAGACCGTGATTTTTTAAATCATCTTCTAAAAAAGGATTATTTCAAAGATCATTCAAGAGTTGTGTTAGCTTTATCTGGTGGATTGGATTCGATGTTTCTCTTTCATCTTCTTTCAACTTATCAAAAAGAACTTGGTATTGAATTGTTTTTAGCTCATGTAAATCATAAACAACGACCAGAGTCAGATAAGGAAGAAAATGAATTAAGAAAATTAGCTGAACAAGCTGGAGTTCCAATTTATGTAGCTTGTTTTACTGGAGATTTTTCAGAAACGAACGCTCGTCAATTTCGCTATAATTTTTTTAGAGAAGTGATGGAGAAAACTTCATCTACAGCTCTTGTAACAGCTCATCATGCAGATGATCAAGTTGAGACAATCTTTATGCGATTGATTAGAGGTGTTAGACTACACCATTTATCAGCTATTAAAGAAAGACAAATGTTTGATAAGGGAGAGTTGATTCGTCCACTACTGTCTTTTTATAAGAAAGATTTTCCTGAAATTGAGCATTTTGAAGACAGGACAAACAAAGAAAATTCCTATTTTCGTAACCGTGTTCGCAACCTTTATCTACCACAATTAGAAACAGAAAATACTCAGATAAAAAAGGCATTTTTAGAGTTTGGAAAAGAAGTTTCTGATTATCAAATTGCTCTGGCTGAATTATCTCAAGCGGTTGATGTGGAAGATTTAACTCAGTTTTTATCTTTAAGTGAAGCAACGCAAGGAGTTTTACTACAACAATACCTTAGTCGTTTTGCTGATTTAAATGTAACAAGAGAACAATTTCAAGAAATTCATCATATTTTAAAAACTAAGAGTCAATATCGCCATAATATAAAAAATGGTTATGAACTTATAAAAGAATACCAGCACTTTCGAATTTGTAAAATCAGACCAAAGTCTGATGAAAAAAGTAGTGAGTGTGTGTTAAACTATCAAAATCAAGTCTCTTATGAAGGTTATCTATTTTCATTTGGAATTCCTCTAAAAGGTGAAAATGTTCAACAAATAAATGTTTCCCGTGAAACATCATTGATTTTGCGGCATCGACAGCCAGGTGATTATTTGATAATAAACGGTCATCGGAAAAAATTAAGACGACTTTTTATTGATTTAAAAATACCTACAGAAAAACGAGAAAATGCTATTATTGTTGAGCAATTCGGACAAATTTGTTTAATTTTAGGAATTGAACTCAGTGATTTGAGTATAAAAATGAAAAATGATATAATGAACACTGTACTTTATATAGAAAAAATAGATAGGTAAAATCATGTTAGAACAAGATATCAAGAAGATTTTGATTTCACAAGATGAAATTACAGAAGCTGCTAAGAAATTAGGTGCTCAATTAACAAAAGATTATGAAGGGAAAAATCCAATTTTAGTTGGAATTTTAAAAGGATCTATTCCTTTCATGGCAGAATTAGTGAAATATATCGACACTCATCTTGAAATGGATTTTATGATGGTTTCTAGTTATCATGGTGGAACTGTAAGTAGTGGTGTCATTAATATCAAACAAGATGTCACTCAAGATGTTAAAGGTAGGCACATTGTCTTTGTAGAAGATATTATTGATACTGGGCAAACATTAAAAAGCTTGAGAGATATGTTTACTGCGAGAGAAGCAGCGTCTGTTAAGATTGTTACTATGCTGGATAAACCAGAAGGACGTACTGTAGAAATTGAAGCAGATTATACATGTTTTACAATTCCAAATGAATTCGTTGTAGGCTATGGTTTAGACTATAATGAAAATTACCGTAACCTTCCTTATGTAGGCGTATTGAAAGAGGAAGTTTACTCAAAATAGAAGGGTAAGTTGTTGAATGCAAAAACAAAATAATGGTTTTATAAAAAATCCATTTCTTTATTTATTGATGATTTTCTTGCTAGTAACGGGATTCCAGTACTTCTTTGCTGGAAGGGCTGCAGGGCATAGTCAACAAATTAAATACTCAGAATTGGTGCAGGAAATCACTAATGACAATGTAAAAGAAATAACCTATCAACCAAGTGGTAGTGTTATTGAAGTGTCTGGTGTCTATAAAACTGCTAAAACAGAAAAACCGGAAACAGGTATTCAGTTTTTCACACCTTCTGCAACAAAAGTAGAAAAATTTACAAGTATTATTCTTCCATCGGATACTACTGTGGCAGATTTGCAAAAACTAGCTGGTGAACACCAAACACAAGTTGAAGTCAAGCACGAAAGCTCAAGTGGTATGTGGATTAACATCCTAGTTTCGGTAGTGCCATTTGCCATTTTATTCTTCTTCCTATTTTCTATGATGGGAAATATGGGAGGAAATAGCGGACGCAATCCGATGAGCTTTGGACGCAGTAAAGCTAAGGCTGCTAATAAGGAAGATATCAAAGTACGCTTTTCAGATGTAGCAGGAGCTGAAGAAGAAAACAAGAACTTGTTGAAGTTGTTGAATTCTTGAAAGATCCAAAACGCTTTACAAAATTAGGTGCTCGTATCCCAGCTGGTGTTCTCTTAGAAGGACCTCCGGGAACTGGTAAAACATTACTTGCTAAAGCAGTAGCAGGAGAAGCTGGAGTACCGTTCTTTAGTATTTCAGGTTCTGACTTCGTAGAAATGTTCGTCGGTGTCGGTGCCAGCCGTGTACGTTCACTCTTTGAGGACGCTAAAAAAGCAGCACCAGCTATTATCTTCATCGATGAAATTGATGCCGTTGGTCGTCAACGTGGTGTCGGTCTTGGTGGAGGTAATGATGAACGTGAACAAACCTTGAACCAACTCTTGATTGAAATGGATGGTTTTGAAGGAAATGAAGGAATCATTGTCATTGCGGCAACGAACCGTTCAGATGTTCTAGATCCAGCCCTTCTTCGTCCAGGTCGTTTTGACAGAAAAGTATTGGTTGGTCGTCCAGATGTTAAAGGACGCGAAGCAATTCTGAAAGTCCATGCTAGAAATAAACCTCTAGCAGAAGATGTGGATTTGAAGTTAGTAGCACAACAAACTCCAGGTTTTGTTGGTGCTGATTTAGAAAATGTATTAAACGAAGCGGCATTAGTTGCTGCCCGTCGCAACAAATCAGTCATTGATGCTTCTGATATTGATGAGGCAGAAGATCGCGTTATTGCAGGGCCTTCTAAGAAAGATAAAACTGTTTCCCAAAAAGAACGTGAAATGGTTGCTTATCACGAAGCTGGGCACACTATCGTAGGGTTAGTCCTATCAAATTCGCGTGTCGTTCATAAGGTAACAATTGTTCCACGTGGTCGTGCAGGTGGTTACATGATTGCTCTTCCAAAAGAAGATCAAATGTTGCTGTCTAAAGAAGATATGAAAGAACAATTAGCTGGTTTGATGGGTGGACGTGTTGCTGAAGAAATCATCTTTAATGTCCAAACAACAGGTGCATCAAACGACTTTGAGCAAGCTACACAAATGGCGCGTGCAATGGTTACGGAGTATGGTATGAGTGAAAAACTTGGACCTGTTCAATACGAAGGAAATCATGCAATGTTTGGTGCTCAAACTCCACAAAAATCTATTTCAGAGCGTACAGCTTATGAAATTGACGAAGAAGTTCGAGCATTGTTGAATGAAGCACGTAATAAAGCAGCTGAAATTATTCAATCAAATCGTGAAACGCATAAATTGATTGCAGAAGCCTTATTAAAATATGAAACATTGGATAGTACACAAATCAAATCTCTTTATGAAACAGGGGAAATGCCTGAATCAGTAGAAGAGGAATCACGTGCCCTATCATATGATGAAGTCAAATCAAAAATGGCTGAAGAAAACTAAAATATTGGTAGACGAGATACAAGAGAGGATACTATTATATCCTCTCTTTCTTATTATAAAAACCAATCTATGAAAAACAAGAAAAAATTTCAGAAAAACAAATCAAACTAGTTGACAAGATTCAAAAAGTGGGTATAATAGAAAGAGTTGAAAAGCTCAAGGTCCGTTGGTCAAGGGGTTAAGACACCGCCTTTTCACGGCGGTAACACGGGTTCGAATCCCGTACGGACTATGTGTGTGTTGCAGTTAGGTTAATAGGAATAAAAAGTTAAAAAACCTGTTGACAGAGAAAAGTGACTGTGATATACTAATATAGTTGTCGCTCGAAGAGAACGAGAGACAAAGACCTTTGAAAACTGAACAAGACGAACCAATGTGCAGGGCACTATAACTTAAGGTTATAGTACTGAACAATGAAAAAACAATAAATCTGTCAGTGACAGAAATGAGTGAGAACTCAAACTTTTAATGAGAGTTTGATCCTGGCTCAGGACGAACGCTGGCGGCGTGCCTAATACATGCAAGTAGAACGCTGAAGCTTGGTGCTTGCACCGAGCGGATGAGTTGCGAACGGGTGAGTAACGCGTAGGTAACCTGCCTGGTAGCGGGGGATAACTATTGGAAACGATAGCTAATACCGCATAACAGTAGATATCGCATGATATGTGCTTGAAAGGTGCAATTGCATCACTACCAGATGGACCTGCGTTGTATTAGCTAGTTGGTGAGGTAACGGCTCACCAAGGCAACGATACATAGCCGACCTGAGAGGGTGATCGGCCACACTGGGACTGAGACACGGCCCAGACTCCTACGGGAGGCAGCAGTAGGGAATCTTCGGCAATGGACGGAAGTCTGACCGAGCAACGCCGCGTGAGTGAAGAAGGTTTTCGGATCGTAAAGCTCTGTTGTAAGAGAAGAACGAGTGTGAGAGTGGAAAGTTCACACTGTGACGGTATCTTACCAGAAAGGGACGGCTAACTACGTGCCAGCAGCCGCGGTAATACGTAGGTCCCGAGCGTTGTCCGGATTTATTGGGCGTAAAGCGAGCGCAGGCGGTTAGATAAGTCTGAAGTTAAAGGCTGTGGCTTAACCATAGTACGCTTTGGAAACTGTTTAACTTGAGTGCAAGAGGGGAGAGTGGAATTCCATGTGTAGCGGTGAAATGCGTAGATATATGGAGGAACACCGGTGGCGAAAGCGGCTCTCTGGCTTGTAACTGACGCTGAGGCTCGAAAGCGTGGGGAGCAAACAGGATTAGATACCCTGGTAGTCCACGCCGTAAACGATGAGTGCTAGGTGTTAGACCCTTTCCGGGGTTTAGTGCCGTAGCTAACGCATTAAGCACTCCGCCTGGGGAGTACGACCGCAAGGTTGAAACTCAAAGGAATTGACGGGGGCCCGCACAAGCGGTGGAGCATGTGGTTTAATTCGAAGCAACGCGAAGAACCTTACCAGGTCTTGACATCCCTCTGACCGCTCTAGAGATAGAGTTTTCCTTCGGGACAGAGGTGACAGGTGGTGCATGGTTGTCGTCAGCTCGTGTCGTGAGATGTTGGGTTAAGTCCCGCAACGAGCGCAACCCCTATTGTTAGTTGCCATCATTCAGTTGGGCACTCTAGCGAGACTGCCGGTAATAAACCGGAGGAAGGTGGGGATGACGTCAAATCATCATGCCCCTTATGACCTGGGCTACACACGTGCTACAATGGTTGGTACAACGAGTCGCAAGTCGGTGACGGCAAGCTAATCTCTTAAAGCCAATCTCAGTTCGGATTGTAGGCTGCAACTCGCCTACATGAAGTCGGAATCGCTAGTAATCGCGGATCAGCACGCCGCGGTGAATACGTTCCCGGGCCTTGTACACACCGCCCGTCACACCACGAGAGTTTGTAACACCCGAAGTCGGTGAGGTAACCTTTTAGGAGCCAGCCGCCTAAGGTGGGATAGATGATTGGGGTGAAGTCGTAACAAGGTAGCCGTATCGGAAGGTGCGGCTGGATCACCTCCTTTCTAAGGATAAGGAAAGCACATTGGTCTTGTTTAGTCTTGAGAGGTCTTGTGGGGCCTTAGCTCAGCTGGGAGAGCGCCTGCTTTGCACGCAGGAGGTCAGCGGTTCGATCCCGCTAGGCTCCATTGGTGAGAGATCACCAAGTCATGCACATTGAAAATTGAATATCTATATCAAATAGTAACAAGAAAATAAACCGAAAACGCTGTAGTATTAATAAGAGTTTATGACTGAAAGGTCAAAAAAGTAAGGTTAAGTTAATAAGGGCGCACGGTGGATGCCTTGGCACTAGGAGCCGAAGAAGGACGTGACAAACGACGATATGCCTTGGGTAGCTGTAAGTAAGCGATGATCCAGGGATTTCCGAATGGGGGAACCCAACAGGTACTACCTGTTACCCATATCTGTTAAGGATATGAGGAGGAAGACGCAGTGAACTGAAACATCTAAGTAGCTGCAGGAAGAGAAAGCAAAAGCGATTGCCTTAGTAGCGGCGAGCGAAACGGCAGGAGGGCAAACCGAAGAGTTTACTCTTCGGGGTTGTAGGACTGTAATGTGGACTCAAAGACTATAGAAGAATGACATGGGAAGGTCAGCCAAAGAGAGTGAGAGCCTCGTATTTTAAATAGTCTTTGTACCTAGCAGTATCCTGAGTACGGCGGGACACGTGAAATCCCGTCGGAATCTGGGAGGACCATCTCCCAACCCTAAATACTCCCTAGTGACCGATAGTGAACCAGTACCGTGAGGGAAAGGTGAAAAGCACCCCGGGAGGGGAGTGAAATAGAACCTGAAACCGTGTGCCTACAACAAGTTCGAGCCCGTTAATGGGTGAGAGCGTGCCTTTTGTAGAATGAACCGGCGAGTTACGATATGATGCGAGGTTAAGTTGAAGAGACGGAGCCGTAGGGAAACCGAGTCTGAATAGGGCGTTTTAGTATTATGTCGTAGACCCGAAACCATGTGACCTACCCATGAGCAGGTTGAAGGTGCGGTAAGACGCACTGGAGGACCGAACCAGGGCACGTTGAAAAGTGCTTGGATGACTTGTGGGTAGCGGAGAAATTCCAAACGAACTTGGAGATAGCTGGTTCTCTCCGAAATAGCTTTAGGGCTAGCGTCGACATCAAGATTCTTGGAGGTAGAGCACTGTTTGGGTGAGGGGTCCATCCCGGATTACCAATCTCAGATAAACTCCGAATGCCAATGAATTATGGTCGGCAGTCAGACTGCGAGTGCTAAGATCCGTAGTCGAAAGGGAAACAGCCCAGACCACCAGCTAAGGTCCCAAAATAATTGTTAAGTGGAAAAGGATGTGGGGTTGCACAGACAACTAGGATGTTAGCTTAGAAGCAGCTATTCATTCAAAGAGTGCGTAATAGCTCACTAGTCGAGTGACCCTGCGACCGAAAATGTACCGGGGACTAAAACAATTTACCGAAGCTGTGGATACCTTTATTAGGTATGGTAGGAGAGCGTTCTATGTGTGGCGAAGGTGTACCGTGAGGAGCGCTGGAACGCATAGAAGTGAGAATGCCGGTATGAGTAGCGAAAGACAGGTGAGAATCCTGTCCACCGTAAGACTAAGGTTTCCAGGGGAAGGCTCGTCCGCCCTGGGTTAGTCGGGACCTAAGGAGAGACCGAAAGGTGTATCCGATGGACAACAGGTTGATATTCCTGTACTAGAGTATGTAGTGATGGAGGGACGCAGTAGGCTAACTAAAGCAGACGATTGGAAGAGTCTGTCTAAGCAGTGAGGTGTGAATTGAGTTAAATGCTTAGTTCTATAACATTGAGCTGTGATGGGGAGCGAAGTTTAGTAGCGAAGTTAGTGATGTCACACTGCCAAGAAAAGCTTCTAGCGTTTAAACATACTCTACCCGTACCGCAAACCGACACAGGTAGTCGAGGCGAGTAGCCTCAGGTGAGCGAGAGAACTCTCGTTAAGGAACTCGGCAAAATGACCCCGTAACTTCGGGAGAAGGGGTGCTGACTTTAAGTCAGCCGCAGTGAATAGGCCCAAGCAACTGTTTATCAAAAACACAGCTCTCTGCTAAATCGTAAGATGATGTATAGGGGGTGACGCCTGCCCGGTGCTGGAAGGTTAAGAGGAGTGCTTAGCGTAAGCGAAGGTATGAATTGAAGCCCCAGTAAACGGCGGCCGTAACTATAACGGTCCTAAGGTAGCGAAATTCCTTGTCGGGTAAGTTCCGACCCGCACGAAAGGCGTAATGATTTGGGCACTGTCTCAACGAGAGACTCGGTGAAATTTTAGTACCTGTGAAGATGCAGGTTACCCGCGACAGGACGGAAAGACCCCATGGAGCTTTACTGCAGTTTGATATTGAGTGTCTGTACCACATGTACAGGATAGGTAGGAGTCTATGAATTCGGGACGCCAGTTTCGAAGGAGACGATGTTGGGATACTACCCTTGTGTTATGGCCACTCTAACCCGGATAGGTGATCCCTATCGGAGACAGTGTCTGACGGGCAGTTTGACTGGGGCGGTCGCCTCCTAAAAGGTAACGGAGGCGCCCAAAGGTTCCCTCAGAATGGTTGGAAATCATTCGCAGAGTGTAAAGGTATAAGGGAGCTTGACTGCGAGAGCTACAACTCGAGCAGGGACGAAAGTCGGGCTTAGTGATCCGGTGGTTCCGTATGGAAGGGCCATCGCTCAACGGATAAAAGCTACCCTGGGATAACAGGCTTATCTCCCCAAGAGTTCACATCGACGGGGAGGTTTGGCACCTCGATGTCGGCTCGTCGCATCCTGGGGCTGTAGTCGGTCCCAAGGGTTGGGCTGTTCGCCCATTAAAGCGGCACGCGAGCTGGGTTCAGAACGTCGTGAGACAGTTCGGTCCCTATCCGTCGCGGGCGTAGGAAATTTGAGAGGATCTGCTCCTAGTACGAGAGGACCAGAGTGGACTTACCGCTGGTGTACCAGTTGTCTTGCCAAAGGCATCGCTGGGTAGCTATGTAGGGAAGGGATAAACGCTGAAAGCATCTAAGTGTGAAACCCACCTCAAGATGAGATTTCCCATGATTTTATATCAGTAAGAGCCCTGAGAGATGATCAGGTAGATAGGTTAGAAGTGGAAGTGTGGCGACACATGTAGCGGACTAATACTAATAGCTCGAGGACTTATCCAAAGTAACTGAGAATACGAAGTGTGAAGGTTTTCTAAGTATTTGATAGATATTCAATTTTGAGTATGTATGACTCAGAGTTAAGTGACGATAGCCTAGGAGATACACCTGTACCCATGCCGAACACAGAAGTTAAGCCCTA
>AFUT01000008.1 GCA_000223255.2 Streptococcus infantis SK970 | reverse complement strand
CGCTCGAAGAGAACGAGAGACAAAGACCTTTGAAAACTGAACAAGACGAACCAATGTGCAGGGCACTATAACTTAAGGTTATAGTACTGAACAATGAAAAAACAATAAATCTGTCAGTGACAGAAATGAGTGAGAACTCAAACTTTTAATGAGAGTTTGATCCTGGCTCAGGACGAACGCTGGCGGCGTGCCTAATACATGCAAGTAGAACGCTGAAGCTTGGTGCTTGCACCGAGCGGATGAGTTGCGAACGGGTGAGTAACGCGTAGGTAACCTGCCTGGTAGCGGGGGATAACTATTGGAAACGATAGCTAATACCGCATAACAGTAGATATCGCATGATATGTGCTTGAAAGGTGCAATTGCATCACTACCAGATGGACCTGCGTTGTATTAGCTAGTTGGTGAGGTAACGGCTCACCAAGGCAACGATACATAGCCGACCTGAGAGGGTGATCGGCCACACTGGGACTGAGACACGGCCCAGACTCCTACGGGAGGCAGCAGTAGGGAATCTTCGGCAATGGACGGAAGTCTGACCGAGCAACGCCGCGTGAGTGAAGAAGGTTTTCGGATCGTAAAGCTCTGTTGTAAGAGAAGAACGAGTGTGAGAGTGGAAAGTTCACACTGTGACGGTATCTTACCAGAAAGGGACGGCTAACTACGTGCCAGCAGCCGCGGTAATACGTAGGTCCCGAGCGTTGTCCGGATTTATTGGGCGTAAAGCGAGCGCAGGCGGTTAGATAAGTCTGAAGTTAAAGGCTGTGGCTTAACCATAGTACGCTTTGGAAACTGTTTAACTTGAGTGCAAGAGGGGAGAGTGGAATTCCATGTGTAGCGGTGAAATGCGTAGATATATGGAGGAACACCGGTGGCGAAAGCGGCTCTCTGGCTTGTAACTGACGCTGAGGCTCGAAAGCGTGGGGAGCAAACAGGATTAGATACCCTGGTAGTCCACGCCGTAAACGATGAGTGCTAGGTGTTAGACCCTTTCCGGGGTTTAGTGCCGTAGCTAACGCATTAAGCACTCCGCCTGGGGAGTACGACCGCAAGGTTGAAACTCAAAGGAATTGACGGGGGCCCGCACAAGCGGTGGAGCATGTGGTTTAATTCGAAGCAACGCGAAGAACCTTACCAGGTCTTGACATCCCTCTGACCGCTCTAGAGATAGAGTTTTCCTTCGGGACAGAGGTGACAGGTGGTGCATGGTTGTCGTCAGCTCGTGTCGTGAGATGTTGGGTTAAGTCCCGCAACGAGCGCAACCCCTATTGTTAGTTGCCATCATTCAGTTGGGCACTCTAGCGAGACTGCCGGTAATAAACCGGAGGAAGGTGGGGATGACGTCAAATCATCATGCCCCTTATGACCTGGGCTACACACGTGCTACAATGGTTGGTACAACGAGTCGCAAGTCGGTGACGGCAAGCTAATCTCTTAAAGCCAATCTCAGTTCGGATTGTAGGCTGCAACTCGCCTACATGAAGTCGGAATCGCTAGTAATCGCGGATCAGCACGCCGCGGTGAATACGTTCCCGGGCCTTGTACACACCGCCCGTCACACCACGAGAGTTTGTAACACCCGAAGTCGGTGAGGTAACCTTTTAGGAGCCAGCCGCCTAAGGTGGGATAGATGATTGGGGTGAAGTCGTAACAAGGTAGCCGTATCGGAAGGTGCGGCTGGATCACCTCCTTTCTAAGGATAAGGAAAGCACATTGGTCTTGTTTAGTCTTGAGAGGTCTTGTGGGGCCTTAGCTCAGCTGGGAGAGCGCCTGCTTTGCACGCAGGAGGTCAGCGGTTCGATCCCGCTAGGCTCCATTGGTGAGAGATCACCAAGTCATGCACATTGAAAATTGAATATCTATATCAAATAGTAACAAGAAAATAAACCGAAAACGCTGTAGTATTAATAAGAGTTTATGACTGAAAGGTCAAAAAAGTAAGGTTAAGTTAATAAGGGCGCACGGTGGATGCCTTGGCACTAGGAGCCGAAGAAGGACGTGACAAACGACGATATGCCTTGGGTAGCTGTAAGTATGCGATGATCCAGGGATTTCCGAATGGGGGAACCCAACAGGTACTACCTGTTACCCATATCTGTTAAGGATATGAGGAGGAAGACGCAGTGAACTGAAACATCTAAGTAGCTGCAGGAAGAGAAAGCAAAAGCGATTGCCTTAGTAGCGGCGAGCGAAACGGCAGGAGGGCAAACCGAAGAGTTTACTCTTCGGGGTTGTAGGACTGTAATGTGGACTCAAAGACTATAGAAGAATGACATGGGAAGGTCAGCCAAAGAGAGTGAGAGCCTCGTATTTTAAATAGTCTTTGTACCTAGCAGTATCCTGAGTACGGCGGGACACGTGAAATCCCGTCGGAATCTGGGAGGACCATCTCCCAACCCTAAATACTCCCTAGTGACCGATAGTGGACCAGTACCGTGAGGGAAAGGTGAAAAGCACCCCGGGAGGGGAGTGAAATAGAACCTGAAACCGTGTGCCTACAACAAGTTCGAGCCCGTTAATGGGTGAGAGCGTGCCTTTTGTAGAATGAACCGGCGAGTTACGATATGATGCGAGGTTAAGTTGAAGAGACGGAGCCGTAGGGAAACCGAGTCTGAATAGGGCGTTTTAGTATTATGTCGTAGACCCGAAACCATGTGACCTACCCATGAGCAGGTTGAAGGTGCGGTAAGACGCACTGGAGGACCGAACCAGGGCACGTTGAAAAGTGCTTGGATGACTTGTGGGTAGCGGAGAAATTCCAAACGAACTTGGAGATAGCTGGTTCTCTCCGAAATGCTTTAGGGCTAGCGTCGACATCAAGATTCTTGGAGGTAGAGCACTGTTTGGGTGAGGGGTCCATCCCGGATTACCAATCTCAGATAAACTCCGAATGCCAATGAATTATGGTCGGCAGTCAGACTGCGAGTGCTAAGATCCGTAGTCGAAAGGGAAACAGCCCAGACCACCAGCTAAGGTCCCAAAATAATTGTTAAGTGGAAAAGGATGTGGGGTTGCACAGACAACTAGGATGTTAGCTTAGAAGCAGCTATTCATTCAAAGAGTGCGTAATAGCTCACTAGTCGAGTGACCCTGCGCCGAAAATGTACCGGGGCTAAAACAATTTACCGAAGCTGTGGATACCTTTATAGGTATGGTAGGAGAGCGTTCTATGTGTGGCGAAGGTGTACCGTGAGGAGCGCTGGAACGCATAGAAGTGAGAATGCCGGTATGAGTAGCGAAAGACAGGTGAGAATCCTGTCCACCGTAAGACTAAGGTTTCCAGGGGAAGGCTCGTCCGCCCTGGGTTAGTCGGGACCTAAGGAGAGACCGAAAGGTGTATCCGATGGACAACAGGTTGATATTCCTGTACTAGAGTATGTAGTGATGGAGGGACGCAGTAGGCTAACTAAAGCAGACGATTGGAAGAGTCTGTCTAAGCAGTGAGGTGTGAATTGAGTTAAATGCTTAGTTCTATAACATTGAGCTGTGATGGGGAGCGAAGTTTAGTAGCGAAGTTAGTGATGTCACACTGCCAAGAAAAGCTTCTAGCGTTTAAACATACTCTACCCGTACCGCAAACCGACACAGGTAGTCGAGGCGAGTAGCCTCAGGTGAGCGAGAGAACTCTCGTTAAGGAACTCGGCAAAATGACCCCGTAACTTCGGGAGAAGGGGTGCTGACTTTAAGTCAGCCGCAGTGAATAGGCCCAAGCAACTGTTTATCAAAAACACAGCTCTCTGCTAAATCGTAAGATGATGTATAGGGGGTGACGCCTGCCCGGTGCTGGAAGGTTAAGAGGAGTGCTTAGCGTAAGCGAAGGTATGAATTGAAGCCCCAGTAAACGGCGGCCGTAACTATAACGGTCCTAAGGTAGCGAAATTCCTTGTCGGGTAAGTTCCGACCCGCACGAAAGGCGTAATGATTTGGGCACTGTCTCAACGAGAGACTCGGTGAAATTTTAGTACCTGTGAAGATGCAGGTTACCCGCGACAGGACGGAAAGACCCCATGGAGCTTTACTGCAGTTTGATATTGAGTGTCTGTACCACATGTACAGGATAGGTAGGAGTCTATGAATTCGGGACGCCAGTTTCGAAGGAGACGATGTTGGGATACTACCCTTGTGTTATGGCCACTCTAACCCGGATAGGTGATCCCTATCGGAGACAGTGTCTGACGGGCAGTTTGACTGGGGCGGTCGCCTCCTAAAAGGTAACGGAGGCGCCCAAAGGTTCCCTCAGAATGGTTGGAAATCATTCGCAGAGTGTAAAGGTATAAGGGAGCTTGACTGCGAGAGCTACAACTCGAGCAGGGACGAAAGTCGGGCTTAGTGATCCGGTGGTTCCGTATGGAAGGGCCATCGCTCAACGGATAAAAGCTACCCTGGGGATAACAGGCTTATCTCCCCCAAGAGTTCACATCGACGGGGAGGTTTGGCACCTCGATGTCGGCTCGTCGCATCCTGGGGCTGTAGTCGGTCCCAAGGGTTGGGCTGTTCGCCCATTAAAGCGGCACGCGAGCTGGGTTCAGAACGTCGTGAGACAGTTCGGTCCCTATCCGTCGCGGGCGTAGGAAATTTGAGAGGATCTGCTCCTAGTACGAGAGGACCAGAGTGGACTTACCGCTGGTGTACCAGTTGTCTTGCCAAAGGCATCGCTGGGTAGCTATGTAGGGAAGGGATAAACGCTGAAAGCATCTAAGTGTGAAACCCACCTCAAGATGAGATTTCCCATGATTTTATATCAGTAAGAGCCCTGAGAGATGATCAGGTAGATAGGTTAGAAGTGGAAGTGTGGCGACACATGTAGCGGACTAATACTAATAGCTCGAGGACTTATCCAAAGTAACTGAGAATACGAAGTGTGAAGGTTTTCTAAGTATTTGATAGATATTCAATTTTGAGTATGTATGACTCAGAGTTAAGTGACGATAGCCTAGGAGATACACCTGTACCCATGCCGAACACAGAAGTTAAGCCCTAGAACGCCGGAAGTAGTTGGGGGTTGCCCCCTGTGAGATATGGAAGTCGCTTAGCTTTTATCCGCCATAGCTCAGTTGGTAGTAGCGCATGACTGTTAATCATGATGTCGTAGGTTCGAGTCCTACTGGCGGAGTTCTTAAACGTTCTAAGGAACGTTTTTTATTTTTTCAATATACTTATAGATTTTTTATAAGCCTTTTTTCATCTATTCTTACTTTTTTGTTTTATTTGAAGTTAGTTTAGCTTGAAATTTTTATCATACGGGATTATTTATCTTTTTACTTAGCCTTTCTGATAGACTTGTTTTATCAATAAGAAAGGTTTTTTTATATGCTTCAAAAGTATTATGATCATTGTTTTATTTTCTAAAACAGATAGAAAGGGAATATCATTTCCTTTTTCAAAGTTATGTTGATTGGGAGTCGCTTCACTTGAAATTTCTACTTTATTACTTAATTCGTTTTAAGATAAAAGATGAGAAAGATTTTTTCTTTACCATTTTAGAGCTTCTTATCGTCTTTATCTTAATCATTTACTTGGAAAAAATCTAAATTTTTGTTATTAAATGTAGTCAATTTTTATTTATTACGAACGTTATTTTACAAACAATAAAAAATATATAGAAAATACTAGATATTGTTAAAATTTTAATTTAGAATTAATGGGAAACCCTAATCTTTTCTAGTGTTAATTCTTGATAAAATAGGCTTTTTTCTTATAATAAATTGTAAGATATTATTGTGGGTGAGAGTCCCACCATGTATATGAGAAAGGACGAGCCTTTTGGCTCAGACGAAAATTTATTATGACTTCAGTTGTTGTTGTAGGTACCCAATGGGGTGATGAAGGTAAAGGGAAAATTACAGATTTTCTTTCAGCTAATGCGGAAGTGATTGCTCGTTACCAAGGCGGAGATAATGCAGGTCACACAATTGTTATTGATGGAAAGAAATTTAAATTGCACTTGATTCCTTCAGGGATTTTCTTCCCAGAAAAAATCTCTGTTATTGGTAATGGGATGGTTGTCAACCCTAAATCTCTTGTGAAAGAATTGTCTTATCTTCATGAGGAAGGTGTTACAACAGATAATCTCCGAATTTCTGATCGTGCGCATGTTATTTTGCCTTACCACATCGAGTTAGACCGTCTTCAAGAAGAAGCTAAGGGTGATAACAAGATTGGGACTACCATTAAAGGAATTGGTCCAGCCTATATGGACAAGGCAGCTCGTGTTGGGATTCGTATTGCGGATCTTTTGGATAAAGAAATTTTCCGTGAACGTTTAGAACGTAATCTTGCTGAGAAAAATCGTCAATTTGTAAAATTGTATGATAGTGAACCTATTTCAGTTGATGATATTTTTGAAGAATACTATGAATATGGTCAACAAATCAAGCAATATGTGACTGATACTTCTGTTATCTTGAACGATGCGCTTGATAACGGTAAACGTGTTCTCTTTGAAGGTGCCCAAGGGGTTATGTTAGATATTGACCAAGGTACTTATCCATTTGTTACTTCATCAAACCCAGTGGCTGGTGGTGTGACTATCGGTTCCGGTGTTGGTCCAAGTAAGATTGACAAGGTTGTAGGTGTTTGTAAAGCCTATACGAGTCGTGTAGGAGATGGGCCTTTCCCAACTGAGCTGTTTGATGAAGTTGGTGATCGTATCCGTGAAGTGGGCCATGAGTATGGTACAACTACTGGACGTCCACGCCGTGTGGGTTGGTTTGATTCAGTTGTGATGCGTCATAGCCGTCGTGTTTCTGGTATTACAAATCTCTCTTTGAACTCTATTGATGTTTTGAGTGGTTTGGATACGGTTAAAATCTGTGTGGCTTATGATCTTGATGGTCAGCGTATTGATTACTACCCAGCTAGTCTCGAACAATTGAAACGTTGTAAACCGATCTACGAAGAATTGCCTGGTTGGTCTGAAGATATCACTGGAGTACGTACTTTGGAAGACCTTCCTGAAAATGCACGTAACTATGTTCGCCGTGTTAGCGAATTGGTGGGTGTTCGTATTTCAACATTCTCAGTAGGTCCTGGTCGTGAACAGACAAATATTTTAGAAAGTGTTTGGTCATAGGAGTTTTTTAAGATTTGTTTAAGACAGGTTGGATATACTATAGACAGTTACAAGAAGACCTCCTAACTTGTTGTAACAAATTTCCTAAACTTTTCTTTTTCATAATAATCTCCCTATAAAGTCACCGCATTCGGTGGCTTTTTTGTCAGCTTTTAAGTCATATTTAGGTGGCTTCTTTACTTTTAAGACAAAGAAAAAACAGTGGGACAGAAATCTTTAGACCAACTCTCGATTTGGTACACTCAGATCTGTGAGGTTTCAACATTTGGGTAAATTGGTTAAAGTTGTGAATTGAGAAAAGAAGTTTTGGTAAAAGAAACTTTTTGAATTCTCAAATACCAACAAGTCGTTCAATTTGCCATCACATCAAAGATGCATAACTAGGAAAAAATGAGGTTGGGATTTCTGATCCCAGCCTCTTCAGTGAACTATTTTTTTGAGAATTTGTAAGTTAGACAAACTTGAATTTTATATGAATCAACTTAGTTGATAACTTGATTATCTGATTTATCACTTTGAAATAGCTTCATTTCGTGCATAAAAGCATCAGCCTTTAGTTTAGCTGTGATGATACTGACACTGACTAGCTTATTTAGTTTTTTTCATGTCCTTCTAAAAAAATAGGATTTCTAATTTTTATGCTTAACTTTACGCAATTAAAAGGATGCTTTTTAATGGTTATTTGTTCGATATCTTGAAGTCCAAATTGATAATGTAATAGGCTGTGTCCTCTAGTACTATAGGTATAATACTGAACAATATTGTTTTTATAAATTTCTAATTTTACTCCATTTATGAAGAGATAATACCCCATAAACCATATAAGGAGGGGAGCATAAATCAGCGCTACCGCCATAACAATCTTGTCTGCAAAATCAGTATTGTAAGTCATCAGACGCTTCAGAATCCAGAGAATCATAACAGATATAGATATCATGGATGGTCCCCCTACTCTATTAAATGTATCTTTATATGGAAACATCAAGGTAAGTTTTGGTTCATCCTGTAAAAATTCTAATTGCATTAGTTACCCTTTCATCTTGTTTATTATTTAAATCTCAGGATAATCATCTCTTGGAGACTTATGGATAAAAATCTTCCGACAGATTTGGATATTTTGTATCAGTTGTCTCCATTACTCTCAGTTTATGATTTCTAGTGTTTCTCTCAATTTTGCTACCATTATACTCTTTTTATAACATTATTTCTACAAACCAGAGATTTAATACTATCTAAAGTTGGTTTCTGCAAATATTATAGAGCTCTTTTTTTGTCTAGGAAAACATGCTATAATGATAGAATTGATAGCTAGGAAGAGAGAAGAGATGAATTACACGCTTGAAGAAAAAGAAGCTTTTATGAGAGAGGCCTTAAAAGAGGCAGAGATTGCTTTAGAGCATGATGAAATCCCGATTGGTTGTGTAATTGTCAAAGACGGAAAAGTCATTGGAAGGGGACACAATGCGCGCGAGGAGTTGCAACGGGCAGTTATGCATGCGGAAATTATGGCCATTGAGAATGCTAATTTGAGCGAAGAGAGTTGGCGTTTGCTCGATTGTACGCTTTTTGTGACCATTGAGCCTTGTGTTATGTGTAGTGGGGCAATTGGTCTCGCACGGATTCCAAACGTGGTCTACGGGGCTAAAAACCAGAAATTTGGCGCCGCTGGGAGCTTGTACGATATTTTAACAGATGAGAGGCTCAATCACCGTGTGGACGTTGAAACAGGTGTTTTAGAGAATGAGTGCGCAGAGATTATGCAAGACTTTTTCCGAAATCGACGTAAAAAATAATTTCTCTTTAAAAATAAAGGGGAATGTGGTATAATAACTAGTGGAGCAACAGTTCTGCGTGAAGCGGGTCAGGGGAGGAATCCAGCAGCCCTAAGCGAGTGTGAATTGTGTGCTCTTTTTTCGTGCTTTTTTCGAATAAATAAGATAAAATAGCCTAGAATAAAAGATTAAAAAGAGGGAAATATGAAAATTCGTGGTTTTGAATTAGTTTCTAGTTTTACAGATGAAACTTTGTTACCTAAACGTGAGACAGCGCATGCAGCTGGCTACGACTTAAAGGTTGCGGTGCGTACGGTTATCGCTCCAGGAGAGATTGTTCTCGTCCCAACGGGTGTTAAGGCTTATATGCAGCCGACTGAAGTGCTCTATCTTTATGACCGTTCATCAAATCCTCGTAAGAAGGGTCTGGTCTTGATCAACTCTGTTGGCGTTATTGATGGAGACTATTATGGTAATCCTGGGAATGAGGGCCATATCTTTGCTCAGATGAAAAATATTACCAATCAGGAAGTTGTTCTTGAAGTTGGAGAACGTGTAGTTCAGGCTGTCTTTGCTCCATTTTTGATTGCGGATGGCGATGTGGCAGATGGCGTTCGGACTGGTGGATTTGGATCGACTGGGCACTAAGATGAAGATTATCTTTGTACGTCACGGGGAGCCAGATTATAGTATGCTTGATAAACTTGAAAATCCGCAACTATATAGTGGTTTTGGTCGTGATTTAGCACCATTGACAGGAAAAGGTCGCATTCTGGCAAAAGAAGTTGCTAAAACTGCATGTTTTGGAAAGGCAGAGATTATTATTTCATCGTCTGTGACGAGGGCTTTAGAAACAGCCCATTATATAGCAGTTGAAACAGGATTGGACTTATTTGTGGAGCCGTTTTTTCATGAGTGGCGTCCAGACTTAGATGGCACTAACTCTGATTTAACTAGTGTATTGGTAGCTCATGAATATTATCTAAAACATCAAGGAGGTTTATCTGAAGATTCTCCTTATCGCTATGAAACTGATCTAGAGATGCGTCATCGTTTTTTAAGAGCTTTGGAAAAATATAAAGATTATAAAACTATTATCATTGTAACTCACGGAATGCTCATGCGCCAATTTGTACCAGACGAGAAGATTGATTTTTGCCAAGTGATTGAGTGTGAGATAGAGATATAGAAAGAAGCACAATGAAATGAGCTATAAGGATTTTCAAGCTTTTACCGCCGAGAATTGTCGAGGGTATAAGAAGATTTTTGAGATTAGTATTGGAGGATTTCTTTACCTAGCATTTCTCCCTGATACCTATCATAAAATTCTGTGTATTTCTTCAGACTACATGTCAATCATTGATAGCGAAAATGGGCAAGTAACACCGATAGACGGAGATTATGATGAGGTAGAGTTAGTAGCCATGTGTGAGGGATATGATTCATCTATCCCTATCGCTGGACAATATGGTGGAAATCTCCCTCTGGATAATGGCAAAGATATCAGAGTGACAATGGATAAAGACCAATCTGAAGATTATCCGATTTTAACTATTTATTGGGAAAAAGATAAGGAAGATAAAAGTCAAATTTATAAAGGTTATTTACCCTATATTTTTGGATTTAGTCCTGATGGTCGGTATTATGTCCATGCGGATGATGGCGGGCTCACTGTTTTGAAAAGAAATAGTCATTAATATAAAAATTAATAAGAGATTTTAAAATGAGAGGATTAGAATTATAGCGAAGAAAAAAGCGACATTTGTGTGTCAAAATTGTGAATATAATTCACCAAAGTATTTAGGACGCTGTCCAAACTGTGGAGCCTGGTCTTCTTTTGTAGAAGAAGTTGAGGTCGCAGAAGTCAAAAATGCGCGTGTGTCCTTGACAGGTGAGAAAACCAAGCCTATGAAATTGGCTGAAGTAACTTCTATTAATGTCAATCGAACTAAGACTGAGATGGAGGAATTTAACCGTGTGCTTGGTGGAGGTGTTGTGCCAGGAAGTCTTGTCCTCATTGGTGGGGATCCAGGGATTGGGAAATCAACCCTTCTTCTACAAGTTTCAACCCAGCTGTCTCAAGTGGGAACTGTTCTCTATGTCAGTGGGGAGGAGTCTGCTCAGCAAATCAAGCT
Organism: Streptococcus infantis SK970; assembly: GCA_000223255.2. Taxonomy (GTDB): domain Bacteria; phylum Bacillota; class Bacilli; order Lactobacillales; family Streptococcaceae; genus Streptococcus; species Streptococcus infantis_G. Next base: position 323,956 of record AFUT01000008.1, on the reverse strand, counting down.
ACGAGCAGAGCGCTTGGGTGATATTGATAGTGAGTTTTATCTTTATGCAGAGACCAATATGCAGAGTGTTCGCGCAGAGGTGGAGCGTATTCAGCCTGACTTCCTCATTATTGACTCTATCCAGACCATTATGTCTCCTGAGATTTCAGGGGTGCAGGGGTCAGTTTCCCAGGTGCGTGAGGTAACGGCTGAACTCATGCAGTTGGCTAAGACCAACAATATTGCGATTTTTATCGTAGGGCATGTGACAAAGGAAGGAACCTTGGCTGGGCCTCGTATGTTGGAGCATATGGTGGATACGGTGCTTTACTTTGAGGGGGAGCGTCACCATACCTTTCGTATCTTGAGAGCGGTTAAAAACCGTTTTGGTTCGACAAATGAAATTGGGATTTTTGAGATGCAGTCAGGTGGCTTGGTTGAGGTGCTCAATCCGAGTCAAGTTTTCCTAGAAGAACGCTTGGATGGGGCGACTGGTTCGTCAATCGTTGTGACTATGGAAGGGACACGTCCAATTCTTGCGGAAGTGCAGGCCTTGGTGACACCGACTATGTTTGGAAATGCCAAGCGCACGACGACAGGACTTGACTTTAATCGTGCTAGTCTGATTATGGCTGTTTTGGAAAAACGTGCAGGGCTTCTCTTGCAAAATCAGGACGCCTATCTCAAATCAGCTGGTGGTGTCAAATTGGATGAGCCGGCGATTGACCTAGCAGTTGCAGTTGCTATTGCTTCGAGTTATAAGGACAAGCCAACCAACCCTCAGGAATGTTTTGTGGGAGAGTTGGGCTTGACGGGAGAAATCAGACGTGTGAATCGTATCGAGCAACGGATCAACGAAGCTGCGAAGCTTGGATTTACAAAAATCTATGTACCAAAAAATTCTTTAACTGGAATCAAGCCACCTAAGGAAATTCAGGTGATTGGGGTGACGACTATTCAGGAAGTCTTGAAAAAAGTATTTTCTTAATCGTTCTACTCAGTTTTAGATGACTAATTATTTTATTGCTAACATTTATTAAAACAAGGAGGAATTTCTGATGAAATTTTCTATGGATAGTCATATGCAATTTCCTTTGGTAGAGTTGTCGCTCAATCAGGGAGAAACGGTCTTTATTCAGCGCGGTAGCATGGTTTAACACACGCCGAATATAAGCCTTAATACCCAACTTAATGCGAGTGGTTCTGGTTTGGGGCGTTTTGTCAAAGCTGTAGGACGTTCGATGGTTTCTGGTGAAAGTACCTTTATCACTCAAGCTGTTGCAGAGTCTGACAACGGGAACCTTGCTTTAGCACCAGATACTCCTGGTCAAGTGATTGCTCTTGAGCTAGGTGAAAAGCAGTATCGACTGAATGATGGAGCCTTTCTAGCTCTTGATGGTACAGCTTTCTATACAATGGAGCGCCAGTCTATTGGGAAAGCTCTGTTCGGAGGGCAAGGCGGTTTCTTTGTGATGACCACTCAAGGCCAGGGTACTCTTTTGGCCAATGCCTTTGGCTCTATCAAGAAAATTGAACTACAAAACCAAGAAATAACCATCGACAATGCCCATGTGGTAGCTTGGAGTCAATCTTTGGACTATAATATCCACTTAGAAAATGGTTTCTGGCAGTCTATTGGTACAGGCGAAGGAGTGGTGAACACCTTCCGAGGTACTGGTGAGGTCTACGTACAAAGTCTCAATCTTCAAAGCTTTGCAGGTTCTCTTAACAAGTATATCCAAAAAGGTTCATAATAATAAAAAACTAGGACAGAAACCCAAGCTAGTTGCTGGATGTCTCTGTCCCAGTTTTTTATATGAAGGTTGACAGCTGACAAGACAAGGAAAAGATGGTAAGATAGGAGATAAATAATTTGGTGTTCAAATTATCTGGCAAGTAAGAAAGTGAGTTGTCATGTCCTATTTTGAAAATTTTTTAAAGGCTAATCAAGCCTATGTAGAACTACATGGAGATTTGCATTTATCCATTAAACCCAAGACCAAGGTTGCAATCGTAACTTGTATGGACTCGCGTCTACACGTTGCACCTGCTCTGGGGTTAGCTCTGGGAGATGCCCATATTTTACGGAATGCGGGTGGTCGAGTGACCGAGGATATGATTCGTTCACTTGTAATTTCCCAACAACAAATGGGGACAAGAGAAATTGTGGTTCTTCATCATACAGACTGCGGGGCTCAAACCTTCAATAACGAGGATTTTCAAGAGCACCTAAAATGTGAATTGGGAGTTGATGTATCTGGGCAGGACTTTTTACCGTTTCAAGACATCGATGAGAGTGTTCGAGAGGATATGAAATTGCTGCGAGAATGCCCCTTAATTCCAGATGATGTCATTATTTCAGGAGCTGTTTATGATGTAGATACAGGTAGTATGAGGGAAATATACTAACTTTCTAATTAAAAGCTTCTGGAGTAGCATGAAGTAGGATGAGAAGGTTGACAAGTTTTAGCTTTGATATTACTAATATAAAATAGTATAAGATAAGAGTATAAAAGTCTACTCTTGTCTTATTTTTTATTGAAAAATCGAGAAAAAAGCGCTACAATGGTAGATGGAAAATGTTGTAACAAACACAAGTGATACATAAATACCGGAGGAAATCATGTCTTTTTCTGATTTAAAGCTGTTTGCCCTTTCTTCAAATAGAGAATTGGCAGAGCGTGTGGCGCAAGAGATTGGGATAGAGTTGGGAAAATCGACTGTTCGTCAATTTTCAGACGGAGAAATTCAAGTTAATATCGAAGAATCTATCCGTGGAAAACACGTCTTTATTCTACAATCAACTAGCTCACCAGTAAATGATAATCTACTTGAGATTTTGATTATGGTAGACGCTTTGAAGCGCGCCAGTGCAGAATCTGTCAACGTTGTTATGCCTTATTATGGTTACGCACGTCAGGATAGAAAAGCTAGAGCGCGTGAACCAATCACTGCAAAACTCGTTGCAAATATGCTTGAAGTGGCTGGAGTTGATCGTTTGTTGACGATTGATTTGCACGCTGCGCAGATTCAAGGTTTCTTTGATATTCCGGTGGATCACTTGATGGGTGCTCCGTTGATTGCGGATTACTTTGAGCGTCGTGGCATGGTTGGTTCCGACTATGTCGTTGTCAGCCCGGACCACGGTGGGGTGACTCGTGCTCGTAAATTAGCAGAATTTTTGAAAACTCCAATTGCCATTATCGACAAGCGTCGTAGTGTAGACAAGATGAATACTAGTGAAGTGATGAATATCATTGGTAAGGTAGAAGGTAAGACTTGTATCTTGATTGACGATATGATTGATACAGCTGGGACCATTTGTCATGCGGCTGATGCTCTAGCAGAAGCAGGAGCTGTTGAAGTTTACGCAAGTTGTACGCACCCAGTTCTTTCTGGTCCAGCAATGGAGAATATCCAGAAATCAGCCATTAAAAAATTGGTTGTTTTGGATACTATCTATCTTCCAGAAGAACGTTTGATTGATAAGATTGAACAAATTTCTATCGCCCATCTCCTAGGTGATGCTATTGTACGTATCCATGAAAAACGTCCTCTTTCTCCATTATTTAGTATCGAGAAAAAATCTAAACTTTCACTTGAATAAACGAATTTCCTAGCAGACTTTTCTCTTGCTAGGAAATTTTTTGTAGCCAAAAACTGCAAGCCTTTTCAAAATGTGCTATACTGGTGAAAAGGAGGGTTTCTATGACTCAAGAATTTATTAATCCAAGTGATGGCGTAGTACGTCAGTATTTAACAACTAGCAAAACGGTAGCTGTAGTAGGTCTGTCGGATCGCGAGGAAACAACTAGCAATCGAGTGACAAAAGAAATGCAGGCTCGTGGCTATAAAATCATTCCAGTTAACCCTAAAGTTGCAGGTGGCGAGATTCTTGGAGAAAAGGCTTATGCAAGTCTTGCTGAGATTCCTTTTCATGTAGATATTGTGGATGTATTCCGTCGTAGCGAGTTTTTACCAGATGTTGCACGTGACTTTCTACAAGCAGATGCACAGATTTTCTGGGCCCAACTTGGTCTTGAAAATAAAGAGGCAGAAGAAATTCTTCGAGCTGGCGGATGTGAAGATATTGTGATGAATCGTTGTATTAAGAAAGAACATACACGATTGATTCTAGAACAATAAAAAAGTAGCTGAAAAGCTACTTTTTTATTAAAAGATACCGATGAGTGATTGCATGGCAAGACTAGTCAGGATGATAGCAAACCAGCAAAGGGCTCCAAGAAGAATGGATTTTCCACTGGATTTGATCATAGCAATGAGGTTGGTTTTGAGACCGATAGCACTCATGGCCATAATGATGAGGAATTTGGAGAGTTGCTTGAGAGGTGAAAAGAAACTATTGCTGACACCGAATGATGTGAGAAGAGTAGTTAGCAGAGAAGCTAGGATAAAATAGAGAATGAAAACGGGGAAGATTTTTTTAAGCTTCACTCCTTGGTTGTTGCCTTGTTGACGGCTTTGCCAATAGGAGAGGAAGAGAGTAATAGGGATAATAGCCAGGGTGCGTGTCAGTTTGACAATAGTAGCAGATTCGAGAGTGTTTGTATTGTATAGACTATCCCAGGCGCTAGCTGTGGCTGTTACAGAGGAAGTATCGTTGACCGCAGTACCCGCAAAGAGAGCAAAACCTTCGTTGGAAAGATGGAGCCAAGAACCTAGAGTTGGAAAGATAAGAGCTGCCAAGACATTGAAGAAAAAGATAACAGAAATGGCTTGGGCCACTTCTGTTTCCTTGGCGTGAATAACAGGAGCAGTCGCTGCAATGGCAGAACCGCCACAGATAGAAGATCCAACTCCAATCAAGGTAGCTAGCTTTGTATCTAGGTCAAAAAAGCGCTGGAAGAGATAGGCAACAATCAAGGCTATAGAAATGGTGGATAGAATGACAGGGAGGGAAGATTTTCCAACTGCAAAAACTTGAGAGATATTGAGTCCAAAGCCAAGCAAGATAACAGCATATTGAAGCAGTTTTTTGGAGCTATAAGTCAAGCCAGCTTCCAGTTGTGTATAGGAAGTGATAAAAGGATGGAGAATCATTCCGATAAAAATGGCAAAAACTGGTGCTCCCACAACAGGCAGAAAGCCTCCTAAAACCCAAGAGATGATTGAGATGATTAGACAGGCTAACAGTCCTGCCCAATTTTTTGATAGAAATGACATAAAAACCTCCGAAAATAAGCACTTCTTATTATAATCTTGTCTGTCAGAAAAGTAAAATAGAAAGTAGGAATAACTCAAAATGGAATTTTGCGGTCAGAGAGCTTTTATAGTATAATAGTACTATGCTCTGTTAGGAAGGAGATATCTATGGACTTAACCAAACGCTTTAATAAACAATTAGATAAGATACAAGTTTCCTTGATTCGTCAGTTTGACCAAGCTATCTCTGAGATTCCTGGTGTCCTGCGATTGACCTTGGGAGAACCAGATTTTACAACGCCAGATCATGTCAAGGAAGCTGCAAAGCGAGCCATTGACCAAAACCAATCCTACTATACAGGGATGAGTGGCTTGTTGACATTGCGTCAGGCGGCGAGTGATTTTGTAAAAGAGAAATATCAGATGGACTACAATCCAGAGAATGAAATCTTGGTTACAATTGGTGCGACAGAGGCTCTGTCAGCTACTCTGACAGCTATTTTGGAGGAAGGAGACAAGGTTCTCTTGCCAGCTCCTGCTTATCCAGGTTACGAGCCGATTGTCAATCTAGTTGGGGCAGAGATTGTCGAGATTGATACAACTGAGAATGGTTTTGTCTTAACTCCAGAAATGCTAGAAAAAGCGATTTTAGAGCAGGGGGACAAGCTCAAGGCAGTTATTCTCAACTATCCAGCTAACCCAACAGGAATTACTTATAGTCGTGAGCAATTAGAAGCCTTGGCAGCTGTTTTACGTAAGTATGAGATTTTCGTAGTCTGTGATGAGGTCTATTCGGAGTTGACCTATACAGGGGAAAATCATGTATCTTTGGGAACTATGCTGAGAAATCAGGCTATTATCATCAATGGTCTATCCAAATCCCATGCCATGACAGGTTGGCGTTTAGGTTTTATCTTTGCACCAGCAAACTTTACGGCTCAGTTGATTAAGAGTCACCAGTATTTGGTAACCGCTGCAAACACCATGGCTCAACATGCTGCTGTGGAAGCATTGACAGCAGGTAAAGATGATGCGGAACCAATGAAGAAGGAATATATCCAACGTAGGGACTACATTATTGAGAAGATGACTAAGCTTGGGTTTGAAATCATCAAGCCGGACGGGGCTTTCTATATCTTTGCTAAGATTCCGGCAGGCTATAATCAACATTCCTTTGCTTTTCTGAAGGATTTTGCTCACAAGAAGGCTGTTGCCTTTATCCCTGGTGCTGCCTTTGGTCAGTATGGAGAAGGCTATGTTCGCCTGTCTTATGCAGCAAGCATGGAAACCATCAGAGAAGCTATGAAACGACTTGAGGAGTACATGAGAGAAGCATGATTCAATCGATTACGAGTCAGGGTTTAGTACTTTACAATCGAAATTTTCGAGAGGATGATAAGCTTGTTAAAATCTTTACAGAACAGGCAGGCAAGCGCATGTTTTTGTGAAGCATGCTGGTCAATCCAAACTAGCTCCGGTTATTCAGCCTTTAGTCTTAGCCCATTTTTTACTAAAAGTCAATGACGATGGACTTAGCTATATAGAAGATTATCATGAGGTGAAGACTTTTCCGAAAATCAATAGCGACCTCTTTGTTATGGCTTATGCAACTTACGTTGCAGCCTTGGCAGATGCGAGTTTGCAGGATAATCAAGAAGATGCTCCTTTGTTTGCTTTTTTGCAAAAGACTTTAGAGCTGATGGAAGAGGGTCTGGATTATCAAGTTTTGACCAATATTTTTGAAATTCAAATTTTGACACGTTTCGGAATCAGCCTTAATTTTAACGAGTGTACTTTTTGTCATCGTGTGGGTCAGGCTTTTGACTTTTCCTTCAAATACGGAGGCTGTCTTTGTCCAGAACATTACCATGAGGATGAAAGACGATGTCATCTGAATCCTAATATTCCTTATCTGCTCAATCAATTTCAAGCCATTGATTTTGGCACTCTAGAGACTATTTCTCTGAAGTCAGAAATCAAGCAAGAATTGCGCAAGTTTATGGACCAGATTTACGAAGAGTATGTTGGAATTCACCTAAAATCAAAGAAATTTATTGATTCCCTAGCCGACTGGGGACAATTACTGAAAGAGGAAGACAAATGAAAAAAATCGCAGTAGATGCAATGGGTGGCGATTACGCACCACAAGCTATTGTAGAGGGTGTTAATCAAGCACTAGCTGACTTTTCAGATATTGAAATCCAACTTTACGGAGACGAAAGTAAAATCAAACAATATCTAACAGCCGCAGAGCGCGTCAGCATTATCCATACAGATGAAAAATAAATTCTGATGACGAGCCTACAAAAGCTATCCGTAAGAAGAAAAATGCCAGCATGATATTGGCGGCCAAGGCTGTCAAAGATGGAGAGGCAGATGCTGTTCTTTCTGCAGGAAATACAGGTGCCTTGCTGGCAGCGGGATTCTTCATCGTTGGTCGTATCAAAAATATTGATCGACCAGGTCTTATGTCAACCTTGCCAACTATTGATGGAAAAGGATTTGATATGTTGGACTTAGGTGCCAATGCTGAGAACACAGCCCATCACCTGCATCAATACGCTATCTTAGGTTCCTTCTATGCCAAAAATGTTCGTGGAATTGACAAACCTCGTGTAGGTTTGCTTAATAACGGGACAGAGAGTAGCAAGGGAGATCCACTCCGCAAGGAAGCCTATGACCTATTAGCGGCTGACGAGAGTCTGAATTTCGTCGGGAACGTAGAAGCGCGTGATTTGATGGATGGTGTTGCTGACGTAGTTGTAACAGATGGTTTCACGGGAAACGCTGTGCTCAAAGCTATTGAAGGGACTGCTATGGGTATCATGGGCTTGCTTAAAAATGCTATTGTAGGTGGCGGTCTTAGAGCCAAGCTAGGGGCTTTCCTTCTTAAGGACAACCTCAGAGGTTTGAAAAACAGCTCAACTATTCAGATGTTGGAGGCGCGGTTCTGTTTGGTGTAAAGGCACCAGTAGTTAAGACTCATGGCTCAAGTGATGCCAAGGCTGTATACAGTACACTTCGTCAGATTCGTACCATGCTTGAGACAGATGTAGTTGCCCAAACTGCGCATGAATTTTCAGAGGAATTAGGAGAATAGTATGACAGATCAACAAATTTTTGACCGTATCGTGACCATCATTCAAGAGCGTCAAGGAGAAGACTTTGTCGTAACCGAAAACTTGAGCTTAAAGGATGATTTGGATGCTGATTCAGTAGATTTGATGGAATTTATTCTAACAATTGAAGACGAATTTGGAATCGAAATTAGTGATGAAGAAATCGACAACCTCCAAAGTGTCGCAGATGTATTAGCAATTATTAAAAATAGAACGTAAGAAAAAGCGACATGCCTGGCATGTTGCTTTTTTATGTAGACTGTGCTGATGTGGTTTTTTGTGATAGGTAAAGCATTTATCTTGACAAATTTGTTTATTCATATGAATACTTAAACTTCTATCAGTACAGTTTGAGTACGGATATTGTTTTTTTAGAAAGAGTTATCTATTTCTTACTTTGTTTGGCTAAAATAATCTTACAGAACTTTTAATTAGATTATTAAGGAAAAAGGGTAGGAATATGAAATTTAGGAAAAAACATTATCGCCCACAAATGGATCAGATGGACTGTGGGGTGGCTTCATTAGCTATGGTATTTGGCTATTTTGGAAGTTACTATTCATTAGCTAGTCTACGTGAGTTAGCTAAAACAACTACAAATGGAACAACAGCTTTGGGACTCGTGAAAGTTGCGGAGGAACTTGGGTTTGAAACACAGGCTATTCAAGCAGATATGAGCCTGTTTGATTTGCCTGATTTGATATTTCCTTTTATCGTACACGTACTTAAGGAAGGAAAATTACTTCATTACTATGTAGTAACCGGACGGGATAAGGAGAATATTCATATAGCTGACCCAGATCCAGGGATTAGATTGACTAAACTATCTCGTGAGAGATTTGAAAAAGAATGGATAGGAACGTCTATCTTTATGGCACCTTCTCCAAATTATAAACCGCATCAGGAAAAGAGGCAAGGATTGACTTCTTTTTTACCTATTCTGATAAATCAGAAAGGTTTGATTATTAATATTATTCTAGCTACTTTTCTTGTGACTTTGATTAATATTGTTGGCTCTTACTATCTGCAATCAATCATTGACACCTATGTACCGAATCAGGCATCTTCAACCCTAAGTATTATTTCTATATGTCTTGTTATCGTTTATGCCCTTCAGCAGATTTTGTCTTTTGCTCAAGATTACCTATTAATTGTCCTTGGGCAACGTCTATCGATTGATGTTATTTTATCTTATATCAAACATGTTTTTCATCTACCTGTGTCTTTTTTTGCGACTCGACGGACGGGGGAAATCGTGTCTCGATTTACAGATGCCAATAGTATCATAGATGCCTTAGCTTCAACTATTATTTCAATTTTTTTGGATATATCTACGGTATTGATTATTTCCATAATCTTATTTTTGCAAAATAGTAGTCTTTTTTTCATAAGTTTATTGGGTCTCCCTATTTATGCTGCAATTATTTTTGCTTTTATGAAACCTTTTGAAAAGATGAACCGGGATACTATGGAAGCAAATGCAACTCTATCATCTTCCGTTATAGAGGATATCAATGGTATTGAAACGATTAAATCCTTGGCTAGTGAAAAAACACGCTACCAAAAGATTGATAGGGAATTTGTGGACTATCTGAAAAAATCCTTTACTTATAGTAGAGCAGAGAGTCAGCAAAAAGCTCTTAAAAAACTAGCTCAACTTTTTCTAAATGTCTGTATTTTATGGATGGGGGCCAATCTTGTTATGGATGGGAAAATGAGCTTAGGACAGTTAATTACCTATAATACACTTCTTTTTATTTCACAAATCCTCTAGAAAACATCATCAACCTTCAGAGTAAGCTTCAAACGGCTCAAGTTGCAAATAACCGACTCAATGAAGTGTATCTAGTCAACTCCGAGTTTGAAGAGCAGAAAATGGTAGAGGATTTGAGTATGGTTCAAGGAGATATGACTTTTAAGAAAGTGCACTACAAGTATGATTACGGTCAAGATATTTTATCGGATATTAATTTGACAATTAAACATGGCTCAAAAATAGCTTTTGTAGGGGTTTCAGGATCTGGGAAGTCGACCTTAGCTAAGATGATGGTTAATTTTTACAACCCAAGTCAGGGAGAAATCAGACTGGGGGATATGAATTTAAATCATATTGATAAAAAGTCTCTGCGCCAACATATCAACTATTTACCCCAACAACCATATGTATTCAATGGAACAATTTTAGAAAATCTCCTTCTCGGAGCTAAGGAGGGTACGACTCGGGAGGATATACTACGTGCAGTTGAGCTAGCAGAAATTCGTGAAGATATTGAGCGTATGCCCTTGAATTACCAGACAGAATTGACTTCTGATGGTACAGGAATTTCTGGTGGTCAACGCCAGAGGATTGCTTTGGCGCGTGCTCTCTTGACAGATGCTCCTATCTTGATTTTGGATGAGGCGACGAGCAGTCTAGATATCTTAACAGAGAAACGGATAGTAGACAATCTCATGAATCTAGATAAGACCTTGATTTTTATTGCTCATCGCTTGACTATTGCTGAGCGAATGGAGAAAGTTGTCGTTTTAGAACGCGGTAAGATTGTCGAAGAGGGGAACCATGCTGACTTGATCGCTCAAAATGGCTTTTATGCTCATTTAGTCAACTGTTAGAAGGGAGAAAGAATGCACCTTGAATTTTTAGAAAGTGCGGAGTTTTATAATCGACGCTATCATAACTTTTCCAGTCGTGTGATTTTACCTATGTCACTTTTAGTAGTATTTATATTTGGGTTTGCAATATTTGCAGAGAAGGAGATTAGCTTATCTTCGAAAGCTACTGTTGAACCCAGTCGCATCATCGCTAATATCCAGTCAGCTAGTAATCAGCGAATGGTGGTCAATCATCTGGAAGAGAATAAGCAAGTACAACGAGGGGAATTACTTGTTCAGTATCAGAATGCAGGAGATGAAATTCAGTCTGAAGTATATAATAGTCGGTTTGAGATGTTGCAAGACTATAAAAGTAAAGCGAGTGGTTTCAAAAATAGTGAGGTGCAGCAGAAAATAAGCATCACTTCTCAGAAACCTCAAAAGCAAGAAATTTTGGAAACAGAATTAGGCAAAAACAGTCAATCTCGTTTTCTTGAAGAAGGGGTAATCAGAGCTGAGGAAGATGGAATTCTTCACCTTAATCCTGAGATAGGTCAATCTTCGGTAGTCGCAGAAGGAACTCCGCTTGCCAAACTTTATCCCCCATTGGATAGGGAAGGAAAACAAAATTGACGGCCTATCTTAGTTCAAAAGATATTGTGGGAGTCAAGATTGGAGATTCTGTACGCTTTACCACGACTAATGGTCAAGTGAGACTTGTTTCTACTATCACTAGTATTGATACAATTGCAACTAGAACTGACCAAGGAAATTTCTTTAAAATAGAAGCGGAAACACAAATAACTCGAGAACAAGCTGAACAGCTTAGGTATGGCTTAGAAGGCCGTTTACAGATAATTACAGGCAAGAAAAGTTATTTACGCTATTATTTGGATGATTTTCTGAATTGGGAATAATGATCACTTTTACTTAAATAATATTTAAAAACTGTAATCTTAAAACGATTTACAGTTTTTATAAAAATCAGGAGGAATACGTTTTCGTTCGTGAAATATTTGATTTTTACTTATCGTTGTGTTAAAATGAGGTCAAGTAATACGAAAGGCGAACAAGAAAATGTCCAGCAAACTTATTTATACGGGAAAAGCTAAAGATATCTATACTACAGAAGACGAAAATGTGATTAAGTCCGTTTATAAGGACCAAGCAACCATGCTAAATGGAGCTCGTAAGGAGACTATTAAAGGAAAAGGTGTGCTAAATAATCAGATTTCGTCTCTTATTTTTGAAAAATTGAATGCGGCTGGTGTGGCTACTCACTTTATCGAACGTATTTCTGATACCGAACAACTCAACAAGAAAGTGAAAATTATTCCTTTGGAAGTTGTTCTTCGTAACGTAACTGCGGGTTCTTTTTCTAAACGTTTTGGCGTTGAAGAAGGTTTGGATTTGGAAACTCCAATCGTTGAATTTTACTACAAGAACGATGATTTGGATGACCCATTCATCAATGATGAGCATGTGAAGTTCTTGGATATTGCCAATGATGAACAAATTGCTTATATCAAGGAAGAAACACGTCGTATTAATGAATTGTTGAAAGATTGGTTTGCGCAAATTGGTCTGCGTTTGATTGACTTCAAATTGGAATTTGGTTTTGATAAGGAGGGCAAAATTATCTTGGCAGATGAATTTTCACCAGATAACTGTCGCCTTTGGGATGCTGAAGGGCACCACATGGATAAGGATGTTTTCCGTAGAGATTTGGGCAGTCTAACGGATGTTTATAAGGTTGTGTTGGCGAAATTGCAGGGATTGAAGTAAAGTTTTACTTGGTCGTCACTACAATCTTTAAGTAGAAATAGATAAAGGAACTAAAATGGATAAACGTATTTTCGTTGAGAAAAAAGCTGATTTTCGTGTCAAATCTGACTCTTTAGTAAAAGAATTACAGCATAATCTTCAGTTGAAAACCTTGAAGGACCTTCGTATTGTTCAGGTTTACGATGTCTTTAATTTGGCAGAGGACTTGTTTGCGCGTGCGGAAAAACACATCTTCTCTGAGCAAGTGACCGATACTGTTTTGGATGAAGCTGCGGTTAAGGCTGATCTTGAGAAGTATGCTTTCTTTGCGATCGAAAGTTTGCCTGGTCAATTTGACCAACGTGCAGCATCTTCGCAAGAAGCTTTGCTGTTGCTTGGTAGTTCAAATGATGTAACAGTGAACACAGCGCAACTTTACTTGGTTAACAAGGATATTGATACGAATGAGTTGGAAGCTGTCAAAAACTACCTCTTGAACCCAGTCGATTCTCGTTTCAAAGATATCACTGTTGGCATTGCGAAACAGGATTTCTCTGAGTCTGACAAGACCATTCCAAGCTTGGATTTCTTTGAAACTTATACGGTAGAAGATTTTGCCAAGTATAAGGCAGAGCAAGGATTGGCAATGGAAGTGGATGACCTTCTCTTCATTCAAGATTACTTCAAGTCTATTGGACGTGTGCCAACTGAGACTGAGTTGAAGGTTTTAGATACTTACTGGTCTGACCACTGCCGTCATACAACTTTCGAGACTGAGTTGAAAAACATCGACTTCTCAGCTTCTAAATTTGAAAAACAATTGCAAGCGACTTATGACAAGTATATTGCCATGCGTGATGAGTTGGGACGTACAGAAAAACCTCAAACCTTGATGGATATGGCGACTATTTTTGGTCGTTATGAGCGTGCCAATGGTCGTTTGGATGACATGGAAGTGTCTGATGAAATCAATGCCTGCTCAGTTGAAATTAAAGTGGATGTTAATGGTGTGAAAGAACCATGGCTTCTCATGTTCAAAAACGAAACTCATAACCACCCAACTGAAATTGAACCATTTGGTGGTGCAGCTACTTGTATCGGTGGTGCCATTCGTGACCCATTGTCAGGTCGTTCCTACGTTTACCAAGCCATGCGTATCTCAGGTGCTGGTGATATCACGGCTCCAATTTCAGAAACTCGCGCTGGTAAATTGCCACAACAAGTGATTTCTAAAACAGCAGCTCACGGTTATTCTTCATACGGCAACCAAATTGGTCTTGCAACAACTTATGTTCGTGAATACTTCCACCCAGGTTTCGTTGCGAAGCGTATGGAGCTAGGTGCAGTTGTCGGTGCGGCTCCTAAGGAAAATGTTGTCCGTGAAAAACCTGAAGCAGGTGATGTGATTATCTTGCTCGGTGGTAAGACTGGACGTGACGGTGTCGGTGGTGCGACAGGTTCTTCTAAAGTTCAAACGGTTGAATCTGTTGAAACAGCTGGTGCTGAGGTTCAAAAAGGGAATGCCATCGAAGAACGTAAGATCCAACGTCTTTTCCGTAATGGGGATGTGACCCGTCTGATTAAGAAATCAAATGACTTTGGCGCTGGTGGTGTCTGTGTCGCGATTGGGGAATTGGCTGATGGTCTTGAAATTGATCTAGACAAAGTGCCATTGAAATACCAAGGTTTGAACGGTACAGAAATTGCTATCTCTGAATCTCAAGAGCGTATGGCTGTGGTAGTTCGTCCAGAAGATGTGGCTGCCTTCATTGCAGCATGTAATAAAGAAAATATTGATGCAGTTGTCGTTGCGACAGTGACTGAAAAACCAAATCTTGTCATGCACTGGAATGGTGAAACCATCGTTGATTTGGAACGTCGTTTCCTTGATACAAACGGTGTACGTGTGGTTGTAGATGCTAAGGTGGTTGACAAGGATGTCAAGCTTCCAGAAGAACGTCAAACATCTGCTGAAACCCTTGAAGCGGATACTCTTGAAGTCTTGGCTGACCTGAATCATGCCAGTCAAAAAGGGTTACAAACCATCTTTGACTGCTCAGTTGGTCGTTCAACAGTCAATCACCCACTCGGTGGTCGCTATCAAATCACACCAACGGAAGCTTCTGTACAGAAATTGCCAGTCCAACATGGTGTGACAACAACTGCATCTGTCATGGCGCAAGGGTTCAACCCTTATGTAGCAGAATGGTCTCCATACCATGGAGCTGCTTATGCAGTCATCGAAGCAACAGCTCGTTTGGTTGCTGCTGGTGCCAACTGGTCTAAGGCTCGTTTCTCATATCAAGAATACTTCGAGCGTATGGATAAACAAGCAGAGCGTTTTGGTCAACCAGTAGCAGCTCTCCTTGGATCAATCGAAGCTCAGATTCAACTTGGTTTGCCATCTATAGGTGGGAAAGACTCTATGTCTGGTACCTTTGAAGAATTGACAGTACCACCAACCTTGGTTGCTTTTGGGGTAACAACTGCAGATAGCCGTAAGGTTCTTTCTCCAGAATTCAAGGCTGCTGGTGAAAATATTTACTATATTCCTGGTCCAGCTTTGGCACAAGAAATTGACTTTGATCTTATCAAGTCTAACTTTTCTAAGTTGGAATCAATCCAAGCTGCTCACAAAGTCACATCTGCATCAGCTGTCAAATATGGTGGTGTGGTTGAAGCTCTTGCCCTTGCAACATTTGGTAACCATATCGGTGCCACTGTAACCCTTGAAAATCTTGAGACTGCCTTGACAGCTCAATTGGGTGGATTCGTCTTCACATCGCCTGAAGAAATTTCAGGGATTGCCAAGATTGGACAAACAGTAGCTGACTTTACACTTACTGTCAATGGTGTAACGCTTGATGGACACAAACTTGACAGTGCCTTCCAAGGTAAATTGGAAGAGGTTTACCCAACGGAATTTGCACAAGCAACTGAGTTGGAAGAAGTACCAGCTGTGGCATCAGATGCTGTTATCAAAGCAAAAGAAACAGTTGAGACACCAGTGGTTTACATCCCAGTATTTCCAGGTACCAACTCTGAGTATGACTCTGCTAAGGCCTTTGAAAAAGAAGGGGCAAAAGTCAACTTGGTACCATTTGTAACACTTGACGAAGAGGCGATTGTCAAGTCTGTTGACACCATGGTTGACAATATCGAAAAAGCGAACATTATCTTCTTTGCAGGTGGCTTCTCAGCAGCGGATGAACCAGATGGATCAGCTAAATTTATCGTTAACATCTTGCTTAATGAAAAAGTACGTGCAGCCATCGATAGCTTTATCGAACGTGGTGGTTTGATCATCGGTATCTGTAACGGATTCCAAGCCCTTGTTAAATCAGGTCTTCTTCCATACGGTAACTTCGAAGATGCAAGTAGCACGAGTCCGACCCTCTTCTACAATGATGCTAACCAACACGTGGCTAAGATGGTGGAAACACGTATTGCCAACACGAACTCGCCATGGCTTGCTGGCGTGAAAGTTGGTGACATCCATGCTATCCCAGTATCGCACGGTGAAGGTAAATTTGTCGTGACAGCTGAGGAATTTACAGAGCTTCGTGACAATGGTCAAATCTTTACCCAATATGTTGACTTCGAAGGCAAACCAAGCATGGATTCAAAATATAATCCTAACGGATCTGTAAATGCGATCGAAGGTATTACAAGTAAGAACGGTCAAATCATCGGTAAGATGGGACACTCAGAACGTTATGAAGACGGTCTTTTCCAAAACATTCCTGGGAATAAAGACCAGCATCTCTTTGCATCAGCGGTTAAATACTTTACTGGGAAATAGGCTTTGCAGATTTTTTAATAGAGAACCATCAGTAAATGTAAAATCAAGTAGATGTAACTTGCGATAATTGTAAATGATTTGTTGTTGTGAGTGAAACGAGCTTCTACCGTATCATTCCGCTGTAGTACTACTAAAGGAATGATACACAAATAAAAATTAGGTATATAAAATGACATACGAAGTAAAATCTCTTAATGAAGAATGTGGTGTTTTTGGTATTTGGGGGCATCCAGATGCCGCCAAATTGACCTATTTTGGACTCCATAGTCTTCAGCACCGTGGTCAGGAGGGGGCAGGAATCCTCTCCAATGACCAAGGGAAATTGAAGCGTCATCGTGATATGGGGCTTTTATCAGAAGTCTTCAAAAATCCTGCTAATTTGGATAAATTGACAGGAAGTGGAGCTATTGGACATGTGCGCTATGCGACTGCTGGGGAAGCGTCTGTTGACAATATTCAACCCTTCTTCTTTCGCTTTCATGATATGCAGTTTGGTCTTGCCCACAATGGGAATTTGACCAATGCTACATCTCTTAAGACAGAACTAGAACAAAGAGGAGCAATTTTTAGCTCAACCTCTGACTCTGAAATCTTGGCTCACCTTATTCGCCGAAGCCACAATCCTAGCCTGCTGGGGAAAGTCAAAGAAGCGCTCAGCCTTGTCAAAGGTGGATTTGCCTATCTCTTAATGTTTGAAGACAAGCTGATTGCAGCTTTAGATCCAAACGGTTTCCGTCCACTTTCTATAGGGAAATTGGCCAATGGAGCAGTAGTGGTTTCATCTGAAACCTGTGCCTTTGAAGTAATCGGTGCTGAGTGGATTCGCGATGTAAAACCAGGGGAGATTGTCATTATTGATGATAGTGGTATCCAGTATGACAGCTATACAAACGATACTCAGTTGGCTATCTGTTCCATGGAGTATATCTACTTCGCACGTCCTGACTCCAATATCCATGGAGTCAATGTCCATACAGCTCGTAAGCGAATGGGAGCTCAATTAGCACGTGAATTCAAGCATGAAGCCGATATTGTGGTTGGTGTACCTAACTCTTCACTTAGTGCAGCCATGGGATTTGCGGAAGAATCAGGTCTACCAAATGAAATGGGGCTCATCAAGAACCAATATACGCAACGGACCTTTATCCAGCCGACTCAAGAATTGCGCGAGCAAGGAGTTCGTATGAAACTCTCTGCCGTTTCTGGTGTCGTCAAAGGAAAACGTGTGGTCATGATTGATGACTCGATTGTACGTGGAACAACATCACGTCGCATTGTCCAACTCTTGAAAGAAGCAGGAGCATCAGAAGTACACGTTGCCATCGGTAGTCCTGCTCTTGCCTATCCATGTTTCTACGGGATTGATATCCAGACACGTCAGGAGTTGATTGCGGCTAATCATACCGTTGAGGAAACTTGCCAAATCATTGGTGCGGATAGCCTGACTTATCTTTCGATTGATGGCTTGATTGACTCTATTGGGATTGAAACAGATGCGCCAAATGGCGGTCTCTGTGTGGCTTACTTTGATGGGAAATATCCAACTCCTCTCTATGACTATGAAGAAGAATATCGTAGAAGTTTAGGAGAAAAAACAAGTTTTTACAAATAAAATTCCCCATTGAAGGAAAGGAAGAGGAATAAACAAATGACAGATAAAAATGCTTATGCTCCACGTCTCACTACTGACTAAAAGCTAAAGCATTTGTCAGTAGACGCTTTCTCCTATGGGACCAAAGCTAGAGACCTGACTAGTATTTTTAGATAAAATAATTGTTTATCTAAAAATACGTCGCAGTCTTTCTCAAAAAAGAAAAGGATAAAAAAATGACAAATAAAAATGCATACGCTCAATCAGGTGTGGACGTTGAAGCGGGTTATGAGGTTGTTGAACGGATCAAAAAACACGTGGCACGTACGGAGCGTGCGGGTGTTATGGGAGCTCTTGGTGGTTTCGGTGGCATGTTTGACATTTCAAAAACAGGTGTCAAAGAGCCAGTTTTGATCTCAGGTACAGATGGTGTTGGCACTAAGCTAATGCTTGCTATCAAGTACGACAAACACGATACTATTGGACAAGATTGTGTGGCTATGTGTGTCAACGATATCATCGCTGCAGGTGCAGAGCCCCTCTACTTCCTAGACTATGTGGCGACTGGGAAAAATGAACCAGCTAAGCTAGAACAAGTGGTTGCTGGTGTGGCTGAAGGTTGTGTACAAGCAGGTGCGGCCCTCATCGGTGGGGAAACTGCTGAAATGCCTGGTATGTATGGTGAAGACGACTATGACTTGGCTGGTTTCGCAGTAGGTGTAGCTGAAAAAAGCCAAATCATCGACGGTTCAAAAGTAGCAGAGGGAGACGTCCTTCTCGGACTTGCTTCCAGTGGTATCCACTCAAATGGTTACTCGCTCGTCCGTCGTGTCTTTGCCGATTATACAGGTGAAGAAGTCCTCCCAGAATTGGAAGGCAAGAAACTCAAGGAGGTTCTTCTTGAGCCAACTCGCATCTATGTTAAGGCTGTCTTGCCACTCATCAAAGAAGAATTGGTGAATGGGATTGCCCACATCACAGGTGGTGGTTTCATCGAAAATGTACCACGTATGTTCTCAGATGACTTGGCTGCTGAAATTGACGAAAGCAAAGTGCCAGTCATTCCAATTTTCAAAGCCCTTGAAAATTATGGCCAAATCAAACATGAAGAAATGTTTGAAATCTTCAACATGGGTATTGGTCTCATGCTTGCGGTAAAACCAGAGAATGTGGAACGTGTCAAAGAACTTCTTGACGAACCAGTTTATGAAATCGGTCGTATTGTGAAGAAGACAGATGCAAGTGTGGTGATTAAATAATGGTGATATCCCCATTTTGTACGGAGAAATTGTAGAAAGGAGTGTTTAGTTAGAAAGACTAACTGAACACGGGACTCATTTTCTAGGAAAAAAGAGAAATCATTTTGTGTGCAAGCACCCAGCAATGATTTCCTATTTTTCTACGAAACTGTTCGGCTAACCGAAACGTCCCTTTGTATCGAATATGAAGATTGCTGTTTTTGCCTCTGGCAACGGCTCAAACTTTCAGGTGATTGCAGAACAATTTCCAGTAGAATTTGTCTTTTCAGATCACCGGGATGCCTATGTCTTAGAACGTGCCGAAAAGCTAGGGGTTTTATCTTATGCCTTTGAACTTAAAGAGTTTGAGAATAAGGCAGACTATGAAGGAGCCATCGTCGAACTCTTAGATGAGCACCAGATTGACTTGGTTTGTCTCGCAGGCTATATGAAAATCGTTGGCCCAACTTTACTAGTAGCTTATGAAGGTCGTATCATCAATATTCACCCAGCTTTTCTCCCTGAATTTCCAGGCGCTCATGGTATTGAGGATGCTTGGAATGCGGGTGTGGCCCAGTCTGGTGTGACCATTCACTGGGTGGATTCGGGTGTGGACACCGGCAAGATCATCAAACAAGTCCGTGTACCACGCCTTGAAGGGGATACCCTTGATACTTTCGAGACTCGCATCCACGAAACAGAGTACAAACTTTATCCAGAAGTCTTGGGTAGTTTGGGGGCTGCACGAAAATAAGGAAGCCCTCGAGCTGAAAGAAAATTTTCGATTGTAGCACTGTAGCAAAGAAAGAACTTTTTTAAAAAGGAAAAGAAAGAACATGACTAAACGAGCACTTATTTCAGTCTCAGATAAAGCGGGCATTGTTGAATTTGCCCAAGAACTTAAAAAACTTGGTTGGGACATCATCTCAACAGGTGGAACCAAAGTTGCCCTTGATAATGCCGGTGTTGATACCATTGCCATTGACGATGTGACTGGTTTCCCAGAAATGATGGACGGTCGTGTCAAGACCCTCCACCCAAATATCCATGGCGGTCTCCTCGCTCGTCGTGACTTGGATAGTCACTTGGAAGCGGCTAAGGATAATAATATCGAATTGATCGACCTTGTGGTGGTCAACCTTTACCCATTCAAGGAAACCATTCTCAAACCAGACGTGACTTATGCGGATGCCGTTGAAAACATCGATATCGGTGGTCCATCAATGCTTCGTTCAGCAGCGAAGAATCACGCCAGCGTGACCGTTGTTGTAGATCCTGCTGACTATGCTGTTGTTCTTGACGAATTGGCAGCAAACGGCGAAACAAGTTATGAAACTCGCCAACGGTTGGCAGCGAAAGTATTCCGCCACACAGCGGCTTATGACGCCTTGATTGCAGAATACTTCACAGCTCAAGTGGGTGAAAGCAAACCTGAAAAACTCACTCTGACTTATGACCTAAAACAAGCTATGCGCTATGGGGAAAATCCTCAACAGGATGCAGATTTCTACCAAAAAGCCTTGCCAACGGACTATTCGATTGCTTCAGCTAAACAGTTGAATGGGAAAGAATTATCCTTCAATAATATCCGTGATGCTGATGCTGCCATTCGAATCATTCGCGATTTTAAAGAACGTCCAACCGTTGTGGCTTTGAAACACATGAACCCATGTGGAATCGGTCAAGCTGACGATATCGAAACAGCCTGGAACTACGCTTATGAATCTGACCCAGTTTCTATCTTCGGTGGAATCGTCGTTCTTAACCGTGAGGTAGATGCTGCGACGGCTGAGAAGATGCACGGTGTTTTCCTTGAAATCATCATCGCACCAAGCTATACAGATGAAGCGCTAGCTATTTTGACCAACAAAAGAAAAACTTGCGCATTCTTGCCTTGCCATTTGATGCTCAAGACGCTAGCGAAGTAGAAGCAGAATACACAGGTGTTGTCGGTGGACTGCTCGTTCAAAACCAAGACGTGGTGAAAGAAAGCCCAGCTGACTGGCAAGTGGTGACCAAACGCCAACCAACGGAGACAGAAGCGACAGCTCTTGAGTTTGCCTGGAAAGCTATCAAGTACGTCAAATCAAATGGGATCATCGTGACTAACGACCACATGACACTTGGTGTTGGCCCTGGTCAAACTAACCGTGTGGCTTCCGTCCGTATCGCTATTGACCAAGCTAAAGACCGTCTGGATGGTGCTGTTCTTGCTTCCGATGCCTTCTTCCCATTTGCAGATAACGTGGAAGAAATCGCCAAAGCAGGTATTAAGGCCATCATCCAGCCAGGTGGTTCAGTCCGTGACCAAGAGTCTATCGAGGCTGCTGATAAATACGGCTTAACTATGGTCTTTACAGGAGTAAGACATTTTAGACATTAAAATTTCAACAGTTTCAAGACAAAGTGAAATCATAAAAATTAGTTATAATAATATTTGTAGAAAGCAAGCCTCAAGGCTTGCTTTCTGGTATAATTGTAATAAATAAAACTATTAAGGAGTAGTTGTATGCCTTTAATTGAGAAATTTAAAATTAATAATCTTTATAATTATTATGATGTTGCATTGGATTTTAAGAATGATAAGACTATTTATATTGGAGAAAATGGTATTGGTAAGACTACTATTCTTGCGATGCTTTACTATTTACTAGATTTAAATTATAAAAAATTAGAAAGCTTCGTTTTTGGTAGTATAGAGATTACATTTGAAGGTGAAGAACAACTGCAGATTACTAAAAAAGAAATTATTCAGATAAATATACAGAATTCAAACCATATAACCTCAAATATTAAACGTGAGTTGTTTGATTTAGTAGAAAGAATTAAACAAAATCAGGATTTAGTGTCGGATTTATCAGGACTAGATAAATCTAAAAATTTAAAGTTTGATGAAGTATCGTCAATTTATAATAGATATCATCTTTTACAAAAATATCCTTTGCATATGATTGCATCAATGTTACCTGAAGTGTTGAGCAGAGTCTTTCCCTCTGGCTACATGAAGTTAATACTTAAGATAGAAGACTTTAAAAATAGGTACAAAATATTATACTTTCCAACCTATAGAAGAATTGAGGAAGATTTAAAAGAATTCAATATTATTTCTAGAGAAGAACCAGGTATAAGGGCGTTTAATAATAAATCTAGCGGAGAATTAATACATTTCGGTATGGAGGATGTTGAAGAAAAATAGATAGTTTATTAAACAAAATTAGCAAGGAAACCAATAAAAGCTACGATATCATGATTAGTAGATTGTTAGAGCTATTTGCTAATGCTAATAAAGGAAAAGATATACCTAGCAAGGATTTTGATTCACATAAAGTTGAAATAGCACTTTCTAGATTAGGAGAAAAAATCACCGATGAAACTAAATCTAATATTTTAGATAGAATTAAAAACGGAGAATTGCATAGTGATGTATATCTAAATTACTTAGTCACGAGTATTATTGATAATTATAAAGCTTTAGAAAATATTGACAGCAGAATTAATGAATTTACTGAGAGAGTGAATAAATATTTCTTTGGGAAAAAATATTTTTACAATCCACAGTTATTAGAGTTAGTAATAAAAAGAACCAATAACAAAGGAGAAAGTACTGAAAGTTTTATTAAGTTAAGAAATCTTTCATCAGGAGAGAAACAATTAATTTCAACTTTTTCTAAAATTTTCTTAGAGGATGAAAAGGATCTTATAATTCTATTTGATGAACCAGAAATATCTTTATCAGTACCTTGGCAAGAGGAGTTTATCTATGATATTTCTCAAGCTCAAAAGTGTGCATTTCTAGTCGCAGTAACACACTCTCCATTTATTTATAGTAACATGCTAGATTATGCAGAGGAAATTGATAAGTACATTGTAGAATCTAAAAAATTCACAAGAATGAAATCATGTTCCAATTAGAAAATGAAGGCAATGATGGGTCACCTTTTTAAATAAGGGGGGATAATTTGAAATCAGTAACAATAGAAAACCACCTAGAAAGTTTGACAGAATCCTCAGTTATTTGGGAAAGGTATACGAGAGATGCTAAGATTAATCCCAATAGATATTTTGTATTTTATGAAGGTGAAGATAGGCAATATTATGATTGTCGAATACAACAGTATACTGAAACTTATAACACATATGCAGTTGGTGGTAAGAGTAAGGTCTTGAAATTATTTGAGAAATTTACTCAAGAGGGAGAATCTACGTTAGCTAATAAATTATTTTTTATAGATAAAGACTATGAACATCACCAAGTTAATCCTGATATATATATGACTCCAAAATATGCAGTTGAGAACTTTTATGTGAGTTCTACAGCAATCAAAAGAATATTGAAAGTACATTTTGGAATAAATGATGATGACCCGGAGTTTGGTAGAGTATTGGAATATTTTAATGAAAGATATAGAGAATTTATGGATTGTCTAACAGATATGAATCTTTGGGCAATCTGTTGTAAATTGAATAAAGTGAAAGTAGATTTTGATTTGTTAGGATTGAAACGAAATGCGGCTAATTTTTTAAAATTGGTTATAAAAATATTGAACTATCAGTTGAAGATATAAGTTTTAATTTTTTGAAAGTATGTATGAGGAAATGCTAAGTGAGAAAATTAAAAATGGTTGTAAAAAGAATGGTAGAGATTATGTAAAGGAGTTATCTATTTTTAGGGATAAACGACAACACATACGCTATAATTTTGAGAATGATATGGAGGAATATCGTGTCCACATAGAGGATTATTTTAGAGGGAAACAGTTATTATGGTTTTTGAAGGAGTTTATATTGTCTTTAGTGAGTAAAAATGGAGGCTTTATTCCAAAACAATTTTTGATTGACGATAAAAATATAATGACAGTGTTTACTAATTGTGCGGACACGCCTGAGTGCTTGAATGACTACTTGAAAAGAAAATGTTGTTTGACATTCAGCTAGCCTTTATTATATGTGGAAATTATATACGATTAGTTGAAACTTTGAGTAAATCTTTAGATATTAAGAAAATGAGTTTTATATGAGCGATTACTATCACTATATAATTAGGTAAATCACTATAATGGAGAAGTTAAGGTGTCATATATAAAATTAAATGTGGGGATGTCATTATCAGGCCCAACCATTGGAATAAGTCCAGATTTTGGAGAATTAATAAATGTTATCAATAAAAGAAGATATATCAGAAAAAGCAGGATTGAAAATATACATTTTTCTCTTGTAGGTCAAAGTACTATGTCATTGGAACTTAGAGGTGATTACAAGCATGGTTTTTATGCCTTCTCTTCGATAGCATTCGAAGGAGAATTTGGATCAAATCCAGATGTATTTATGCTTTTTTCAAAGAATGACAATCTAATAGAATTTAATAGTAAAGAACATTCGTTAAATGATGATGATTTAACAGTTGTTAAACTAAAGAAAAATATTTTTAAAGATAGCAAGTATGAATATGGAATTGAAAAAGAACTTAATTATTATTCTAATAGTGAATCAGAGTACGATATTCGTCCGTTCATTATTGTTGTATTTGGCGAAGATTCGTTAGGGTTTGCTACTGTTACATTAATAAACAAAAGTTCAAGTACGGTAAATTTAAATGGATTTATTGAGGGAACAATACCAGGAACGGGAGTAAACCCTTTTCAACCTCAGGCAAGAAAATTAGTGTGGCCAACTGGCAAAGATTTATTGCGTACATTAAAGGAGCCTCAAACAGGTCGTTCTTTTAGGTTAGATAAAGAACAAGTTGATAATATTTTAAATTTGAAAAAGTATTTTATTAATTTATTGGAACCGAACATTGCTAAAGTGTTGAAAGAGGAATATATAACGGAGTGAGACATTTTAGACATTAAGAAAATAAAAGGGAAGAAAACAGTTTCTTTCCTTTTTTGCTTTAAAAGCGAAACGAAACAAGATTAAAACGAACGTTTATGGTATAATATTAGTAAATAATTCGCAAAAGAGGTTGAAAGATGAAGCTGTTAGTTATCGGCTCGGGTGGTCGTGAACATGCCATTGCTAAGAAGTTGCTTGAGTCAAAAGATGTTGAAAAAGTCTTTGTAGCTCCTGGGAATGACGGGATGACCTTAGATGGACTTGATTTGGTAAATATCTCTATTTCCGAACATTCTAAGTTGATTGACTTTGCAAAGGCCAACGATATCGCTTGGACCTTCATTGGACCAGATGATGCCCTTGCGGCAGGAATCGTGGATGATTTCAATGTAGCAGGACTCAAAGCCTTTGGTCCGACCAAGGTTGCGGCTGAGCTGGAGTGGTCTAAGGATTTTGCTAAGGAAATCATGGTCAAATACGACGTTCCGACAGCAGCCTATGGAACCTTTTCAGATTTCGAGGAAGCCAAGGCCTACATCGAAGAAAAAGGCGCTCCAATCGTCGTCAAGGCAGATGGATTAGCTCTTGGGAAAGGTGTCGTCGTTGCGGAGACGGTTGAGCAAGCCGTCGAAGCCGCTCACGAGATGCTTTTAGACAATAAATTCGGTGATTCAGGTGCGCGTGTAGTTATTGAGGAATTCCTTGACGGGGAAGAGTTCTCTCTCTTTGCCTTTGTCAATGGGGACAAGTTCTACACCATGCCAACGGCTCAGGACCACAAACGTGCTTATGATGGCGATAAGGGCCCTAACACTGGTGGGATGGGTGCCTATGCACCAGTTCCTCACTTACCACAGAGCGTGGTTGATACAGCAGTTGACACTATTGTCAAGCCAGTCCTTGAGGGCATGATCCAAGAAGGGCGTCCTTATCTGGGTGTTCTTTATGCGGGGCTTATCCTGACAGCTGATGGCCCTAAAGTCATCGAGTTTAACTCTCGTTTTGGTGACCCTGAAACACAAATCATCTTGCCTCGTTTAACATCTGACTTTGCCCAAAATATCACAGATATTCTGGATGGCAAGGAGCCAAATATCACTTGTACGGACAAGGGTGTGACTCTGGGTGTGGTTGTCGCATCCAACGGTTACCCGCTAGACTATGAAAAAGGTGTCAAGTTGCCAGCCAAGACAGAAGGCGACATCATCACTTACTATGCTGGTGCTAAATTCGCTGAAAATGGGCAAGACCTTCTCTCGAACGGCGGACGCGTCTACATGCTGGTTACCACAGCAGACACCGTCAAAGACGGGCAAAACATTATCTACAACCAACTAGACAAACAAAACACAGAAGGCTTGTTCTACCGAAACGATATCGGTAGCAAGGCGATAAAAGATTAACAGATACTAACTTTGTCATGGCGAGCGAAAGCGAGCCGAACTAAGATAATGGCCGCCGTGGTGAAAAGACCAGAACAGCATCTGTTCTGGTTGGGGGAAACTTTGAGACCTTAGGCTCAAAGTTTAGGAATGAAACCGAAGGTTTGCTTCCGTCCCCACCACCTAAGACCATTATCAAAAAGAAAAAGGATTAAAAATGAAACCAGTAATTTCCATCATCATGGGCTCAAAATCCGACTGGGCAACCATGCAAAAAACAGCAGAAGTCCTAGACCGCTTCGGTGTAGTCTACGAAAAGAAAGTTGTCTCTGCCCACCGCACACCTGACCTCATGTTCAAACATGCCGAAGAAGCACGTAGCCGTGGCATCAAGGTTATCATAGCAGGTGCTGGTGGCGCAGCTCACTTGCCAGGGATGGTGGCAGCCAAGACTACACTTCCAGTCATCGGTGTGCCGGTCAAATCACGTGCTCTTAGCGGTGTGGATTCGCTCTATTCTATCGTTCAGATGCCAGGTGGTGTGCCAGTCGCAACTATGGCGATCGGTGAAGCTGGTGCAACCAATGCAGCCCTCTTTGCCCTCCGTCTCCTCTCAGTAGAAGATCAGGCTATTGCGACAGCGTTAGTGGATTTCGCTGAAGAACAAGGAAAAATTGCAGAGGAGTCTAGCAATGAGCTCATCTAAAACAATCGGAATTATCGGTGGTGGCCAGCTCGGTCAGATGATGGCCATTTCTGCTATCTATATGGGGCACAAGGTTATCGCCTTGGATCCAGCAGCTGATTGCCCAGCCTCTCGTGTGGCGGAAATCATCGTGGCTCCTTATAATGATGTGGACGCCCTTCGTCAGTTGGCAGATCGCTGTGATGTTCTCACTTATGAATTTGAAAATGTGGATGCTGATGGACTCGATGCTGTTATCAAAGATGGTCAGCTTCCACAAGGGACAGACCTGCTTCGCATCTCCCAAAATCGCATTTTTGAGAAGGATTTTCTTTCCAACAAGGCCCAAGTCACTGTAGCACCATATAAGGTTGTGACCTCAAGCCAAGATTTAGCAGACATCGACCTTTCTAAAAACTATGTTCTCAAGACGGCGACCGGTGGTTACGATGGCCATGGTCAGAAGGTCATTCGTTCAGAAGCAGACTTGGAAGAAGCCTATGCTTTAGCCGATTCAGCAGACTGTGTTTTAGAAGAGTTTGTCAACTTTGACCTTGAGATTTCAGTCATTGTATCTGGTAATGGCAAGGACGTGACGGTTTTCCCTGTTCAGGAAAATATCCACCGCAACAATATCCTCTCTAAAACCATTGTTCCAGCACGTATTTCAGACAGTTTAGCAGAAAAAGCCAAAGCCATGGCAGTGCGAATCGCAGAACAATTGAACCTCTCTGGAACTCTCTGCGTGGAAATGTTTGCGACAGCTGATGACATCATCGTTAATGAGATCGCCCCACGTCCGCACAATTCAGGTCACTACTCAATCGAAGCCTGCGACTTCTCGCAATTCGACACGCATATCTTGGGCGTACTCGGAGCACAACTCCCAGCAATCCACCTTCATGCGCCTGCTGTCATGCTCAATGTACTCGGTCAACACGTCGAGGCAGCTGAAACATATGTGACAGAAAATCCAAGCGCTCACCTCCACTTATATGGTAAACTAGAAGCAAAGCACAACCGCAAGATGGGGCATGTGACATTGTTTAGTGATGAGCCGGATAGTGTGGATGAGTTTTAGGGGAGAATTGTATGGAATACTATGAGTTTAAAGAAGATATAATAGATCAAAATTTCAATCTTTATTTCGATACTAGCGCGTTGCTCTCTATGTATCGAAAACAACAAGATTTGGTTGATTATTTTGATGTTAATATTCGAAGTATTAACAATGATATCCGAATTCCTTCGACTGTACAAAAAGAATATAATAGAAATGTATCAGGTGCCAAAGATCATTTAAAAAATGAATTAATTAAAAATACAAAAAATTTCCAGAAAAATATTTTTGATAGGGTAAATCAGAGTTTGAAGCAAATTTCTGAACTTCTTTCAAATAGTGATTCGCCTGTTTTAGATACATTTGTTGAGTTGCAGAGTGATTCAATTGGAAAGCTATCAGCAATTAATGATTTTATCAGAATATTAGAAATATCTGAAAACGAGGAGAAAACAGATAAAGTTTCAGAACTTATGGATAATTTTCTAATGTTACCAGACAACATACTTCCGAAAATATCGAGAGTGGAGCAAATAAAAATGATGAACGAGGGATATACAAGAGCTAAGCATCATTTTCCTCCTGGTTATATGGATATGAAGGATAAATATCATGGTTTAAAAAAGAAGCTTTAAAAAGAGTGAGGGACAAAAGAAACCGGAAGAACTTATAAGATATTTGGGCGATTACTTTATTTGGAAAGAGATAATAAATGATGTTTTGAACAAAGAAAAGAATGCGCTTTTTATTACTTCTGATTTAAAAGAAGATTGGTGGGAAATACCGAAAAAAGAATATGATTTGATATCTTATGAGGCTAGAAGAGAGTTGATAGAGGAGTTTTCAGAGCTAACAGGAAAACGGATAGAATTTATTCCATTTGATTTATTTGTTAGTTTTTAGAGAGTTATAACAACCAAAAATCTTTGTACAATTATCTATTCCAAAATATAGCTGAAATAGAGTCAGTAGTTTCAGATCAAGTTTTGGATTTTGTTTGGGACAATAAGAAATTGATCATTTCAGACGAGGATATTATTTGGGATTCAGACATAACAAAAGGATACGTTCCGTATAACAATAATGTAGAGGTCCAAGAAACGGAAATAATTTCGGTAGAAATTATTTCCTCTGATGAGGGGGAGGAAGGCGGGCTCTCTCTAGAACTTATCGCCAGCATTAATATATGGGGATTTTTCGATGTTTCTGCTGGATTAGATAATGATATTTATCGAAGTGTAAATGGTGATTTCACTGTAGAAGATGTCCGTATTCAAGTAGTAATTGATTTTTCTCCGAATCAAGTAGATAATGTAAAAGACATCATGATAAATGATGGTTCGGAAGATTTTTATATGATAGTCCAAGAAGCAGAAGTCAAAGATATAAAGTTAATTGATAGTGGTTCGATTGGTCTAGATTATGATGACCCTGATGAAAGTGCCCTATTAGATTATTATCAGTGGGAATGGGATAGAGATGAAGATAGGTTTGTAAAATGGTAAATTTATAAAAAGTAAAGAGATTGCAGAGTTAGCAATTATCAAAAGTAAAGATTGGCTAATAAATTGAACAATTATTACGAAACAAATCACCGTCAATGTATTTTTAGAAAAAGAGAAGACGGAGTCAGTCGTCGAAGTCTTATTTGCTAGTAGCAATCGCGAAAAAGTGAAAACTAAGTATGAAGAGCTGGTTGAACAATACCCTGAAAACTATTTAGCCATCTATGATCTACCTCTGGATACAGATTTAAATACACTGGATCATTATCCATCTGTGTGGATTGGGAAAGAAGAATTTGAGTGAGAAAAATAATGGCTAAGTGTGTAGTTTGTGGGGAAAAAGGAATATTCTTAAGAGTCAATCAAGAAGGTACTTGTTTTGCTTGTGAGTCAAAAAATTCTTTTTCTCCATTGTATAGAAATAATATTCAAATTAAAGAAACGGACAGAAACAATCCGATAACTTCTTTTAATAACGAGTATTATGTTTATGCTTGGAAAATCAAGGATACTGGAGAAATATTCTATATTGGTAAAGGGAAAGGCGATAGAGCACACAGTAAACACGATAGAGCGTACGAAGCAGAGAAAATAAGAGCTCAGTATGAGACAGTTATAGAAATTCTAAAAGATAATTTATCAGAAGAAGAGGCTCTTGAGTACGAGTCTACAGAAATCAAAAGAATCTTAAATGAAACAACGCATAGATTAACAAATAGAATTATACCGTTTGATACTAAACGTGATAATGGATACGGACCTGCTTTGTCAACGCCACCTTATAAATTTGAGACTTCGCCTGTACTATTTGCAACTGAAATAGATGAACATTATTTTAAAGTTCAGCACAAGGCTTTTGATGAAGTTGAACTAGCTATGCTACAAAAAGTGTATTTTGTTGAAGGAAGTATTTCACAACAAGAGGCTACAATTGTTTATGGGGGAGAATTCAATAAATATTTATCAGATGTCCAAATTTGGTTAAAACAAATTAATTCAACTATATTGAAAACTCGCTTTGCTAAATCAGTTACTTCCTGGATTTATCTATCTGATGACTCCGTTGACAATTATGAAGTAAATATGAAAAATGCAGAGGAAAGAATTGGTTGCAAAATCCCATGTTATCATTTAATAGATGTATGGAAATATTTAAAACAATTAAATTTACCTAGTCATGAGGGTTTGTCGTATAGTTGTAATTCTTTACGTAGTTCATATAATAGAATTCCAATTGAAAAAATTAATAATTTGAATGATTTTGATAAGGCATTTGACCAAGGGTTCCCTTTGTTTCAGAAAGGTCAAAAACTAAGAAAACAAGGTGAAATAGAGCAGGCTATAGCTTTATATGATAGAGCTCGAGCTTTAGGATATGACGCGCCAGCCTTATATAATGAATATTCAAAAGCTTTTCGTAGTTTGAAACAATATGCAGATGAGATTTTAATTTTAGAAGAAGCAATCTTAAGGAGTTCACAAGAGGATAAAAAAGCAAGTTGGCAATTGAGATTAGAGAAAGCTAAAGATCTTTTGAATAGAAGTAGATAATATTTCTAATTTTTTAAAAAGAAAGGAAAATAAAAACAATGATCGAACGTTACTCTCGCCCAGAAATGGCGAACATTTGGACTGAAGAAAATAAATACCGTGCTTGGCTTGAGGTGGAAATCTTGGCTGACGAGGCATGGGCTGAGTTGGGAGAAATTCCTAAGGAAGATGTGGCTTTGATTCGCGAGAAAGCGGATTTTGACATCGACCGTATTTTGGAAATCGAGCAAGAGACTCGTCACGATGTAGTTGCCTTCACACGTGCGGTTTCTGAGACTCTTGGTGAAGAGCGTAAGTGGGTTCACTACGGTTTGACATCTACTGACGTGGTGGATACTGCCTATGGTTATCTCTATAAACAAGCCAACGACATCATCCGTAAGGATCTTGAAAACTTCCTTAACATCATCGCTGACAAAGCGAAAGAACACAAGTTTACTATCATGATGGGTCGTACCCACGGTGTGCACGCTGAGCCGACAACTTTTGGTCTTAAATTAGCCACTTGGTACAGCGAAATGAAACGAAACATCGAGCGTTTCGAGCATGCGGCTGCTGGTGTGGAAGCTGGTAAGATTTCTGGTGCGGTTGGGAACTTTGCTAACATCCCACCATTCGTTGAAAAATACGTCTGCGAAAAATTGGGTATCCGTGCTCAAGAAATCTCTACACAAGTCCTTCCTCGTGACCTTCATGCTGAGTATTTTGCAGTTCTTGCTAGCATCGCAACTTCTATTGAGCGTATGGCGACTGAAATCCGTGGTCTTCAAAAATCAGAACAACGTGAAGTGGAAGAGTTCTTTGCTAAGGGTCAAAAAGGTTCTTCAGCCATGCCTCACAAACGCAACCCAATCGGTTCTGAAAACATGACAGGTCTGGCGCGTGTTATCCGTGGTCACATGGTTACAGCTTATGAAAACGTAGCCCTTTGGCACGAGCGTGATATCTCTCACTCATCAGCTGAGCGTATCATCGCACCAGACACAACCATCTTGATTGACTACATGCTTAACCGTTTCGGAAATATCGTTAAGAACTTGACGGTCTTCCCCGAAAACATGATCCGCAATATGAACTCTACATTTGGTTTGATCTTCAGCCAACGTGCTATGCTGACTTTGATTGAAAAAGGCATGACGCGTGAGCAAGCTTACGACCTTGTTCAACCAAAGACTGCCCAATCATGGGATAACCAAGTTGACTTCAAACCACTTCTCGAAGCAGATCCAGAAGTAACATCACGCCTCACTCAAGAAGAAATCGACGAAATCTTCAACCCAACTTACTATACCAAACGGGTGGATGAGATCTTCGAACGCATCGGTTTGGGTGACTAATCATAAAATAAAAAAGCGAGATTGAATCTCGCTTTTTATTTGTGCTTAATCTTTTTTCTTACTAAGTCCATAAGCTGTGAGTGCAGCCATCAAACCTGTAGCAATCAACCATTCTGAACCTTGGCTTCCTGTCTCAGGAAGTTTATTTTCTTTTGCAACAGGAGCTGGGCCTTGAGGAAGTGCTTTGTTTTCCTCAGCAGGAACAGTTGCTGGAGCTGGTTTACTTGGAATCTCTAATTTCGGTTTTTCTTCTGCAATAGGAGCTGGCACATTTGGAATTTCTAATTTTGGTTTTTCTTCTGCAATAGGAGCCGGTATATTTGGAATCTCTAGTGCTGGTTTTTCTTCCGCTACAGGAGCTAGTCCTTTTTCATCTCCCACATGTGTTACAGGAGTCCCAACTTCGATGATTTGAGTAACTGGTTCTTGAGCAACAACACTAGTAACCAGTGTTTTTACTTCGCTTCCGTCAGCAGCAGTAGACACAGAATAGAAATGACTACGACGTCCCTTAACACCTTCAGTTACGACACGAGTTTCTCCCTTAGGTAATGCATCAGTTTCACGAGTGATAGTTGTAAACGGAATTTCTTCGCCCTCGATCACAACACGTGGTTTTCTTCTGCAATAGGAGCCGGTATATTTGGAATCTCTAGTGCTGGTTTTTCTTCTGCAACAGGAGCTAGACCTTTTTCATCTCCCACATGTGTTACAGGAGTCCCAACTTCGATGATTTGAGTAACTGGTTCTTGAGCGACAACACTTGTAACCAATGTTTTTACTTCGCTTCCGTCAGCAGCAGTAGACACTGAATAGAAATGGCTACGACGACCCTTAACACCTTCAGTTACTACACGAGTTTCTCCCTTAGGTAATGCATCAGTTTCACGAGTGATAGTTGTAAACGGAATTTCTTCGTCCTCAATTACAACACGTGGTTTTGCATCTGCAACAGGAGCGGCTCCTTCTTCGTCGCCGACATGAGTGACAGGATTACCGACTTCTACGATTTGACTCACTGGTTCTTGAGTCACTTGACTATCAAGGAGAGTTTCATGTGCTTCACCATTTTCAGTCACGACAGAAAGATAATTTGTACGTTCGCCTTTGGCACCTTCAGTGACAACTTTTTCTTGTCCTGCTGGAAGGTTAGGATTTTCCTTCTTAACAGTCTCAAATGGGATTTCTTCCGTTCTTGTAATAAGCTCTGGCAGGTTTTCAACAGCAGCAGGACTTTCGTTTTCGTCAAGGCTTCCTGAGTGAGTTGCAGCTGGTTTGAGGGCAAGTCTTGCTGCTTTAAGGTTAGCTACAAGTGTATCCAACTCAGCTTGTTTATTACGGTTGAGATTGTAGTTTATTGCATCTTTAGCAACCTTGAGAGCATCGAGGCTTTCTGTGCTATATCCTTCTAAGTTTTCAGGGATTTGAGCAAGCTCCTCACGTAGAGCCTTGTAGTCAGCACGGAAGTAGTCTTTGTTGTGGTCTGCAAAGGCGGTCATGAGCTCGAAGATTTCTTCTTCTTTGTACTCAGCGCTTGGTCTATCTGCCCAGATAGCTACCATACTACCAACAGTAGGTAGATCAACCTCAGGATATTTAGTTGAAGCTAGCTGGTTGAATGGAGTTTTTTCAGTATTTTCGATAGCTTTCTTGAGGAAGCCTCCACCATCTTCAGGTTTTTGACCGAGGATATAGTACCAGTCTCCGTTAGTATTAAGGAATTTGTAACCTTTACTTGCTAAGTATTGAGGTGATGCAAGGTTGTAACCCCACCAGCCCTTAGACCAGTAAGAGATGATAACATCTTTATCAAACTCAACATCGTCCTTATCTTCATAGTAGAAACCATCGTTAAAGGCCATTGGTTGCAGACCTTTTTCTTTAGCCATGGCAGCTAGACTATTAGCGTAATCTGCAAACTTACCATAAAGTCCATACCACTTGAGGTAGTACCAACCTTGAGCATTGGTAGCATCATTGGCATACTCATCTGTACCATAGTTAAAGATCTTAGTCTTGCCTGCAAAGAAGTCCATGTATTTGCCGATAAGAGCTTTTGTAAAGTTCATTGCTTCTTCGTTTTCAAGGTCCATGGTTGTTTTTGAAACCTTGTCAAAGTTAGCTTGAGGGTTTGCGATACCCAATTTTTCCATAGCGACAAGCATAGCATCCATGTGGCCAGGACTGTTGATGGCAGGAATGATTCCAATGCCTCTATCCTTAGCATATTGGATAAGCTCAGTGATTTCAGCCTGGTTCAAAGTTGTTCCATTTGGATCATCGTAGTAAGCTTTTGTTCCTTCAATGATGGCATTTTTTACATCGTCACTTGCATAGGTCTTGCCGTTTGCAGTGATTGTCATGTCATCCAAGAGGAAGCGAAGTCCATCATTTCCAAGGAGGAGATGAAGGTCAGAGTAACCAAGTTCGCTGGCTTTATCTACGATACGTTTGAGTTGGTCTAGAGTGAAGTATTTACGTCCAGCATCGATTGAGATAACCTTGTTTTTCTCAAGTTTTTCAACTTCACGTTTTGCCTCTTCTTCTTTTTGAGCTTCTGGAGTGAAGGTCAAATTGCTAACAGCTTCTTGGAGTTTTGCAATCGCTTGGTCAATGCTATCTTGTTCAGCGCGACTAAGGTTGCTATCAAGAGAGCGAATAGCTTTTTCAGCTTCTTTAACGGCAGCAATACTTTCTGCAGTATAGCGACTAAGGTCAGTTGGCACTTCTTTAAGAGCTTGTTCAGCAGACTCGTAGTCGGCAGCGAAGTACTCAGCGTTTGAGTTTGCGAATTGACGCATAAGCTTGAAGAGGCGAGATGGAGAGTAGCGTGCAGATGGAGTATCAGCCCAAGCTGCTACCATACCACCAATGATAGGGATATCGGCACCTTCAGTTTTTGGAACTGAAGTGATTGGTGTGCTCTTAATACCGTTCAAACCTTGGTCTAGGTTATACCAACCTTGTCCATCAGCATTACGGCCGAGAACATAGTACCAAGCATCATTCGTGTTAAGGATTTCGTGTCCTTTTTCTACTAGTAATTTAGAAGAAGCAACATCGTAACCGCCCCAGCCACCAGTCCACATAGATACGATAATGTCTTTATCAAAGGTACCAAAAGTAGTGTCACTATTATAGTAGATACCGTCGTTAAAGGCCATTGGTTTGAGACCGTGAGATTTGACGATACGAGCGAGGTCATTTGCATAGGCGATGAATTTATCATAACCCTTATCTGGGAATCCGTCTTCTGGATACCATTTGTAGGCCTGAAGTACGCTCCATCCTTTGGCATCAGTAGCATCGTTAGCATATTCATCCAAACCGATATTGAAGATTTCAGACTTGCCAGCAAAGTAAGCAGCGTATTTATCAATCAAAGCTTTTGTGAAGGCAACTGCTTTTTCATTATCAAGGTCAACAGTACGTGCAGATTCTTTACCAAAGTAGTTGAAGTTAGGATTTTCAATACCAAGCTCTTTCATGGCATTTAGGATAGCATCCATGTGACCTGGGCTATTGACTGTTGGGATAAGTCCAATTCCTTTATCCTTAGCATAGCTAATCAAGTCGGTCATTTCACTTTCGGTTAAATGATTACCGTTTGGATCGTTGTAATAGGCATTGGTTCCATTTTCAACAGCACGTTTGACATCGTCACTTGCGTAAGTTTTGTCTCCTACAGTTAGGGACATATCATCAAGCATAAAGCGCAAGCCATCATTTCCGACTAAAAGGTGAAGATCAGTATAGCCATAGTGTTTGGCTTTGTCGATGATTTCTTTCAGTTGGTCTGGAGAGAAGTATTTACGTCCAGCATCGATAGAAACGATTTTCTTTTTAGCAAGTTTTTCATTTACTTGAGTTGCTCGCTCTGTAGCAACTACAGGAGCTTCAACTTTAGCAACTTCTTTGTTTTCTTCTTTTTCTTTTTCAGATTCTGTCTTCTTAGCTTTTTCAGTAACTTCTGCCTTAGCTGTAGCTACTTCGGTTGCAAGAGGCTCTTCTACGGCAGGTGCAGGAGCAACTTCAACTTTTGGAGCTTCAGTAGTTGTTACTGTAGCAGCTGGAGTAGCATTTTCTGTTGTTGGAGCAGTCTCGAGTTTTTCTTCACTCGTTGGTGGAGTGACTTCTCCAGTAGTTTGGATAGCAGGCTGATTTTCTGTTGGAGCAGGTACGACTCCGTCAGCAGCAACAGCTTGAGCCTGAAAGGCAAAGCCGATCAATACAGAAGCTGCCCCGATTGCATATTTACGAATAGAGAAGCGCTGTTTATTTTCTGGTTTCATTAAAAAACCTCCCTTTTGAACTTTTTGATAGCGTTTTCACATACTAATCCTATTTTATGTTCTAACTAAAATAAAGTCAAGTTTTTGAGGAAATTACTATAAAAAATAGAATAATTTATAAATTAAGATACATTTTTTAAGTTTTGACTATTTTTTAGTAAAAAGGTTACTAATTATAGAATTGCTTGAAATGCTATTCTCAGGGAAGGGAGCGGATGCTATAATGGGTATATAAAAACCTGAGACAGTTGCCTCAGGGTTTTTATAAATTAATGACCACGGTCACAAGAAATGAATTTAATTTTGTAGAAATCAGAACGTTTATAAGTTTCGATGTATTCCAAAACTTGACCAGTTGCTTCAAGCTGAGTTGTCTTAGTTTGGAAAACAGTCGGGAATTTAGT
Source organism: Streptococcus infantis SK970 (assembly GCA_000223255.2). Taxonomy (GTDB): domain Bacteria; phylum Bacillota; class Bacilli; order Lactobacillales; family Streptococcaceae; genus Streptococcus; species Streptococcus infantis_G. Next base: position 286,657 of record AFUT01000008.1, on the reverse strand, counting down.
GTCGATTCCTAAAATAGAAGCGGCATGTTTTGGAGTCGGAAATACAATTTCGTTAATTTCTTCAAAATGCTCGTCGTTCATGTGAATGTGGTAGTCCAATTTGAAACGAGTATAGATAGAACTATAGTATTCAAGATTTGGATAGTTGGCATTGATGTATTGTTCAGGAATGTATGAATTGTGATAGATATAGATAACGCCATTTGTTTCACGAACACGTTCAATCTTATAATAGAATTGCTCGCCACGTAGGCCAAGTTTTTCTAAATATTTAAGATCGTTCCCACGTTCGATAGAAAGAACAGTTACTTTATCATCTTTGGTTTCGAAGATTTCCACATCAGAAAATTCAACGAGTTTATGTTTACGTGCACGAGCTACGAAAGTTCCTTTACCTTGTTGGCGGACAATATATCCATCTTTGGCAAGGTCGTTCAAGGCACGAACGACTGTGATTGAACTAACATCATACATGGAAATCAATTCTGCTTCAGTGTAGAACTTATCTCCACTAGCGAATTGACCAGAAATGATCTTATTTTTCAATTCATCTTTAATGTATTGATACTTTGGAATTGCCATATTTTCACCTCATTTTTTTCCTTCTCCACTTATCATTTTAACATAAATTCTAAAAAGATAGTAGAAAAGCACAGAAAAAAATTTAAATATCGGAATAAGAATTTAGAATAGATATAAATAATTTGTGTTTTCCCCCTTAATTTCATTAGTTTTTTAGAATGTTGATTTTATAGGATTTGAGAAGAGTTTTAGAAAAGATTCAGTAAAAAAATAGAAAAATTTTAAAGAAAATTTCAAAAACTATTGACATTATTCCCCGATTGGTTTATAGTTGATATAACAATACATGAAAGCGCAAACTTTTCGCTTTTAGGGGAGGAAGAATGGCAAGGTTTGAAATTAAAGATGATTTCTATCTGGATGGGAAACCATTCAAGATTTTGTCTGGCGCCATTCACTATTTTAGAGTTCCTGCGGAAGATTGGCATCATTCATTGTATAACCTCAAGGCACTAGGTTTCAATACGGTTGAGACTTATGTTGCTTGGAACATGCATGAACCTGCTGAAGGTAACTTTAACTTTGAAGGCAATCTTGATTTAGAGAGATTTCTTCAAACTGCACAAGATTTGGGCTTATATGCAATTGTACGTCCTTCTCCATTTATCTGTGCAGAGTGGGAATTCGGTGGTTTACCAGCATGGCTCTTGACCAAGGATATGAGAATTCGGTCATCTGACCCGGCTTTCATTGACATGGTTGGTCGCTACTATGATCAGTTGCTTCCACGTCTAGTTCCGAGATTATTGGAAAACGGTGGGAACATTCTCATGATGCAAGTCGAAAATGAGTACGGATCCTATGGCGAGGATAAGACCTACTTGAGGGAAATTCGACGTTTGATGGAAGAACGAGCAGTTACTTGTCCGCTTTTCACATCAGATGGACCATGGCGAGCAACTCTTAAGGCTGGAACCTTAATTGAGGATGATCTTTTTGTGACAGGGAACTTTGGTTCCAAGGCTGCTTATAATTTCTCACAGATGCAAGAATTCTTTGATGAGCACGGCAAGAATTGGCCACTCATGTGTATGGAATTCTGGGATGGCTGGTTCAATCGATGGAAAGAACCAATCATCAAACGTGATCCAGAGGAATTAGCAGAAGCTGTCCACGAGGTTTTAGAGCGAGGCTCTATCAACCTTTACATGTTCCATGGTGGAACAAACTTTGGTTTTATGAATGGTTGTTCAGCTCGAGGAACCATTGATTTACCACAAGTAACATCTTATGATTATGACGCTCTTCTTGATGAAGCTGGAAACCCAACTGCTAAATATTACGCAGTGAAAGAAATGATGGCGACTTACTATCCTGAGTATCCACAATCTGATCCACTTCACAAGGAAAGTATGGAAGTTGAAGCGATTCCACTGGTTGAGAAAGTTTCCTTGTTTGAAACCTTAGATTCCTTAACGAGTCCGATTGAAAGCCTCTATCCTAAGAAAATGGAAGAGCTGGGACTAGGCTACGGATATCTACTCTATCGTACGGAAGCAAGTTGGGATGCAGATGAAGAACGCATTCGAATTATTGACGGACGCGATAGAGCTCAACTCTTTATCGATGGTAAGTGGGTGGCAACACAGTACCAAACAGAAATTGGTGAAGATATCTTTTATCAAGGTAAAAAGAAAGCGTTCTCTAGATTTGACATCCTTATTGAAAATATGGGGCGTGTCAACTATGGGCATAAATTCTTAGCAGAAACCCAGCGAAAAGGGATTCGCACAGGTGTTTGTAAAGATTTGCATTTCTTGCTCAACTGGAAGCAATATCCACTTCCGCTTGATAATCCCGAGAAGATTGATTTCTCTAAAGGATGGACGGAAGGGCAACCTGCCTTTTACGCTTATGACTTTGAAGTTGAGGCGCCAAAGGATACCTACTTAGACTTATCTGAGTTTGGCAAAGGGATTGCTTATATCAATGGACACAATCTAGGTCGTTTCTGGAATGTCGGTCCAACCTTATCTCTATATATTCCACATAGCTATCTCAAGGAAGGTGCTAACCGCATCATTATCTTTGAAACTGAAGGGGAATATAAGGAACACATACATTTAACTTGTAAACCTACACTAAAACTTATAAAGGGGGAAAACTTATGACAATTGTAGGATGCCGTATTGATGGGCGCTTAATTCACGGACAAGTCGCAAACCTTTGGTCTGCTAAACTTAATGTTTCACGTATCATGGTCGTTGACAATGATGTTGTGAATAATGACGTTGAAAAAAGCGGCTTGAAACTTGCAACACCACCAGGTGTAAAACTTAGTATTTTGCCAGTTGATAAAGCAGCAGCGAATATCCTTGCTGGTAAATACGATAGCCAACGTCTTTTGATTGTAGCACGCAAACCTGACCGTTTCCTCGGTTTGGTAGAAGCGGGTGTGCCGCTTGAAACAGTCAATGTCGGTAATATGTCTCAAACACCAGAAACACGTCCTATCACACGTTCTATCAACGTAGTAGATAAAGATGTAGAAGATTTCCGTAAATTAGCGGAAAAAGGTGTTAAACTTACTGCTCAAATGGTTCCAAATGATCCAGTTTCAGACTTTTTGAGCTTATTAAAATAGGAAAAAATTTTTAGGAGGTCATTGTTATGATACAATGGTGGCAAATTTTACTTCTCACTCTGTACTCAGCTTATCAAATCTGTGATGAGTTGACGATCGTTTCTTCTGCAGGTTCCCCTGTATTCGCTGGTTTCATTACTGGTTTAGTCATGGGAGATTTGACAACTGGTTTGTTTATCGGTGGTAGCTTGCAGTTATTCGTACTTGGGGTAGGTACCTTCGGTGGTGCTTCTCGTATCGACGCAACTTCTGGTGCGGTTCTTGCGACAGCTTTCTCAGTTTCACAAGGTATCGAAACAGATCTTGCGATCACTACAATCGCTGTACCAGTAGCGGCACTTTTGACTTACTTCGACGTACTTGGTCGTATGACTACTACATTCTTCGCACACCGTATTGATGCTGCGATCGAACGCTTTGACTATAAAGCAATCGAGCGTAACTACCTTCTTGGTGCGCTTCCATGGGCTGCTTCTCGTGCCCTTCCAGTATTCTTCGCCCTAGCTTTCGGTGGAGAATTCGTACAAGGTGTTGTAAACCTTGTTAAAGAATACCAATGGGTTGCAGACGGTTTGACTCTTGCAGGTCGTATGCTTCCAGGTCTTGGATTCGCTATCTTGCTTCGTTACCTTCCAGTTAAACGTAACCTTCACTACCTTGCTATGGGATTCGGTTTGACAGCTATGTTGACTGTACTTTACTCATACGTAATAGGTCTTGGTGGAGCAGTTGCTGGTCTCATTGGTACTCTTCCTGCTGAAGTTGCAGAAACTATCGGTTTTGCTAACAACTTCAAAGGAGTGTCTATGATCGGTATCTCTATCGTAGGTATCTTCCTTGCAGTTGTTCACTTCAAGAACAGCCAGAAAGTTGCTGTAGCAGCACCTTCTACTCAGTCAGAAAGTGGGGAAATTGAAGATGACGAATTCTAATTACAAATTAACAAAAGAAGATTTTAATCAAATTAACAAACGTAGCTTGTTCACTTTCCAATTGGGATGGAACTACGAACGTATGCAAGCATCAGGTTACCTTTACATGATCTTGCCACAATTGCGTAAAATGTATGGAGATGGAACTCCTGAGTTGAAAGAAATGATGAAAGTTCATACTCAATTCTTCAACACTTCACCATTCTTCCACACAATCATCGCTGGTTTTGACCTTGCCATGGAAGAAAAAGATGGCGTTGTCTCTAAAGATGCGGTTAACGGTATCAAGACAGGTTTGATGGGACCATTCGCTCCTCTTGGAGATACAATCTTTGGTTCACTTGTACCTGCTATCATGGGATCTATCGCTGCAACAATGGCTATCGCTGGTCAACCTTGGGGTATCTTCCTTTGGATCGCAGTTGCAGTAGCGTATGACATCTTCCGTTGGAAACAGTTGGAATTTGCATACAAAGAAGGGGTTAACCTTATCAACAACATGCAAAGTACTTTGACAGCTTTGATTGAAGCTGCATCTGTACTTGGTGTATTCATGATGGGTGCTCTTGTAGCAACAATGATCAACTTTGATATTTCTTACAAATTGCCAATCGGTGAAAAGATGATTGACTTCCAAGACATCTTGAACTCAATCTTCCCACGTTTGCTTCCAGCAATCTTCACTGCCTTCATCTTCTGGTTGCTTGGTAAGAAAGGTATGAACTCTACTAAAGCGATCGGTATCATTATCGTTCTTGCAGTAGGTCTTTCATTCATCGGTAAATTCTTGCTTGGAATGGGCGCATAATTTATGAGCAAATCATTAATTTTAGTGAGCCACGGTCGTTTCTGTGAAGAACTTAAAGGTAGCACAGAGATGATTATGGGACCACAAGATAACATTCATACAGTGGCTCTTCTTCCAGAAGATGGACCAGAAGAATTTACTGCAAAATTTGAAGCTGCTGTTGAAGGATTGGATGATTTCCTAGTCTTTGCGGATCTTCTTGGCGGAACTCCATGTAACGTGGTGAGCCGTTTGATTATGGAAGGTCGCGACTTTGAACTTTATGCAGGAATGAACCTTCCAATGGTCATTGAGTTTATAAATGCAAGCCTAACTGGCATCGATGCGGACTATAAGAGTCGTGCTTCAGAAAGCATTGTGAAAGTTAATGATTTATTGGCAAGCTTCGATGACGATGAAGATGAATAAGATGTAACAAACTATCTTATAGAAAATATACATGGGAATGGGAGCGACTCCCATTCCCATGTTTTCAATCATGAAACAATATTAGATTAGAGGTTTTCAATGCTAGATTATACAAAAGAAGATTTGCTTGAGTTGGGAGCAGAGATCACCACACGTGAAATTTACCAACAACCAGATGTTTGGAAGGAAGCTTTTGAATCCTATCAAGCCCGCCGTGATGAAATTGCAGCCTTTTTGCAAGGAATTGCTGACAAACATGACTACATCAAGGTAATCCTGACTGGTGCTGGAACTTCAGCTTATGTAGGCGACACCTTAGTTCCATACTTCAAGGAAGTCTATGACGAACGTAAATGGAATTTCAATGCTATTGCGACAACAGATATCGTTGCAAACCCACAAACTTATTTGAAAAAAGACGTGGCAACTGTTTTGGTATCATTCGCACGTAGTGGAAACTCACCGGAAAGTGTAGCAACAGTTGACTTGGCCAAGGCCTTAGTTGATGAGCTTTATCAAGTGACCATTACTTGTGCTGCGGAAGGGAAATTGGCTCTTCAAGCACATGGAGATGATCGTAATCTATTGCTCTTGCAACCTGCAGCTTCAAATGACGCTGGATTTGCCATGACATCAAGCTTTACTTCTATGATGTTGACAGCACTTTTAGTGTTTGATCCAGAAGAATTTGTTGTAAAATCTAAACGTTTTGAAGTTTTGTCTAACTTATCACGTAAGGTCTTAGATAATGCTGCTGATGTTAAAGAACTGGTAGATTTAGAATTTAACCGTGTCATTTACCTAGGTGCAGGTCCATTCTTTGGTCTTGCTCATGAAGCACAACTGAAAATTTTGGAATTGACTGCTGGTCAAGTTGCGACTATGTATGAAAGCCCAGTTGGCTTCCGTCACGGCCCAAAATCATTGATTAATGAAGACACAGTTGTTTTAGTCTTTGGTACTACAACAGACTATACTCGTAAGTATGACTTAGACTTGGTTCGTGAAGTTGCAGGGGACCAAATCGCTCGTCGCGTTGTTCTCTTGAGTGATCAAGCTTTTGGTCTTGAAAACGTTAAGGAAGTAGTACTTGGCTGTGGCGGTGTCTTGAATGACGTTTACCGTGTATTCCCTTATATTGTTTATGGTCAACTATTTGCTCTCTTGACTTCGCTTAAGGTTGGAAACAGACCTGATACACCATCACCTACAGGTACAGTAAACCGAGTCGTTCAAGGTGTTATTATTCACGAATTCAAATAATAAGGAGAAAAGGATGAAAACATACACAGAACGTGTATTTGGGAAAGTTGATGGCAAGGATGTAGTCGCTTATCGCTTTGAAACAGAAGCAGGCTACCAACTAGAAATCATGACCTATGGTGCAACGATTCTACGCTATGTAACTCCTGATAAGGCTGGTAATTTTGCCAATGTTATCCTAGGCTTTGATGATTTTGACAGCTATGTAGGTAACAGTCCTAAGCATGGAGCGAGTGTAGGTCCAGTGGCAGGTCGTATCGCAGGTGCGACATTCGAATTGAATGGGAAAACCTATAACCTCGAAGTCAACAATGCTAGCAACTGTAACCACAGCGGCTCAACAGGTTGGGATTCTAGCTTGTTTGAATTGGTTGAAGTGAGCGACCATGGATTGACACTTTATACAGAAAGAACAGACGGTACAGGAGGCTTCCCTGGAAATCTTAAAATTTGGATTAGCTACCATTTGGAAGAAAGTGGAGCCTACGAAGTTAGCTACAAGGTGACGACAGACCAGGATACGCTGGTGAATCCAACCAACCATAGCTACTTTAACTTGTCTGGTGATTTCACTCAGACAGTTGACCGACATGTTTTCCAATTGAACACTGAAGGCATCTATCCAATTGCTCCCGACGGTGTACCTGCAAAAACTCCAGACGCTAACCGCGATGTGGTCAAACATATCTACAATGGTGCCTTGTTGAAAGATATCTTTGCAGACGAAGATGAACAGATTCAACTCGTATCTGGTTTGGACCACCCATTTGCTCTGCCTGCAGGACATGACAATGCTGGTTTCCTTTATGACCAAGGTTCAGGTCGCTTCCTACTCTTTAAGACAGAGGCTCCTTGCTTTGTAGTGTATACAGCTAACTTTGTGGATGAGAGTGTCATTATCGATGGTCAGCCAATGATTCAACATAATGGGATTGCTCTTGAAGCACAGGCTTTACCAGATGCTATTCATAGTGACCTTAAAGATCAAGTGATTCTTAAAGCAGGTGAAACTTTTACCAGCAAAACACGTTACGAAATAGTCGTTAAATAAAAAAATCTCTGAAATCATATGATTTCAGAGTTTTTTATTATTCTTCATCTTCATCTGGTGTGAGAATCATCGGAATGATGATCGGTTCACGTTCAGTGTTTTCGTAAAGGAATGGTCGAATGGCGTTTACGATAGCACCATTGACAGACTGAATGCTGGCATCTTTATTTTCAAAGCGATACGAATAGCGTTGAAAAGGATGCGTTGACTCTGACGAATCAAGTCACCAGACTCGCGCATGTAGACAAATCCACGGCTGAGAATATCTGGACCTGAAATAATCATTTGAGATTTGAAGTCAACGGTTGCGACAGCAAGGACGACACCATCTTCGGATAGATCGCGACGATCTTTTAGGACTGCTGCACCGATTTCACCGATCCGATTACCATCGACGTAGATATCCTGAGCATTGAAATGACCTGCGATACGAGCAGAATTTGCAGTGAGGGCAAGCACATCACCGTTGCTCATGATAAAGATATTGTCCTTCTCTACTCCAGTATCTACAGCTAGTCCAGCGTGAACTTTCTGCATACGATATTCACCGTGAACAGGCATGAAGTATTTTGGTTTAATGAGGCGGAGCATGAGTTTTTGTTCTTGCTGACCACCGTGTCCAGAGGTATGGATGTTATTGACCTTACCATGGATGACTTCAACACCAGCTTCAGAAATGGTGTTAATCAATTTGTTGACGCTAGTGGTGTTTCCTGGAATTGGGCTAGACGAGAAGATAACAGTATCGCCAGGTTGGAGTTGTACCTGACGGTGAGTTCCGTTAGCGATACGAGAGAGAGCCGCCATAGGTTCACCCTGGCTACCCGTACAGAGGATAAGAATCTCACCCGCAGGGTAATCTTTGATTTCATTTGGCTCGATGAAGGTTCCCTTAGGGGCCTTGATGTAACCAAGTTCGATTCCGTTAACAATGGCCTTTTCCATAGAACGTCCAAAGACAGCAATCTTACGACCTGTTTTAACAGCGGCATCAGTCGCTTGTTGGAGACGGAAGATATTTGAGGCAAAGGATGCAAAGATGATACGTCCTTCGATACCTTGGATAATCTTCATGATAGACTGGCCAACAACCTTTTCAGAGTTTGTAAAGGTTGGCACTTCAGCATTTGTCGAGTCAGAGAGTAAGCAAAGCACTCCGTCTTCACCTAGGGCTGCCATACGGTGCAAGTCTGCAGGTTCACCAACTGGTGTAAAGTCAAACTTGAAGTCACCCGTACAGACAATTTTACCCTGAGGTGTGTGAATAACAATTCCCAAAGGCTCTGGAATCGAGTGAGTTGTTCTAAAGAAGGTTGCCTTAAGATTTTTAAAGGTCAACTCAGTGTTGTGGTTGATTTCGTGAAGTGTAGCATTGCGCAAAAGTCCATGCTCTTCGAGTTTTCCACGGATCAAAGCAAGGGCTAGTGGACCTGCATAGATAGGGATATTTGCTTGCTTGAGCAAGAAAGGAATCCCACCGATATGGTCCTCGTGTCCGTGTGTAATCAAGAGAGCCTTGACGCGGTCGATATTTTCGACAATGTAAGAGTAATCAGGGATAACGTAGTCGATACCAAGAAGATCATCCTCAGGGAATTTAATCCCTGCATCAACGATGATGATTTCGTCTTGGTATTCGATTCCGTATGTATTTTTACCGATTTCTCCTAGACCACCAATGGCAAAAACGCCCACTTCTTCTGGTTTAAGAGTATAGGCCATATTAGAACTCCGTAATTTCGAATGCGCCAGTTTCTTTTTCGTAGTCTAGCAATTTGTCAGACAAGAGCTCGATATATTCAACGTTGAATTCTGGACGGTTTTTTTCAACAAGTTCACGGGCAATGATACGTCCCTCAAGTTCTGAGCTGGCATCAATGTCTAAGTAAAGTGAGCGTGTTGTTTCACGACGTGGGCTACGGTCTTTTGTTTCTTGATAAAAAACTTTGTAAATCATGTGTTTCCTTTCTGTTTTCAGGTCAGCTGTATTCAAAAAATTACCAGCTTGAAGCTGTTTGTTTCTATTTCATTTTCTGCCTGTATTGACCTTGATTCGTTACAATTATTTCAATTATAACATAAAAAGGGGAATTAGTAAAAGCAGGAAACATGAAAGAAGGGGCTTGAAATGTGTTTCATTTTGCCCGATACAAGTATTTGAAGACTTTGGAATCACGTGCTATAATAAAGTTAGAAAAGAGGTTTTTCCTTATGAAGGAGGGCAGGATATGTTTCAACTAGCTATTATCATTCGTCTTCTGGTCTTTGTGGTATTCGTTGCCTGTGTTTACGGTGGCAATGTTTTGTATACTCGATTAGAGTATCGGAAAGCCAAACTCATTTGGAAGATTGGCTTCGTGACTCTGTATTCGTTTTCCTTCTCCTAGTGACCTATGTGGTCTGGTTCGTATTTTACTTTGGCTTAAATACTTAAGTGCTTGTCCTGTCTGTTTGGCAGGACATTCTTGTTTGGAAACAAAGAAAATTCCCATGTGTCGGCTTTTGTAGTATAATAGTAAACAGACAAAAAGATAGGAATGTGTTATGAAAGTATTAGCTTTTGATACGTCCAGCAAGGCTCTTTCTCTAGCCATTTTAGAGGACAAGCAGCTTCTTGCTGAGACCACGATTAATATCAAGAAAAATCACAGTATTACCCTCATGCCTGCCATCAATTTTTTGATGGCAAGTCTAGATTTGACACCAAAGGATTTGGATCGAATCGTAGTGGCAGAGGGGCCTGGTAGCTATACAGGTTTGCGAATCGCAGTAGCAACTGCCAAGGCCTTGGCTCATACCCTAAACATTGAGTTAGTAGGGATGTCGAGCCTTTTAGTCCTGGTACCGAATCAACAGGAAGGTCTGGTTGTTCCTTTGATGGACGCACGTCGTAACAATGTTTATGCAGGATTTTATGAACATGCTCAACCTGTCTTTCCAGAAGCCCACTTGTCTTTCGAGGAGGTCCTAGAGCAAGTCAAGGATGTTGAACAAGTCACTTTTGTCGGTGAAGTAGGAGCCTTTGTCGAGCAGATTCAAGAGCAATTGCCACAGGCTAACTATCAAGAAACCTTACCAAACGCAGCGAATCTAGCTCTTTGGGCCTGGGACAAGGAAGCAGACTCCCTTCACGATTTTGTGCCGAATTACCTCAAGCGTGTCGAAGCTGAGGAAAATTGGCTCAAGAACCACACCGAGTCTGGCGAGTCCTACATTAAACGCCTATGATAGAAATCAAACGAATTCAAAATCAGCCTGATTTGGCTCAAGCTATCTACGAAGTGATGACGGATGTTTATCCCGTCAGTCCTTGGACGTTGGGACAAATCCAAGCAGATCTGTCTCAAGACCAGACTTGGTATGCTCTAGCTTATGATGGGGAAGAAGTGATAGGTTTTCTAGCAATTCAGGAGAATCTTTTTGAAGCAGAAGTCTTGCAAATCGCTGTCAAAAAAGCCTATCAAGGTCAGGGGATAGCCTCAGCCTTGTTTGCGACATTGCCGATGGACAAGGAGATTTTCCTCGAAGTCAGAAAGTCCAACCACCGAGCGCAAGCATTTTACAAGAAAGAAAAAATGGCGGTCATCGCTGAGAGAAAGTCCTACTACCATGATCCAGTTGAGGATGCCATTATCATGAAGAGAGAAATAGATGAAGGATAGATATATTTTAGCATTTGAGACATCCTGTGATGAGACCAGTGTCGCCGTCTTGAAAAACGACGACGAGCTTTTGTCCAATGTCATTGCTAGTCAAATTGAGAGTCACAAACGTTTTGGTGGCGTAGTGCCAGAAGTAGCCAGTCGTCACCATGTCGAAGTTATCACAGCTTGCATTGAGGAAGCTCTAGCAGAGGCAGGGATTGCCGAAGAGGATGTGACAGCTGTGGCGGTTACCTACGGACCAGGCTTGGTCGGCGCTTTGCTTGTTGGTTTGTCAGCCGCCAAGGCCTTTGCCTGGGCACATGGGCTTCCGCTTATCCCTGTGAACCACATGGCTGGTCACCTCATGGCAGCTCAAAGTGTGGAGCCTTTGGAATTCCCCTTGTTAGCCCTTTTAGTCAGTGGTGGGCACACAGAGTTGGTCTATGTTTCTGAGGCCGGTGATTATAAGATTGTTGGTGAAACACGTGATGATGCGGTTGGAGAGGCCTATGACAAGGTCGGTCGTGTCATGGGCTTGACCTATCCAGCAGGTCGCGAGATTGATGAATTGGCTCATCAAGGTCAGGATATATATGACTTCCCTCGTGCCATGATCAAGGAGGACAATCTGGAGTTTTCATTCTCAGGTTTGAAGTCTGCCTTTATCAATTTGCACCACAATGCCGAGCAAAAGGGAGAAAGCTTGTCCAAGGAAGACCTATCTGCTTCCTTCCAAGCAGCAGTTATGGATATTCTCATGGCAAAAACTAAGAAAGCCTTGGAGAAATATCCTGTTAAAACTCTAGTCGTGGCCGGTGGTGTGGCGGCCAATAAAGGTCTTAGAGAACGTTTGGCAGCTGAAATCACCGACGTCAAGGTTATCATTCCTCCTCTGCGTCTTTGCGGAGACAATGCAGGAATGATTGCCTATGCTAGCGTTAGTGAGTGGAACAAAGAAAACTTTGCAGGTTTGGAGCTAAACGCCAAACCTAGCCTGGCTTTTGATACCATGGAATAAAGAGTTAGCTCAGTGTTAGCTCTTTTTTCTTGGACAAATGCCGGAACTTTTTAGTATAGTAGAAATATGAGATTTAAAAAAACAATGAGTGTTGTGCTTGCTCTTGGAGCTTTATTACTTTGTATGTCAGCTTGCCAGCATATTCCAAAGACACAATTGATTCTATTTGAGTCACTGTCATTCAATATGCCCCTCAAATCTCTTGAAAAAGTGTTTGGAGAAGCTGATGAAGTGATAGAAGAAACGGAAACCGCCTTTCGGGACACTTGGCATGCAAGGGATCCCTATCTCTATAAAACTGGGCGGCTTTTCTATCATTACGAAAATATTGCATTGAATGGTTATACAGGTCAAGCGGATTTCACATTTTCAAAATCACATCGCTTGGAAGAAGTGACTGTTCAAATTCCTGTAGCTTCAAAAATGGAGCAACAAGTAGCGCTCTACAATTTATCCCAGACTATAAAAAAGAAATTGAAGCTCTTCCGACTTTCAAATCTGTAACTACCGAGACAGTAGGATTATACGATGATGGTTATCGCTATAAAGTCAAATTGCAAGGCCAAAGGAGAGAGCTCTGGGTTGATGTCTACCCGATAGAAGATGAATATACTGAAAAAAATGAAGGCTATAAGTATAGAATTCGAATTGATCAATTTCTCATGTATCCATAATGAACCATACTGTTCAGGGTCTGATACTTGCTATTAGTTTCAAATTCAAGACTGTTTTCTCCTTTTTGAATGTGTTATAATAATTTTTGCTGTGACTGTCTGGAAAGCAGTTGATGAAGGAATGAATAGTGAGGAGGTTTATGAAAGAAAAGGATTTTGGGAGGGTGTACAAGCAGCTGTACCGACGGCTTTAGGTTATATCAGCATCGGTCTTGCCTGCGGTATTATCGGATCTCCCTATGTAACACCTGTGGAAATGGGCTTGATGAGCCTCTTTGTCTATGCTGGGAGTGCCCAGTTTGCCATGATAGCCTTGATAGCAGTTCAAGCACCTGTGGTAGCTATTGCTATGACCGTCTTTTTGATCAATCTGCGTCTCTTTTTGTTGAGTTTGCATGCTTCGACCTATTTCCGTCATACCAGTCTCTGGCATAATATCAGCATGTCTAGCCTTTTGACCGATGAAACCTATGGGGTCTTGATGGGTGAGTTGGTGCATACGGACAAGGTCAATCCCATGTGGATGCATGGGAACAATCTCAATAGCTATCTAGCTTGGTTTTTTGGGACAGTTATCGGAACAACTCTTGGTGGACTTTTGCCAAACCCGGAAGTTTTTGGTCTAGATTTTGCTCTAGTGGGGATGTTTATTGGGATTTTCACTTCCCAGTTTCAGATTATGCAAAAACGGATTCCCTTACGCAATCTCTTCATCATTCTGGGAGTCGTTGCTGTTTCCTTTTTTGTACTCTTGACAGTAGTGTCTCAGTCGCTAGCTGTCCTGTTTGCAACCTTGCTAGGTTGTACCATAGGGGTGATTTTAGATGGTCAGTAAGTATATTTTAATGGCAATCGTCTTTTCTGGCTTGGTGACTTGGATTCCGAGAATGGTTCCTTTCATCCTAGCCAAATACAAGGGGTTGCCGCCTATCGTAGAGCGCTTTTTGAAATTTCTCCCAGTTTCTATTATCTTTGCCTTGATTCTTTCAAGTGTTGCGAGCGGAAAAGTTGGAAGCTTCCCACAGATAAAATGGTTAGACTTGATAGCAGTCTTTCCGACAGCCTTTGTAGCCTTTCGCTACCGCAATCTGGTGGGGACAGTTCTCTTTGGAGTAGTCTTGATAGCAGTCCTACGTTTGGTCTTTTAATCAGCCATAAAGAAAACCTATCACAAATATAGAAATCATATAATGGCGCAATCCTAATTTTTCTGTTAAGATTAGACTGTATTTTATTTTGGAGGAATTATCATGAAAAAAATCGTTAAATATTCATCACTTGCTGCCCTAGGGCTTGTTGCCGCAGGTGTATTAGCAGCTTGCTCAGGTGGTGAGAAGAAAGATGCTGCATCTGGTGAAGCAACATCTGGTAAGAAAGAAATCGTCGTAGCAACTAACGGCTCACCAAAACCATTTATCTATGAAGAAAATGGTGAATTGACAGGTTACGAGATTGAGCTTATTCGTGCTATCTTTAAAGACTCAGACAAGTATACTGTCAAGTTTGAAAAGACAGAGTGGTCAGGGATTTTCCCAGGGCTTGATAGCGATCGTTACCAAATGGCCGTTAACAACCTCAGTTATACCAAAGAACGTGCAGAGAAATACCTCTACGCAGCGCCAACTGCTAAAAACCCTAACGTTCTCGTAGTTAAAAAGGATGACAACAGCATCAAATCACTTGATGATATCGGTGGAAAATCTACTGAAGTCGTTCAAGGAACAACATCAGCGAAACAATTGGAAGAATACAACAAACAACACGCAGATAACCCAACTGTCCTTAACTATACGAAAGCTGACTTCCAACAAATCATGGGACGTTTGAGTGATGGGCAATTTGACTACAAAATTTTTGATAAAATCGGTGTAGAAACAGTTATCAAAAACCAAGGTTTGGATAACTTGAAAGTCATCGAACTCCCAAGTGACCAACAACCTTACGTATACCCACTTCTTGCAAAAGGTCAAGATGAGTTGAAATCATTTGTAGACAAACGCATCCAAGAACTATACAAAGACGGGACTCTTGAAAAACTATCTCAACAGTTCTTTGGTGGTTCTTACCTCCCAGCAGAAGCTGACATTAAATAGATGAAGAACCACCTCTTTCAAAGATAGAGGTGGTTTTTGCATGCGAATAAGAAAGAGCTTTTAAAGCCGTAAATTCCTTGACAAGAGTCCCTTGATAAGTTATACTTTAGACAATAAACATAAAGGAGTTATCATGAAATATAAGAAAATTATTTCGTCGCTATCCCTAGCAACTGCATTTTTGGCAACAGCTACTTTTAATCAAGAAGTTCAAGCAAATGAAAAACCAGTAGATGGTAAGGAAAAAGCTGTCGCACAATCATCATCTGAAAAACAGATTACAGACGCGCAAAAGGAAGTTACAAAAGCGCAAGCATCTGTAGATGAAAAAGCTGCAAAAGATGCCGAAGCTAAGAAGGCCGAAGCTAAGGCTGATAAAAAAGTAGCAGACACGAAAGAGGCTATTGAGGTTTCAAAAAATGCTGATGCTATCGCAGAAGAACAAGGTAAGGTAGTAGCTGAGAAGAGGGCTGAAAAGTCAGAAGCTGAAAAAGCATTATCAAGTGCTCAATCAACTGACGCAACAGCCAAAGAGGAAGCGAAAACAGCTAAAGAAGCTAGCCAGTCTGCGGCTGAAAATCGTGATGCAAAAGCAGCTGAAGTCAAAGCAAAAGCAGCTGAACTAGCTGGACTCTCAGACGAAAGCCTTAAAGCTCAAATCACCAATACAGAAAATCAAATCCAAAAGGCGGATCAAGATCTTCAAGTGGCGACTAAACAAGCGAATGAAGCAGCAGCTAAAGTGGCTGCTAAGCAAAATGAACTTGACAATTATAAGCCAACCGTCTTGAAAAAGGTCTTGAACCCAGAAGAACAAGGGCATAAAGCTCCAGCATCTGAGGATGACTATGAGTTTAACAAAAACTATCGTCCTAAAGACCCCGCCTCAGGGAAACCTTTGATGGAGAATGTTGCCTTCCAAGGTGTTCGTGAAGTCGAAATTGAAGCAACCGAAGAAATGAAACGCTTCACTAAGGCGCTGGCTGATTATAATGCAAACCCATATGATGAAGTCAACCATAAATATAAAACTAGACCAACCTTTAAATTTGTTGTGGATAATCATAAATTAACAGAGGCCTTCATGGAGTTGCTAAATGAACTTCGTCACGCTAATGGTGTTACTAAAGACTTTGCTTTAGATGAAGCCTACCTCAAACATGCAGAGGAACGTTCAAATGAAATGGCTACCACTGGGGTTTTAAGCCATGATACCAATTTATCACATCCAGAAGGAGAAGATGTTCGTGTAGAAAATATTGGAATGAATTATGCAATTCCTGGAACAGATGGTGGACCAAACCTTGTGGAAGTTAAAAACGGACAAACGATTTATAATTTCGATCAGATCATGAGTTATAAACAGTTTGCTTATCAATCACTCTTAGGTTGGTATGCAGACTTTAATAATATAAAAGGAATAGACTATGGACACCGTAAAGTCCTTCTTGCATCTGTTGGAGGGAAAGGTGCATTAGCCCAAGGAACTATCGAGGGGAAAGATCCTAACAAGATTTATCATACATTTGCGGGGAATGCATTTGTGAAAGGTGGAGACTCGAGTGAATTCTGGTCTAACTATAACAACTTTAAACAAGACGATCCTTTACATCCGACATTCTATGGTCAACGGATGAAGTTCTTACCAGAACATCACTTTGTGTATGTAGAAAAAACAGTTATTGACAAATCTGCTGACATTAAGGCTGCACTTGCATCATTACAAGCAGAGAAAGCTGATAAAGATGCTAAAAAAGTAGCTGCTGAAAATAAAAAAGCAGATTTAGTGGCACATTTGGATGAGATAAATAAACAAGCAAGCAATGTTGAACTTGCTCGTAAACAAGTTAAACAAGCTCTAGAACAAGCTAAATCTGATTTGGTATCTCTGACAGCGGATGCGCAAGCGAAATCTAAATTAGCGGCTGAAAAAGCACAAGCAGCGGACAAGGCAAGTCAAACCCTAAAAGCCTTGCAAGCTAAGGTAGCAGAGTTGACTGCGGTCGTTAACAAAGCAGAGGCTAAACGTACAGAAGCTTTGTCATTGAAGGGACAAACAGCGAATTTGGAAGCAACTTTGAAACAAGCAGAAGCTGAGAAAGCAGCTGCTCATAAAGTTGCTGAGCAAACAGATCTTGAATTGAAATTTGCTCAACTTGCGTTAGCAGAAGCCAAAGCTAAACTACAAGGTTTATTGGCTGAACTTGAAGCTGAAAACATGTTGAAAGTCTTTGAAAAAAATGGGGTGTTGATTGGTTTACCAAAAGATTCTCCGGTTCAAGAAAATCTTCCAGAACTTGATATTCGTACACTAGAACAAGCAGTTGCGAAACCTCAAAGCCCAGGAGCTGAGAAGACAGTTCAAAAACCTGCAGGCAAAGAGTTGCCTAATACAGGAACCAACTCACGTGTAGAGCGTCAAATGGCCTTATATGGTGGATATGGATTGCTTGCAAGTCTTGGATTGGCAGGCATGATTACAAGACGTAGAAGACAAGGTAAATAATGTTGAAAAGCTAATTAGTCTATGACTAGTTAGCTTTTTGTTAGGCATTAAAGGAAATAATCTTTATTGAAGCCTATCTTCAAATATATAGTTTTAAACTATAGGATTACCTATATAAAAACAATTTGCTAAATCAATTAAAGTATGAGATACTATTACGGTATTATTTTTAAAGGAGAACGAATCATGAAAATCAAAAAATGGTTAGGCGTAGCAGCTATCGCTACAGTAGCAGGCCTTACACTTGCAGCTTGCGGAAATTCAGACAAGAAAGCAGACAATGCAACTACAGTTAAAATTGCGACTGTTAACCGTAGTGGATCAGAAGAAGCACGTTGGGATAAAGTCCAAGAATTGGTCGAAAAAGACGGCATTAAATTGGAATTCACAGAGTTTACAGACTACTCACAACCAAACAAGGCAACTGCTGATGGTGAAGTAGACTTGAACGCTTTCCAACACTACAACTTCTTGAACAACTGGAACAAAGAAAACGGAAAAGATCTTGTAGCGATTGCAGATACTTATATCTCACCAATCCGCCTTTACTCAGGTAAAAACGGAGAAGAAAACAAGTACACTAAAGTGGAAGAAATCCCAGATAACGGTGAAATCGCAGTACCAAACGATGCTACTAACGAAAGTCGTGCTCTTTACCTTCTTCAATCAGCTGGTCTAATTAAATTGGATGTTTCAGGAACAGAACTTGCTACAGTTGCAAATATCAAAGAAAATCCAAAGAACTTGAAAATTACTGAATTGGACGCAAGTCAAACAGCTCGTTCATTGATATCAGTTGATGCAGCTGTTGTAAACAACACTTTTGTTACAGAAGCAAAATTGGACTACAAGAAAGCACTCTTTAAAGAGCAAGCTGACGAAAACTCAAAACAATGGTACAACATCATTGTAGCGAAAAGCGATTGGGAAACATCACCTAAAGCTGATGCAATCAAGAAAATTATCGCAGCTTACCACACTGATGAAGTGAAAAAAGTTATCGAAGAAACTTCAGATGGCTTAGATCAACCAGTTTGGTAATAAACACAGGGAGGTGGGAGAGATTTTTTCCACCTCTTGCTTTTATATAGAGCCTCAAGCAAATGAAATCCACTTGTATTGATTCCAAAGATACAAGTCCTAGTAGAAAGGTAGAGAGAAGATGGTTTTTCCTAGCCCTCAAGAACAAATTGAAAAGTTTGAAAAGGATCATGTAGCGCAACATTACTTTGAAGTTTTGCGTACCTTGATTTCTAAAAAATCAGTTTTTGCTCAGCAAGTTGGCCTAAAAGAGGTGGCTCGTTATCTAGGTGAGATTTTTAAACGTGTAGGCGCAGAAGTTGAGATTGACGAGAGCTATACGGCGCCTTTTGTCATGGCACATTTCAAAAGTTCACGACCAAATGCCAAGACTATCATTTTCTACAACCACTATGACACAGTACCAGCAGATGGTGATCAAGTTTGGACCGAGGAACCATTTACGCTTTCTGTGCGTGATGGCATTATGTATGGACGCGGGGTTGATGATGACAAGGGGCATATCACTGCTCGCTTGAGCGCTCTGAGAAAATACATGCAACATCATGATGATCTTCCAGTCAATATCAGCTTCATCATGGAAGGGGCAGAGGAATCGGCCTCTGTGGATTTGGATAAATATTTAGAAAAACATGCGGACAAACTCCGAGGTGCAGATTTATTAGTCTGGGAACAAGGAACAAAGAATGCCTTGGAACAGTTAGAAATCTCTGGTGGAAACAAGGGAATTGTAACCTTTGATGCCAAGGTTAAGAGTGCCGATGTGGATATCCACTCTAGTTATGGCGGCATTGTTGAGTCAGCTCCTTGGTACCTCATTCAAGCCTTGACCAGTTTACGAGCTGCGGATGGGCGTATCTTGGTAGAAGGTTTGTACGATGATGTTCAAGAGCCTAATGAACGAGAGTTGGCCTTGGTTGAAACCTATGCTCAACGCAATCCAGAGGAAATCAGTCAGATTTATGGCTTGGAATTGCCACTGTTACAAGAGGAACGTACAGCCTTTCTAAAACGTTTCTTCTTTGAACCAGCGCTCAATATCGAAGGAATTCAGTCTGGTTATCAAGGTCAAGGAGTTAAAACGATTTTGCCAGCAGAGGCTAGTGCCAAGCTAGAAGTCCGTTTGGTTCCAGGGCTTGAACCACAGGATGTTTTGGAGAAAATCCGAAAACAACTAGACAAAAACGGCTTTGATAAGGTAGAATTGTACTATACTTTGGGTGAAATGAGCTATCGAAGTGACATGAGCGCTCCAGCCATTCTCAATGTTATTGAGCTAGCCAAGAAATTCTATCCACAGGGCGTATCAGTCTTGCCGACTACAGCTGGGACAGGACCTATGCATACGGTCTTTGATGCCTTAGAAGTACCCATGGTTGCCTTTGGTCTTGGAAATGCTAATAGCCGAGATCACGGTGGAGATGAAAATGTGCGAATCGCCGATTATTACACCCATATCGAATTAGTAGAGGAGCTGATTAGAAGCTATGAGTAGAGATATTATTAAGTTAGATCAAATCGATGTGACTTTTCACCAAAATAAAAGAACCATTACAGCGGTTAAGGATGTGACCATTCATATCCAAGAAGGAGATATCTACGGAATCGTTGGATATTCTGGAGCAGGAAAATCAACCCTGGTTCGTGTGATTAATCTTTTGCAAAAACCATCTGCAGGTAGAATTACTATTGATGATGATGTGATTTTTGATAACAAGGTTACCTTAACTGCGG
Organism: Streptococcus infantis SK970; assembly: GCA_000223255.2. GTDB lineage: Bacteria > Bacillota > Bacilli > Lactobacillales > Streptococcaceae > Streptococcus > Streptococcus infantis_G. The sequence continues at coordinate 266,319 of AFUT01000008.1, read as the reverse complement.
AGCAATTACGTCGCAAACGTCAAGATATTGGGATGATTTTCCAACACTTTAACCTTATGAGTCAAAAAACAGCAGAGGAAAACGTAGCCTTTGCCCTCAAACACTCTGGTCTCAGCAAGGAAGAAAAGAAGGCTAAAGTAGCTAAACTGCTTGACTTAGTTGGTCTTTCGGATCGTGCCGAAAACTATCCGTCTCAACTATCTGGGGGACAAAAACAACGTGTGGCTATTGCGCGTGCTTTGGCCAATGATCCGAAAATTTTGATTTCAGATGAGTCAACATCAGCTCTTGATCCAAAGACGACCAAACAAATCTTGTCTCTTTTGCAAGAATTGAACCGTAAATTAGGTTTGACCATTGTCTTGATTACACACGAGATGCAGATTGTCAAAGACATTGCTAACCGTGTAGCAGTGATGCAGGATGGTCGTTTGATTGAAGAAGGTAGCGTTCTTGAAATCTTCTCAAATCCTAAGCAACCATTAACTCAGGACTTTATCTCAACTGCGACAGGTATCGATGAAGCTATGGTTAAGATTGAGAAACAAGAAATTGTAGAGCACTTATCAGAAAACAGCATTTTGGTACAACTCAAGTATGCAGGAGCTTCTACAGATGAGCCACTTCTGAATGAATTGTACAAACACTACCAAGTTACAGCCAATATTCTCTATGGGAATATTGAAATTTTGGATGGTACTCCTGTAGGTGAGCTTGTGGTTGTTTTGTCTGGAGAAAAAGAAGCACTGGCAAGCGCTCAAGAAGCTATCCATCAGGCTGGTGTGCAACTAAAAGTGTTGAAGGGAGGACAGTAAGATGGCAGAGTTGATTAAAGCATACTTACCAAACGTCTATAAGATGGGTTGGTCTGGCCAGGCGGGCTGGGGAACAGCAATCTACTTGACCCTTTATATGACGGTTCTTTCCTTTATCATCGGAGGTTTCCTAGGACTGGTTGCAGGGCTTTTCCTTGTCTTGACAGCTCCAGGTGGTGTCTTGGAAAATAAAGTTGTTTTCTGGATTTTGGATAAGATTACCTCTATTTTCCGTGCGGTACCATTTATCATTCTCTTGGCTGTCTTATCACCATTCTCACACCTAATCGTAGGAACAAGCATTGGTCCAAATGCGGCTATCGTACCCCTATCTTTTGCAGTCTTTGCCTTCTTTGCTCGTCAGGTGCAGGTTGTCTTGGCTGAGCTAGATAGTGGTGTCATTGAAGCGGCTCAAGCGAGCGGAGCGACATTCTGGGATATCGTAGGAGTTTACCTATCAGAAGGACTTCCAGATTTGATCCGCGTGACGACTGTAACCTTGATTTCACTAGTCGGTGAAACAGCTATGGCGGGAGCAGTTGGAGCTGGGGGTATCGGTAACGTAGCGATTGCTTATGGATTTAACCGCTACAATCATGATGTGACTATTCTTGCGACACTCATCATTATCTTGATTATCTTTACGATTCAATTCTTGGGAGACTTTTTGACCCAGAAATTGAGTCATAAATAAAAAAAGAGCCAGATGGCTCTTTTTTATTATTTAACTTTTATACGCCAACTTCTTACTCAGCGCTTGTCCAATCAGGGCACCAAGCAAAGCACCAATTAGGACACTTGCTACAAAGAGAAGGATGGTAGTAGGGTTTGGTGCGACCATGATGCGGTCAATATAGTCCTGAGATTTTCCGCGAGCTACTAGAGTGGCTATGTAAGTTTGAGGAGTTAACCACATAAGTAGGATTGGACCAGTAGTACCAAATGCAAATACTAGGAAGGAAAGAAGGTTTTTGGCTTTATCTTTGTAGTGACCTAGATAAGCGATGCCATCTGCTGCAAGCCCGCAGATAATCCCTGGTAGAAAGGCACCAGCACCATGCTTGCTCCCGAGGAAAAAGAGAGAGATAACGAGCCCAATCGTTGTAATCGCTCCAAAACGAGGTACTTTTGCTAAAAGGATCATATAGACGCTACCACCCACAAGAGCAGAACAGGCAGGAGCATAAAACATGTTTCCAGTATGGTCTACAAGGTTTCCTAGTAGAACTCCCACTCCGATACAGAGAAAGTAGACAAGGGCAGCTACAAGAGTTGTCAAGATATTCTTTTTCATAAATTCTCCTTCGTATATCTGATGTTTTTCATTGTACCATGCTTGTGGCAGATTGTAAATGCTGGCCGATATTTGCTATTTGTCTGGAAACTAGATGAAAGGGGAATAGACTAAAGCTATTTCTTTACTCCTCTGACTGTCCCAATCCCCTCATTTATGGTAAAATAGGACTATTAAGTTAGAAAGAGGATTCCCTATGAAATTACAAAAACCAAAAGGAACGCAGGATATTTTACCTGCTGAATCTGCCAAGTGGCAGTACGTTGAAGGCTTTGCGCGTGAAATCTTCAAACGCTACAACTACGCAGAAGTGCGTACCCCTATTTTTGAACACTACGAAGTCATTAGTCGTTCCGTTGGAGATACAACTGATATCGTGACTAAGGAAATGTACGACTTTTACGACAAGGGCGATCGCCATATTACCCTTCGTCCTGAAGGAACTGCTCCAGTCGTTCGTTCTTATGTGGAAAACAAACTCTTCGCACCAGAAGTGCAAAAGCCAAGCAAGTTCTACTACATGGGTCCAATGTTCCGCTATGAGCGCCCACAAGCAGGCCGTTTGCGCCAATTCCACCAGATCGGTGTGGAGTGCTTTGGTTCTAGCAATCCAGCGACAGATGTGGAAACAATCGCTATGGCAGCCCACTTCTTGAAAGCAATCGGTGTTCAAGGGGTCAAACTACATCTTAACACTCTTGGAAATCCTGACAGTCGTTCGGCTTATCGCCAAGCCTTAATTGACTACTTGACACCTATGAAAGATAGCTTGTCTAAGGATAGCCAACGTCGTTTGGAAGAAAATCCTCTTCGTGTCTTGGACTCTAAGGAAAAAGAAGATAAGGTAGCTGTGGAGAATGCACCATCTATCTTGGACTACCTGGATGCAGAAAGCCAAGCTCACTTTGATGCTGTTCGTCAAATGTTGAAAAATCTTGGAGTAGACTATATCATCGATACCAACATGGTGCGTGGTTTGGACTACTACAACCACACGATTTTTGAGTTTATCACAGAGATTGAAGGCAATGAATTAACAGTCTGTGCAGGTGGTCGCTACGATGGCTTGGTTGCCTACTTTGGCGGTCCTGAAACTGCTGGATTTGGTTTTGGGCTTGGTGTAGAGCGTCTTCTGTTGGTCCTTGAAAAGCAAGGTGTAGCTCTCCCTATCGAAAACGCCCTAGACGTTTATATTGCTGTTCTTGGTGAAGGAGCAAATATCAAGGCTCTAGAGTTGGTACAAGCTCTTCGCCAGCAAGGTTTCAAAGCAGAGCGTGATTACCTCAATCGTAAACTTAAAGCTCAGTTTAAATCAGCAGATGTTTTTGGAGCTAAGGTCCTCATCACTCTTGGAGAGAGCGAAGTCGAAAGTGGACAAGTCAAGGTTAAGAACAACCAAACTCGAGAAGAAGTTCAAGTTTCACTTGAAACTATTAGCAAAAACTTCTCAGAAGTATTTGAAAAATTAGGATTTTAATAGTAAAGTAATGAGCCAGGGATTGATTTCTGTTTTTTATTCAAAAAAAAGACGACCGTTAAAATCAATTATTGCAAAAAACGGCTCAGAAAAGCTGAACATTTGATAGGATAGAAGGGAAAATAAGAAAAAACTTGTAAACGAATACAAAAAATGCTATTATGTATATGATTAATAAAGAGGAGTCATTATGAATCATTTACAAAAGAACGCGATACGTATGTTTACATTTTTAGGTATAATCGTGTTGTCTTTGACAGTACTGACAACAGTATTTGCAGCTGGTGTTACAGACTATACAAATAAAACAACAATTACTGTTGACGGTCAACCACTGACAGATGAAACTCAAGTTAGTACAGGTAAAGTTTTGGAGGCAACCAATACCATTTCTTTCCCTGACGCTCAACAAATTAACGAAGGCGATGTACTGGTGTTTGACCTTCCTAAAGAGTTGGGCTTGATTACTAAACTAGAGTTTCCAATTACACATAGTAGTGGTGAAGTGATTGGAAAAGCAGTGACAGATCCAAGTACTCAAAAAGTAACGATTACATTTACAGATTATTTCTCTAAGAATTACAAAGATAAGGTAATGTTTTTGAAATATTCTGTTCGTCCAAATGTAATGAACTTACCAGAATCAGGTAAATATACATTCCAATTTGGGACAGAAAAATATACACTCAATTTCGATAAAACAGACGGTGAAGCTGGTGATTATGAAATGAAATATGGTTACCAAGATTCAGAAAATCCTAACCGAATCAAGTGGCGTGTTGTTTTGAATGCTGTTCAGGATAAATTGAACAACATGGTCATTAAAGATGATTTTAGCGATAGTGGACAAGTCTTGGTGGAAAGCTCTTTCCGTGCAGTTCGTTATGCAACGCAACCAGAGAAAATTCCAAATGAAGCAGCACTTCTTAAACTGGAACCAATCGATAATTTTGGCAAAAAAGCTGAATTTACTCGAAATGCAGACGGTAAAATCACAGGGTTCACCATTAACTTTGGTGATAACTGGAACTGGGCAATGTACATTGAGTACACAACAGAATTGACTTCAGCGCTTCCAAAAGGTACTAAAGTTGCCAATGTTTTGGAATGGTCAGCAAGTAACTTCCAAAAATCTCGTTCAGTCAATGCATTGACGCGTTTAGAAACAGGTTCAGGTTCGGGTAGTGGAGATAAGACAACCACAACCACAACTACAACGACAGAAGAGCCAACAACCACTTCAACAACTACAACAACAGAAGGGCCGACGACCACTTCAACAACAGAAGCAACAACTGAGGTAACTACAGGATCAACTTCTGAGACAACAGAAGTGCCAACGACTACGACAACCTCAAAACCAGATGTTCCAGGAACAACGACTACAGAGGAAAAACCAGCACTTCCTAAAACTGGGGAAGCTATGGGAACTGGCTGGGTATTTTCAGGAATAGTTATCTTATCAGGTACCGTTGTATTGAAACGTAAATATTCTAACAAGTAATAGTTAAGTGTCTTTAAAGAGGAGAGAGCAAGGTTCTCTCTTTTTAAAAGTAAATAGTATATGGAGCATTTAGATGAAATTATCAATTCTTATTACACTTTTAAACGAAGAATTAGTTCTAGCTCAAACACATAAAGCAATTTCTGAAAAATTAGATAGTATGCTAGAATCAGAAGAGCTATCTGATTATGAAATTCTTTATGTAGATGACGGGAGCAGCGATAGCACTCTAGAGCTAATCGATGCTATAGCAAATGAACATCCACGGGTCAAGTATATCAGCTTTAGTAGAAACTTTGGACGCGAGAGTGGAATTCTTGCTGGTTTTAAATATGCTACTGGTGATGCAGTCATGGTGATGGATGGAGATTTGCAACATCCGCCGTACCTAATCCCTCTCTTTGTAGAAGCATATAAAGAGGGTTACGATATCGTCAGTGGTCAGAGAAGTCGAGAAGGGGAGTCTTTCCTAGGAAGCTTCTTTGCTCGTAGTTTTTATAAATTCTCGAACCACTCTATGGACGTCAAATTGACAGATGGAAAATCTGAGTTACGTTTATTGAGTAGGAGAGCGGTGGATGTATTTGTATCGTTACCTGAGTATAATCGTTTTAATAAAGGACTCTACGAGTGGATTGGTTTCAAAGAAAAGGTTATTTCTTATAAAAATGAAGTTCGTCAGGCAGGAAAGAGCAAGTTTGGCTTTAAGAAATCTATGAACTATGCTGTTCAAGGAATCATTTCGTTTAATGATCGCCCATTAAGAATTTGTATTCAATTTGGAATTATTAGTATGGTCCTTTCTCTTTTTTATATAATTTTTGAATTTTTTAAAGTTATCTTTGCTTCTCAATATACAAGTGGTTACTTTACAACAATAGCCGCCATTGTTCTTTTTAGTAGTGTCCAGTTGATCTTTATTGGAATACTCGGAGAGTATATTGGAAAAATTTATTATGAAGTGAAGAACCGTCCTCACTTTATTGTGGCTAAAAGTAATATTGTACAAGCTGAAAAAGATAAAATTGGTTAAGATCATTTAGGAGAAATCAATAATGGAAAATTGGTTAATGCGTTGGAGAGAATTAAATGAAAAATATCCCAAAGGTGTTCTTTATGCGCTAAGTGCTTTACTACCGATGACAATCATGTTAGTTGTCTGGTTCTTCATGGGCAGCTATCCGTTTGGGAATAAGAGTCTGATGGCGGTTGACTTTGGTCAACAATATATCAGCTTTTTTGGCCTGCTTAAGAATGCGGTGCTTACTGGTAATCTAAGTAGCCTAACTTATTCCTTTACCAAATCACTTGGTGGAGATATGATAGGGATTCTTGCTTATTACTTGATGAGTCCCTTTAATATTTTTATATTCTTATCCCCTTTAAACACTATGGTTTAGCTGTCTTTTTAACCATTTGGCTAAGATATGGAGCAATTGGGCTTTCTCTAGCACACTTGCTGATTAGACGTTATAAAGGGGCGGAGTCTAAGCGTTGGATGATACCTTTGTTTGCTACTGCTTATGCTCTTTCGGGGATGCTGGTATCTTATCAAATGAATGTCATTTTTTATGATGCAATGATTATGCTTCCTCTCGTTATCGTATATTTGGAGCAATTATTGGATGGTGAAGCCCCATATCCCTATGCTTTTGTGTTAGGTTTAACGGTATTGCTCCAATTTTACATGGGCTATATGATTTCGATTTTTGTCATCTTATATGCCTGCTACTATGTTTCTCCTCGTCTTGCAATCGAGGGAGGATGGAAACAAAAACTAAAACATTATTTTCAACCTTTATGGAAGTTTCTTATCTACTCTATCCTTGGGGTAGCAATGGCTTCAATTATTTTGATTCCAGTATTCTTTAACTTACTTGAAAGTAAGGGACAAGTGGCTAATGCGATGACATTCTCCTTTGCTTTTCAAATCAATCCTCTAGATATTTTGTCAAAACTATCTATCGGAGGATTTGATAACGCGTCAGGTTGGTCTGCTGGTCCAAATTTACCAAACATCTATATTGGAGCTCTTGGATTTATTGGCTTCATCATGTTCTTTACATCAAAAAAGATGCTCAAAGAAAGAAAAATTGCTGCTGGAGTAGTTACTCTTATCTTTTTCACTTCCTTTGTGAATGAATTCGTCAGCAAGATCTGGCATATGGGGCAAAATCCAGCTGGATTCTTCTTCCGCTTTTCATGGATTTTCTCCTTCTTTATGTTAATTCTAGCTTACCAAGTTTTGAAAGAGAAAATTGAAATTTCACGACAGGGGAAATTGTTGTCAGTTGCAGTGTTAGCATTATCAGCAATTTATCTCTATACAAAAGACTTTACCTATTTGCCAAAAACACAACCTGAAGTCTTGACTAAGTTTATCTCAAATCATTTTGTTATATTTATAGTACTTTTGATAACTGGAATAGTTGCGGGATCTTATCTATACTGGGATCGCTCTTTCAAAACAACTAGAGAAAAGAAAATGATATTGCTCACTGCAACGGGTATTATTATTGTTCTAGTTGGATTGCTCCAAACAGGCTATCTCTTCTCACGAGTAATTCTGACTCTAATTATTTATCTAGCTGTACTTGCTTTATTGCGTCCAAGAATAAGTCGTTTATCAGTTCTTTTGTTATCAGCATTGACTATTTTTGAGCTTGGTTACAATGCCTATCTTTCACAGGTGACTTTGGGTTACGCAGATGTTGACAAGTTTGTGGATGCAACAGTTTCTGTTAAACGTGTGACAGATAGTGTTCAAGAAAATGCAGATCAACCTTTCTACCGTATTGCTAGAACATTTAGTTATTCACGAACAACTCCATCTCTTATTGGATACCCAGGGTTGAGTACATTTAGTTCAAGTTTAGAGCGAACAACTATGGACCAATTTGCTTATATGGGAGATCAAGGAATCAATGCGGCAACTGAATACGAAAACGGGACTCCGTTGACTGATGCGCTATATGGTATCCGTTATTACATGGATATCAAAGATATTGATCAAAAAGAAAAGATGCTCATCCTGAAAGAATGTATTTTAGCCGTTTTGCGAGTCGATTTGATATGCACCGTTATTTTACTGAGAAGGTATATGAAGACGAAAGGTATGTTGTGTATGAAAATCCAAATTCTTTCCCGTTAGCCTTTGGAACAAATGCTTTGGTTAAGAATATCAACTTTGGGGTCAATAATGCTGTAAAAAATCAAGATATCATTCTTAACTCGATGGAGGGAGCTCAAAAGGATCAAGAAAACTATGTTGAGTACTTCAAGCCTTTGGCTTATGGAGATGTCGAAACTGAGAATCTAGTCGTAGAAGATGTGAATAAAGAAAAAGGTACAGCAATCTATAAACGTGAGGATTCGACTAAGGAAGCAATAGTTCGTTACCACATTACTCCTCAAACGGATTTGACTTATTACTTTTTTGTACCAGCTTCTCTTAATTCGGAAAAAGAATATTCAGTATTGTTAAACGGTAAATGGTTTACTCATTCTAAGAAAAGTACGCAGCGTCAACTTTGGCAGATTGCTGATAATGCAGCAGGGAAAGAAACTGTCCTAGAGTTTCGCTTTAAAACAGACAAGGTGGATCTTTCTCAAGTAGGAGTTTATCGTGCAGATGTTAACCAAATTCAAAAGGTATTAGAAAAGAGAAAGGCTCAAGGTTTACAAGTTGAGAAGTTCTCAAATACTCATATCGTTGGTTCTGTTAATATCACAGATGATAGTAAATTTATGATGACTTCGATTCCGTATAGCGAAAGTTGGAAAGTGAAAGTGGACGGAAAGGATGTTCCAACTTCAAAAGTTTGGAAAAGTTTCCTGTCTTTCCCAATTACTTCTGGACAACATAAAGTCGAATTTGTCTTCTCGCAAAAGGGCAGATTTATTGGTACTGTAATAACAATTATTAGTGTCATTATCCTTTATTTTGCACGACTAAAATATAAAGAGCAAGAAGAATCTCTTGTTTAGAAAATATTCCCTAGTAACTAGCAGTAGCAGCTTGTTACCAGGGGATTTTTATTTACAGTGCTTTACAAATTTTAAGGTCAGGATTTATTCCTGACCTTTTTCTTTTGCAAATTGACAAAAATCTTAAACTTTTTTGACAAATATGCTTGTCAAAAATAAAAAGATATGTTACAATAAAATCAAGATAAGAACAAAGGAGAAAAAAGACATGCTGAAAAATCGTCTAAAAGAGCTTCGGGCTCGCGATGGCCTGAATCAAACAGAGCTGGCCAAACTAGCTGGCGTGTCCAGGCAAACCATCAGCTTGCTTGAGCGGGATGAGTATACCCCATCCATCGTCATTGCCCTAAAGATTGCTCAGATATTCCATGAGCCAGTCGAGTCAGTCTTCCGCTTAGAGGAGGACGAGTGATGAACAAGTATAAAGTGATTTATTATCTATCTATAGTTGTGTTTATCGTAAATCTTTTGGCTATGATTGGAAGCCTATTTGGTTGGTTTACAATTGTTGAAAGTAAATACCTTTTCTGGATTAACATAGTTTTACTATTAGTCTTTAGATGGGTAGAGAAAAAGATAAAGTTTAAAGAGATCCTAAAAGGAGAAAAGTTATGAAAGAGTTTTTAGCAGGTTTTCAAGTCGATACTGAGAACAAAGAACTTGCCGGTGTTTGTGCAGGTTTAGGAAATTATTTTAACATTCAAGCCGACATTGTTCGTTTGGTGACAGTCTTCTTGTTTCTCCCTTCGACGGAGATTGGGATTATAACAGTTACAGCCTATGCTTATCTAGCAGGTTGGCTTGGCAATGAACCCTTGGGATATGGAGCGAAGAAAGCAAGAAACCAAGCTGTTCTCGTACTTGTTGTTTGTTTGCTTTTGGTAACGCTTGGAGCAGATGGCCTGACAGCTATTTTTGAATCAGGTAAAGCCTTTGGTCAATGGTTGTCTGGCTTGTTTTAGAAAGAGGTTGAAATATGGAAAAGAAACATATCATTTTTGCACTGAAGATTTTTCTTGCAAGTGCTTTATTAGGAATATTTGCTGGTTTCCTTGATCTTAATCCTTTAGGCATCACTCAAGCTCAAGTAGTCGTTGCATTGAAATCATTCTTTCTTGGTTTAGGGATGCTTACGGTGATTCTAACTTTTTATTTCACTAGAAAAAGCCATCAGGCCTATCAGAGTTATCAAAGAGAAGAGGAGGACGAAGAAAACGAACAAGACTACCTTGTCACGTATCGCTTCTTAGATTATGCTTCAGTAGCTTGGAATGTTTGCCAAATTTGTATGCTATCCTGTCTACTTTTAGGTTTGGGAGGTTTAGGTCTATCAGCAACATCCTTACTTTTGCTGGTTGTAGGTATCTGGTCGGGTGTTTACTGTCTCAAAATCACCAGCAAGATTCGTAACTACAAACTTTCTATTACGGCGACTCCCAAGGAAGTTTTGGACTATCTCGATACTTATGATGAGGGAGAAAAACAGGCTGAGATGGAAGAAGCTTACTTGATCTTGTTCAAGGTTAATCAGCTCCTCATTCCTGGTATCTATGTTGTCTTAGTAGTTTTATCTGTGGTATTGGGACAAGTACAGTTGGTGGCTCTACTCGTGGCAGTTGTCATCCATATGTACATGAATGTGGCACAATTGCGCAAAACAAAACGTTATTTCAAATAGGAGAATATTATGAAAACACTTAAAAACATTGGCTGGTATAGCCTTACTTTCTTATCATTTATTATGATCTATAGTTTTATTCAGGGCGTAGGTTTAGTGGCTATGAAAATGGGTGTGCCTGAATATGTTGCTGTCCCAATTTATGTCTTATTGGCAGGAATTTTCACTTTCGTTACTTACAAGTGGTATAAGACAGGAACCGTTACGATTGAAAAAACAGCCCTTAACAAATACATCTGGTTGCCTGCCTTGGTATTGGTTCTTGTCATAGCAGCACAAAATTTCTTACCAAATGATCCATCAGTCAATCAACAGATGTTAGAACAAATGACTCATAATCAACCTCTTTTCTCTTTCTTTATGATAGTGGTCTTTGCGCCTCTTACAGAAGAATTGACCTTTAGAGGAATGTTAGCTCGCTATGTCTTTCCTCAACAAGATAACGTCAAGCAGACAGTTCTCTTTCTTCTTGTAAGCACCATCATTTTTGCACTTGTTCATTTCCCTGGGACTCCTCAACAGTTCCTGGTCTATGCTTCACTCGGCTTTAGCTTGGGACTGGCTTACATCAGCAAGGGTGGTCTGGCCTATAGTATAGCTCTACATGCCTTGAATAATTTAATCGGATTTTTAATGATTATCATGCTATAATAGACTCAGGAGGAAGTCATGAAACGAGTGATATTATTAGCAGTGATTCAGGCAGTTGTTCTCTTCCTTATTATTGGAGCGCTTGCCTATGCTTTTAAAGGGGATTTCTTTTATAATCATCTAGCAGTTATCTTTGCACCAATTGCAGGTATTATGCGATTTGCGACAGCCTATGCAACGGAGATTGTTCTCCCTAAAAAGGCAGCGGAGATTGCTGAAAAGCGAAAAAATAAAGAAATACCAAATCCAGCGAAAGACTTTGCTGGATTTTTTCATTTATCGCAGGAAACTCTCAACTTTTCTGATGATTTTCATGAAGAGCCTGCGCTTTTATGGTAAAATAGTAACAGAATACAAGAGGAGAGAAGAAATGAAACGCAGTATGTATGCTGGTCGTGTTCGTGAGGAACACATCGGACAAGAAATTACCTTGAAGGGTTGGGTTGCCCGTCGTCGTGACCTGGGTGGCTTGATCTTTATCGACCTTCGTGACCGTGAAGGGATTATGCAGTTGGTTATCAACCCTGAAAAAGTATCGGCAGAGGTGATAGCAACAGCTGAAAGCCTTCGTAGTGAATACGTCATCGAGGTGACTGGACAAGTTGCAGCACGTGAGCAGGCAAATGATAAATTGGCAACTGGAGCGGTTGAACTGAATGTAACAGCTCTTACTGTGCTTAATACAGCCAAAACAACACCATTTGAAATCAAGGATGGCATTGAAGCAAACGATGATACGCGTCTACGTTACCGTTACCTTGACCTTCGTCGTCCAGAGATGTTGGAAAACCTTAAACTTCGTGCCAAAGTAACACATTCTATCCGCAACTACTTGGATGAGTTGGAATTTATCGATGTGGAAACGCCATTCCTTTCTAAGTCAACACCAGAAGGGGCGCGTGACTATTTGGTGCCTTCTCGTGTCAATAAAGGGCATTTTTACGCTCTTCCTCAAAGTCCGCAGATTACAAAACAGTTGTTGATGAATGCGGGATTTGACCGTTACTACCAAATCGTCAAATGTTTCCGTGACGAAGACTTGCGTGGAGACCGTCAGCCTGAATTTACCCAGGTCGACTTGGAAACTTCTTTCCTTACAGAGCAAGAAATCCAAGACATCACAGAAGGCTTGATTGCGCGCGTGATGAAGGAAACAAAAGGGATTGAAGTAACGCTGCCATTCCCTCGTATGAAGTATGCTGATGCCATGGCGCTTTATGGATCTGACAAGCCTGATACTCGTTTTGAGATGTTACTTCAAGACTTGACAGATCTTGTCAAGGATGTAGATTTCAAAGTCTTCTCAGAAGCACCTGCTGTTAAAGCCATTGTGGTCAAAGGTGCAGCAGACAACTACTCACGTAAAGACATCGACAAGATGACAGAAGTAGCCAAACAGTACGGTGCTAAAGGCCTTGCTTGGGTTAAGGTTGTTGACGGTGAATTAAACGGACCAGTTGCTAAATTCTTGACTAGCATTCAAGGCGATTTAACAAGTGCGCTTGGTCTTGAAGATAAAGACTTGGTTCTCTTTGTGGCTGACACGCTTGAAGTAGCCAATGCAACACTTGGGGCCCTTCGTGGACGTATTGCCAAAGAGATTGGCTTGATTGATAACGAAAATTTAACTTCCTCTGGGTAGTTGACTGGCCAATGTTTGAATGGTCTGAAGAAGAAGGCCGTTACATGAGTGCTCACCATCCATTTACGCTTCCCCAAGCAGAAACTGCGCATGAGCTTGAAGGTGATTTGGCTAAGGTTCGTGCTATTGCCTACGACATCGTCTTGAACGGTTATGAGCTTGGCGGTGGTAGCCTTCGTATCAACCAAAAAGAACTCCAAGAACGGATGTTCAAGGCCCTTGGATTCTCAGCTGAAGAAGCCAATGACCAGTTTGGTTTCCTTTTGGAAGCCATGGACTATGGATTCCCACCACACGGTGGCTTGGCTATCGGACTTGACCGCTTTGTAATGCTCTTAGCAGGCGAAGATAACATCCGTGAAGTCATTGCCTTTCCTAAGAACAACAAAGCAACTGACCCAATGACTCAAGCGCCATCAACAGTAGCTCTTAAACAACTAGAAGAACTCAATCTACAAGTAGAACAAGATGAAACAAACGAAACTAACTAAAAAGTGGTATCATTATCTGCGTCGCTTTGCTTATCGGGTGAAGATTTTGCGTGTCTTACAAAGTATCTCCCGAGAAAAATACGATGAAAAAATTTCGGCTTCTCTGGTGTATGGTTTTCTATCAGCAGTAGCCGTCAATTTCTTCTTCCAACCAGGACATGTTTATTCAAGTGGAGCAACAGGTTTAGCTCAGATTATCTCAAGCCTTAGTAACTACTGGTTTAATTTTCACATTCCAATCTCTGTAGCTTTCTATTGTATCAATATACCACTCATGATTTTAGCTTGGCGCCAGATTGGGCATAAGTTCACGATATTTACCTTTATCACGGTATCCATGAGCTCGCTCTTTATCCAATTTGTGCCAGTGGTAGTCTTGACAGAGGATCCCATCATCAATGCTCTTTTTGGTGGGGTAGTCATGGGACTGGGAATCGGCTTTGCTTTACGCCATAACATTTCCAGTGGTGGAACGGATATTGTCAGTCTTACTATTCGTAAGAAGACAGGTCGTAACGTTGGAAGTATCTCTTTCCTAGTGAATGGGACAATCATGCTGATTGCTGGCTTGACCTTTGGTTGGAAATATGCCCTCTATTCTATGATCACCATCTTTGTCTCAAGCCGTGTGACAGATGCAGTTTTCACCAAACAAAAACGCATGCAGGCGACGATTGTAACCAGCAATCCTGATGCAGTTATTGAGAAAATTCACAATAAATTACATCGTGGTGCGACCATGATTCACGATGCTGAAGGAACTTATAACCATGAGCGTAAGGCAGTTTTAATTACGGTTATCACTCGTGCAGAATTCAATGACTTTAAGCTGATTATGAAGCAAGTTGATCCGACAGCCTTTGTATCTGTATCTGAAAATGTTCATATTCTAGGACGATTTGTCGAAGTTGAAAACTAGTCAGCTAGATAAACAGAAGACACAAAAAACCCAACTCTATCTGTACTGACCCCAAAAGTTAGATTTTTTCTGTCTAACTTTTGGGGTGCAGTTCAATCTTTAGAGTTGGTTTTTCTTATTTTTCGATGATTTCATGTGCAATCACTTGACGATAACAGATTTGACGATTTTCTTTAACATCATTGATGATTTGAAGAATGGTTTCAAACGAAGTTCGACCTAGTGATAGACTATTGATGTCCACGTAAGCTGCTAGATTTAATCTTGGGTTTACAGAGTCAAAGCTGAGAACAGGAATGTTGAGATTGTGTTCGCTAAGGTAGTTGCAAACCCCTTCAGCCAAAAGGCTGTCGGTCGTGATAATGGCATCAGTCTGAGGGTCGTGATTGAACAATTGTTTGCTAAAATTATAGCCCTTTTCTTCAAGGAATTCATCAGCGAAAAAGGTACGATGACTATCTAGGGATAGTTTGTGTTCTTGGAGAGCTTGTTCGTATCCAGTCAAACGGTCCTGGGTAACATAAAGTTTCTTTGTACCTCCGATAAAGGCAATTCGACTGCATCCTTTTTTGATAAAGTATTCTGTAGCATCATAGCCAGCTTGTACATTATCATTATCCACGAGTGGGATAAATGGCGAAAGTGATTTTCCAAGGATGAGGAAAGGGAATTGCTCATCGACGACTATGTTAACCAGAGGGTCGTTCTCTTGGGCATACAAGAAGATAAGCCCATCCACACGCTTTCCGTAGACCATTTGTGAAATGGCATTTAAACGCTCTTTTTCATCCTTCCCAGTTGCGATTTGAATGGCATAATGGTTTTCTGAAGCCACTTGTGCAATCCCTCTAAGAACAGAAGGGAAGAAGGGGTTTTGATAGAAAGCATCAGAGTCGTCTGGAAGAACCAAACCAATGACTTGCGTGTAGCTACTAACTAAACTTCGCGCATTGAGATTGGGATGGTAGTTGAGTTCTTTCATTGCCTTGCGAACTCTTTTTTTGTCTCATCGCTAATGGTTGATTTGTTTTGAATAACACGGGTTACGGTTGAGGGAGAAACCCCTGCAGCCTTGGCCACGTCTTTAATCGTAACAGGCATAATAATCTCCTACTTATGGTAGTCTGGATCACGAAAATGCGTTTTGTAAAAGATAGTGACCAGGTATAGAACAAATAAAATATTTTGAACAGTAATCAAAGTCGCCATATTTTGGCCCAAGAGACCGAGAATCATGGCAAGTAAAGTTGGTAATCCTAAACAGTTCAAGATGAAATGATAGCACTCTTTATAGGTTTTAAATGAGAAGAGACGTGATTTTTTCGTAAAGTAGAGCAAGAGGCTAGAACCTAGAGCGACAATGAAAAAATTAAGTCCAAAGAGGAAACTAGAACCTAGCACAAGAAAGAGGCTAATATAGACACGATTCTGTTGGTACCAGTCTTTAGAAATGGCCTGCGTTAAGCTTTCCTTGTTTTGGAAACTTTCAGTCGTGATTGCGTGATAGCGAATGCTGGTTAGTTCTTTTCCTTGCTTACTGATGACGAGTTGCTCGGGTTCAAAGCTAAGAAGTAATTCCTCAGGGAAACTTGAACTAGAAGTATCTCCAATTTGAACAGAAGCTTGATGAGGAGTCGAACCAGTATAGCTTAGTTTACCATCTACAATCTGAGCATTCTTAGCTAGATCCTGAACGACTTCGTCCGTTAACGGAGCGTAGACATCATCGATGAAAGTTTCTAAAGGGTAAGTCTCTTGAGAACTGTTCTGGATGGCAATAGGGACCATAGACAAGCTAATCAAGAAAATACTGGTAAAAATCAGTTGAAACCAGTTTAGACCAAAACGATGAGAGAGGGGCTTACGGAATCCCCAAATACTATTAAAATAAGAAAACGGATATGGTAACATAAATCTCTTTCTATAGGCATTTTCTATACGAGTATTATATAGAGAAATGTTTTTTATTTCAAGCGGGGGTAGTAGAATCCTTGGTAAAAGTGAATGTTTGTTATGATTCATCCACTAACTAACAAGGTAATCTCAGCAAGCTCTTGTTTCTCACCAGACAATCGATGTACAAGTTCAAAAATGAAAAAGGGTGGCGGGGGTATATTACCCCTTGTCGCCACCGCTTGTAAGTCCTGAAACGAAGTTCTTTTGCAAGAAGAAGAAAAGTGTACAGATTGGAAGAGCGATGAGGATAGCACCTGCTGAGAAGTAGGCAATCTTCAAGTTCTTCGCATTGCTGACGAAGGTTTGTAGACCAACGGCAACTGTAAAGTATTCTTTTTCACGAAGCAAGAAACTAGAGAGGATATAGTCTCCGAAAGGTCCCATGAAGGCCCAAAGTGCTTGTACCGCAACCATTGGACGAACAAGAGGGAGAACGATTTGCCAGAAGCGGCGGAAGTGTCCTGCACCATCTAGTTTTGCAGACTCATCAAGAGACATTGGCACGGTGTCAAAGTAACCTTTCATCAACCAAGCATTCATAGGGATACCACCACCGACGTAGAGGAAGATGAGGAACCAGCTATGGTTAAGGGCATTTAACATAAGGGCCATAACGAAGAAGGCAGTCAAAGCGGCCATTGTTGGCACCATTTGGATAATCAAGAAGAAGACCAAACTTTGCTTACGAGCCAAGAAGTTGTAACGGCTGTAGGCATAACCAGCAAGCACGATAATACTTGTCTGAACGACCATAGTGACCAAAGCGATGATCAAAGTATTAAGGTACCATGTACCGTACAAGGTTTCTGTAAAGAGTCCTTTGAAGTTATCAAGACTAAAGTTGACATTGCCGTCGAGTTTAAAGGCCACAACGTTACCAGCCTTGAAGGCAGACATAATCGTGATTAAAAGAGGATAGATAATGACGATTGAAAGTCCGATCAAGTAGAGGTAAGTGAGGGTTTGAGTCAGTCTACGTTTGAGTTTGATTGAGTTATTCATCTTAGACGTCCTCCATATCAAATGCGTGTAGTTTCTTGAATGCAATCATAGAAATAGAGATGACAATGATTGAAATAATCAAGGTAACGGCAGCTGCCATAGAGTATTGTGGAGCTGTACCAGTTGTCAAACGGTAAATCCATGAAATCAAGATATCGGTTGAACCAGCTCCACCACCGACACTACCAGGACCACCACCATTGAAGAGGTACATGATAGAGAAGTTGTTGAAGTTGAAGGTGTATTGGCTAATCAAAGTAGGTGCCGCAACAGCCAAAATCATTGGGAAAGTAATGTTGCGGAATTTTTGCCAAGCGTTTGCACCATCGATATAAGCTGCTTCGTACAAGTCGTTTGGAATAGACTGTAGGATACCGAGAGTCAAGACATAGATATAAGGGAATCCAAGCCAACCTTGCATCATAATCAAGGCAACTTTAGTCCAAGTAGGGTCTGTTTTCCAAGGAATAAGTGCCCCGTCGAGGAATGGAAGAACCTTAGCAAAGAGAGGGATAACTTGAGTATTGATAGCTCCGACACTATCGTTGAACATGTTTGAGAATGTCAAGATAGTGATGAAGGCTGGAACTGCCCAAGGAAGAAGGAAGATAACACCAAAGATACGTTTCCCTTTAATGAATGGTTGGTTAGCGATAATAGCTGTAAAGATTCCGAGTACGATTTGCAAAGTAGATGCAGATAAAGCCCAGATAATAGTCCAAGAAAGGACAGAACCGAAGGCTGAACGGAAGGTACTCAAGCTCCAGATATTTGTGAAGTTAGTCAATCCAACCCAATCCAACAATTTATTAGGTGGTAAATGTTGGAAATCATAGTTGGTAAAGGCAATCATCAAGGTTACAATAACCGGGAAGATAATCGCAAATGTCATGGCAACATAAGATGGAATGATGAGTAAGTAAGGGAATCCATTTTCATAGATACCTTTAATCATATCCTTCAACGTCAATGGGACAGGGATGCCATTATTGATACGTTTTGCAATAGTGTGAGCGTCTTTAATATTGAGAATATAAAAGGCTAGATAAACAATTACAAAAATAGAGTGAAATGCACCACGAATCAACATAAAGAGAGAGTTGTCACGGCCAGGTTTTTCACCGAGCGTAATCAAGTTGCTCAATTCTGGTGCTGCAAGTACTATAAAATAGAGGACAAAAGCTACTGTTACAGCAAGGAAGATAAAACCTTTAGCTTTTTGCTTGTTGTAGATTTGTCCCAACCCAGGAATCAATGAAAGCAAGGCTGCTTTTTTGGTTCTTGTTCCATGAGTGCTCCTTTCATAAGATACGAGCTCAGGGCTCGATGATAATCAGCAAGGCTGTCGAAACATTGTCAAAATATCTAAAAATCAAGGGGGATCTTTAAATAATCCCCCTTGAAGCAATCAATTAGTTACCAAATTTTTGTTGGATTGTTTCTTTGATCAATGTTACAGCATCATTAGCAGCTGTTTTAGCATCTTTCTTACCGCTTACAGCGTCAAAGAGCATTGTTTTAGCTGGGTCCCAAACTGTTGACATTTGAGAGATGTTTGGCATTGGTTGAGCGTTCTTGAACTGTTTGATAACAGCTGTAGTCAACTCATCGTTTTTACCTTCAGCGTAAGTACGAGCTTCAGTGTTAGCTGGGATTTCGTTAGTTGCATCGTAGAATGCTTTTTGTTGGTCAGTTGAAACAAGGAAGTCTACGAATTTTTGAGCTCCTTCAAGGTTCTTAGTGCTTGATGGGATGATCCAAGCTTTACCACCACCAAAGGCTGCGTAGTTTTACCGTTTGGAAGAGTTGGGATAGTTGCAACACCGTAGTTTACTTTAGCATCTTTGAATGCTTGAGCTTTCCAAGGACCGTCGATGATCGCAGCAGTTTTACCTTCTTGGAATTGAGTTTGGATCAAGTTTCCAGCACCTTCAGTGTCTTGCATACCTTTAGGCCATTTGTCGTACCAAGTCTTAGCGTATTCGATACCTGCGATAGCACCATCGTTAGCAAGACCGATATCTTTAGGATTTTTACCGTTATCACCAAATACGTAAGCACCGTTACCAGCAAGAAGTCCGTATGCGTAGTAGAAGTTAGTCCAGTCAGCTAGGAAAGCAGTTGTTTTTCCTTCTTCACCAGCAAAAGCGTATTTGCTATCCTTAGCAAGATTTTCTAAGTCAGCAAATGTTTTTGGAGCTTCTTTAACCAAATCTTTGTTATAGTACATAACAAGTGATTCGATAACGGCTGGAGCACCGTAAACTTTTCCACCAACAGTTACAAGAGATTTAGTAGTATCGTCTGTTTTAGCACCGTCGCTCAAAGTTACTTCTGAAAGTTGTCCGTCAGTACCAAGGCTACCTACACGGTCGTATGGTGCCATCATAACATCAGGGGCTTTACCAGATTGGTTATCTAGTGAAAGGTTATCAAGCCCACCCATTTGGTCTCCTGTTTTGATGTTAACTTTTACACCAGCTTCTTTTTCGTAAGCTTTTGCAGCTGATTCAGCAAAGGCTTTGTATTGTTCTTCAACGTAGAAAGTGATTTCTTTCGCTTCAGATGAGCTAGTATCAGCAGCTTTATCAGCAGTTTTGCTTCCGCAAGCTACCAAAAGCAAGCTAGCAAGAGTAGCAGTACCAAGTACAGCAGCGCTCTTCATGAATTTAGATGACATAGTGTATTCCTCCTAAAGAATAACAAATTTTAATTTCGAGGAAACGCAAACGTTTTCCCTTATGGACCATATTATAGCACAAACGGAAAACGGTTGCAAGTATTTTTTGAAAAAATTTAAAAAGCTTGTGACTGGCTAATTCCTAAAATTGTTTATATAATAGAAGAAAAAGATGTAATCATGTAAATTTTGATTCAAAAACAATTGAAGGAAAACGCTTGCATGATTAGGATGATGATTAAAAGGGTGTTAAAAATAAGAATATAGTAACTTGAAAGTTTGTCAAAAAAGATTAAACAATAAAAAGTTTTTTACAAACGCTTGCATTTCTTTTTAAAATGGGTTATACTTTAGTTAGCGCAAACGTTTGCGCAAAAATTGAAATAATTAACAATATAAACACTTGAGGTGCTAATATGAAAAAACGTCAAAGCGGTGTGTTGATGCACATCTCATCACTTCCAGGAGCATACGGAATCGGATCATTTGGTCAAAGCGCCTATGATTTCGTTGACTTCTTGGTTCGCACGAAGCAACGTTACTGGCAAATCCTCCCTTTAGGAACAACTAGTTACGGTGATTCTCCATACCAATCATTCTCAGCCTTTGCTGGAAACACTCATTTTATCGACCTTGATATTTTGGTGGAGCAAGGTTTGTTGGAAGCAAGTGATCTTGAAGGTGTGGACTTTGGTAGCAACCCAACTGAAGTTGACTACGCTAAAATCTACTATGCACGTCGTCCACTTCTAGAGAAAGCTGTCAAACGTTTCCTTGAAGTCGGAGATGTCAAAGACTTCGAAAAATTTGCTCAAGAAAATCAATCATGGCTTGAACTATTTGCAGAGTATATGGCAATCAAGGAGCATTTTGATAATCTTGCTTGGACAGAATGGCCAGATGCAGATGCTCGTGCTCGTAAAGCTTCAACTCTTGAAAGCTACCGTGAGAAATTAGCTGACAAGCTTGTTTACCACCGCGTAACCCAATACCTTTTCTTCCAACAATGGTTGAAATTGAAAGCATATGCTAATGACAACCACATCGAAATTGTCGGAGATATGCCTATCTATGTAGCGGAAGATTCAAGCGATATGTGGGCAAATCCACATCTCTTCAAGACAGATGTCAACGGTAAGGCGACTTGCATCGCAGGATGCCCACCAGATGAATTTTCTGCTACTGGTCAGCTTTGGGGTAACCCAATCTATGACTGGGAAGCAATGGACAAAGACGGCTACAAATGGTGGATTGAACGCTTGCGTGAAAGCTTCAAAATTTACGACATCGTTCGTATCGACCACTTCCGTGGATTTGAGTCTTACTGGGAAATTCCTGCTGGTTCTGAAACAGCAGCACCTGGTAAATGGGTGAAAGGACCTGACTACAAACTCTTTGCAGCGGTTAAAGAGGAACTTGGTGACTTGAACATCATCGCAGAAGACCTTGGATTCATGACTGACGAAGTTATTGAACTACGTGAACGCACTGGATTCCCAGGAATGAAAGTCCTTCAATTTGCCTTCAACCCAGAACACGAAAGTATCGACAGCCCACACTTGGCACCAGCCAACTCAGTTATGTACACAGGAACACACGATAACAACACTGTTCTTGGTTGGTATCGCAATGAAATCGACGATCCAACTCGTGAGTACATGGCACGTTATACAAACCGCAAGGAATATGAAACAGTAGTACATGCTATGCTTCGTACAGCCTTCTCATCAGTAAGCTTTATGACTATCGCTACTATGCAAGATTTGCTAGAGTTGGATGGTTCAGCTCGTATGAACTTCCCATCTACTCTTGGTGGAAACTGGTCATGGCGTATGACAGAGGATCAATTGACTCCTGCTGTCGAAGAAACTTTGCTTGACTTGACTACAATTTATCGCCGAATCAATGAAAATTTGGTAGAATTAAAGAAATAAGACATTATCAGGAGATACAAAAAATGTTACCATTAAAAGAATTTGTACAAAAGCGTTACAATAAATCTATCGCAGAATGTAGCAACGAAGAGCTTTACCTTGCTCTTCTTAACTACAGCAAACTAGCAAGCAGCCAAAAACCAGTCAACACTGGTAAGAAAAAAGTTTACTATATCTCAGCTGAGTTCTTGATTGGTAAACTCTTGTCAAACAACTTGATTAACCTTGGTCTTTATGACGAAGTTAAAAAGAACTTGCTGATGCAGGTAAAGAGTTGATCGAAATCGAAGAAGTAGAATTGGAACCATCACTTGGTAATGGTGGTTTGGGACGTTTGGCAGCCTGCTTTATCGACTCAATCGCTACACTTGGTTTGAACGGTGACGGTGTTGGTTTGAACTACCACTTTGGTCTTTTCCAACAAGTGCTTAAAAACAACCAACAAGAAACAATTCCTAACGCTTGGTTGACTGACCAAAACTGGTTGGTTCGCTCAAGTCGTAGCTACCAAGTGCCATTTGCACACTTTACATTGACATCTACTCTTTACGATATCGATGTACCTGGTTACAAAACAGCTACTAAAAACCGCTTGCGTTTGTTTGACTTAGATTCAGTTGATTCTTCAATCATCAAAGATGGTATCAACTTTGACAAGACAGATATCGCTCGCAACTTGACTCTTTTCCTTTACCCAGACGATAGCGACAAACAAGGTGAATTGCTCCGTATCTTCCAACAATACTTCATGGTTTCAAACGGTGCTCAATTAATCATCGATGAAGCAATCGAAAAAGGAAGCAACTTGCATGACCTTGCTGACTACGCAGTTGTACAAATCAACGATACTCACCCATCAATGGTGATTCCTGAATTGATCCGTCTTTTGACTGAACGTGGTATCGAACTTGATGAAGCAATTTCTATCGTTCGTAGCATGACTGCCTACACAAACCACACAATCCTTGCTGAAGCCCTTGAAAAATGGCCTCTTGAATTCTTGGAAGAAGTGGTTCCTCACTTGGTACCAATCATCAAAGAATTGGACCGTCGTGTTAAAGCAGAATATAAAGACCCAGCTGTTCAAATCATTGATGAAAACGATCGTGTACACATGGCCCACATGGATATCCACTATGGATACAGCGTAAACGGGGTTGCCGCTCTTCACACAGAAATTTTGAAGAACTCTGAGTTGAAAGCTTTCTACGATCTTTACCCAGAAAAATTCAACAACAAAACAAACGGTATTACTTTCCGTCGTTGGCTCATGCATGCTAACCCAAGCTTGTCTCACTACTTGGATGAGATTCTTGGACGCGAATGGCACCATGAAGCTTCTAAATTGGAAGACCTTCTTTCATACGAAGACAAGGCTGCTGTCAAAGAAAAATTGGAAAGCATCAAAGCCCACAACAAACGTAAGTTGGCTCGCCACTTGAAAGAACACCAAGGTGTGGAAATCAATACAAACTCAATCTTTGATATCCAAATCAAACGTCTTCACGAGTACAAACGTCAACAAATGAACGCTTTGTATGTGATTCACAAATACTTGGACATCAAGGCTGGTAACATCCCTGCTCGTCCAATCACAGTATTTTTTGGTGGTAAAGCAGCTCCTGCCTACACAATCGCTCAAGACATCATCCACTTGATCCTTTGCTTGTCAGAAGTGATTGCTAACGACCCAGCAGTAGCTCCACACTTGCAAGTGGTAATGGTTGAAAACTACAACGTTACTGCAGCAAGCTTCCTCATCCCAGCATGTGATATCTCAGAACAAATCTCATTGGCTTCTAAAGAAGCTTCAGGTACTGGTAACATGAAATTCATGTTGAACGGAGCTTTGACTCTTGGTACTATGGACGGGGCTAACGTGGAAATCGCTGAGTTGGTTGGAGACGAAAACATCTACATCTTTGGTGAAGATTCAGAAACTGTTATCGATCTTTACGCAAAAGCAGCTTACAAATCAAGCGAATTCTACGCTCGTGAAGCTATCAAACCATTGGTTGACTTTATCGTAAGTGACGCTGTTCTTGCAGTTGGTAAGAAAGAACGCTTGGAACGTCTTTACAATGAATTGATCAACAAAGACTGGTTCATGACTCTTCTTGACTTGGAAGACTACATCAAAGTGAAAGAGCAAATGCTTGCTGATTACGAAAACCGTGATGCATGGTTGGATAAAGTGATCGTCAACATTGCTAAAGCAGGATTCTTCTCATCTGACCGTACAATCGCTCAGTACAACGAAGATATCTGGCACTTGAACTAATACTCTTCGAAAATCAAATTCAAACCGCGTCAACGTCGCCTTGCCGTAATCAAGTACAGCCTGTGGCTAGTTTCCTAGTTTACTCTTTGATTTTCATTGAGTATAAGATACGAAATTTTATAGTTATTATACTGTCTAGCAAAAAAAGCGAGTTTCAATTGAAATTCGCTTTTTATTTGAACAATTTATAGTAGAAATAGTATAGATAATCACTAATATAAAGAATCATTTTTAAAATAAAATATGTTAAAATAAATACATATAATTAGTTTATACCTAATATTTACAGAGGGATGATATGAAAAACTTAGAGATTGGGAAACGAATTCGTACCTTACGGACTGAAAAAGGATTGAGTAGGGAAGCTTTTTGTGGAGATGAAAAGCATCTTACTGTTCGTCAGTTGGCCAGAATTGAAACAGGAAACAACTTGCCCAGCCTAACAAAACTAGACTATATAGCTGAAGTGTTAGGAGTTCCGATATCTCAGTTAATTGATGAAGGATTGCTAATTGTTCCTAAAGAGTATTTAAAATTAAAACAAAATTGATCCGTCAATCTATTCATGGAGATGAAGAAAAATCCGCCAACGTGAGGCTATCTTTGAAGAAATTCAGGAACGATTTTATGACCAACTGCCTGAAGATGAGCAAGTATCCGTTGAAGTCCTACAAGCCATTGATGATGTATATGTTTCTGAAAACGCTGAATTTGGGGAAGGTTTAATTGAGGAGTATTTTGAGCAAACAATGCTGCGAACAGAATATTCGACAAATGATCTACTACTATTGTACTTGTATTTTTTATCTTTAGCGGTTAATGCAGAACGAGATGAAATAACTTTAAAAAAAGTTTGTCTAAATATTGTATCTCAAACAAATTATGATGATACAAACTATATTCACTTGCTTCAAAGGGTGCTAATAGGTTTAGTACTTTATCAGCTTGACATCGATTATCATGAATTTATACCTGAAATATTGAGCATTTTAAGAGAAATTATGATTGACATCGGAGATACTAGTTTAAAACCAACTGTAGACTTCATTGAAGCAAAATATTACTTATACGGGGAAAAAGATAAAGAAAAAGCCCTACAATACTATGAAAAAGCTATCAATGGGGCAGAATTTTTGAATGACATGAATTTTAAAAATCGAGTAATAGAAGAAAAAATAAGGATTTTCCATAATTTCAATTTAAAAACAGGACATAAATGTCAGTGGACATTTATGTCCTGTTTTTTTACTCTCGTAAGATATATACTGTTAGTGTAAATAAGTTAAGAAGAAGAGCGCAATGCTAGAAACATTTCTATTTAATGGGATGTAGATTAGCAGGCGGGAGAAAAAATGGTAAAAACAATTGACTATTATATGGATGAAAAGTTTGTCAAGAAGGACTATCTGATTATCAAAAATAGTCTAGATAGCAGACGCCTATGTAAAGTAACACTTAATGAGAAGCTACTAAAGTTAGTTCTCTTGCTTCCAAATGAAGTGAAAGAAATCAAAATGGACTCCAACTTAAATCCTAGAATTAGAGTTGATGACATAACCGATGGGAGTGAGTGAAGTTTCTAAAATAGAAATTAAAATTAGAAAGAGGTAATAAAATGATTAAGGTAGAAAGAGTTATAAAGCGATTTGGAAATACTATTGCTTTAAATCAAATTAGTTTTTCAATAAACGAAGGAGAAATTTTTGGATTTCTAGGTCCATCTGGTTCAGGGAAGACAACAATGATCAATATTCTGACAGGACAGCTACAGGCTAACAGCGGAAAGACAGAATTATTAGGGAAAGATTCTCAAAAATTACTTCCGTCAGATTTTGAAGAGTTAGGTTTAGTAGGTGACACAAGTGGTTATTACGAAAAATTAAGTTTATACAATAACTTGTTACTGTTTGCAAGACTATACGGAATTTCAAAAACTAGAATTGAAGAAATTCTCAAACAAGTTGGTCTGTATGATAGTAAAGACACTCCAGCTGAGAAACTTTCTACAGGAATGCGTCAACGAATGCTTTTAGCTCGTGCTTTAATCAATTATCCTAAAGTTCTATTTTTAGATGAACCTACAAGTGGGTTAGATCCCACCACCTCAAAGAAGATTCACAAATTACTACAGGAGTTAAAGGAAAGAGGAACAACCATTTTCTTAACTACTCATGATATGAATGAGGCGACTTTATTATGTGATAACCTAGCTCTTTTGAATAAAGGTGATCTTATTGAACAAGGAAGCCCAGGCGAAATTATCCAAAAATACAATACGGAAAAGAATGTTGCAGTAACCTATAGTGATTCTACTAAAAAGGTAGTGCGCTTTGAAGACTTGCAGCAAGAAGATTATAAAAAATGATGACGATTCACTCATGTGAACCAACTTTAGAAGATATTTTTATTAAATTGACAGGAGAAAAATTAGATGTTTAAGAGAATTTTAGCCCTTATCTGGTTGAGGACACAAGTATTATTAACAAACAAAAATACTTTGGTACAGGTAGTATTCCCATTCTTTATGGTTCTACTCTTCCAAAATTTTATGAATACAGATGGCACTCAAGGGAAAGCACTATTGTATAGTTCTTTAACAATGGCATTCTCATTTTCTTCTGGGTCAATGATTTCAAACTCTATTGCAGAGGAAAAAGAAAAAAGAATTTTTAAAACACTCATTTTAAGCGGAGTTCGCCGTGGAGAATATCTTGTTTCCGTGTTGTTTTATCCTGTAATCTTTGCCTTGGCTTCAGTTATTTCTTTCCCTATTATGGTTGAAGTGGATTTCGCAAAAGATTATCCTGTATACCTTGTAGTAGCTTCTCTGGTAGCATTATGTACAATTCTCTTAAATCTAGTAATTGGAGCTATTTCAGAGACACAAACTCAGGCTCAGGTTTATGGTTTGATTCCAATGCTTGGTCTTTCATTCTTGCCGATGTTTTCTCAAGTTAGCTCAGAGGTTAAGAAATTTATGGACACAACCTTCTTAGGAGCTTATGTAGATTTCTTTAATAAACCAGATTTCAAGTTGAATTTTGACAGTTTGGGGATCACTTTTGCTTGGGTTGTAGCATTACTTGCCCTTAGTTATTGGGGTTTAAAAATAAAAAAGAGTACAGTTTGAGAAACTAACAATTAATCAACTTCAAAAACTAACTTTTTTAAAGCTTAGTGTTCAGTCCCCATAACCTAGTCTTATGGATGGGATATAGCGTCAGACAAAAAACCAGCACTTAACAATGCTGGTTTTCACTACATTTAAGCCTCGGAATTTACTTAGAAATCACCTCAAATTTCTTAGATTCGTTTACAAACAGTATTATAATAGTAATGTGGTAAAGAAAGATGGTATTTTTATGTGGAAAAAATATTTTTCAAAATATAAATGGACTGATTTATTTTGGATTCTTTTTGTAATTTGGTCATCACTCTTGATGGGTAATAGTACTCTTTTTTCACTCACTTATCAAGAAATCTCTTATCAGGGATGCTATTTGGGGATTACACTTGTCTCATTTCATTTACTATTTATTGATAAATTTATCATTTCGAATCGAAAATAAATGGAGAGGTCAAAATTTTTATACTTTTCGGAAAGACAGTGAAAAATCGTGTTTTAAACCCGCATCTCAAGAAGAGCTGCGGGCTTTATCTTATCTCAAAAATTTGTTTACAGTGCTTTCCCAACCAGAATCTCTGCTTCTATGGTAATCTCCGTTAATTGACTCCAGTCAATCTTGCTTTGATCGACGTGGAAGAGCAGGGGAGTCATGCTGAGTAAGGCCTGTCTTTGCTCTGCGGTGATAGGCTTGGTCAGAGAAGCTATCTGACTAGATTGGATGCTGAAATGTTCCTGGAAATGTTCCTTGATATCTTGATTGGAATAGTCCTTCTTTGTTAGTTGCTCCTGTACCATTTGGCGGATTTCTTTAAGGTGATTTTCGGTAGGAACGACCTTAATTAAGATACCGTTTTGAGATAAAACGCAGCGAAATTCACCGTAGTTGGCAGGGGAAAAGATATCAAGCAGGATATCCATGCTGGCGTCTTTTATAGGAAGACGAGCCAGGTCGCCAACGAACCAATTGACCGCCCAGTTGGTTTCACTTTTAGCAGCGATTTGGACCGAGTCTTTTGAAATGTCAAAGGCATAAAAGATTTTATCAGAGTGACTTTCTTGGAGTTTACGAGAGTAGAAGCCTTCGCCACAGCCAATGTCCAAGACAGTTTTTGCAGATGGTCTAGCCGCTAGTAAGTCCGAGATACCTTCTAAGATAGCCTGATAAAAGCCAGCTTCTAGGATTTGCTGGCGATTTTGAAAGTTTTCCTTATCATAGTTGGCCGATTGCTTGATTTGTGGTGCTAGATTGACATAGCCGAATTTTGCTAGGTCAAAAGAATGCCGATTCTCACATTTAAGACTAGACTCTACCAAGGTCAGATTTTCTTGGCAGATAGGACAGGCAAAGGCACTAGCAGAAGCAAAACGCTGGAGTTTGGGTTTGAGGTTTGTATTCATAGTTTAAGTCTAGCAAAAAAGGACTGGATGGCAAATGCCTCCAGTCTATTTTTTAGTATGTTAGAACGAAGTATTTCTTCTTACCACGGCGGATAACAGTCAGTTCGTTCTCTAACTTATCGCTATCGCTCAAGACATAGTCAAGGTCTTGGATGCGGTCACCATTTACGTAGATAGCTCCATTTTGAACATCTTCACGAGCTTGGCGTTTTGAGTTAACCACACCAGATGACACGAGAAGTTCTACGATGTTGTGATTTTCGTCTGCCTGTACTTGGTAGTTTGGCACACCACGAAGTCCTTGTTTAAGCTCTTTGATAGAAAGGTTTTTGATGTTTCCTGCAAAGAGTTGTTCAGTGATGTTAAGGGCTTCTTTGTAGGCTTCTTCTCCGTGGACAAGAGTCACGACTTCACGAGCGAGGACTTTTTGAGCCAAGCGTTCGTGTGGTGCTGCTTCGAATTGTTTACGGATGTCTTCAATCTCGTCTAATGACAAGAAGGTAAAAATCTTCAAGAAGCGAACAGCGTCAGCGTCCATGACGTTCATCCAGAATTGGTACATTTCGTATGGAGAAGTCTTTTCAGGATTGAGCCAAACTGCGTTTCCTTCTGATTTACCAAATTTCTTACCAGTAGCATCTGTAATCAGTGGAACAGTAATTACGTGACCAGTCTTGTCAGCTTTACGACGAAGCAATTCGGTACCAGCTGTCATGTTTCCCCATTGGTCAGAACCACCGATTTGCAGGGTAACATTGTGATCTTGGTTAAGAACGAAGAAGTCGTACCCTTGCATGATTTGATAGGCAAACTCAGTGTAAGAAATCCCTGTTTCAATACGTTTCTTCACAGACTCCTTGCTCATCATGTAGTTGACAGTGAAGTATTTTCCGATATCACGGAGGAAGTCAATGAAGCTGATGCTGCCAAACCAGTCGTAGTTGTTGACCATGACAGCTTTATTTTCACCATTTTCAAAGTCAAGAAAGCGAGAAAGTTGTCCTTGGATAGACTTGACCCAGCCATCCACTGTGTCTTTTGTTTGGAGACTACGTTCAGCATCTTTGAAGGACGGATCTCCGATGAGACCTGTAGCACCGCCAACGAGCGCATAAGGTTTGTGACCTGCTAGTTGCAAACGACGACTTGTCAAGATTGCGACAAGGTGACCTAGGTGAAGGCTGTCAGCAGTTGGATCGTAGCCACTATAATAAGAAACTTGACCTTCTTCTAGGGCTTTACGCAATGCTTCTTCATCAGTCGTTTGAAAAATCAAACCACGCTCTTTTAGCTCATCAAAAATGTGCATGTGTCTTTTCTCCTTTTTAAAATATTGTTTCTACCTATTTTACCACAAACTTAGTAAATAACCTAGTAAAATCGGGAAGAAAGTTGCTACTCGGACTTTTTTGGAAACGAGTGAAATATGGTATAATAGAACTAGCTTATACTCAATGAAAATCAAAGAGCAAACTAGGAAGCTAGCCGAAGGTTGCTCAAAACACTGTTTTGAGGTTGTGGATAGAACTGACGAAGTCAGTAACACATATACGGCAAGGCGAGACTGACGTGGTTTGAAGAGATTTTTGAAGAGTATTATTTTCAGAGAAATAGATAAAAACAGTTAAGAAAGGGGCTGAAAGATGTCTCATATTATTGAATTGCCAGAAGTCTTGGCCAATCAGATTGCAGCAGGAGAAGTTATCGAACGTCCTGCTAGCGTTGTCAAAGAATTAGTTGAAAACGCCATTGATGCTGGCTCTAGCCAGATTATCGTAGAGATTGAAGAAGCTGGGCTTAAGAAAATCCAAATCACAGATAATGGTCACGGGATTGCCCACGATGAAGTCGAGTTGGCTCTCCGCCGTCATGCGACCAGTAAGATTAAGAATCAAGCGGATCTTTTTCGGATTCGGACCCTCGGTTTTCGTGGTGAAGCTCTGCCCTCTATCGCATCTGTCAGTGTTTTGACTTTGTTGACAGCGGTGGACGGTGCCAGTCACGGGACCAAGCTAGTGGCTCGTGGGGGAGAAGTTGAGGAAATCATTCCAGCGACCAGTCCTGTGGGGACTAAGGTTTGTGTGGAAGACCTCTTTTTCAATACACCGGCTCGTCTCAAGTATATGAAGAGCCAGCAGGCAGAGTTGTCTCATATCATTGACATTGTCAATCGTCTGGGACTAGCCCATCCGGAGATTTCTTTTAGCCTGATTAGCGATGGCAAGGAAATGACACGAACAGCTGGTACGGGGCAACTGCGTCAAGCCATTGCTGGGATTTATGGTTTAGCCAGTGCCAAAAAGATGGTTGAAATTGAGAATGCTGACTTAGACTTTGAAATTTCAGGCTTTGTCTCATTGCCGGAATTAACACGGGCTAATCGTAACTACATCAGTCTCTTTATCAATGGCCGTTATATCAAAAACTTCCTGCTCAATCGTGCCATTTTAGATGGCTATGGTAGCAAGCTCATGGTGGGGCGTTTTCCGCTGGCTGTCATTCACATCCATATCGATCCTTATCTAGCAGATGTCAATGTGCACCCGACCAAGCAAGAGGTGAGAATTTCCAAGGAGAGAGAGCTGATGGCGCTGGTTTCAGAAGCTATTGCAAAGAGTCTCAAGGAACAGACCTTAATTCCAGATGCCTTGGAAAATCTGGCTAAATCTACGGTTCGCAATCGTGAAAAGGTGGAGCAAACGACTTTGCCACTGAGAGAAAATACGCTCTACTATGAAAGAAATGAACCAATCAGACCGACTCAAGCTGAGGTAGCAGACCATCAGGTAGACTTGACAGAAGAGAAACAGGATTTGAATCTGTTTGCTAAGGAAGCTTTGGACCAGATGACCAAGCCAGCTAAACTGCATTTTGCAGAGAGAAAGCCTGCTAGCTATGACCAACTGGACCATCCAGAGTTAGATCTAGCTAGTCTGGATAAGGCTTATGACAAGTTGGAGCGGGAAGAATCTTCAAGCTTTCCAGAGTTGGAATTTTTCGGTCAGATGCATGGAACCTATCTCTTTGCCCAAGGTCGAGATGGGCTCTACATCATAGATCAGCACGCGGCTCAGGAACGGGTTAAGTATGAGGAGTATCGTGAGAGCATTGGCAATGTTGACCAGAGCCAGCAGCAACTCCTAGTGCCCTATATCTTTGAATTTCCTGCGGATGATGCCCTTCGTCTCAAGGAAAGAATGTCTCTTTTAGAGGAAGTTGGTGTCTTTCTAGCAGAGTACGGGGAGAATCAATTCATCCTGCGTGAACATCCCATTTGGATGGCAGAGGAGGAAATTGAGTCTGGAATCTATGAGATGTGCGACATGCTCCTCTTGACCAAGGAAGTTTCAATCAAGAAATACCGAGCTGAACTAGCGATTATGATGTCCTGCAAGCGGTCCATCAAGGCCAACCATCGTATTGATGACCACTCGGCTAGACAACTCCTCTATCAGCTCTCTCAATGTGACAACCCCTATAACTGTCCACACGGACGTCCTGTTTTGGTTCACTTTACCAAGTCGGACATGGAAAAGATGTTCCGTCGCATTCAGGAAAATCACACGAGTCTACGAGAGCTAGGAAAATACTAATACTCTTCGAAAATCTCTCTAAACCTCGTCAGCTTTACCTTGCCTAACTCAAGTCATGCCTACGGTTAGCTTCCTAGTTTAGATTTGATTTTCATTGAGTATAATTGAAGGGAAAATTATGTACGAATATCTAAAGGGTATTATTACCAAAATTACTGCTAAATACATCGTTCTAGAAGCAAATGGAATTGGCTACATCTTGCATGTAGCTAACCCTTATGCCTACTCAGGGCAAGTCAACCAAGAAGCACAAATTTATGTACATCAAGTTGTACGTGAGGATGCTCATTTACTTTACGGTTTCCGTTCAGAAGACGAGAAAAAGCTCTTTCTCAGCTTGATTTCGGTATCGGGTATCGGTCCTGTTTCTGCTCTTGCCATCATCGCAGCTGATGACAATGCAGGCCTCGTTCAAGCTATTGAGACTAAGAACATCACCTACTTGACCAAGTTCCCTAAAATCGGTAAGAAAACAGCCCAACAGATGGTGTTGGACTTAGAAGGGAAAGTTGTTGTGGCAGGAGACGATCTCCCTGCTAAAACTGCGGCTCCATCTAGCAGTGACAACCAAGAACTGGAAGAAGCTATGGAAGCCATGTTGGCTTTGGGCTACAAGGCAACTGAGCTCAAGAAAATTAAGAAATTCTTTGAAGGAACGACAGATACAGCTGAGAACTATATCAAGTCGGCCCTTAAAATGTTGGTGAAATAGGAGATGTCTATGCCAAAACGCTGTGGTTGGGTTAAAATGAACAACCCGCTATATGTAGCCTACCATGATGAGGAATGGGGTCAACCCCTACATGACGACCGAGCGCTTTTTGAGTTGCTCTGTATGGAAACTTATCAGGCTGGTCTGTCTTGGGAAACGGTGCTCAATAAACGTCAAGCCTTCCGAGAAGCGTTTCACGGATATCAAATTCAAGCGGTCGCAGAGATGACTAACTCTGAATTGGAAGCTTTAATGGACAATGTAGCGATCATCCGAAATCGAGCTAAGATTTTTGCGACACGTGCCAACGCCCAAGCCTTTCTACAAGTTCAGGCAGAATTCGGAACTTTTGATGCTTATCTTTGGTCTTTTGTGGATGGACAAACCATAGTCAATGATGTGCCTGACTACAGCCAGGTGCCTGCCAAAACAGCTCTATCCGAGAAATTATCCAAAGATCTCAAAAAACGAGGCTTTAAGTTTACTGGGCCAGTTGCTGTCTTGTCTTTTCTACAGGCTGCAGGTCTGGTTGATGACCATGAGAATGATTGTGAATGGAAAAGCGGTAAGTAGTGAGTACAGATAGCGAAAGTATTTGAGAATATTGAAAAAGCTGAGAAATTCATCTCAGCTTTCTTTGTTATAGTCAAATCGAATGACTTGCTCCGTTGCGTCTACATACGCGTGGACTCCAAAGGGAACAATTGCTCTTGGTGTAGCATGGCCAACGTTTAGATTATAGACAATCGGGATATTGCTATCAATGAAATCCAATAGTACCTCTTTATAGTCGTTATAGAAAGTTTCATCCATAGGTTTTCCAACTAATAGTCCACTGATGACCTCGAATATACCAGTTTCCCTTAAAGTCCGCAACATTTTTTTGAAGTGTTCAGGCTTAGGTTTTTCTTCGCTTGTTTCTAGCAGTAGGATCTTTCCTTCCCAGTAGGATAAATCAGGGAAAAGTTTGTATCTTTGGCAGAGGTCTGTGCTATCTGCGTGTAGAGAGTTGTCAAAAATATCATAGAGAGATTCGAGGCAACCACCGAGGATTTCCCCTTCGAATTGAGCATTGCCTTGTAACAAGTCAAAACCTGTATTTGTATGGCTGACACGAGGTGTTCCCAAGGCTTTGGGACTAAAATCAGTCCGTTCCTCATACCAAACGTCACTAGGTCGAATTTCTGAGATTCTTCCAGTCTCAATCAATTCTTTGAAGTAGTGGCGGCTATATGGCAACATTTCTTTGTCTAACTCACAAATGTCTGCTAGAAATGATTGGCCGTAAAAAGTCTTGATTCCTAGTTTATGCAACATGAGGTGGTTCATGGTCGTATCCGAGAAGCCAAGAAAAATCTTTTGTTTGATAACTTTTTCTAGTTGGTCATTTTCAAAAAGATAGGGTAATAAACGATAGGTATCGTCTCCACCGATGGCGCATAGGATCATGTCGATGCTATCATCAGAAAAGGCCTGAATTAAATCCTCTGCACGCGCTTCAGGATGTTCTTTGATAAAGTCTAAGCCTTTTAGTGAATGAGGTAAAAAGATAGGATTGAGTCCGAGGTCTTTGAGACGTTGGACTCCCAAGTCCACTTCGTGTTTGGCAAAGTCCTCTCCGATAATCCCACTAGATAAACTTATAATACCAATAGTAGAAACCATATCTCATCCTCCTAGAAATAAATTGATGCTATTGTACCACAAAAGATGAGGGGAAACAACAAGAATTAGAGTCAGAAAAAGGCTTTTAGATCAAGAAAGTAAGCAAAAAGCAACCGGCTACTGTGGTTGCTTTTTATAGTAGTTGCATTCTTATAGAGCAGTAAGGAAGGTCAGTCCGCCAAGGATAACCCCAGCCGAGTTTGGAATGATTAGAATCCAGTCTTTCTTAGGCTCTTTTGTCCATCCATAAATGACCCAGATTAAGCAAGAGACTGCTGCTGATAAAGGTTGAAATGGTTGAGCTTTATTTCCTTGTAAATTGGCAAAAATTTGGGGGATGTAGGCTATAAATACAATAATCCCGATAAAGGCACCAATTGAACCGACAATTTGATTAATTCTCTGTTTAGTCATATATATTTCTCCTTATTACTTTATTAGCTTAACATAAAAACAACTTGGATTCAAGGATAAAATCTCGGGATTCCAAGGGAAGACTTTACATTGAAGTAAATTTAGACAAAATGTCTATTTATGATTTTGACGAATCAATAAATGATTTGGAACTACAAAAAAAGTAGTCTGTCTACAAAACACACTACTTTTATTGTTTATCTTAATATCTAGCTGGTCCTGCACTTGCGCTCTTGATGTTGAAACGTTTCTTGAGGTAGAAACGTATGGCAAGGAGAGCTCCTCCAATCACCAACAAAACAAGAGGTGGTAAGCTGATGTTGATGGCTTGTGGAAGGAAGTTACTCAAGAAGAGGATGAAGACCCAGGCAAACATAGTCGCTAACATAACCAAAAGTGATTTCCAGAATGGTGGGCGTTGGCTACGGTCAGTATCTGGTCCGTAGTAGCGGTAAATGAAGTGGTAGAGAAGATAGAAGGCAACTCCACCAAAGGCCCCTACACTGATAAGTGTTACCAATCCGTAGGCCACAGGTTGGTTTGAGAAGAAGCTCATCAAGGCGCTAACTACTGCAAATAATCCTGTGATGAAAAGGGCTGAATCCAACATCATCAATTTTGGATCGTCGTTTTCTTTTGGATGTTCTTTTTCGTATTGCTCTTTTTCGCTGAAACTATGAGCCCAGTGAGTTGGTGCTCCGTAGATAGAACGAGCTGTCACTCCTTTTGGTTGCTCCTCAAGGATATGAGGAATGACTTCTTCAAGGATAGCCTTGATTTCGGCATCGGTTTTCCCGTCCGTGAGAAATTGCTGGGTTGCAATATGGATAAATTCTTGGTTTTTCTTTGTTAATTCTTTTAAATCAATCTGTGACATAATAACTCCTGTTTAGAACCATTTTTTATGGATGAGGTAAAGAGTGAGAGAAACACTCATAGCAAAGGCGATAAAGACGATGAGCCAGAAAGCATGCGGTTCTCCGTTTAAAGGGATTTCATTGTCCTTAAAGTTCATTCCGTAAGCTGAGAAAATCATAGTCGGGATAGACATAACGATGGTCACGAGGGCCAAGGTTTTCATGATATTGTTCTGGTTGTTTGAAATTATAGAGGCAAAGGTCTCTGTCATAGAGTGAAGGACGTTTCCATAGATATCCGCCATCTCGATGGCCTGTTGCGTTTCAATCAAGGTATCTTCAAGTAAGTCTTCGTCTTCAAGGTATTTCTTAATATTGCTAGTTGCACTGGTCAATTTTTTAATCACGCGCTCGTTTGTCTTAAGAGAGGCCTTGAAGTAGACGATGGTCTTTTCCAACTCCATGAGTTCAATCAACTCTTCATTTCGAGTAGACTTGTGAAGTTGAGTTTCGATTTGCTCACTCTTACGTTCGATTGAACGTAGGGCAGTTAGGTAAATCTCCGCATTGCGGTAGAGGATTTGGAAGATAAAGCGCGAACGCATAAAGGTATAGAAATTTCGAAGTCTCCGATTGATAAAGACATCTAGAAGTGGGAGAGGTTCCAAGCAAGTAGTAATAATAGCCTCCTCTGTGATGATAATCCCCAAGGGAATGGTCACATAGTAGGTGCGGTTATTTCTCTCCTCAGTAATGGGAACGTCTACGATGATCAGAGTGTATTCATCTTCAATGGTAATACGAGACATTTCTTCCGCATCGAGTGGTGCACGAAGGTCGGCGATATCAATATCAAAGGCCGAGGCGATTTCCATCGATTCGCTTTGAGTAGGATTGACGAGATTGATCCAAGTGCCCGGCTGGAGCGTATCGATCTCTTTAAATTCAGTTGTTGTTGAGAGAAAGACTTGTTTCATATCTCCTATCCTTTCCTAATCTATTCTGTGTTTGGGTGATTTTTAGCACCGTACTATTATACTACAAATTCGGCTTTTTTGGTAATAGAATTTCACTTTTTTTGGTATAATGGAAAGCAACAATGGACTAGAAAGAAGTAATATGCAAGATAAGATTGTCATCCATGGGGCACGCGCCCATAATTTAAAAAATATTGACGTGGAAATTCCACGAGACAAGCTAGTTGTGGTGACGGGGTTGTCGGGTTCTGGTAAGTCTAGTCTTGCTTTTGACACCCTTTATGCAGAAGGACAACGCCGCTACGTTGAGAGTCTGTCAGCCTATGCTCGTCAGTTCTTGGGCAATATGGAAAAGCCAGATGTGGACTCTATCGATGGTCTCAGCCCTGCCATTTCCATTGACCAGAAAACGACCAGTAAAAATCCACGTTCGACGGTTGGGACAACGACGGAAATCAATGACTACCTACGTCTTCTCTATGCACGTGTAGGGACGCCATACTGTATCAACGGACATGGGGCTATCAAGGCTTCGTCTGTAGAACAGATTGTAGACAAGGTCTTGGAATTGCCAGAGCGCCAGCGTCTGCAGATTTTGGCTCCTGTTATTCGTAAGAAAAAGGTCAACACAAGACGCTGATTGAAAAGATTCAAAAGGATGGCTATGTTCGTGTCCGTGTCGATGGGGTTGTCTATGATGTGACCGAAGTTCCTGAACTTGAAAAGAATAAGCAACACAACATAGATGTGGTGGTAGACCGTATTATCATCAAAGATGGTATCCGTAGTCGTCTCTTTGATTCGATTGAAGCAGCCCTTCGTATCGCTGAAGGTTATGTGGTTATCGATACTATGGATGATTCAGAGTTACTCTTTTCAGAACATTATGCCTGCCCAGTCTGTGGCTTTACAGTTCCAGAGCTAGAACCCCGTCTCTTCTCCTTCAATGCACCGTTTGGTTCATGTAGCGAGTGTGATGGTTTGGGGATCAAGCTAGAGGTTGATACGGACTTGGTGGTACCAGATGCTAGCAAAACTCTTCGCGAGGGAGCATTAGCACCTTGGAATCCTATCTCTTCTAACTATTATCCAAATATGCTGGAACAAGCTATGACGGCCTTTGGAGTGGATATGGATACGCCTTTTGAGGACTTGTCTGAGGCGGATAAACATCTCATTTTCTATGGTTCAGATGGTAAGGAATTCCATTTCCATTATGAAAATGAATTTGGTGGAGTTCGTGATATCGACATTCCTTTTGAAGGTGTTATCGGTAATATCAAGCGTCGCTATCACGAAACCAATAGCGACTACACTCGTACACAGATGCGTCTCTATATGAACGAGCTGACTTGTGGCACTTGTCACGGTTATCGTCTCAATGATCAGGCCTTATCTGTTCGTGTAGGGGGAGAGAAAGGACTCCATATCGGAGAAATTTCAGATCTCTCCATAGCAGACCATTTGGAAGTTATTGACCAGTTAACCCTATCTGAAAATGAAGCTATCATCGCTCGTCCAATCCTGAAGGAAATCAAGGATCGCTTGACCTTCCTCAATAATGTAGGACTTAACTATTTAACGTTATCCCGTTCTGCAGGAACATTATCAGGTGGGGAGAGCCAACGTATTCGCTTGGCGACTCAGATTGGTTCCAACCTTTCAGGAGTTCTCTATATTCTTGATGAGCCGTCTATCGGTCTTCACCAAAGGGACAATGACCGTTTGATTGCCAGTCTGAAAAAGATGCGTGATTTGGGGAACACCTTGATCGTGGTAGAACACGATGAAGACACCATGAGAGAAGCCGATTATCTGATTGACGTCGGTCCTGGAGCGGGTGTCTTTGGTGGAGAAATTGTCGCTGCAGGAACACCTAAGCAGGTAGCTCGCAACAGTAAGTCCATTACAGGACAGTATCTGTCAGGTAAACGTGCCATTCCAGTGCCGTCAGAGCGACGTGTAGGCAATGGTCGCTTTATCGAAGTGACAGGTGCGCGTGAAAACAACTTGCAAAACATCACCGCTCGCTTCCCACTTGGGAAATTCATTGCGGTGACAGGTGTCTCTGGCTCAGGGAAGTCGACACTCATTAACAGTATTCTCAAAAAAGCCATTGCTCAAAAGCTCAATCGCAATTCAGATAAACCTGGTAAGTTTAAGACTATTACAGGAATTGAGCATATCGATCGTCTGATAGATATTGACCAGAGTCCAATCGGACGAACACCGAGGTCTAATCCTGCGACCTATACAGGTGTCTTTGATGACATTCGAGACCTCTTTGCTCAGACAAATGAAGCCAAGATTCGAGGCTACAAGAAGGGTCGCTTCAGTTTCAATGTCAAGGGCGGTCGCTGTGAGGCCTGCTCGGGTGATGGGATTATTAAGATTGAAATGCACTTCTTGCCGGATGTATACGTGGCTTGTGAAGTCTGTCATGGGACCCGCTACAACAGTGAAACGCTAGAAGTTCATTACAAGGAAAAGAATATCTCGCAAGTCTTGGATATGACAGTCAACGATGCGGTAGAATTTTTCCAACACATTCCGAAAATTCAACGCAAACTCCAGACCATCAAGGATGTAGGTCTAGGTTATGTGACCTTGGGACAACCAGCTACGACACTTTCTGGTGGAGAGGCTCAACGTATGAAGCTGGCTAGCGAACTCCATAAGCGCTCGACCGGTAAATCCTTCTACATTCTAGATGAACCGACAACTGGTCTTCATACTGAGGATATCGCGCGTCTACTCACCGTTTTATCCCGCTTTGTCGATGATGGCAATACAGTTCTCGTGATCGAGCACAATCTGGATGTTATCAAAACAGCAGACCATATTATCGACCTAGGACCAGAAGGTGGTGTTGGTGGTGGTACCATCATTGCAACAGGAACTCCAGAGGAAGTAGCTGCTAATGAAGCTAGCTATACAGGACAGTATTTGAAAGGAAAGTTACATCATGAATAAACGTGTGCAAGCATTTTTAGATAAAATGCAAGAAAAGAACTAGATGGAATCATTATCAACAATCTTAAAAATGTCTACTATTTGACAGGATTTTGGGGTTCAAATGGAACGGTCTTCATCAGCCGTGACCGTCAAATCTTGGTGACAGATGCTCGCTATATTATCGCTGCCAAGCAAGAAGTAACAGGTTTTGAGATTTTTGCAGAACGTGATGAGTTGGCAACTATCGCAAAGATTGCAAAAGATATGGGCCTTTCTCGTATTGGTTTTGAAGATGAGATTTCAGTTTCTTATTACCATCGCATGCAAACCGCCTTTGAAGGTTTAGAACTAGTTCCACAGACACAGTTTGTTGAAGCCCTTCGTATGATTAAGGATGAGACAGAGATTGCGACTATTCGTAAGGCTTGTTCCATCTCAGACCAAGCTTTCCACGATGCTCTTGACTTTATCAAGCCAGGTAAGACAGAAATTGAAATTGCCAACTTCCTGGACTTCCGTATGCGTGAATTAGGCGCTGCTGGTTTGTCTTTTGATACGATTCTAGCGAGTGGCATCAACTCTTCTAAACCTCATGCCCACCCA
Organism: Streptococcus infantis SK970; assembly: GCA_000223255.2. Classification (GTDB taxonomy): domain Bacteria; phylum Bacillota; class Bacilli; order Lactobacillales; family Streptococcaceae; genus Streptococcus; species Streptococcus infantis_G. The sequence goes on along the minus strand of AFUT01000008.1, from coordinate 225,707 downwards.
ATGCACAAGCCAGTAGAACTAGGCGAAGCAATCACTATGGATTTTGGGTGCCTTTATGACCATTATGTGAGTGATATGACCCGTACCATCTACCTTGGTCATGCCAGCGACGAACAAGCAGAAATTTACAACACCGTTTTGAAGGCCAATCAAGCTCTGATAGACCAAGCTAAGGATGGCTTAGGTTTCCGTGATTTTGATAAAATTCCTCGTGATATTATTGTGGAAGCAGGCTATGGAGAATACTTTACACATGGTATTGGACATGGTATTGGACTTGATATCCACGAAGAACCTTACTTTAGCCAAACTTCCAAAGAAGTCATCAAAACTGGTATGGTCTTGACTGATGAACCTGGTATTTATATTGAAGGTAAATACGGGGTTCGTATCGAAGATGATATCCTGATTACAGATACAGGTTGTGAGTTATTAACCCTTGCTCCAAAAGAATTAATCGTAATCTAAGAAAAATGAGATAAATCGTTGACTTTTATTAGTTAAAGGTTTATACTGAAAGGCGAAAACGGTAGGTGAGGCTACCATAGGGATACGGATGACTACCGCAAAGCAGTGGAGACACTACTCGTTGGTCAACAGTCCTGGTCGCGAAGGTCAAGACTAAGTTCATTACATCGCCCTATGGAGTTAAAGCTTGAACGAAAACAGATAATAAGTTTTTTAGTCCTGCCATTTTATGGTAGGATTTTCTGCTGTTTTAAAACAAAGAAAGGAGACAAACGATGCAAATTGACGATCATCCAGAACCGCACATACACAGCCAATCGCTGATTTGTGTCGTTCTGTCCCTATAAAGTGATTGGTCTCTGTGTATGATACTCTTCGAAAATCAAATTCAAACCACGTCAACGTCGCCTTGCCGTACTCAAGTACAGCCTGTGGCTAGTTTCCTAGTTTGCTCTTTGATTTTCATTGAGTATGAAATCACCATTCATACAGATAGGAGAAACCAATGAAAACTACAAAAGAAAGACTAGCAACTGCTATTCAAACTCCATTAAAAGATAGTCTAGCTTTTTACCATACAAGTCTAAAAGGCTTAGACCAAGAACAAGTCGAAGAAAACCGTGACCTATATGGTGAAAACACCATTACCAAGGGTCAAGAGGATTCCATCTTTAAAAAGATTTATGAGTCCATTATCAATCCTTTCACAATCATTTTGCTTGTGATTGCCTTTATCTCTCTCGTTACAAACGTCTGGCTTGCCAAACCTGGCCAAGAGGACCCGACAACCTCTATCATTATCGTTGTCTTGGTTTTGATTTCAGGAGGTATCCGTTTTGTCCAAGAATTGCGGAGCGACAAGGCAACAACCAATCTTTCAAAAATGATTGTCAACACTGCAACTGTTATTCGTGATGGTCTTGAACAAGAGTTACCCATCGATGAGTTGGTTGTAGGAGATCTCGTGAAATTGAGTGCGGGAGATATGATTCCTGCAGATGTTATCTTATTTGAATCCCGCGACTTTTTCGTTCAACAGTCAGGCTTGACTGGAGAAAGTGATGCAGTCGAAAAGCTTGCTTTAAATAAAGCGACTAGCCAAAATGTAGATAGCCTTTTAGAAGCAGAATCTTTGGCCTTTATGGGGACAAACGTTATCTCAGGAAGTGCTACAGCTATGGTCCTAGCAGTTGGTGATGACACCATGATGGGAGCTATTGAACAGACTCTCAACAACTATGATGAGCCAACTTCTTTCGAGCGTGAAATGAACAGCATTTCCTGGCTCTTAATTCGCTTGATGCTCGTCATGGTTCCAATCGTGTTTTTCGCAAATGGTTTGACCGATGGAGACTGGCTAGAGGCTGGAGTCTTTGCCTTGAGTGTCGGTGTCGGACTTACACCCGAAATGCTGCCAATGATTATTACAGCTAGCTTGGCCAAAGGTTCCATTATCATGGCCAAGGAAAAGGTGGTTATCAAAAACTAAATGCTATCCAGGACTTAGGAGCAATTGATATCCTATGTACGGACAAAACTGGAACTCTAACGCAAGATGAGATTGTCTTAGAATACCCATTGGATATCCATGGTGATTTGGATATGGCGGTCTTAAGAAGAGCTTATCTAAATTCACATTTCCAAACAGGTTTGAAAAACTTGATGGACCGTGCCATTATCAGTCGAACCGAAAAAGAAGCTAAAGAATACGTTATTCTACAAAATTTGGATACTAGTTTCCAAAAAATCGACGAACTTCCATTTGACTTTGAGCGCAGACGCATGAGTGTCATTGTTAAAGACGATAGCAATGTCGTTAGTATGGTTACCAAAGGCGCTTTAGAAGAAATGTTGAACATTTCAACATATGTGGAATACCGAGGAGAAATGATTCCTCTTACTGAAGACATTCGCCAAGAAGTACTGGCAGAAGTTGGTCAATTAAACCGTCAAGGTTTGCGTGTTTTAGGTGTAGGTTACAAATCAGGTCTACGTGAAGACTATGCCTATACCGTGACTGATGAAAGTGACATGATCCTTACAGGATACCTTGCCTTCTTGGATCCACCAAAACCATCTGCAGCACCTGCTATTCAGGCTCTACTTGAGCATGGTGTCAGAACAAAAATTTTAACTGGAGATAATGAAAAAGTAACCCAAGCCATCTGTGAAAAGGTTGGTTTAGACGTTGAACACATCCTTTTGGGAGCTGATATCGACCAAATGACAGACCAAGAATTGGCAGAAGTTGTTGAAAAAGTAACAGTTTTTGCTAAATTGTCTCCTGACCAAAAAGCGCGTATCATTCTACAGTTAAAGAAAAATGGTCACGGTGTTGGCTATATGGGTGATGGTATTAATGACGCTCCATCCATGAAGGTGGCAGATGTCGGTATTTCTGTAGATACAGCGGTAGATATCGCCAAAGAAACAGCGGATGTTATTTTGTTGGACAAGGATCTCATGGTTCTTGAAACAGGTATCGTTGAAGGCCGGAAGGTCTACGCTAACATGACCAAATATATCAAGATGACCGTTAGTTCAAACTTTGGAAATATCTTCTCACTCCTGGTTGCGAGTATCTTCTTGCCATTTTTACCAATGGCTCCTGTTCATCTCATTGTCCTAAACCTAGTCTACGATTTATCTTGTGTGGCATTGCCATTTGATAATGTGGATCAAGACTTCCTCAAACAACCCCATACATGGGAAGCAAAATCCATTACACGATTTATGGTTTGGATGGGACCAATCTCATCTATCTTTGATATTTTGACCTTTATCTTCCTCTACTTTATCATTGTTCCTTTGGTGACAGGCTATCATTATGTTCATGGGTCAGAATCTGCCCTTCAGTTTATTATCTTGTTCCAAACAGGATGGTTCATCGAATCTATGTGGTCTCAAACCATGGTTATCCATATGCTTCGTACGGCAAAAGTTCCTTTTGTACAAAGCAGACCAGCTTGGCTTGTAATCTTGACAACCTTGGTTGCCGCAATTTTCGTAACTAGTCTGCCTTATGGACCGCTAGTAAATATCCTTCGTCTAGCCCCCTTAGGGCTTCCTTACTTCTTGTTCTTAATATGTATTATTTTCTTGTATATGTTTAGCGTCACAGTTATTAAGAAATTTTACATTAGGAAGTATAAAGAATGGTTATAGTTCGGTTTTTGTCAAGAAAAAAGATAGAAAACTGGGGAAAAAGTTAAATTTTTTAAAAATAGGTCGCAAGTCGGATGTTTTTTATGGTATAATAGAATAAACTGATAGTAACATGTAGCGAAAGGGGTAGGTACATGATCAAAATATATACAGTCTCAAGTTGTACTAGCTGTAAAAAAGCTAAAACCTGGCTCAATGCCCACCAGTTAAGTTATAAAGAACAAAACCTTGGAAAAGAAGGAATTTCGCGAGAAGAATTATTAGATATTCTAACAAAAACAGACAATGGAATTGCGAGCATTGTATCATCAAAGAATCGCTACGCTAAAGCTCTTGGAGTTGATATTGAAGATTTGAGTGTCAATGAAGTGCTTAATTTAATCATGGAAACACCACGCATCCTAAAAAGTCCAATTCTTGTTGACGAGAAACGTTTACAAGTTGGCTATAAAGAAGATGACATTCGTGCCTTCTTGCCACGCTCTGTCCGCAATGTAGAAAATGCAGAAGCACGTTTACGTGCAGCACTATAAAACATAAAGGCTGGGAGTGACTCCTAGCCTTATTTGATAGATAAATAAGGAAAAATAAATATGAAGAAGATAGTTATCGGTACAGTTGCGCTCCTATTTTTGCTAGCTGGCTGTGGACAGAAAAAAGAGTCTGCGGAACCTTCTAAAGATACAACGACAGAAGCTCTTCAATCAACTTTGCCAGTTCTAGAAAATGCCAATAATAATACAGTTGTAACCAAGACACTTGTTCTACCTGCTGACGAAAATGGGGTTCAACAAACCCAGACCATTACCTATAAGGGCAAACAGTTCTTGACCTTAACGATTCAGCAAAAACGACAAGTTTCAGAAGACCTCAAGAACTTTATTGCAGAGCATGGATTAGAGGAAGCAAAAAAGGCCTTGAAAGAAGGAGAAGACAAGGATGAATCGGTCCAAGAAGCACGGAAAATTCCTGGATTTAACCTTGAAACCAATCTTTTAAGTGAAACCGAGATTGAAACAAAAACAAGTTATGATTTTCAAGTTCTAGACGTTAAAAAGGCAAGCGAAAGCAAATATTTAAAAAATGTGGGATTAGAAAATCTACTAAAAACGAACCAGAAGAATATATTGAAAATCGAGTTGCAAGTGGCGCGACTGTCCAGTAAGGAAGTCACAGAAAATCAGCAAAATCAGGCTGTGTCATTTGTAGAATGGCTGTGAATGTGCTATAATAGTACTATTCTAAGGAAAGAGGGTGTTAGAATGGGATTTACTGAAGAAACCGTACGTTTTAAATTGGATGATTCCAATAAAAAGAAATTAGTGAAACATTGACAGAAGTCTATGCTTCATTGAATGAGAAGGGGTATAACCCTATTAATCAAATTGTGGGCTATGTTCTCAGTGGAGACCCAGCTTACGTTCCTCGTTACAATAACGCAAGAAACCAAATCCGTAAATACGAACGTGATGAAATTGTTGAAGAATTGGTCCGCTACTACCTTAAGGGACAAGGAGTCGATCTATAACCAATGAGAATTATGGGGTTGGACGTTGGTTCCAAAACAGTAGGAGTAGCGATTAGCGATCCGTTAGGGTTTACAGCACAAGGGCTCGAAATCATCCAAATCAATGAAGATCAAGGAGAGTTCGGCTTTGAACGACTCAAGGAATTGGTTGATACCTATAAGGTGGAGCGCTTTGTTGTTGGTTTACCTAAAAATATGAACAATACCAGCGGGCCGCGGGTGGAAGCGAGTCAAACCTATGGAGAAAAACTGGAAGAACTCTTTGGTTTGCCAGTGGAGTACCAGGATGAGCGCTTGACCACGGTTGCTGCTGAGCGCATGTTGATTGAGCAAGCAGACATTAGTCGCAATAAGCGTAAAAAAGTTATTGATAAATTAGCAGCTCAATTGATTTTGCAAAATTATTTAGATAGAAAATTTTAAGACAGAGGAGAAACTATGTCACACGATCACAACCACGATCACGAAGAACGTGAACTTATTACACTTGTAGATGAGCAAGGAAACGAAACTTTATTTGAAATCCTTTTGACTATTGACGGAAAAGAAGAATTTGGTAAAAACTATGTTCTTCTTGTACCAGTTAATGCAGAAGAAGATGAAAACGGTGAAGTTGAAATCCAAGCATACTCATTCATCGAAAATGAAGATGGAACTGAAGGTGAATTACAACCAATCCCTGAAGATTCAGAAGATGAATGGAACATGATTGAAGAAGTCTTCAACAGCTTTATGGAGGAGTAAAAACGTCCAGTGGACGGTTTTTAGCCTTACGCTAAAAATAAAGACCGTCAGTAAGTTCGGGGAACGTTTTTAGCCCAACTCCTAGAAACTAGAAAGAGTTGGAACGTCCAGTGAACATTTTTACCCTTACGCTAAAAATAAAGACCGTCAGTAAGTCTGGGAGACTGTATCAGCCCTGCTTCTAGAAATAAGAAAAAGCAGGAACATCCGGTGAACGTTTTTAGCCCAGTTCCTTGAAATAATAGAGAACTGGTGAGTTCAGTGAACATTTTTAGCCCGTATTGAAATAAAATATAGCTAAATCAGTAAAAAGCGAAGAAATTCTTCGCTTTTTTATTAAGGATTAAGGAGATAAGCATGTTTGAAGTTGAAGAATGGCTTCATAGTCGGATTGGCTTGAATTTTAGATCAGGTTTAGGACGAATGCAAAGAGCGGTAGATTTGCTGGGGAATCCTGAGCAAACCTATCCAATTATCCATGTGACAGGGACAAATGGCAAGGGGTCAACTATTGCTTTTATGAGGGAGCTTTTTGTTGCCCATGGGAAAACGGTTGGGATCTTTACTTCGCCCCACATTGTCAGCATCCATGACCGTATCTGTATTAATGGTGAGCCTATATCGGACACAGATTTCATCCGTTTAGCCGATAAAGTTAAAACGATGGAGCAAAGACTTTTAGAAACCCACGATCAGCTATCTTTTTTGAGTTGCTGACCTTGATTGCTTTGCTTTATTTTAAAGAGCAAAAAGTAGATTTGGTCCTACTGGAAGTTGGGATAGGTGGACTTCTTGATACTACCAATGTAGTGACAGGAGAAATTGCAATCATCACATCCATCGGCCTCGATCACCAGGAGACCTTGGGCGATAGTTTGGTAGCAATCGCAGAGCAGAAAGCAGGAATTTTTAAGCCCGGGAAGTCAGCTGTGATTGCAAATTTAGCACCGGAAGCCAAACTCGTTTGTCAAAAAACTGCTACTGATTTGGGTGTAAGTCTCTACCAAGCTGACCAAGATTTTTCTTTCCAAAATGGGCACTTCTCTTCTTCTCTAGCTGACTTTAACCACCTAATATTGGGATTGGAGGGAGCATATCAGGAGGAAAATGCAGCGCTTGCCTTGCAGGCTTTCCTACTATTTATGGCACAAAGAGACGAGAAAGTAGATCAAGAAGCAGTACGTGCTGCCTTGCAGGCTACTAAATGGGCTGGGAGGCTAGAAGCTGTCACTGAGCACATCTATTTGGATGGGGCTCACAATTTACCAGCTCTAGAGCGTTTGGTTGAATTTATCCAAGAGAAAATCCAGCAAGGTTACCAGCCTCAAATTCTATTTGGTGCCCTAAAGCGGAAAGATTATAGTGGAATGCTTACTTATTTAACAGAGCATTTACCTGATATAGCTCTCTATGTTACGAGTTTTGACTATCAGGGTTCCTTGGAAAAGCAAGATTTTGGAGATTATACAAGCATTGCTTCTTATCGAGATTTTATAGATAATTTTGAGAGTTCTGCAGAGGAGCAAGACTTGCTATTTGTGACGGGTTCTCTCTATTTTATATCAGAGGTTCGATCTTGCCTCATGGGATCAGAGTCATTTGATTGACCCTCCTATCTTTATTTGTTATAGTAGGGGTGTGGTGGCTCAGCAGGGTTATTCTGATTTCAAGTCACTAAAAGAAAGGAGACATGATGTCACTAAAAAAATTCACACTTTCTCTTGCTTCTTTGGCAAGTCTTAGTCTCTTAGTTGCATGTTCGCCAAAAGAGCAGGCAGCTCCTTCAACTCAAGCAAGCACCAGTACGGAAGTAACAACTGGTCAGCAAGCAGAAACGACTATTTCTAGTTCGACAGCTAGTTCAGTAACTAACATTGATGGGACCTATAAAGGGCAAGATGAGGGAGATAGCATTACTCTCGTTGTTACTGGTAATACTGGAACATGGACTGAAGTCGAAGCTGATGGTGATCAGGAAATTAAGAAGGTCACTTTCGAACCAGAAAACCAGAGAGTCTTTATTGGAGATGACATCAAAGTTTATGTAGCTGATGGCAATCAAATGATCATTGATGATATGGGCCGCGAAATTTCTGGCCGTATCGTCCTAAAAAAATAGACATCTTTTGTAAGGATTTGAATCTCGTTAACACGGATTCGGGTCCTTTTTCTTTAGTCGATTTTTAGCATAAAAAATCCATACGATTAAGGTAGTTATTTTCTACCAAAAAAGTATGGAGGGATAGGTTTTATTAAAGGAACTGCTCTTGTAAAAAGTGAGCGACTCCGTCTTCTTCGTTGGTTAGTGGTAATTGCTCGTCTGCGAAAGAAAGTAGAGCGGGATTAGCATTTTTCATGGCATATCCTCTACCTGCAAAGGAGAGCATTTCTTGGTCATTGTGTTCGTCACCAAAGGCAATCAGGTTCTGTTTGTCTATATTCATGACCGTGAGAAGATATTCAAGGGCAAAGGCCTTGTGAACACCTTTTGTAGTACATTCAAGAATGTTCAAGGGACCGCCCCAAGTATTGATATTAAGCTGATGCTTGTAAAAGCTAGTCATCTCTTCTGCTAGTGCATATTTATCGTCTGCCCTAGTTTGTAATAAAATACAGTTAGGCCCCTTAGTCACTAAGTCAGACTTGAATTGATTTTCAGGGCGAAAGTTTTCAACACCAAACAATTTAGGATCTGCAATTTCCTTGTCTGGAGATGTAATGTAAAACTTTTTACGGTATTCACCTGCGATAAAGTCTGCCTCGATATCCTCTTTTCGTTTTACGATATCCAAGAGATATTTTTTGTCCACAGTAAGGCATTTTTCATGTTTCCAAGCCCTACCAGGTAGGTGAGTGAGCGAACCGTTGAAGTTAATCATAGGAGTCTCAAGTTCAAGTTGGTCATAAAAATCTTTGGCCATACGATATGGGCGACCGGTTGCGATAACCACATGGTGGCCTTTCTTAGAAATTTTTTTAATGGTTTCTTTTGTAAAGTCAGAGAGTTTGCTTTCTCCATTAAGTAAGGTACCGTCTAAGTCCACGGCAATCATTTTTTTAGTCATAAAATCCTCCCGAATCTAGTTTCAGATAAGATGTTTCCTATTATATCAAAAAGCTAAGAGAAAAGCTGACTATAAGCAAAAACAAAAGAATAATATCCGATAAGATTTTTATAATTCAAGAAAAATATCTTGAAAATATGAATGATTGATGATATAATGGTCATATTGTTCGTAAAATGACAAAGGAGATTAAAAATGGACAAATTATTTAAACTAAAAGAGCACGGGACAGATGTCCGTACAGAGGTGCTTGCTGGTTTAACAACTTTCTTTGCAATGAGTTATATTCTCTTTGTAAACCCTCAAATGCTTTCGCAAACAGGAATGCCTGTTCAGGGTGTATTCTTGGCAACAATCATCGGTTCTGTAGTAGGAACTTTGATGATGGCTTTCTATGCTAACTTGCCATACGCACAAGCTCCAGGTATGGGACTTAACGCTTTCTTTACATTTACAGTCGTATTTGGGATGGGCTATACTTGGAAAGAAGCCCTTGGGATGGTTTTCATCTGTGGAGTCATTTCATTAATTATTACATTGACCAATGTTCGTAAAATGATCATTGAGTCTATTCCTACAACACTTCGTTCAGCAATTTCAGCTGGTATCGGTGTCTTTCTTGCTTATGTTGGTATCAAGAATGCTGGTCTCTTGAAATTCTCGATTGACCCAGGTACTTATACAGTAGCAGGTGAAGGAGCTGATAAGGCTCAAGCAGCGATTACTGCAAATGCAGCAGCTGTTCCAGGATTGGTAGATTTCAATACTACAGCAGTATTAGTAGCTATTGCAGGTCTTGCCATTACAATCTTCTTTGTTGTTAAAGGTATTAAAGGTGGGATTATCCTTTCTATTTTAACAACGACTGTTCTTGCCATTGCGGTTGGTCTTGTTAATTTGTCAGGAATCGATTTTGCTAGCAACAATCTTTCAGCAGCAGTTAACGACCTAGGAACTTTATTTGGTGCAGCCCTTGGATCAGAAGGTTTGGGTTCTCTGATTTCAAACACTTCTCGGTTACCAGAAACCTTGATGGCCATTCTTGCCTTCTCATTGACAGATATCTTTGATACTATCGGTACTCTTATCGGTACAGGTGAAAAAGTCGGTATCATCGCGACAAGTGGTGAAAACCATGAGTCAGCTAAATTGGATAAGGCTCTTTACTCTGACTTGGTGGCAACTTCAGTAGGTGCCATTGCAGGTACTTCAAACGTTACGACATATGTTGAGTCTGCAGCCGGTATCGGTGCTGGTGGACGTACTGGTTTGACAGCCTTAGTTGTTGCTATCTGTTTTGCCCTATCAAGCTTCTTTAGCCCACTTCTTGCCATTGTGCCTTCAGCTGCGACAGCACCAATTTTGATTATCGTCGGAATTATGATGCTCTCTAACTTGAAGAACATCCCTTGGGATGATATGTCAGAAGCAGTTCCTGCCTTCTTCACCTCTATCTTTATGGGATTCAGTTACTCAATTACACAAGGGATTGCCATTGGGTTCCTAACTTATACTTTGGCGAAGATTGTCAAAGGTCAAGTTAAGGAAGTGCATGTCATGATTTGGATTTTAGATGCTCTGTTCATCTTGAACTACATCAGCATGGCTCTAAACTAAAGACAAAAACTTTAAAAAAGAAGGAGGAATCTCCTCCTTTTTTATTACTAGAAATATCGCAAAAGAAAACTTTTTGGTATAATGTTTACATGCACACAAAAAATGAAGATGAACTAATCGCTCTTGGGCAAGAGTTGGGTAGTCTACTTGAAAAAAATGATGTATTGATTTTGACTGGTGAATTAGGTGCTGGGAAAACAACACTAACAAAAGGTCTGGCTAAAGGCCTAGGGATTCATCAAATGATTAAGAGTCCTACTTATACTATCGTTCGAGAGTATGAAGGACGTCTACCCTTGTATCACTTAGATGTTTACCGCATCGAAGGAGATGCAGATTCAATCGACTTGGATGAATTCCTGTTTGGTTCAGGTGTGACAGTTATTGAATGGGGGCACCTATTAGGTGAGGCTCTTCCAGCCGACTATCTGGAATTAGAAATTCTCAAAGATGGTGACGGACGCGAAGTTGTCTTTCATGCCCATGGTCAACGAGCGGAAAAACTCTTGCAGAGGTTGACAGATGCAGTATGATCTATTAATTCGTGAAGCAGAAGTAGAGGATGCTTCAGGTCTTATTGCACTTTTGGATCAGATAGGTCATGAATCTAGCTTTACCAGTCTGGATGAAAATGGTATTGCAATGACTGAATCCCAAATGCAGCATTTTATTGACAAGCAGGCCCAATCGGACAATCAAATTACTTTACTAGCTTTTTTGAATGATGAGCTAGCAGGGGTCATCAATATAACGGCGGATCAACGTCCGAGAGTTCGGCATATTGGGGATATCTTTTTGGGTATCAAAAAAGCCTATTGGGGAAAAGGTCTTGGTAGTATCTTGATGGAAGAAGCTATTGAGTGGGCCCAATCGAGCGGAAGTATTCGACGTTTACAATTGACAGTTCAAAAACGCAATCTTGCGGCTGTTCATCTATATAAAAAGATGGGCTTCATCATAGAAGGATTACAGGAACGTGGTGCTTGTATAGAAGGAGGAGAGTTTCTTGATGTTTACCAAATGGGTCGACTGATAGATAAATAAATATATGGCAAAAAAATAATTGGAATGTTTTTAGGCTTTGTTCTTGTGACTGTGCTTGGTGTGGGAGCTTATGCCTACACGATATACCAACAAAGCACACAGACTTTGGCTAAAACTTATAAAAAAATTGGAGAAGAAACGAAGGTTATCGAGGCAACTGAACCCCTGACAATCCTACTGATGGGTGTGGATACGGGTAACGTTGAACGTACAGACCCATGGGCGGGTAACAGTGATTCGATGATCTTGGTAACAGTAAATCCTAAAACCAAGAAAGTCGTTATGATGAGTTTGGAACGTGATATTTTAACTAAAATTCAACAAAAGGATGGAACCGTTACTGAAGAGAAACTGAATGCTGCTTATGCAGGTGGCGGAGCAGAACTTGCTATTTCAACCATTCAAAAAATGATGAATATCCATATCGACCGCTATGTCATGGTCAATATGCATGGCCTTCAAAGAATGGTTGATGCTGTCGGCGGTATCACAGTAAACAACACTCTAGGTTTCCCAATCTCTATCCAAGACCAGGAACCATTTAATACGATTTCTATCGGTGTTGGGGAACAAACCCTAAATGGTGACGAGGCGCTGGTGTATTCACGTATGCGCTATCAGGATCCAGAGGGAGACTACGGTCGTCAGAAACGTCAGCGCGAAGTCATTCAAAAGATTGTTGAGAAAATTCTAAGTTTGAATAGTGTTAGCCACTACCAAGAAATTTTGAAGGCTCTTAGCGATAATATGCAGACCAATATCGAAATTACGACAACCACAATCCCTCAGTTGATGGGCTACCAAGATTCATTTAAGAATATTGAGTCTCAGCAATTGCGTGGAGAGGATGCAATGATTGATGGGACATCTTACCAAATCGTGACATCTGAGCATTTGTTAAAAATGCAAAATCTCTTACGCCGTTCATTGGATAAGCCAGAAGTTACCGAATTGGAGACAAATGTAGTCTTGTATGAAAATATTTATGGGCGTTTACCACAAACAACAGGTTCTGTTGCAGATCAGGAACAACAAGGCCAACAAGAACAATAAGAAATGCATACTAAAATCGTAGGAATTTTCCTGCGATTTTTTCAAAGAAATCCGAATAGATAGGTAGGAGGAAAAAATGAAAGCGGAAATCATAGCTGTTGGGACAGAGATTCTAACAGGTCAAATTGTCAATACCAATGCACAGTTTTTATCTGAAAAGTTGGCTGAAATCGGAGTAGATGTTTACTTTCAGACAGCTGTAGGAGATAATGAATCTCGTCTCTTATCCTTGTTGGAGATTGCTAAGAATCGCAGCAATCTGGTTATCCTAACAGGAGGATTGGGGCCAACGGAGGATGACTTAACCAAACAGACCTTGGCTCAATTTCTAGGGCGTGATTTGACTTTTGATGCTCAAGCGCAGGCTAAACTAGATGACTTTTTTGCTCATCGACCGGACTATGCCCGAACTCCAAATAATGAACGTCAAGCTCAAATTGTTGAGGGCTCAACTCCTCTACCCAATGAAACGGGACTAGCAGTTGGTGGTATGATTGAGGTGGCTGGCGTAACCTATGTCGTCCTACCAGGTCCGCCAAGTGAACTGAAACCCATGGTTTTAAATGAACTGTTGCCAAGATTGACAACTGGAGCTAAGTTGTACTCACGTGTGCTACGTTTCTTTGGCATTGGCGAGAGCCAGCTTGTGACGATTTTGTCAGATTTGATTGAAGAGCAGACAGACCCAACCTTGGCCCCTTATGCAAAAATAGGAGAAGTGACTCTGCGTTTGTCTACCAAGGCTACTAGTCAAGAAGAAGCAAGAAAATCTTTGGATTGTCTTGAGGTTCAAATTCTTGCCCGCCAGACTTTTGAAGGTGTTGCTTTAAAGGATATCTGCTATGGTTATGGTGAGGAAGCGAGTCTAGCTAGTGTAGTTGTTGAGGAGTTGAAAAAGCAGCATAAAACCATAACGGCTGCGGAAAGTTTGACAGCAGGGCTTTTTCAAGCAACTTTGGCAGACTTTTCGGGAGTGTCAGCTATCTTTAAAGGTGGTTTTGTCACTTATAGTCTGGAAGAAAAGGCTAAGATGTTAGATATTCCACAAGCAGAGTTGGAAAAACATGGAGTAGTGTCAGCCTTTACGGCGGAAAAAATGGCAGATCAGGCACGGCTTAAAACTCAATCAGATTTTGGGATTAGCTTGACAGGAGTAGCTGGTCCGGATAGCCTAGAAGGGCATCCAGCAGGGACAGTTTTCATCGGCCTATCTCAAGCATCAGGAACAGAAGTTATCCAAGCTAATATCGCAGGACGGAGTCGAGCAGATGTTCGTAAAATTGCGGTTATGCATGCTTTCAACTTAGTTCGCAAAGCTTTATTAAGTGACTGACTTTTGATATAATAGAAGAAGGTTCTTAGAATCATTAAAATATAGGAGAACAAAATGGCGAAAAAACCAACAAAAAATTAGATGAAATTGGAAAAAAGTTTGGAGCTGATCGTGAAAAAGCTTTGAATGATGCCCTTAAATTGATTGAAAAAGACTTCGGTAAGGGTTCAATCATGCGTTTAGGTGAACGCGCAGAACAAAAAGTGCAAGTAATGAGTTCAGGCTCTTTGGCGCTTGATATTGCACTTGGTTCAGGTGGTTATCCAAAGGGACGTATCATTGAAATCTACGGTCCAGAATCATCAGGTAAGACAACAGTAGCCCTTCACGCTGTAGCACAAGCGCAAAAAGAAGGTGGAATCGCAGCCTTTATCGATGCGGAGCATGCTCTTGATCCAGCTTATGCAGCGGCACTTGGAGTGAACATTGATGAATTGCTCTTGTCACAACCAGACTCAGGTGAACAAGGTCTTGAAATTGCAGGAAAATTGATTGACTCAGGTGCAGTTGATCTTGTCGTTATTGACTCGGTTGCAGCTCTTGTACCTCGTGCAGAAATCGACGGGGATATCGGAGATAGCCACGTTGGTCTTCAAGCTCGTATGATGAGCCAAGCTATGCGTAAACTTGGGGCTTCTATCAACAAGACTAAGACAATCGCGATCTTCATCAACCAGTTGCGTGAAAAAGTTGGAGTTATGTTTGGCAATCCAGAAACAACTCCTGGTGGACGTGCCCTTAAATTCTACGCTTCAGTTCGTTTAGACGTTCGTGGAAGCACACAAATCAAGGGAACTGGCGATCAAAAAGATACTAACGTCGGTAAAGAAACTAAGATTAAAGTTGTGAAAAACAAGGTTGCTCCACCGTTCAAGGAAGCTCTTGTTGAAATCATGTACGGAGAAGGTATTTCTAGAACTGGTGAACTCTTGAAGATTGCTAGTGATTTGGATATCATCCAAAAAGCAGGTGCTTGGTACTCATACAAGGGTGAAAAAATTGGACAAGGTTCTGAAAATGCTAAGAAATACTTGGCAGATCACCCAGAAATCTTTGATGAAATTGACCACCAAGTTCGTGTTCAATATGGTTTGATCGAAGAGGAAGAAGGTTCTAAAGCAACTTCAGCAGCTGATACGGACTCTAACAAAGAAGTAACTCTTGATTTGGGCGATGCTCTTGAAATCGAAATTGAAGAATAAAAAATAAAAGTAGCAGAAAAACTGCTACTTTTTTTATTTTGTGTTGACTAGTGTTCACTAAAACGACGGTATTCGATGTGGAAGTCGAAGTAATTCTCGTCTTGCAATTTTTGAAAGATATTACGATAGGCTTCTTCGTCAAAGTGGTCACCACGATAGAGAATTTCAAAACTAAGGCCCTCATACTCTAAAAAAGCATTGGCTGTTTTGAAACCATTTTGTAAGTAGAAGTCCATGCGGGCCTTTCGTTGTTCGAGATTGTCACAGTCTTCGTCCAATCGCTCCACTTCAAGAATCATGGTACGCTGGTAAAAATCAATGAGTTTTTCAATGATTTCTCTCCCGTATCCATGGCTACGGAGGTGGGGCATAATGGCAAAGAAGCTAATGTAGAAAGCTTTTTGATTGGCAACAGCAAAAGCAAAACCGACAAATTCTTCTTCGTTATAAAAAGCGAAAAAGTGGGCATCATCTCTATCCTGGTAACTTAAAAATTCTTCCAAAGAGACACGTTCTTCTTCAGGAAAGGCTTCCTTGTTTAATTGGTCAACTTTTTCAAGATCTGGAAATGTATCTGTAATTAACTGGCTGGATAAGGTCATACCTAACCTCCTTTTCTGTCACGATTATACCAGATTGTTTGTATCTAGGCAACGCTTTCTTAAGGAAACTCCCTTGTTCCTCTACTAGAAAGCTGATATAATACCCTTATGAATAAAAAATCAACGGTGGACTTGATTCATGGTCCTATCCTTCCTTCACTGATTAGTTTTGCTTTACCAATTTTACTATCCAATATCTTTCAGCAACTCTACAATACAGCAGATATCTTAATTGTTGGGCGTTTTTTAGGACCAAATTCCTTGGCGGCAGTCGGAGCTACGACAGCTATTTTTGATTTGATTATTGGATTTGCTCTCGGAGTCGGAAATGGGATGGGAGTCGTTATTGCCCGTCTTTACGGTGCTCGTAATTTTGCTAAAATTAAAGAAGCTGTCGCAGCGACTTGGATTTT
This sequence comes from Streptococcus infantis SK970, assembly GCA_000223255.2. Taxonomy (GTDB): domain Bacteria; phylum Bacillota; class Bacilli; order Lactobacillales; family Streptococcaceae; genus Streptococcus; species Streptococcus infantis_G. The sequence continues at coordinate 209,473 of AFUT01000008.1, read as the reverse complement.
AGGTGCAATCCTTAGTGGTCTTGTGATGCTGATGGGTTTCTTCGGCCTTTATCCACTCTTACAGTACCTAGAAACTCCTATAGAAATTCTCCCCCAATCTTATGAATACATCTCTATGATTGTTAGTTGCGTGGGAGTTAGCTTTGCCTATAATCTCTTTGCAGGATTGCTACGATCAATTGGTGACAGCCTTGCAGCACTTGCTTTTCTGATTTTCTCAGCTATCGTTAATGTCATTCTAGATTTGTATTTTATTACACAATTGCAGTTGGGGGTTCAGTCTGCAGGTCTCGCAACCATCATCTCGCAAGGTTTGTCCGCTATTCTCTGCTATTTCTATATTCGCAAGAGTGTTCCGGAGCTTCTTCCAGGTCTCAAACATTTCAAATGGAATAAGGAGCTTTATGTGGATCTCTTGGAACAAGGTCTAGCCATGGGCTTGATGGGGTCAATTGTCTCTATCGGAAGCGTCATCCTGCAATCCTCTGTTAATGGCTTTGGAGCAGTGATTATCAGCGCCCAAACGGCAGCGCGTAGAATCATGGCCTTTGCCCTATTGCCAATGACGGCTATTTCAGCTTCCATGACAACTTTTATCTCTCAAAACTTTGGGGCAAAACGACCAGAACGTATTGTTCAAGGTCTTCGTATAGGGAGTTATTTGAGTATGTCTTGGGCGACCTTTGCTTGTGTGTTCCTCTTTTTTGCAAGCCCTAGCCTAGTTTCTTTCCTGGCAAGTTCGACAGACGGCTACCTGATTGAAAACGGGACTTTATACCTGCGTATTAGTTCGGTATTCTATCCATTTTTAAGCCTTTTATTGATCTATAGAAATAGTTTGCAGGGTCTCGGTCAAAAACTCTTGCCCCTCGTATCTAGCTTTATCGAGTTGTTTGGGAAAATTATTTTCGTGGCTTGGATTATTCCTTGGTCAGGTTATACTGGAGTTATCCTATGTGAACCGCTACTCTGGCTTGTTATGACCGTTCAACTTTACTTCTCACTTTCCCAACATCCTTGGATAAAAGAAGGCAAGAAAATCTTGGCAGTCGGTGGGCAATCTTAGTTTGGTTTACAAAAGAAAATCCATTTCCTCTAGTGAAAATCGGATAGACTTGTGTTATAATAAGAAAGATTAAAATGTGAAAAAGGAGATTCCTAATGGGACGTAAATGGGCCAATATCGTAGCCAAGAAAACGGCTAAAGATGGAGCTAACTCTAAAGTATATGCAAAATTTGGTGTAGAAATCTATGTAGCAGCTAAAAAAGGTGATCCAGATCCAGAATCAAACTCAGCTTTGAAATTCGTTATCGACCGTGCTAAACAAGCGCAAGTGCCAAAACACGTTATTGATAAGGCTTTGGATAAGGCTAAAGGAAATACAGACGAAACCTTTACAGAAGGACGTTACGAAGGCTTTGGGCCAAATGGTTCAATGCTCATCGTGGATACCTTGACTTCAAACGTTAACCGTACAGCTGCCAATGTCCGTGCTGCCTTTGGTAAAAACGGTGGAAACATGGGAGCTTCAGGTTCAGTATCTTACCTCTTTGACAACAAGGGTGTTATCGTATTTGCAGGTGATGATGCTGATGCTATCTTTGAACTCTTGCTAGAAGCAGATGTTGACGTGGATGATGTAGAAGCAGAAGAAGGGACAATCACTGTTTACACAGCTCCAACTGACCTTCACAAAGCTATTGTAGCTTTGCGTGAATCTGGTATCGAAGAATTCCAAGTAACAGAACTTGAGATGATTCCTCAATCAGAAGTTGAGTTATCAGGTGAAGATTTAGAAACATTCGAAAAACTATACAGCGTACTTGAAGACGACGAAGACGTACAAAAAATCTACACAAACGTAGATGGATTTTAATAAAAAAGCGAGCAGCATTAAGTCTGTTCGCTTTTTAGTTGTATTAAACTTTCACTCCATCATCTGTTTGACCAATTCTATCCAAGCCTAGGGCAAATTTACGGATAAGAAGAAACTGACCATTTTCCTGTTTTACGAAAGTCAGTACAACTGTCTTAGTATTAGAACCGAGTGAGACATAGGAGATTTTTTAATCTCATAGTCTCCTGAAGTTGACTCGATTTCAGAATCTGGCAGTCCATGCTTGCTGATGATATCTTTGTAGTTGGAGCCACCTTTTCCTCGATTAGAGGTGTCGCCTTCGATCAAAGCATCGAATTGCTCCTGGGTCCAAGCGAAGGAATCGGTATCTTCCGTATCCTCTTCATCATTATCCTCATCTGATCTATAATCTGGTAAGTTTCCAAATTCCTCATCTTCTGTTAAAGAGGTTAGACTTCTGTAGGGGTGACGAAAGTTTTTAGCCAAGTCAGTAAAAACACCAGAAGGTAATACTTGCGTCATTAAGACAAGGAAAATAGATAGAATACCTAGGCTCGTTCCGATAATAGCCAATATTTTACGATTTTTGAGATTACGGCCGATACCAAAAACTCCTAGGGCTATAGCGATAATGGCAAAGAAAAAGGCTAGTATGCTAATGATTGGTAGCCAGGATCCAAGAAGTGCCAGGGAGCCAAAGATAATGGCAAAGATTCCTAAAATTTTTTCTTCTTTTTGTTTCATTTGTGAGTTTCTCATTTCTAATTAGGAAGTATTCTTATCGGTGTAAGATAGTGTTTATTATAGATAAAATAAGAGCTAATGTCAATTTTAAATAAAATAGTTCTCATAGAAACTTTTTTCTTGACAATCCATTTGAAAATGATAAAATAGTTCTCATGAAAACCAATTGGTTCTCTTGAGAACTATTTTATTTAGAAGGAGGCAATCATGGACAAGCCAATGTTAGTCTTTAAACGTTTTGGCCACCAGGTACATTTGATGGTACAAAAGGAAGCCAAGCGTTGTGGAATTGAATTTATGGGTGGACCACAGGGACAAGTCATACGATTTTTAGACTATCGTGAAGAGTCTGAACAGGCGGTGTTAATCAAGGATATTGAGCGGGAACTTAATATCACCAAGTCTGTTGCTAGTAATTTGGTCAAGCGTATGGTACAAAATGGTTTGGTGGAATTGGAAGTGAGTCCAAATGACAAGAGAGCCAAGTACGTTCGATTGACGGATAAATCACGCTCTCAGATGAAGCCAATCAAGTCTTTCTTTGATCGAATTGACCGTAGTCTACTTGATGGAATTTCTGAGGAAAAACTAGCTGTTTTTGAAGAAGTCATGGGTCGACTACAGGCTAATGTGGAGAAAATGGGAGGTAAGAATGAAGAAACTCGCTAAACGTATCACAGGAAAAGAGTGGGGAATGATTCTCTTGACTGTCCTCTTTACCTGTTTCTCGGTCTATCTAGAGTTAGAAGTACCGACTTACATTTCAGAAATTACAGAATTGATTGGAACTCCAGGTACGGATATGGGTGCACTTTGGTCACCAGCCATTAAGATGATAGGCTTGTCTCTACTTGCTTTTCTCTCATCCGTTACTGTTGGATTTTTTGCCGCTCGCGTTGCAGCGTCTTACACAACTCATTTACGAAGCGATATTTTTCATCGTGTTCTAGATTTCTCGCAGACAGAGATTAAACGTTTTTCAATCCCAAGTCTCTTGACTCGGACGACTAATGATATCACGCAGGTTCAGATGCTCTTTACCATGGGACTCCAGGTGGTCACTCGTGGACCAATCATGGCTATCTGGGCCATTGGAAAAATCCTTGGGAAGTCTGAGTACTGGCTCTGGGCAGTAGTAATCGCTGTTATCGTCAATGTTTTGATGACAACTGTTCTCCTGACTCTGGCCTTTCCAAAACAATCTGTCATCCAAAAATTGACAGATAAACTCAATAGTATTACTCGTGAAAGTTTGACAGGGATTCGAGTGGTGCGTGCTTATAATGCCGAGGATTATCAAGACAAGAAATTCGAAGAAGCCAATGAGGAAGTCACTCGTCTTAATCTCTTTGTCAACCGTTTGATGGCGATTATGAATCCTATTATGATGGCGATTTCGAGTGGCTTGAGTCTAGCTATCTACTGGATTGGAGCCTATATCATCAACGATGCTAGCCTGACAGACCGTCTACCACTCTTTAGTGATATGGTGGTCTTCATGTCTTATGCCATGCAGGTCGTGATGGGCTTCTTGCTCATGAGTGCTCTCTTTTTCGTCCTTCCTCGTACCTTGGTTTCTGCAGGACGTATCAATCAGGTGCTAGACTTGCATTCTTCTATTGAAAATCCTAGTCAACCACAGACGGCAGATTCATCTATTCAAGGTCAAGTGGAATTCCGTGATGTCACCTTCCGCTATTCTAAAAACTCAGAAGCAGTTGTGGAGCATGTCAGCTTCAAGGCAGAAGCAGGACAAACAGTTGCCTTTATCGGTTCAACTGGTTCTGGTAAATCGACGCTTGTGAACCTCTTGCCTCGTTTTTATGATGTTTCAGATGGAGAAATTCTAGTAGACGGCATCAATGTACAGAATTATGATTTGAAAGACCTACGCAATAAAGTCGGCTATATCCCACAAAAAGCAGTCCTCTTCTCAGGAGATGTCAAAGGTAATCTAGACTTTGGTGAGAGCTTAGAAACTCCTCTAAGTGAGACTGCCATGTGGCAAGCTCTTGAATTGGCCCAGTCTAAAGGCTTTATCGAGGACAAGGAAGCAGGTCTAGACTCCGAAGTGGCCCAAGGTGGTACCAACTTCTCAGGAGGACAAAGACAACGTTTGGCCATTGCGCGTGCCTTGGCTCGCAAACCAGAGGTTCTCATTTTTGATGATTCATTCTCAGCCTTGGACTACAAGACAGACCGTATCTTACGCCAAGTATTAGCTGAAAAAACCCAGTCTATGACCAAGTTGATCGTTGCCCAACGCATTTCAACCATCATGGACGCCGATCTAATCTTAGTCTTGGATCAAGGTAAAGTCGTGGGACAAGGCACCCACAAGGAACTTCTTGCAAGCAATGAAGTTTACCAAGAAATTGCCTATTCACAACTATCGAAGGAGGAATTGGAACATGGAAAATAAGAAAATGCCCTTATGGAAACAATATAAACCTTTTCTAGCAGGTCTCCAACTTCCCCTACTAATCGCAGTTGTGGCTGCTATATGTTCAAGCATCATTACGGTGTATGGACCAACCAAGATCAAAGAAATTACCAACATAATCTCAGATGGCTTAATGACAGAGATTGACCTAGAGGCTGTCTCAAGTATTGCTAGCTTTTTGGTCATCCTATATGTGATTGGTATTATCCTAAACTATACGCAAGCCTATATTTTTTCAACGAGTATCCAACATTTTTCAAAACGCTTGCGGACAGCTATTGCTGAGAAAATCAATCGCTTGCCTCTTGCATACTTTGACCGTCATTCTCAAGGGGACACCCTTTCTCGTGTGACTAATGACGTTGATACAGCAGCTCAGTCTCTTAACCAAAGCCTTGGGACAGTTCTTTCAGCTAGCTTTTTACTGATTGCTGTTTTGATTACTATGTTTGGTATGAACTGGATTTTGGCACTGGTAACCGTTGTTTCAACCTTTGTTGGATTTACGGCGGTTTCAGTGATTATGGCTAAGTCACAGGGTTACTTTAAAGCCCAACAAAACAATCTAGCAGCCGTAAACGGTTATGTAGAAGAAATGTACTCTGGCCACAATGTGGTGACCAGCTATAACGCTGTGGATACCACTAAAGAAACATTCGCAGGCTTGAACCAGAATCTACATGATAGTATCTGGAAATCTCAGTTTATTTCTGGTATCATGATGCCTGCTATGTTCTTTGTCGGAAACTTTAGCTATGTTTTGGTGATCATCGTCGGTGCTGCCTTGGCTCTTGAAGGCCATATCAGTATTGGGATTATCGTAGCTTTTATGGTTTATGTTCGTACCTTCTCGCAACCCTTATCACAGATTGCTCAAGGGATTACCAGCTTGCAACAGGCTAGCGCAGCCATGACACGTGTCTTTGAATTTCTAAGTGAAACTGAGATGGAAGACGAATCTCATAAGGAAAGACAATTGACCAACATGAAGGGTGACGTGGTCTTTGACCGAGTTTCCTTTGGTTACACACCTGAGCGAACCATCATTCATGACTTTTCTGCGACAGCTCATGCAGGGCAAAAGATTGCCATTGTTGGACCGACTGGAGCTGGGAAGACGACTATTGTTAATCTTTTGATGAAGTTCTATGAGATTGATAAAGGAAGCATTCGCATTGATGGTGTGGATACCAAGAAGATGAAACGTTCAGAAGTGCACGATGCCTTTTCAATGGTCTTGCAGGATACTTGGCTCTTTGAAGGAACCATTCGTGATAATCTCATCTACAACCAAACAGGGATTAGTGATGAACGAATGATTGAAGCAGCAAAAGCAGTAGGAATCCACCACTTTATCATGACTCTACCAGATGGCTACGATACAGTCTTGGATGATACGGTGACCTTGTCAGTCGGACAGAAACAGCTCTTAACCATTGCTCGTGCCCTTCTCAAAGATGCTCCGCTCTTGATTCTGGATGAAGCGACATCTTCAGTCGATACTCGTACGGAGGAGTTGATTCAAAAGGCTATGGACCGTTTGATGGAGGGACGGACGTCCTTTATCATCGCTCACCGCTTATCAACGATCCGCAATGCTGACTTGATTCTGGTCATGAAAGAAGGAAACATCATCGAGCAAGGCAATCATGAAGAGCTTATGGCTCAGGGTGGTTTCTATGCAGACCTCTACAATAGTCAATTTACAGAAGACGAAGCAGAAGAATAAATCTCAGAAGGCTTGACGGCCTTCTTTTTCTGCACTATACTAGAGTAGGAGATGCTAGCAGACTCGTTCTGTCAGGCTTCTTGTGTAAAATCTAGAAACAACGAGAAAACAGATGAAAAACTATCAAGAGTGGTACGAGAAGAGGAAATCCAGTCTTCTTCGACATCCACAATTATTGCAACTGATGCGAGTCTTTAATCGCATGATGACAGTTCTGATGCCCTTAGCTTACTTGACCTTGTTGGGGACAAACTTTGTAAGTAAAGGGGTTGGGAAAGAACTTTCTGCTTATATTTTAGTTCCAGCTTTAGGCTTTGTCCTATTGACGCTAGTTCGTAAGTGGATCAATCAACCACGTCCTTATGAGACTTGGGAAATTGTCCCGCTACTAGACAAGGACAGTTCTGGTAATTCAATGCCTAGTCGCCACGTCTTTTCGGCAACCATTATTTCCATGGCTTGCCTGCATGCAAATCTTCCTGTGGGGTTGGTTTTGTTGGTCTTATCAGCTTTTCTCGGTTTTGTGCGGGTTTTAGGTGGTGTTCATTATCCCAAGGATGTTTTAGTTGGCTACGTCTGTGGTCTCCTCTGGGGAATTCTCTTCTTTATTTTGTAAAAAGCAAAGCAAGTGGGCTTGGCCTCGTAACCACTTACGGGTCAAAAGTGACCACTTGCTTTTTTGCCCTTGTAAAGTCTTCTGGCCTTTGGTATAGTAGATGCAGAAAGGAGATAGGATGAAGTTACGAATCGAGATTGATAGTGAATTAACTGAGACAGAGATTGTCATCAAGGCTACAGCCCTGACAGATGAGATAGCTGACTTGCAACGACTCTTGCAAGAAACCAAGGCTCCTAGGTTGATCTTTTATAAGGGGACGGGTGAGTATTACTTAGACTTGGCAGAAATCCTCTTTTTTGAGACGGAAGGTAGCAAGATTTACGCCCATACCCAGAAAGAAGCCTACGAGGTTCGACTCAAGCTCTATGAACTAGAGTCCATCCTGCCCCGCTATTTCAGTCGGGTATCCAAGTCGACTATTGCCAATCTTCGGCAGGTCTACTCAGTGGACAAATCCTTCTCAGGTACAGGGACTATTTCCTTTTATCAGACCCACAAGGAGGTTCATGTGTCACGGCACTACCAATCCCTCCTAAAAGAAAATCTAAGAAACATGAGGTAAGAAGATGAAAAAGAAAGCATTTGGTATTGTGTTGCTAGTATTGGCAACTTTAGTATTGTTACAGGGAAATTTTGGTATTCCTTCATTAGGTGATCAAATTTGGCCTTTGATCGGTATTGGATTTTTTGCCTATCAATCAGTTGAGGCAATCCTTCGTAGCCACTTCACTTCAGCCTCTTTTACAGCTCTAGTAGCCCTCATGATTGCTAATCACTTTTATGACATTTTACCGATTCCCAATCAGTCATTGTTCTGGGCGAGTGTCCTCATCGTGCTTGGAGTAAGTATGCTGACTAATTCGAACAAAACATGGGACAGTAAAAAATGGTGGTATGACGCTGAAAAGACTATTCTGACAGAGAAGGAAGTTGCCTTTGGTAGCGGAACCTTTTACAAACAGGACCAAGATTTGGTAGAAGACCAGTTTGAAGTTAGCTGTGGGAATGCCAAGATCTATTATGACAATGCAGAGATGTTAGGCGATAGTGCAACCTTGAAGGTAGAAGTCAATTTAGGAAATGCAGTTATCTATGTGCCCCAACACTGGCGAGTCGATCTAAAGGTAGAGACTTCTTGTGGAGTAGCCAAGGCAGATGCTCCGGTAGCTCCTACAAGTAAGACCCTGATTGTCCGTGGTGAGGTGGCTTTTGGGAAACTAGAAGTTGTCTATGCTAAATAAAAAATCTTCGTAAGTGTCTAGAGTTTTGGGAAAGTGAAAAATTAAATATCATAAAACTTGAGAGAGCGAGAAAATCGCTCTCTTTTTTCGTTGAAAAATTAAAGAAAGGAGAAAATATGGTTGATTGTATCCCTGAAGGAAATTCTAATGAAAAAGTCTCTGTATACGATGATCTCAATAGAGTTTGGCTTGGAGATGGATATTACTATAGACCTTCTAGTCTTCTCTGGAGAGTTATGAAAGATAATGTTATTCATGAATTACGTCCTAGAATTAGCCTTGGTACATATCCGTACTCCAGAAGAGCGAGAGATGGAACTTGGGGACAAACTAGCCAATTGACTCAAGATGAAGCCTTGTGGTTGACTCTAGAGCTTAATCCAGAATTGATGGGATATGTGTAGGAAGGAAATAAGGAATGTTTAGCAAGAAAGTATTGGTGGCATGCTATATTTATAGCTTTGATTATTCAAAAGAGTCATTAGAACTTAATGAACTGATGTTTAGGAGTGTCCCAGTAAAAAACGATGGAGAAAGTACTTTTTACTTAGTCTTAGCGATCGTGAAGATTTCGGTTTATCTGTATCGAAAAATGATCTTGAGAAAGTCTTGAATAAAGGTTGTTATCATGTCGTATTTTTTGAAAATCATTCTAGACAAAACCCGTTTAAAGCTTGGAGGTTATTCAATAAATACTACAGAATGAGGAATCCAGATGTCTAATAGACTTTAAAAATTAAGAAAAGAAAAAGGACTAATCAAGTAAAGAAAGGATTGCCTATGAAACAAAACCGAACAAAGGTCTCAAGTTTGTCTAGAGATATAATGATTTTCGATTTGATGAAGACGATGGGATGGACTAGAAAGCGTGCTATTGCAGCTATTGAAGAGTTAGAGCAAACTCATCTTGTTTATTTTCCTGAAGCTGGTGGCTTGAGGTTACAAGTTGTAGGAGGCTACTAATGGCGGATATCACAATTGATCAACTAGCTACTCTAACTTTTTATCAAATTCCAGAAATATTTTTCACCCGTATTCAATACAATGAGAACGGCTATGTCAAATTGACTAGTTCTTACACGGATCTCTCATCTGATGCTAAGTTAGCTTATGGCGCTCTTTATAATCGTTGTAAATTAAGCATCAGTTCATTCCAGAAGGGAAATAGAGATTACGTTGATGAAAATGGAGCGGTCTTTCTAATTTTTACAGTTTCTGATCTGATGTTACTACTTGATAAGGGAAAGATGAAGGTTACTAAGATCAAGAAAGAACTGCAAGAACATGGCCTCTTACGAGAAGTTAGACAGGGACTTAATAAACCAAATAGACTTTATCTTCAGCTAGTAGATGCTAATTTAGAAATAGTGGAGCACTATTCAATCGACGGTGAGTTATTAAAGAGGACAGATGCTTTTGGTAAAGTTCTCTACGAAAAAGAGTGTGATATAGAAAAACACCAAAACCCCTCGGTAATAGCGGAAGTCCACAAAACGGACGTCCACAAAACGGACTTCAAAACGTCCATAAAACGGACGGAATAAATACAGAGAAGAGTAAGACAGATAATCTTTACGATACTAATCGATACGAAGACGAGTCGGCTTTATCTGATTTATCAATTTCTGAAGCATTCAAAATGGGGCAACATGGTTTTCTTTCTCCTCAACTAGTTCAGAAACTCAGTTTATTTGGAAAAGATGCAAAAATTCTTGAAAATAAAATCTATCAAGCAAAACGCCAAGTTGAGAAGAATTACAACAACCTCTTAGCTGATCAAGAAATTTATGGAGAGGTTTGGCTGCAAGACCTTGAACGTGAACTTGATAAATTGATTTTCAAAATTAAAACAGGAGAGGCTGAAGAAAACCAATCCAGAATGTTCCAGCGTACTTCTACAAAATGATGATTCGCTTCTGGAAAATGGCTCTGCTTATCGAAAAAGAACAGGGCTTTATGGAGCTATCAGGACAAAGTGAGCACGCTAGAAAATTCCCTGATGAGTGCCCTAGTCTGATTGCATACTATTATCCAGATAGATTGTCGGAGACGAAACTCAATAGCTATTTATCAGAATTGTCTAAGGGAGTTGAAACATGTTAAAAGATGAATTTAGACCAATTGATGGTAAAGTGCTAACGATAGGTCGTAGCCCGAATGAGAAAATTTACATGGTTCCTAAAGCTGTTTTTGATTTACCGAAAAAAGAAAGAGCTGAGAAACTCAGCCAAATTTTCTCATCATGGCAACAGAAAGAGGATAGTAATGTTTAAACTAGTTACAATGGCTTTCTTATTGGTCTTAGCTTATGGAATAGGGCTTGTCATGCTGGAGATGAAGAATGCTCCTCTAATGGATGATGAAAATCTATCAAGTCCAAATAATGAAGGAGACAAGTAGATGTGAGTAAACAAACACAAAATCGTATTAAAAAATTACGAAAACAGGCTAAGTTATCACAACAGACTTTGGCTGATCAGATAGGAGTGTTTCGCAACACAATATCTAACTGGGAGACAGGATACAGTCAGATAAGTCTTGAAAATGCTAAAAAAGTAGCAGAATACTTTGGTGTAACCATTGAATACCTGTTAGGTTCAGAATCGGACTAACCCTAGTAAAGTTAAATCTATATTGACCGAGAAGTCGTTAAACTATAGACCTTTGAAAACTGAATACAAGGCTTGCCCTGATACAGCGTGGCTATGGATAAAAAAGAAACGGGGGCGAGTAGCAAACTAGAAAAGGATATCTAGTCCAGCCACTGAACGAAAAAGCATGACAACTGTCATAAGCTGAAGGAGTAAGGGTTACTAGACTATAAACCCAGCGTATAAAATACCGATGTAAAAATACGTTTTTACACAGCACGGCGTAAATTTCGCCTTTCAACTTCAAGGAGAAATCTATGATAGATGAAATAACGGTCAGCCTAAAGGACTTAAAAGTTTTAGGAAAACAAGGAGGTGCGACGGCTCGTTTAGAGGACGGCACAGACCTTATCCTGAAGCCAGACTATGCAGTCAAACAGGCTAAAGGATACGTAGACGGTCTTTTAAGGGATGTTGAATTTCATTTGCCTTATAAAAAGGTTTATGATCAAATTCGCACTATTAAGAGAGATGCTCAAGTTATAGCTCGAAAAGTTAAGACACCATCAGGAATGGAACTTCGTTTAACTGGAAGAGGTTATAATCGCCAAACTAAATAAAGAAAGGAAAAATCAAAATGAACAAGAAAATGTATTAGCTGCACTAGCACTTTCAACTATCGCACTTGCACAAGCTGGTTATGTATCAGCAGACGAGCTTGCACCAATTGATTCTTCTGCTCCAGCGACAGAAGTTGTTACGCCAACAACACCTAGCGCTTCAACAGAAACAGAGACACCAGCAACTCAGCCAACAGAGCCTTCAGTTACTCCAGTTGACCCAACAACGCCAAGTGTACAAGACAAAGACAATGCAGGAAGTCTTGACGGGGTACCAACAGACAAACCAGCACCTTCTGATCAGCCACAGGATAAAGACAACGCAGGTAGCCTCGATGGTGTACCAACACCATCAGATAAACCACAAGACAAAGACAACGCAGGAAGTCTTGACGGAGTGCCAACTGATAAACCAGCACCTTCAGACAAGCCACAGGACAAGGATAATGCAGGTAGCCTTGATGGAGTCCCAGATGAAAAGCCAACAACAACTGATCAAGCGAACCAACAAGGGAAGTCACAAATTGGAACTACTTCAACTTCAACAGGTCAAGTAGTGCATGACGTGACAAAAGAACCAGTTGAAACGAATACAGGAGCTTCAATTGTTAGCACGCAAAACGGAAACGTAGTCCTTTCAAATGGATCTGTAGTAGCTCCTGAAGAGATCGGTGGTACTGTTAACGAAGATAAGACTATCTCTGTTACTGATAAAGAAGGCAAACTTAAAACACTTCCAAACACTGGAACTGCAGAAAGCATTCTAGGTACTATTGGGGCTATGTTGTTGACGGCAGTAGGTTATTTCTACAAGAAGAAACTATTTTAATTAAGTGAAGGAGAAAGAAAAATGACAGAAAAAACACAAGGACACGGATATTTCCGTAAGAAAAAATGGGCTAAAGGCCTAGTATCAGGAATTGCAGTTGCAGGTATTGTAGCCTTCTCTGCAGGTTCAGCATTTGCGGATGAAGCAGTTCAGCCTGAAAGCAAAAACGACAATAACATTTATGCTACACAAGCTGGTAAAGCAACAGGAAGCCAGTCTGTAGCGATTGATAATGGAGCAGTTACAAAGGCTGCTGAAAAAGCAAAAGAAGCAGGGGTGAACGTTTCTGAAACTCAGATTGTTGATAAGGGAACAGATACCACTGCTCCAAAACTTGAACAGTCTAAGTCTGAGATTAAACAAGATCAGGACAAGCAAGTCAAGGAACTTGAAGAAGCGACTACAAAACAAGTTGAAAACAATACAGCCTTCAAGGAAGCGCAAAAAGCTATTCAAGCTAACAATCAATTTGTAGCTGATGAAAAAGCTAAGCATGAAGGGGAAACAACTGTCACAGTGACGAATGACAGTTCGACTGCTACAGATGGTTCAGCAGACAAAAACAAGAAAGCTACTCAAACAGCTAAACAGGTCTTGTCAGATAACCAACAAGCCGTAACAAAATACCTGGGTGAAAAATCTAACTATGATGCTACTGTTGAGCAAGCTACTGCTCTAAACAAAGCGGTAGAAAGCGCATCTGAACAGCTGAAGAAAGAAAATGTTGACGTTAAAGTCGTTACACGTACGGTCTCTTCAGTCGCAGAAGTAGAAGCATTGAAGAAACAAAATGAACAAGCTATTGCAGCAGCAAAAGGCAAAGTGGAGCTTAACAAAGCCCTGATGGCTGCCTACACAGAGAAGAAGAATGCTAGTGATCAAGTCAATCAAGATGCTGATCGTAAATCAGCGGATTTGAAAAAATCTGGTGTACTTCTCAATTCTAAAACCCAAGAAATTTCTTCAGCTGATGAAGCTAAGCAAATTGGGAAACAAAACCAAGTAGCTTATGACAAGGCTAAGAAAGCACAAGCGGACTGGCAGAAGAAATACAATGAACTTCAATCTAAAACAAGTACAGAAGGGTACACAAAAGAAGTAGTCTTGCAAGCCCTCAGCGTTGCGACAGCAAATCCTGAAGCAACAGTGAAGTCCTCTGCTTCAGGAGCGCATGTAACTACTAAAGATTACATCGCCTCATCAAATGGTACATCAGGCTATACTCGTGTTCTTGACTCAACTAAAGTCTTGAAATACAAGGATGTTGGCACTGGATGGAAAACAGAAGTTGACTACACTAAACTGAAAGGTTTGACCGTTTCAACTGCAGATGGTAAAAAGCATGATATTTCTCGTATCCATCGAAAATTCGAGATTCTTAATCAAGGGAAGACAGGATTGAATGATGTCTATGTCCTGAACGATCCAACAGAAGGATTTGTAGTAGCTCGTAATGATGGAGCTGGTGGAGCAGCAGACTACATGAATTTCTTGGTTACGGATACCTACTACTACAATGTGGATGGGAAAGAAGTAGCCTTCCAAGCAAGTGAAAAGACTCCTGCAACCCTGACCTATTCCTCACTCAACCATAATATTATTGGTTGGGAAGGTGCGAAAGCCATTAACGGAACTCATGTTGAAATTAACGGCTCAACTGTAACCTATAACAAGAATTATGGTTATGTTTACGCTGAAGACTACAACCGCCAAGAAGATGTAGGGCATCTTTGGGATACATCTGACTCACCTTACCAATACAAGGGCGCTGCACTTGGTGTTTTCAAGAAAGGGACAGCCTTCACAACCGAATTTATCCAATGGGATGGACCAGATAATCCAAATGGTCAAACTTACTGGTTTGCTTTGAATACGAAGGTTGTAACGCCAGTTGTTGAAGTTCCAGCTGCTGCAACTATCACAAAAACAACTGTGAAACCAGTTAAGCCAGAACCTGTATCAGCTGAATTGGTCAAAGCGAAGAATCCAGCAAAACCAACTTTGGCGCTTAAAACTCTTTCTGAAACCAAAAATCAGAAATTATCTGCAAGCTATCACGGCTACAAATTGCAGTATAAGCCAGTTGTCCGCAAATCTGTAGCAGATACAGATAAGACCAATACAAACGGTCAAACAGTAGCTAAAAATGCTACTCAGCTTTATACATTGCATCATGACAATATTTATGCGAACCTTAAAAAAGGTGACAAGATTACCATCATTGATCCACTCGAAGCTGGAGCAGTTCCTGATGTTGCCGTTACAAAGGCAGCTGCAGAGAAAGCAGGATGGGGCGTTGCTTACGATGCAGGAAAGAATACCTACACCTTTACTGCAACCTACGAAGGGAAGCGTCTAGCAGCTCCTGTGATTACCTGGAAGCCAATCTATGATAAAGGTTTTTATGACAACACTTATAAAGTGTTAGTGAATAAATACGAGGTGTACTCAAACACTGTTACCACCAAAACACCAAAACCACCAAAACCAGTCAAAGCTGTTTTGGATCGTTCTGGTAAGGATATCAACGGTGCAACAACATTTGATCGCAACGTGACCTTCCGATTGGTGACTGATTATAGTCCATACACCAAAACTCTTGCTTCAGCACAAGCACTTGGTAAGAAGTTTGGAATCCTGGATGATGTTCAAGATGGTGCATTCTCAGTTTATCAAGGTAATATCAAAATGACTGCTGCTGGGAACGACGTAAAAAGCTTGTTTGACATGCATCACGTGCTTTCAGACAAAGGACGTACCGATGCAATCAATAAAATCCTGAAGGAATTGAACCTGCAACCTAGAGGAGAGTTCTATCTCTGGGTAGCGAAGGATTCTAAGAGTTTTTACCAAAACTACGTGAAACAAAATAAAAACGTGACGATTGATCTCCCAGCTAAACTCCTGGTTAAAGCAGGGGAGAAAGTCAAGAATGACTTTAAACAAATTGACTTTGGTAATAGTTATCAGTCAAATCTTGTAACAGTTGAAGTTCCAAATGTTAAGCCAGAAAAACATGTACTTGATAGAACTGGCAAGAAAGTCCTTGATGGCAAAGAAGTTCAGCTAGGTGATTTTGTTCAGTACCTTCTTGATGGAGTAACTGTTCCAGAAAAACATGATACATTGTACCAATATGACGGTTTGGATAAGCTTGATACTAAGCATGACCGCTATACTGGTAATTGGAAGGGTATCATCAAGGGTACAGAATACACAGCAGAAAAAGAGCTAACGTTGCCATACGATGTTATCCTGAAGAATGGTAAAGTGATCAAGGCAGGAGATAAGATTGCTAAAGGTAGCTCTTATGCCTTTACATTTGAGTTCAACCAAGATACCAATTCAGAGTTTATCAAGAAACTTGTGACTGTTAAGTGGGATGCCAAAGGTGGGCAATGGTCTTACGTTATCAATCAAGACTTCCTAAACTCTCTAGGAGTAAAAGGAACCTTTGATGCAGATTTCTACATCGAGGCGGAGCGTATTGAAACTGGTGATAAGATTGAGAATACTTTCATCAATATTGTCAATAAACAAGAAATGACTGCCAAGGTTATTACTCGTACACCAGAGCCACCTAAACCAAAACACCCAGAAAAACATGCGCTTGATAAAACAGGTCAGAAAGTTCTTGATGGCAAAGAAGTCCAGCTAGGTGAATTGATTCAGTACCTTCTTGATGGTGTAACTATTCCAGAAAGACACCATACGTTGTACCAATATGACGGTGTGGACAAGCTTGATACTAAGCATGACCGATATACTGGTAATTGGAAGGGTATCGTTAAGGGAACAGAATATACTGCTGAAAAAGATCTAACGTTGCCTTACGATGTTATCCTTAAGGATGGTAAAGTGATTAAGGCAGGAGATAAGATTGCCAAAGGTAGCTCTTATGCCTTTACATTTGAGTTCAACCAAGATACTAATTCAGAGTTCATCAAGAAACTTGTGACTGTTAAGTGGGATGCCAAAGGTGGGCAATGGTCTTACGTTATCAATCAAGATTTCCTAAATTCTCTGGGAGTTAAAGGTACTTTTGATGCAGACTTCTACATCGAAGTTGAGCGTATTGCGGCTGGAGAAGTTGAGAATACTTTTGTTAACATTGTAAATGGACAAGAAATGACTGCCAAGGTAACAACCCACACTCCACCAAAACCTGAAGAACCTGGAAAACCAAATCCTCAACCATCACTTCCAAATACAGGATCAGCAGCAAGCATGCTTCCAGTTGTGGGAATGATTTTGGGATTATTGAGTCTTGCAGGTCTTCGTAAGTATAAAAAATAGAACATCTAGAAATTCCCCCTCATCTATGGTATAATGAAGCCATAAAAAAGAGGGGGAAGAGAGATGAGAAAGGACACGAAAATGGATGCACATGTGACTAGAAGTGGATACAGATACTATACCCCAACTAAAACAAAATCAGAAGTAACCAAAACTGAAGAAGAGAAGAAGTGGAAAAAAGGCCTGCGTTGGCTAGGGAAAGCCATCTGGTCAGGAGTAAAGAACCTACCGAGTGTGATTGTGAGAGCTGCTGTTTTGATGGTTGCGACTCCACTCATGTTTCTCCTCTTTATCTTTAATCTGATTAAGAGCTTGATTGCGACAGCAATTGGTTGGTTTGTGTTTAAGATTGTAGTTTCATTTTTAGTAGTATGCTATTGGGCATTTCTGACAAAAGAAGGTACTATTCCATCCGAAATAGAAACCTGGTATACTAACTGGGTATTGCCTGAAGGTGTTCCAATCTATCACTGGTGGGAAACGACTATTATCGTTGTCTTGGCTGTAATTACAGCCCTCTCTCTAACTTTTCGTCCAACGGATGAAATATAGTATTAAATAAACAAAGTGGGTACTAGGAATCTTTCTTAGTACCTTTTTATAAAAGAAAGTGAGAAAAAATAATGAGTGCAGTTGTAGATTTTATTAACAAAATTGGGAATATCGGTGGAATTATCGGTATTGGTTGGGCCGCTTGGGGTGCCTGGGACTTAGCAGTAGGAATCAAACGTGAATTGGATGACAAGAAGGATAAAGGAATTCAAAGTTTGATTTTAGGCGCTCTTCTTGGTGCCGTCCTAAAAGCCCTCTTTACAGCTTTAGCAACAGGTCTTCAATCTCTTGGCTCGTAAGAGGAAGAAAAAGGAGGTGGTTTTATGAACCAATCCACACTTGATCAACTAACCATGAGTCTGAAAGACTATAATGCGACAGCTTATGAATTGATGGAAACTATTTCGGGTTCGATGGAGAAGGTAGCCATTTTGCTTCTTCTCCTTTTTATGGGGATCAACCTCATGAACTGGCACCAGCATCTTAAAAGCAATGGTGGGGAGTTATCTTTTCAGCTTTGGATTGAAGAAATCCTCAAGTATGCCATTGCCCTTTTTTAATCCTCTATGTGGATGCAATTTTTGATGCCTTGTCATGGTTGTTCAATGTTATCATTAAGTTAGTAGCTAAAAATGCTACAGATCCTTTCAGTTCTGAGGCACCAGATTTTAAAGGCTTAGGTGCTATGGAAAAATGGTTCTTTAAGATTATTTATGGGGTTGTTGATTTTGTCGGTCAGATATCGACTAAGTTGTTGATCTTGTTGCGCTCTTTTACACTTTACACGTATAAGGGAATCGCTAAAATTATTGTCGCTTGTTACATGGTAGATAGCTTACGTCCGATCTGCCTCGGTTTCTTTAAGCTCTATGCTGCTGCTGTCCTTCAGGGCTTGATTCTAGTGGTTGTGATCATGCTTTACCCAGCTATTGTCACGAATGATCTATTGACAGTTGAGAAAACTGGAGCTTTTATAACTGCCTTAGTTGCGATAGCTAAAGGAATTATTTACATTGTCATGCTCTTTGGCAGCCAACGTATGGCCAAGAATATCATGCAGGTGAACTAGGAGGAGAAATGGTTAAAAAGCACTCACAGAAAAATCAGCAAGTGCTAGGAAATATTTGGAGAGTTATTTTAAAAACAGTAGTCTGGGGGCTACTGTTTTTACTTAGGGCTCTCTTTTTCTATTACTTGTGCCGTAGAGCTCTACAGCCAGATTGGCTGGCTATCGTAAGTGGTATTATTTTGGCATGTGGGAGCGAATTTATTTTCTTTAGAAAAGATAACTGGAAGAAAGGAACAGAATGACACGTTTAGGCAGTGAATTTTTAAAGGCTTTAGATAGCTACGAAAGGCCAGTTTTAGGGTATATGACACTGAGACAGTTGGTGCTACTATTTGGTATCGCATTGACAGTAGTTGTCACCACCATCCTCTATTGGCTGAAGGCACCTGATATAATCCTTTATGGCGTTGATATTTTATTATTAGCGCCTTTTGTTATTTTCGGGTGTTATATTGATGAAAAAATTAAAGATGAGGTCCGTTTCCTTTTGACTAAGCAGGAACGCTCTTATCAGACAGATTATGACAGAAAGGAATATACAAGAAATGAATTTATTCGGCCGAAAGAAAACCCTGAAACTCTCTAAGGAAGAACGGGAACGGGCCAAACGTCTAAGACGTACCATGACGGCATCTACACAGAATAGTCTTAATTATCAATGGTTGATGCCTGATGGGCTCATGAAAATTACAAATGATCAATTCTCAAAGACCTATCGCCTAGGTGATACAAGCTATATTACTGCAACAGATGATGAGCGAATTGATATCATTGAAACAAACGCTGATATTTTTAATTCTCTGGATATTGACAATGATATGCAGCTATTGATCCTAAATCGTAGGGTAGAAAGCAATAGCTTATCTTCTATCCGCTATGATTTAGTTGGAGATGGATATGACGATTATCGTAAAGAATACAATGCGATGATCAATGATCGTTTTTCTCAGGAACAAAATACCTTCAAGGTAGAAAAATATCTGACGATTACTACCCAAACAGACCAGGATCATCAAGCTAGAAGAATCCTTGATGATACAGCCAGCGTTATTGAAAGTCAATACAGTGGCTTAGGAATCTCCTTTAAGGAGTTAGAGGGATTAGATCGTCTTCTTATCTTCCGAAAACTCTTGAGGCGAGAAGGTTTTATTGATTTTAACTATGAAGACATCGCTATTTCTGGATTATCTACCAGGGACTTTGTAGCTCCAAACTATCTGAAGTTTGAAAAAGATCATATGAAAATTGATGATTGTTTCGCAAGGGTGATGTATGTTAGACAATATCCTACCTTCTTGAATGACAAACTGATTAAGAATATCCTGGATACAGGAATTGAACTGGCTATCAGTCTGCATGCGAAGCCCTATGATACTGCAGATGCCCTGAAGAAAATCAAGACAGTTAAGTCAAGTGTACGTAGGGAAATGATCAAAAGTCAGAAGGCTGCCGCAAAAGAAGGCTATGGAAGTGACCTGGCTGTTGGTGGGAAGGCTGTGGAGACATCTCGTGAAACAGAGAAATGGACTGAAGAACTCCAGGACAATGACCAAAAAATGTTTTCAGGTGTGATGACAGTTTTCTTCATGGCTGACACTCTGGAAGAGTTGAATATCTACACTGAGCAGGTTCAACGATCTGTCCGTAAGAATACGGTAGAACTGGATAAGTGTTACTTGTACCAGGAAGAATCCTTGAATACGATTCTACCGATTGGGATTCCATTTATCAACGTAAAACGCCGTTTTATGAGAGATATGACTACCAGTAACTTGGCCACACAAGTCCCATTTACCAACGTAGATCTTCGATCTAGCAGTCCACGTGCAATTTATTATGGCCAGAATCAGCTATCTAAGAACGCAATCACAGTTGACCGTAAGAAAGACTTGAATACAGGTTCAGGTTGTATTTTTGGGAATTCAGGATCAGGAAAGTCTGTTCTTGCTAAAGGAGGAGAGATTATTCCTACCAAACTACGTTACCCTGAAGATAATACCATTATCGTCGATCCTGAAGATGAATACAGTGATATTGGCCGAGAATTAGGTGCTGAAATCATCACAATCGCTCCTGGGTCACAACATCACTTCAACTTATTGGATCTACCTGATAAAGACAAACTGCAGGCAGAAGATAGTGATCCGATTGGCCAAAAATCAAACCTCTTATCAACCTTGTTTGAGAATATATTCTCTGAAGTATCAGACGATGAATTTGCGATGATTGACCGTGTAACAAGACAGACCTATGAGGAATTTGAAAAACCAACCTTTAAGGATTGGCAAGCCGTTTTGGAACGTCAACCTGAAGCAGTTGCTAAGGATCTGGCGCTGAAGGCAGAACCTTATACTATTGGATCAAATGATATCTTTGCACACCCTACAAACGTCAATATGAATAGTCGCTTTATTATCTTCAATCTCAAGCAGTTGAGTGGTAAATTGAAGCCATTTGCCCTCCTGGTGATTCAGGACTTTATCTGGAACCAGGTAGTCAATAACCAAGGTAAAACCATTACATGGTTGTACTTTGATGAGTTGCAGCTCTACTTCAAGAATAAACTCCAGGCAACCTTCTTTACAGAACTATACTCACGTATTCGTAAGTACGGGGCTATTCCAACAGGGATTACACAAAACCCAGAGACTGTTTTATCTACAGAGGAAGGTAGAAAGCTAGTCGCAAACTGTGAGTTTTTAGCCCTCCTGAAGCTGAAGAGGACAGACCTAGAAGCCCTGGAGCAGGTAATTCCTCTTACACCTTCACTGGAGCGATTTGTCTTGCGACCAAAAGCAAAAGGTACAGGTTTGATTGTGGCTGGAGATACGATTGTTCCATTTGAAAATCCTATCCCTAAAGATACCAAACTGTATCAATTGGTTGCGACGGATAGTTAAAAATTAGAAAGAGAGGTGATTTCTTTTGTTTGAAAGTGATCCCAATCAATTAAAACAGGAGCGTAAGCGGAGAATCAAAGAAGGATCCTCCCAGAATGCAGAAAAAATCCTAAAGAAGCACGTTTAGACTCAAAAGTTGCATTTAAAGAAGCTAAGAAGAATTATCGCTTAGCGAACAAAAATTATAAACTACATAAAGGACCTCAAGCAACAGCTAGAGGTCTTTTCTTTAAGCAACAACGTGATCGAGCAAAGTTGGAAAAACAAATTGCCACAACGCTCTATAAACGAGCTAAAAAGGCTGATGACAGTTATATCCCTAACCGACTGAAGAAACGTGCAAAACAAAGCGCCCGAATGAAAGTGAGACACGACGTTGAGAAAACGGTCAGAGATAATGAGATTCTTGGAGACTGGGTTCAGGCGAGGCAAAATATTCGTCAATTTAAGTACCAGGTAAACGCCTCTAAAAGAGCGTTAAATGCTGTAGGAAAATTATCCAAGTATTCAATCAATCATAGCTATGGCCAGCTCAATAGAAGCTATAATTTCATCAGAGGGCGAGGGTATACTCGAACACCAAAAGAGTTCTCCTGGGAAGGAAAACTCAGCAAAAAATGAAACATGCCAAAAAGCGACTGGGACGTTCAAAGTTTGGGAAGGCATCAAAACGTACAGGAAAAGTCTTAAAGTTTTCGTCAAAAATACTACGTTCGATTTTAACAAATCCTTTAGCTGTCAAGTCCTATTTCTTAATGTTTCTCATCTTTGCAGTATTTGGGATATTTATGTCTGTTTTTGGAGGAAGTGGTCCAGTCCAACAAAATGAATTTGACTTGAACAAATCCTGGCTTCAAATCAGTAAACGAGATCGAGAGAAGTCCAATGATAAGGTAGACTATTGGACAAACATCGATGACATGATCTTTTTCATGAACTTTCGCTACGGTAGCGATTGGAAACCAGAAAGTAACTGGAATGAGGGGACTGGTGGTGAATGGGCTGGGGCGTTAGGTTTTAATCACTATTCTGATGCCTTGAATGATCTTTGGAATCATTTGAATGATGACCCTCACAACTTGAAAAAGATGGTTGACTTATATGGCCCCTCATCAGAACTAAAGTGGGCTAAGTTGAGTGATAGCGAGCTGGAAGAGTATAAAGAGCTAGAGGAGTTGACTAAAGAGGTTGGTCGATACCCCTCTTATCAAGAACTAGCTAACCCTTTTTACCAGGAGGACGATCCTTCTTATCAAGCCCCTTTAGTTATCCTGAAGCGGTTTGGTTATACCTCTAAGAGTGAAATCTATGAGAAAACACAACTAAAAGCTTCAACAGGACAAGCTCTAAGAGCTCCTATTGACGGTCAAGTCAGTGTGACAGATGATACTACTGTATCCATCAAAACAGATAAAGCCATCTTTACTTATGAAGAGGTAGGAAATATCCGTGTTTCTGACGGTGATCAGGTCAAAGCTGGAGACGAGGTTGGGAAGGTAACGGCAAATGGTTACCAGGTCATTCAGTATCAAAAACTGGAGGAAAAAGAGACAAAGGATAAGAAAGAAAAGTGGACATCAGTCAATCCAGGCTTTTACTTTCAATCTGTCACGTACAATCAGACAACCTCAGTCATTACTACACTTGATGGTGATTTAGGACAAAAATCACGAGCGATAAAAGACTACTTGAAGCAAAAGGTACCAGGGCTGACAGATAATGGTTTGGCAGCCATGCTTGGAAATTTTGCAACAGAAAGTAATATCAATCCTAAACGTGCTGAAGGAGATTACCTTAACCCACCAGTAGGGGCTGATTCTTCTTCCTGGGATGATGAGTCCTGGTTAGCTATTGGAGGACCCGCTATTTATAACGGAAGATACCCAAATATTCTCCATCGAGGCTTAGGACTAGGTCAGTGGACAGATACAGCGGATGGTTCCACTAGGCACACTCTATTATTGAATTATGCAAAATCAAAAATAAAAAGTGGTACGATTTAGAACTGCAGTTAGACTTTATGTTAGAGGGAGATACTCCTTACTACATCACTGAACTGACATCGATTCTAACCAGCACAGAAAACGTAGAGACACTTACAGAGCGTTTCCTGGTTAACTGGGAAGGGAACTCTGGAGATAAGGTCTTAGAACGCCAAAATAATGCTAAGCAGATCCATGCTTTTCTTACTCAACAAGTTCGAGGAGGCGGAGCCTTAGCATCCTCCTGGGATTTCCCTGCAGAGTATCAGTCGAAAGTGGATCACCCTCCTACACAGGCTTCTATGACCACACAACAAGGAAGTGGCTACCCAGTTGGTCAATGTACCTGGTATGCGTATAACCGTTTAGTCGAGCTAGGAACGATTACGGACTTATCAGGAGCTTATGGTTACCTTGGCAATGGTCAGGATTGGGTGGCAAGCCTGGTCGCAAAAGGATGGCGATATAGTACGTCGCCAACGAAAGGAGCTGTTGTATCAGTTCTAGGTGGATTTGGTGGGACACCAGGTGAATATGGGCATGTTGCGATAGTGGAAGCTGTAAACTCCGACGGATCATTCCTTGTTTCGGAATGTAATATCCGAGGAGTACAGGATAAGGTCCATTTTTCTGTCCTCTATCCAGCTTACTACTATACATTTGCGACACCGAATTAAAAAGAAAGAAGGTAAATCATGAAAATGATAGATATGGAGAAATTAAAACTCCTTAAAATAGGAGGAATCCTTATAGGAGTTGTGTTAGTTTTAGGTTTCGTATTCTGGATTGGTGCAGCAACCTCAGCGCAAAATAAAGCTAAACAGGAAGCTGAATCCACGCAACAAGAAACCAAAGCAGAGGGAAGCGAACTAACGCAAGAATATGTAAAAGAATTTTTGACGGCTTACTTCAATAAGCAGGATCTTGGCGAAAATAGAAATCGTTATTTGCCCTATATGACAGAAGCTGCTTACAATCAGGAAGTGAACTCTGAAGAAGAACCATCGGTACAAACCTACAAGGGCTATGTAGTGGATACACAGATGAAGTCTTCTACCATCTACATCGATAAAGAAAACAATGTTGCCTTAGCTCAAGTGAGATACACTCAGACACAGTTACAGAAGAAGTATGATTATACAAATGCCCAAACAAACGTAGGATCTTCAAGAACCATACGGATTCGCTTCAGCAAGCAAGATGGGAAATACCTGGTCAATCATATTGATCCTATTTTGATTGTGGACAGCCTGAGCGCAAGTGAAAAGGCGAGTATTCCATCATTAAACAAACCAAGCACTAACCAAACGCAAAGTACAGAAGGGAAAAAGGAAGAATGACAAAATTAGAAACTTTGGAAAAACAAAAACAGAAAGCGGAAGACCGCTTAGCTGACTATATGACAAAGGCCAAGAAGGAAGAAGAGAAACTGAAGGAGCTAGAAACTCAAATCATTCTGGCCAAACATGAGGAACGGTCAAACTACTTGGCCGAACATAATTTAACCTGGGCTGATATTGAAACAGCTCTTGCTGAAGGAAAATTGAAAGGAGCTGAAAAACATGTACCGTCTGACCAATCTGACACAAAACACGACCACAACGTATAAGAATCGAGACCTTGTGTATCAAGCCCTGGAGCGAGAAAATGCCAAGGTTAAACATCAGGAGGCAGAGGCTGTTTTATTAGTAGAGGAACTAGATAAAAAGAATGTAGTGATCTATCAAGAAGATGTCTATTTACCATTTGAGGGAATCGCAGACAGCCTCTTCCTGAAGCCTGGTACGTTGAATAACCAGGAGGCTGCACCAAAAGAAGCAAAAACCTCTTTCTTTAAGCGCCAAACTAAAACAAAACGTCTAGAGAAGACTCCTGAGGAGAACGCTGAAGTCTCTTCAATGAAACATGAAACTCCCAAACCTCGCCCCTCTTCTAAGCGCTCTTTTGGGGTGTTTTTAGGAAGAGTTTTGGTGTTATTGGGTCTAGTAGGAAGTCTGACACTTGCTGGCTTATCACTTACGTTAGTTTACCATCAAGAAAAGCAACTCACGGCCGTATCTGAGGAACTTTCAAATCTAAAAACCATTCAGTCAAAAACAGGGGAACTAGATGCCTTTTCTCGTTACTTTTTGCCAGCCTTTTACTCTGATAAAGGGAAAATAGCTGATTTCGTAGCTCCTCAATTAACGATAGATAGACAAGCAGGTCAACTGCAGTCTGTGATTTTGGAATCTAGCTTGATGGTTGATGAAACAACTTATCAGCTAACTTATGTAGTAGCCGTGAAAGATGGTGAGAACAGAAGTCAGAAACGCTTGGTAGTTACTGTGAAGGAAGAACCTTCAGCACCTTACGGATTCCAGGTTATTGCTAAGCCAGAACTATCCAATTATCCAAAATAAAGGAGGTCTTACATGGATCAGGAAAAAGTCAGTCATTCTCTGGCGTTAAAAGGGAAAGTTACCCTGGAGATGACGATACAAGCTCTGTATGCCCTCGCAAAAGCCCATTATGACAAGAAACAACATAAGGCGGCAAATCAAACTTTTGAAGGGGAGACACGTTTTAATGACTTTATGGCCACAAAATCAAAAAAGATGTCGAGAAGTTATTAAATAGTGAAGTTCACTTGGCTAAGTTGAAGCATTACCTGGAGGAGTATAAGGTAGGTTTTACTTATCATCAAAAAGATGGTGCAACCTATCTCTTCTTTGAAACAAAAAATCGTACCATGGTAGAAAAGGCTCTCAAAGAGATGTTGGCAGACATCACGAAAAGCCCAGAAAAATTGGAAGAGTTTGCGAAAAAGGTGCTGAAGAAACCACATGAAATGACTCCTGAAGATAAAATCAATTACTATAAGACAAATAAGGTCTATAAAGGAACGATGCCAGTTGTTACGAAGGAGATTGGGAAGGAGAAGACACGATGATTAGAAAACCTATATGGCCCTACCTGGTGGTGGGGCTATTTTCATTTGTTATTTTCCAGTCCTTTTACCATTACTACCAACTTTCGACTGCAGCAGTACCTTTCATGGGGATGTTGCGACTTCGTTGGTTGCTAGAACACTGGGAACGCTTCTCTTTTGGTGTTTTCTTTGATTCAGGAGCCTTGTATGCAGGGTTGATCGGATTCGGCCTCCCAATGCTTGTCTATGCTTCTATGGATAAAAATTTATATCGCCAGGGAGAAGAACAAGGTAGTGCTCGTTTTGCGACTTTGAAGGAAATGAGACGGTTTGAAGACGTTGATTTTGAGAAGAATATGATTTTTTCAAAACAAGTTAAAATGGGCCTGTTTAACTTTCGCTTAGCCTACAATGTTCAGCTTAATAAAAATGTGATTGTCATTGGTCTTCCAGGAGATGGTAAAACCTTTACTTTTGTATTGCCAAATTTAATGCAGATGAACTCAAACTTTGTTGTGACGGATCCTAAAGGAAACCTGGTACATGAAGTTGGGAAGATGCTTGAGAAAGCTGGCTATGCTGTTAAAATCTTTGATTTGATTCGGCTCAAGAATTCAGATCGGTTTAATCCTTTTCATTACATGAAGTCTGAGCTAGATATTGATCGTATCTCTGAAGCAATTACTGAGGGAACGAAGAATAGTGAGCATAGTGGAGAAGACTTCTGGGTTAAAGCAGAGTTGATGCTGCAACGTGCATTGATTGGTTATCTCTATTTTGACTCTAAGGATCCTGAAACAGGAGTCCAGTTATATATGCCAAACCTGGGTCACGTTGCGGATCTATTAAGAAATATGTATCGAGAGGATCCAGATGTACCAAGCCCTGTCGAGCAGATGTTTGAAGAACTGAACGAACATCAACCTAACAACTATGCTTATAAACAGTGGAAATTATTCCAAAACTTCAGAGGTGAGACAAGAAACAGTGTAGTAGCGATTTTGTCTTCTCGTTATTCTATCTTCGACCACGAAGATGTCCGAAACTTAATCAGTGAAGATACCATGGAAATGGATACCTGGAATACGAAAAAGACAGCCGTTTTTATTGCTATTCCTGAAACCAATAACGCCTTTAATTTTCTTTCCTCAATCTTGTTTGCGATTGGTTTTGAGGTTCTCACACATAAGGCTGATGATATCCTGCAAGGGAAAGTACCTGGCTACAGTAGAAAAAATCTTCGCCACATTCAGTTTATCTTCGACGAGTTTGCGCAAATTGGCCGTATACCAAACTTCGCCCAGGTTCTATCTTCTATTCGTAGCCGTGAGATGTCTATTAAGATTATCATTCAAGCTGTCAATCAGCTAGAATCACTATATAAAAGCGATTGGAAGACAATCTTTAATAACTGTGCTACTCACCTATTTTTAGGAACAAATGACAAGGATACGATGGAATACTATTCCACAAGGTCAGGTAAGCAGACTATACGCACTCGATCCACTTCAAAATCGCATAGTTATCGGAATGGATCCTCAAGTGAAAATAAACAAATTCAAGGCCGTCCCCTTCTAACTCCAGATGAAGTCGCAAGAATTGGGGTAGAAGAAGGATTGGTCTTTATTTCTAAACAAAATGTCTTCAGAGATAAAAAAGCAAGTGTCTATGATCATCCTAGAAAGGATGAGATTGCAAGTTCTCCTGAAGACAAAGAAAACTGGTACGAATACACTCGAAAAGGAACAGACATCGATGGCTTGCTTTTATATGCCAACGATTTGACTCCGCAGCTAAAAGAGTTATTCGTGGCCTAACATACAGAAAGGATAGTAGGATGGAAACACCAAAAATACAATTAGGATACCTGGAGAGTATCTCACAAGTTTTAGCATTAAAGCTAGAAAATTTAGTCACTGAACGTTATGCTATTTGGCAGCTATTCAAACAGGCAGACGAGGGGACTTTTTATCAGTTAGCTCCTCATCTTTTTGTGATGACAAATCAGGAAGATCCAATGGTTGTTAGTGAACTAGATGCAACTCCTGAAGGATATCTTTTATTTAAGGAATTAGTTGAGGAGGAAGCAGGATGGTTTTAACAAAAGCACAGGCAAAATCGCTGGATATTTTAGAAGTAGCTCGTAGCCTCGGAATGGAAATGAAGAGGAAATCACATCGAGAGTATTATTGGGCTGAGCATGACTCGTTTAAGATTGATACTGTGAAGAATACCTGGCATTGGTATTCTCAAAACCTCTTTGGTGATACTATCAATCTCGTACAGAAAATGCAAAATGTCAGCTATAAGGAAGCTATGGTATTCTTGGAGACAGGTTCCTTCCCTGAAGCAAAACCAGTAGAGGAAGAACGTAAACCTTTCAACTATACACTAGCACCTTATGAGCAACCATTTGTGGAGGCGAGAACCTATCTCAAGGAGATTAGAGGTCTCTCTGATGATACAATCGACTTTTTCATGGAGAAGGGAGTATTATCCCAAGCTAAACGTAAGGATAAAGATGGTGTTATAGAAGATGTCTTGGTTTTTAAATACTTGGACAGAAATCAGCAACTGGTAGGTGCGAGCCTCCAGGGACTTGTTCCAAATCAAGAACGTCATCCTGGCAAAGGATACTTGAAACAAATCATGTATCAATCAGAAGCTATCAGCGGATTAAACGTGTCTATAGGGTCTCCTAAACGTTTAATTGTAACGGAGGCACCCATTGACCTTATGAGCTATTATGAGCTTCATAAGGACGAATTAAACGATGTTCGACTGGTTGCGATGGAAGGATTGAAAGAGGGAGTATTATCCCACTATGTTCTTGAAATATTACAGGAGCGAGGGGATATTCCTATGGATGAAAGAGATTATACCCAGTCTAGTGAGCTAGCACGTACCTCAAGATTCTTATCTGTTGCAGCGGAAACCTCCACACTTTTCCAAGATCATAAATACGATGATCTCATCACGCTGGCTGTAGATAATGATGCTGCAGGACAGAATTTTATCACTCAATTGCAGGAGAAGGGGATTCCAGTCCAGATTGCCATTCCACCTATCGTCCAGCTTAACCAGGAAAAGAAAGATTGGAATGATTTCCTGAAGAGGGGGAATGAAGCTCCTAAGGAGCTGGCGCACGTTTACACAGCAGATGAAAAGTCCTGGCATTACCAGGGATTTTTTGAGAAAGAAATAGCTCTCGCAAAAGCGCAAGAGCTAACTGCAGATGATGAAAAAACCTTTGTCTCAGCTAGGCAACTGACGAAGGAAGAAGTCCATCAGGAATATACAAGGATTGTCAATCAAGAGAAAGAAAGGCAACATACTATGTCGGAAGTACATGAAGCAGGGGTTGAGTATGAAGCAGAAAAACCAGATAATAGTCGCTTGGCGCAAGCTAGACGAAAGCTAGAGCGACTCAAAGGAGAAGCTGATGAGGCAATCAATGCGGTCTATTCTCATCAATCCCTAACAAATGGTCAGCCTATGAATGATAAACGAGGCGGTGCTAACTTTATGCGCAAACAGGAGCAAATAGAAGGTCGAGTTTTCTCAAAGATGGATGAAATTAAGCAACAGGAAGAGCGAGTAGAGCGCCTGGAGCACCAACAACATTTGAAAGAAATGGGGTTGAATCGTCAGGGAAGTGGTCTGGATATGAGTGTTCAAAATATACCTAGAATACGTGAAGAGTTAGAAAAAGCTAAACGTGGGGAGTCGTTCTTTACTAAAGCTACTCTCAAACGCTATCAAGAAGAGTTGACTAGACTCGAAGCTATATCTGAACAAATGGACAAAACGAGCATTCAGCCAGCAACTCAAGCTTTGATTGATGAAGGTTTAGTGAATCAGTGGCAAAAGCAACCAAATACGTATTTTGTAAAAGGGTTACGAAGAGTTGCCCTGGAGTTGACTGAAGAAGGAGAGTTTCAATTATCTTCACAAACCAAGTATCATCCGAAAACAGATGAGGAAAGACTGAAGGTGGACGAATTACTTGCCAAACAAACACAAATTTCATCTGTGGAAGAAAAACATCCTCTAGATAATCAAGAATCTATTGCCAATACAGAGGAGAATGCTGTGAAATTGATGAGCTATGAAGAGGTAAAACGGGAAAACGAAGTATTAACTAAGAAATTAAATAATCGGATTCAATCTGGAGAATTATCAATCGAATTTGCACCAGATTTCTATCTGTATGATGTCTTTGCAAAGTTAGGAAATAGCCATCCTACAAAATATCTCAGCGATAAAAAATGGAAGTGTTGTCTCCCATTCATTCACTTTTGACCTCTATTGATGATCAAACGATTGATTTATACAAGGAAAAAGGGACTTCTGAGCAAGATTCCTTGTATCAAGCATTGAAACCTCATCAGAGAACTTTGGGAGTAGATATTTCAACCCGATTTATTGGTGAGCTTGCAATAGCAGCCTACAATACCAATAAGCAGATAGAAAGCCTTTCGAGTGACAGTTTTGGCATCTATTTTGATGAAAGAACCCTTGATAATCTATCACAATCGGTTGAGCGAATGTTGGAGTATCCATTGATTGAATCTGGAACAAGAGACTTTACCTATGGTTTTGTGGTAACTCCAAATACATTGTTCCACTATCTGGAAGAACAAGAGGGAGAAGTGGTTTTAAGTCGAGAATTATTGGATAACTTGATGTCACGTTTTGAGACTCATCCCATTAAGATTATGGAGGCTTCAGAAGAAAAGAAAAGTCTCTTGGTGGACAAGAGACTACTAATAATTCTGAACAAAACAAAAAGGTTGAGACAAAACTCGGGGATTTTCCTGAAGAAACTCAGGGGGCAGCACCTCTACCAGAAGCGAATGTATCGCAACCTTTGAATGACTTGTCACCAAGTCAAACTCGATCTCAACCTTTACTTCATTTTAGCATAAATGAGGAAAGAAAGTCAATTCATAAGGATAACTACCATCCTATTTCAGATAAAGACTTGCTGAAACTAAACAGATATGCTCTTCATCTTCAAAATGCCGCTCAATGGTACTTAGAAAATGTAGCAGATTCACAAGTTACCTATTTTTACCAGGATGGTGCAGATACAAATAGCCTTGCTATCTCCTATAACAAAGAAAGTTTCATGCACTTAACAGGTATTTTCCCTTATAGAGAAGGGCAAACTGCAGGACAGACTTTATTGGATTTTGCTGCTGGAAATGGACAATTTGATAATATTTTGATTGCCAACAGAGGTGCTGCATTTGATAAGTTGAAAGTTCTCCCTGAATTACCTGCCATAGTAGATGCAGAGTCCTTTTATTTTGGAGACTTATCAGATGTAGAAAAGTTTCATAGCCTAAATTTGGATAAGGCAATTCGTTCAAATGACCAAGATGTTTTACTTGCTTTTAGGACAGTAGATGGTACAGTTCTACCAGCTAGTCTTATGCGATTAAGAAAAAGCCTTAATCTTCTACTAGATCAGACAAACCAGGAAAAGATTATTTTAGGTGTCTTTAGAGAGCGAGATGGTCACATCGAGCAGCTTTCAATCAATGAAGAATATGTTAAAGACAAAGGTGCAGAAATGCTATCAGTTTTGAAGAATAAGCAGTATGAAGAAGTTTCTAAAGAAATTGAACAATCTACTCCTGAGAACACACTGAATAGCCTACTACTTGATTCGGCTACGTTTACTCAAGTCCTAGATACTGTCTATAATTTAGGTGTGCCAGGTGATATCTCAAAAACTCCAGAAGAATTTCATCAAGCCTGGAATCAGTATCTTGACTATGCAAAACAGCACAATGATAATTTTGATCAGATTGTTGCTGCAGCTGGTGCAGATCATCTCCTAGATACAAATTCAGATTTTTATAAAGAATGGCAACAAGATCACATCTATAAGGAGAACTACCATGTACGTCTTCAATGGGCTGAGGAGCGACCAGATGGGCCTAAATTGCCATTTAAAGAAACCGAGCTGATATCTTATCAAGATTTCGCTAGGGAGCTATATAAGGCCAACCAGAGCTTTTATCAGTTACATCAGGAAGGGCTAAAACAAGTGACTGGTGGTAACCCAGAAGGCTACATCTCTCCAACAAAGGTCCAGTTTAGTATCTACGCTCCTGATGGTGAATTGATCCAGGATGGCATTCGTTACAATATCGGTGAGGAGATTAACCCAATTGCTCATAAAGAAAGACTTGGAACACGAGAAATGAGGGAGCACCCAGAATTGATGAAGATAGATGGGACCATATTCACTCAGTATCATCTGGAGAGATTGGCGAGTGAGTTAGATATTTCTCAGTTTAGTTACGCTTTGGAAGATACTCCTTACGCAGAACAACTTTTATCTCAAGTACCTTACGGAGTGTTAGAAAATAGTCCGATTGGTTTTTCGGATAGTAGTCATGATAGTCGTCTAGGATTTATTTCTTTTGATGGAATGGATAGTGTTGAGGTCGAAAATCTATCTGCTTGGTTTGAGAAGTTGGGTGTCAAGGACTCACCTATGGAACAAGTGGCTCTTGTAGAAAAATGGCAAAAAGAAATTAAAGAATTATCAGAAAAAGTTGAGCAAACGATCGCCTCAGTTCGAGATGAATTTGAGAAATTTCAAGAGGAAGAAATCAAGCTAGAAGAACAAGGACACAATAAGCAGGAGTTGAAACGTGATGCGGATGCTGACGGAGTTTCTGATGATGAGGAGTTGCTGCAGGGAACAAATCCGTATGATTTTAGATCGAAACCAGGTTCTAAACCAGATGTCGAGGAGGGGCTACAAGCGGAAGAAGTTGTTTTAGCAGCTGGTAGTCTTGCAGTCGCAGATTTAACTCAAAATACAGATATAGGACTATACATTCGATTTAATTGGAGTGAAAACAAGGCTATTCGAGATAGGTTTGAAGAAGATGAACTAGTACCATACGAAGAATTTATAGAAATTCTATATTTTGAAAATGAGCGTTTAAGACCTGAAGGAAATGGATATTATAAAACCAGTTTTGATATTGAAAATGAAAAAGGAGAAAGTTATACATTCGGTATAAGATACGATATAGGATCTGAACTATACCCACTTTCTGAGATGATGGATGAAAGATTTTCAGAGGAATATATAGAATATGCTAGTAAATTAGATAAAAAAGCTATAGAAAAGGTTCAATCTGAATTAGATGAAACTAAAAATAATCGGAAAGAAATAATAGATGCCGACGAGGAGCTAAAAGCTGAAGAAGTTGTTTTAGCAACTAGCAGTCTTGCAGTCGCAGATTTTATTCAAAATAAAGATATGGCAGGATTAAGCCGTCATCTTAAAGAAGGAATTAAGGAGTTCCTGGACTCAGATAAGTACAAAGACTATCTAACGAAAATGAGTCAACTAAATAATTATTCTAATCGCAACTTACGCTTAATTCTTGCACAAAATCCTGAAGCAAGGCAAGTAGCTTCTTTCAAACAGTGGAAAGAAAACTTTGGCCGTCATGTAAAAAAGGGCGAGAAGGCTTTACGTATTTTTAAACCTATGACGAAGATCAAAAAGGATGAGAATAACCAACCAATATTGGATAAAAACGGGAAACCAGAAACAGTTACATTCTTTGGTTTAGTACCAGTTTTTGATGTTAGTCAGACAGAAGGAAAGGAGATGCCAAAAGCTGCAGAAGTTAAAGAACAGCTGACTGATTTGGACTATGCGAATCTTTACCGTGCCCTGATGGCTATTGCAAAAGAAAATGATGTATCGGTTCGATTTGAAGAGATGGAAAACAGTAGACGTGGATATTATTCTGTCCCAGAAAATCAAATTGTTTTACGTAGTAATGAGATGAACAAGTCCCAAATTATTAAAACTTTCTTACATGAAATGGCTCATGCAGAGTTGCATCATGCAGATAATCCTCAAAAGGAAAACTAACTAGAAGCACTGCTGAACTCCAGGCTGAAAGTGTCGCTTATGTTGTTTCTTCATATTATGGTATTGATACGTCAGATTATTCCTTTGCCTATCTATCTGGGTGGTCTGCTGATAAGGAGACACTTGCTGATTTAGAAGCACAGTTGGATATTGTCCAACAAGAAGCTAAAAGTTTAATGGTTCGGATGGATCAAGCATTGGAACAATTAAGATTGAGTCAAGAGAAACAAACGAAGCGTAGTTTTGAACAAAAACTGGAGAAGTTTAAAGATCAGAATAAGCAAGCTGTCGAAGAACATAAGCAGGAGTTGAAAGCAGATGCACAATCAAAAAAGAGAAGGGTTTCTCGAAATGACCGAACGGGACACCCAAAATAAACCAAAGGTCAAATTAAAACAAATCATCATCAAGGAGGACAACACTCATGACTAATGAACAAGAAGAACAACTGATCATCATCCTTTCAGACTTTATTCCAATCATGGATGGAGACAGAGTTATAGGAGTATTGCCAAACGCTAAAGACTTGACTCGCCAAAAAGTTCTGGAACAACTAGAGGAAGAACAGTCTCAACTACCTGAAGGAGATCCTGCTCTTTTGGAGTGGGAAGAAGAAAATATTGAGCTACTCAAGATGATTACAGATGAAGAATTTCAAGCTGTACTCACAGAAAAAATCTTTCTGACTGAAATACAAATTGGGCAGTCTATTTTCCAGCCTTTAACTACTCAACAACTTTCTGTCCTAGCTGAAAAGTTACAAGGTCAGGAAGAAAAAATGTAGAAAATAGTGATAAGCAATCATCTATTTTCAAAAACATCTTCAGTTGGTTACGATAAAATGTTAGAAGTTGTACTCCTAAAAATATAGAAAAGGGGCTTGGGGATTTCCCCAAAACTGAGAAAATCAAGAAGGAAAACTATAAGGTTCTCCTTCTCTGATTTTTTTAAATTTCGCAAATGGATATCCATTTGCTACGCTTGCCACAAGGAAGTCAGGGGCTGATGCCTGGTCAGAAAATGCCAGAGACTTTGAGAGAAAGAGGATAAAAAATAATGCAGAAACGAGAAAATAGAAAACGCTATATACAAAAATTGATACGACTAACACCAGAGGAGGATCGTCAAATTAAAACTGCGATGGCTCAAATGGGAGTTCCATCTTTTCAATACTATGCGAAGAATCAATTGGTGCAAGGGAAGGTGGTTCAAGTTGATTTTTCCGAATTGAAAGACCTTCGAGTTGCTATCAATCGAGTGGGTACGAACATCAACCAAATTGCCAAACATGCCAATGAAAATCAAGGGGTTACGCCAGAGGAAGTGGCACAAGTCATTGACTATCTATCTGAGTTGAAAGAGATGGTGGCTGTCAAACTTTCTAGTGCGGAGAAGAAAAGTTTACAGGAACGAAAAGCGAAAACAATAAGGACGTATGACGAATGGTAGTAATCAAAACACCCAAACAAATTAAAACTCCTTCCAATTTAAAAATAGCTGTACGCTATATTCTGAATGAAGCGAAAACTCTTGTATCAGAAACTGCAGAAAGTGATCTTGATTTTCCTCTTGTCTATCATAATGGTGAGCTTCAAATGAAGCTAGTATCTGGAAATGGGATCTCTGATTTTAGTGTAGCAGATGAAGAAATGGTCATGACAAAATTAGCTGCAGCCTTTAAAAAAGGAGATGATGACTTGAAAGAATTATCTTCAGGAAAACAAGTATTGGCTCATCACATTATCCAGTCTTTTTCTCCAGATGATAACTTGACTCCTGAGCAGGTTCATGAAATTGGCCGTCAAACGATGTTAGAATTGACAGGTGGAAATTATGAGTTTGTGATCGCAACCCACACGGATAAAGATCATCTTCATAACCATATCATACTTAATACCACCAATACCTCAACGCTCAAGAAATTTCGCTGGGGAAAGAAAACCTTGAAAAATTTGAGAGCCATTTCGGACAAACATGCGGCACGATATGGCGCTAAAATTATTGAGCCTACTATGAAAAATTCTTATACAAAGTATTCTGCTTGGCGGAGACAAAATAATTATCGGTTTGAAATCAAGGAACGTCTTGATTTTCTTCTGAAGCACTCTTTGTCGTTAGAAGATTTCAAACAAAAGGCAGCTGCGCTTAATCTTCAGATTGATTTCTCTGGAAAATTTGTGAAGTATAAATTGCTCGATCAGCCCCAACAAAGAAATGTCCGAGATGATACATTATCGAAGAAAGGACTCTATTCTCTTGAAAAAATAAAAGAGAGAATTTCTAAGAATCAGTTAGTTTTTGATGTGGAGGAATTGAAAGAACAATATCAAGAATCAAAAGAAAAACGGCAAATGATTTTGAATTGAAATTGGAAGTGGAATCCTGGCAGGTCGAGCAAGAAAGCAAGCAAGGCATTTACGTGCAGATGGATATGGGAGCTTTAAATAGTGGTACAATTTTAATACCTTCTCATAAAGTTGATAAAAATGAGGATGGAAATTATACCATCTATATCAAAGAGAAAGACTATTTTTATTTTCTCAATCCTGATCAATCTCAAAAAATAGGTACATGATGGGCTTGACTGTCGCAAGGCAATTGGCCAAACAAAATGGAGAAACACTTGTAACTAAAAACGCTCAAATTTCCTCTATGCGTGAACTGATTAAGGAATATAATTTCTTAGTCGAGCATGGCGTGACAGATGGAACACAATTTCAACATTTGGAGGAGCGCTTTAATGAAAAGATAGAGGCTACCCAGGAGGAATTAAGACAGCTAGATGAGCGACTTGGACGTTATCATAAAATTGAAGGAGCACTTTTAGCCATCCAGCAATCTCCAGAAAATAGTCTTGCGGCGGTACAACTATTGGATGATTTAGGAGTTCCAAAAGATATGGGATTGGAAGATGTCAGTCAACTGATCAAACAATTCCAGATTGAAAAAGGAGCCTTACAAGAGTTCTTTGACGATACTCTAAAACATTACACAGATTATAGAGATATTAAGGAGCACGTGCGTAGTCGTGAAGAGAAAGTTGACCGACGTTTTGAGGATGAAAAAACCTTGTAGAAGTTTTTGATGTTTTCAATCTAGTCATGATTTCAATACAGAGAGAACAGTTCTCTTTACATTTGGAGAGATAACCTTTTCTAGGAATTGCTGGCGAAAGGAAAGTAGAAACTTCATTGTGAAAAATAATTATAAATATAATTATAAACATATTGACAAATATAATTATAGTGATATAATAGAAGTATAGAAAAACAGGAGGATATCAAATGAAGATTATCACATTTGCCGCTATCAAAGGCGGTGTTGGAAAAACAACTTTGACATTTAATTATGGAGAATGGTTAGCTAAGAAAGGTCATAAGGTTCTCTTTATAGATTTAGACCATCAGTGTAATTTGACTCAGTGCTACAATATTTACGAAAGTAAGAATACGATTGCGAATGCCTTCAAAGGTGGCGACGTGGATATTAAGCAAGTCAAGGAAAATATCAGTCTAATTCCAGGTTCAGTTCAGCTTGACACGGTGGAACGAGATCTGGAGAACAGCGATAAGAAAAATATGTTACTTTATCTTTGGCTAGAGGATAACTACGAAAAGAAAAAGTTGGATCAGTTTGACTATATCTTGATTGATTGTAGACCAGACTTTGCGACAGCTACTAAAAATGCTGTTGCGGTCAGTCACGCTATTATTAGTCCCTTGACTCCTTCAGAGTTTGGTTATAATGCCAAATTCAATCTATCAACTCGGTTAGAAGCATTCAGAAAGGATGTAATTGACTATCGTACAAGGGAATCATACATTACTGCTGAGCTATATTTCTTAGCAAATATGATCCGACCGAACTATGGATCATCAAGAGAGTTACTGGAAGCTCTGGGACTTGAAGCTAAAGAGAAGGGAACAGACAACCTTCTAGGTATCGTACCAGCAAAAGAGTTATTCAATCATTCCACGATTGATAAGATCTCTATTGCAGATATGAAGGAGAATCCTGAGCTTTATCAAAAACACAAAAAGTTTTTCGCTGAGCTGGAGCAGACTTTTTCAAAAATTTATGATACAATATAATTATATTTATAAACACAAATACAATTATAAATATAATTAGAAGGAGATTGTCATGGCATTCACACCAAAAGAAAAAGAGATTTCGCAGATTATCGAAGCAACCCATCAACCTGAGCAGATTTCAGATGTAGCCAACTTTGAAAGTTTTGAACGTAAGAAACAATTTCAGTTTACTTTGAAACCAAGCAATCGGAAAAAATTGGATGAAATTGCTAAAGCAGCTGGGGCAAAGTCTGCATCAGATTACCTTGATAAGCTAATCGAAAGTTTATCGTTATAATTATAATTATACTTATAATTATAATCAAACAACCTTCCCAATAAGGGAGGGCTTTTATTTTTGAAAGAGTCTTGTAGAAAGTTTGTGATGTTTTCAATCTAGTCATGATTTCAGTACAATAGAGAGTATGTTTAGATTTGATGAAAAAGAATTTGTCGCAGAACTAGATCGCAAACGGGAGCAGCAATTCCTGAAGCAAGTAAGAGATTACGACGAGCAGATAGCTCCTTCCATGAGACTGAGGGGATATAAGCGGATAGATAGCACAGAGAGGACAGTTGTCTTTACATTTGGAGAGGTGACCTTTTCTAGAAATCGCTGGCGAAAGGGAAAGAAAAGCTGTTATCCCGTAGATGAGTGGCTAGGTCTAGAAAAGTATATGCGTTATTCTCCTGAGTTGATTTTTCACATGGCAAAGCACGCTTCTGTTTTATCCTACCGTGAAGTTTGTCGAACAGTTAAGATGGCTTATCGCTTGGAGATAACAAAGGATGCTGTGTTGAAGTCTGTAAAAATGGCAGGTAGGCTCTTTTCGGAGAGAGAATGTTATCGGCTTTTTAAAGGTGATGAGCAGCCTAAAAAATCCAGGCAGAAAAAATTTACCTAGAGGGAGATGGTGTGCTTGTCAAGACAACATCAAGCAATGATGAACGCCACAATACAGACTTAGCACATTTTCTGATTCATACTGGAGCGAAGAAGGTTGGTAATAATCGGTATGTACTGGAGAATAAGCATGAGATTATCCATACAAGCCATGAACAAGCAAAGGAAGAATTGATCGACTATCTCTACAATCATTTTGAAATCACTGACCGAACTCTTCTTATCACTAACTCGGACAATGGTAAAGGCTATTCTCGCAGAATATTTCAAGAAATCAAGAAAGCTCTACGTATTAAACGTCATGAGCATTTCTGGGATGCCTATCATGTCAATGAAGAACTTAAAAGATTCCTGAAGCCGTACCCATCTACACTACTTGATCTTGCTTTTAAGGCCATCAAAAATCATCAGAAGAGCCTGCTTCAGACCGTACTAGATACAGTTGAATCTCTCATAGAAAGCCAGGAAGTTCTTGATAATTTTTACAATTTTCGTAAGAAATTGTTAAGAAATTTCTGTGACACTAGACCACCTAAACTTAGAGGATTGTCCTCACGTGGTATCGGGGTAATGGAAAGTCAGCATCGAAAGGTCACTTACCGCATGAAACATCGAGGGATGTATTGGTCCATCGAAGGGGCTTGCACCATGTCCAGGATGATTCTTATTGAACGAATTGATCAGCTATACGAGCTGTTTTTTGGAGCTTGGAGACAAGAGTATGAAGAATTTAGGAATACGGGATTAGGCGCAGGGTTTCGTATTAACCATAAACCACACGGCGCTGTCATCAGAAAAAGAGGACATAAATAGAATTGGAGGGCAAACAAAAGCCTCTAAAAAAGAATTTTTAGAGGTGTTTTTGTCATGTTTTTATGCAAAACAGTTGCTTTTTTGTCTAATGTGTGTTACAATAATAAAGTAAATAAAAACGAAAAAGGTGTAGAAGCAGCAACTCCTACACCACCGATTAAGACAAACACACACTTTGCTTAATCAGTCAAACAATATTGTAGCATAAAAAGTGCAATATAGTCAAGGGCTGGGGTAAAGTGAGGAACTTTTTCCAGTTTTTTTGTCTGAAAAATCTCGCTTTATTATTGAGTTATAAGGATATTTGATTGTTCCCAAAAATTTAGACACAAACAAAATCTTCCAATTCCCTTGCCAAAACGGAGAAAGTGTGATAACATAGTACGGTATGTGGTGCTAGCACATCCGCTATATTAGATCTAATAGGAGGAAAACACAATGGCTAAAGTATGTTACTTTACAGGTCGTAAGACTGTATCAGGAAACAACCGTTCACACGCGATGAACCAAACTAAACGTGCCGTAAAACCAAACCTTCAAAAAGTTACTGTTCTTATCGATGGTAAACCTAAAAAAGTTTGGGCTTCAGCTCGTGCTTTGAAATCAGGAAAAGTAGAACGCGTTTAATAAACATGAAAAGACCTAAGGGGTCTTTTCTTTTGCTCGACAGCTGAAATCATTTGAAAAATCAAGCAAATATCCGCCGATACATCATTCTGCTTTTACAGTTGGGCCGAAATATGATAAAATAGAGTATCAACTATTTGAGGTAAAAAAATGACTGTAAAAATTAATACAAAAGATGGTCAAGTCGAACTGACAGATGATGTAATCGCTACTGTCGTAGGTGGTGCAGCAACTGAAATTTTTGGTGTAGTCGGTATGGCTAGTAAAAATGCCCTCAAAGATAATTTCCAAGCTCTTCTTGGTAAGGAAAATTATTCAAAAGGTGTGGTCATTAAAGCAGCTGAAGACGGTAGTATTGCAGTTGATGTATATACTGTATTGAGCTACGGTACAAAGATTAGTGAAGTTTCAAAAAACATCCAAGAGCGTGTTCGCTTTAGTTTAGAGAACCAACTTGGAATCACTGCTCAAACTGTGAATGTCTACATTCAAAATATCAAAGTTGTAGGAGAATAATCGTGTCAAATATTACTACAAGCTTATTTCAAGAAATGGTACAGGCTGCTTCAACTCGTTTGAATAAGCAAGCCGAATATGTCAATTCATTGAACGTCTTCCCAGTTCCAGATGGAGATACAGGAACAAACATGGGGATGACGATCGAAAATGGTGCTAAGGAAGTCGCAGACAAACCAGCTTCAACTGTTGGTGAGGCTGCAAGTATCTTGGCTAAAGGTCTTTTGATGGGTGCGCGTGGAAACTCAGGAGTTATCACTTCTCAGCTTTTCCGCGGATTTTCACAAGCCATCAAGACAAAAGAAGAGCTAACAGGGAAAGACCTAGCTCTTGCCTTCCAATCAGGTGTTGAGGTTGCCTACAAGGCTGTTATGAAGCCAGTTGAAGGAACTATCTTGACTGTATCACGTGGAGCTGCCATCGGTGCTAAGAAAAAAGCAGAGCAGACAGATGATGCAGTTGAAGTGATGCGTGCAGCCTTAGAAGGAGCTAAAGCAGCCCTTGCTA
Organism: Streptococcus infantis SK970; assembly: GCA_000223255.2. GTDB lineage: Bacteria > Bacillota > Bacilli > Lactobacillales > Streptococcaceae > Streptococcus > Streptococcus infantis_G. The sequence continues at coordinate 167,729 of AFUT01000008.1, read as the reverse complement.
AAACTCCAGAAATGCTTCCAGTATTGAAGGAAGTTGGCGTTGTGGACTCAGGTGGTCAAGGTTTGGTCTTCATCTATGAAGGATTCCTTTCAGCTCTTACTGGTGAATACAGCGCTTCTGAGGACTTTGTCGCGACTCCAGCTAACATGAGCGAAATGATCAATGCAGAACACCACAAATCTGTAGCTGGACATGTGGCAACAGAAGACATTACCTTTGGTTACTGTACTGAAATCATGGTTGCCCTTAAACAAGGCCCAACTTATGCTAAAGAGTTTGACTACGAAGAATTCCGTAACTACTTGAATGACCTTGGGGATTCTCTACTTGTTGTCAATGACGATGAAATCGTTAAAGTTCACGTCCATACAGAAGATCCAGGACTTGTCTTGCAAGAAGGTCTCAAGTATGGTAGCTTGGTCAAGGTTAAAGTCGATAACATGCGTAACCAACACGAAGCGCAAGTAGAAAAAGAAGCTCAAGTCAGCAAGCCAGCTGAAGAAAAAGAATATGCTCTTATCGCAGTAGTAGCTGGACAAGGCTTGGCAGAAATCTTCCGTGCACAAGGTGTGGACTATGTCATCGAGGGTGGACAAACCATGAACCCTTCTACAGAAGATTTTGTCAAGGCTGTTGAGAAAGTCAATGCTCGCAACATCATCTTCTTGCCAAATAACAAAAACATCTTCATGGCAGCTCAATCTGCAGCTGAAGTATTGGAACAACCGGCTGTTGTGGTAGAAGCTCGTACAATTCCTCAAGGATTGACTAGTCTTCTTGCCTTTGACCCAAGCAAATCAATCGAAGAAAATAAAGAACGCATGACTGCAGCCCTTGGCGATGTCATCAGCGGTAGTGTAACAACAGCCGTTCGTGATACAACTATCGATGGCTTGGAAATCCATGAAAATGATAATCTTGGTATGGTTGATGGTAAGATTCTCGTATCAAACCCTGATATGCACCAAACCTTGACTGAAACTTTGAAACATATGTTGGACGAAGACAGTGAAATCGTAACCTTCTATGTTGGAGAAGACGGAAGCGAAGAATTGGCAAATGAAATTGCTCAAGAAATCGCAGAAGAATTCGAAGATGTCGAAGTAGAAATCCACCAAGGACAACAACCAGTTTACCCATATCTTTTCAGTGTGGAATAAAGATTAAATAATAAGAAAAAGAAAGTTGAGAAATCAACTTTCTTTTTTGTGACATTTGTCATATCTCCTCAGGACAGAAGCTTCTAGTGATTCTACCTTCAAAGAATTATAATAGATGTATCAAATGGAGGAAGAAAAAATGAAACATAAAGTAATTGTCGCAGTGAGTTTAGTAGCAGCAGGAGTCATGACTTATCTCATGTTCTCAGGATTGGATGAAGGTTTTTATCATTTTCCTTGGGAGCTATTTGCAGGTTTTGGCATGATGTCTTGGTTAATCCGAGAAGGTTTGAAATTGGTCTCAGATGTGAAAAAGGAGCTTGAAAAATGAAAAAAGCGATTCTCTATCTTTTTATTGGACTATCACTAGTGGTATGGTTGGTAGAAATGTTTACAGGTTGGTTTGATCAAGCCTTCCTTCACCAAGCCATCCGTGGTGCCTGGGGATTAGGATTTATGATTTTTATCGCCTTTCCGATGGGAAAGGAGTGGCTGAAAGGAGAGTATCATGAACATGATTAAGGTAGAAAGCCTAAATAAGAACATCAAGGGCAAGGCTATTTTGAAGGATATTTCCTTTGAGGTAGCAGAGGGCGAATGCGTCGCCTTGATTGGTCCAAATGGTGCCGGTAAGACAACACTCTTGGACTGTTTGCTTGGAGATAAACTGGTCACCAGCGGTCAAGTATCCATCCAAGGCTTGCCAGTGACGAGTTCTCAGTTAGACTATATTAGAGGCTACCTGCCTCAAGAAAATGTCATCGTTCAGAAATTAAAGGTCAAAGAGTTGCTTGCTTTCTTTCAAAGTATTTATCCAAATCCCTTGAGCAATCAGGAAATCGATCAATTATTGCAGTTTGACAAGCAACAAAAAGAACAATTCGCAGAAAAATTGTCAGGTGGGCAAAAGCGTCTCTTCTCTTTTGTCTTGACCTTGATTGGGCGACCAAAGCTTGTCTTTTTAGATGAGCCAACTGCGGCCATGGATACCTCAACCCGTCAACGTTTTTGGGAAATTGTCCAAGACTTAAAAGCGCAGGGGGTAACCATTCTCTATTCGTCTCATTATATTGAGGAAGTAGAGCATACAGCGGACCGGATTTTGGTTTTAAATAAGGGAGAGTTGATCCGTGATACGACCCCTCTAGCCATGCGCAGTGAAGAGATTGAAAAGCACTTCATCCTACCTATGGCTTACAAGAAAGTCGTTGAGCAGTCAAACTTGGTTGATAACTGGTCACAAAAACAAGATGCTCTACAAGTAGTCACACGCGAAGCAGATGCTTTCTGGGCACTGTTAGTACAGGCAGGATGTAGCATACAAGAAATTGAAGTCAATAATCGTAGCTTGCTGGATACAATCTTTGAAGAAACACAAAAGGGAGATGACTAAGATGAAACGATGGATCGCACTAAACAAGATAGAATTTCTATTGACCAAACGACAATTAGTCTATTATCTATTATCCGTAGGGATGCCGACGGCCTTCTATTTATTCTTTTCAGGCATGTACCAGGACACACCCGGTGGACCAGATAATTTTATGCGTGATTACCTCATCTCCATGACAGCCTTCTCCATGATGTCGACAGCTATGTTTTCATTCCCAGCTGTTTTACATACCGATAAAATAAACAACTGGCAAAAAACATTGCGCCATACCCCTGTAAATATGGTAGAATATTATCTATCAAAGATAACAAGTATGATGGTTGATTATTTGGTCTCAATCCTGGTTGTTTTCTCAGTTGGGCACTTGGTCAGAGGTGTGGATATGCCTCTAGGAAGCTGGATTGGGGCTGCGCTCTTGCTGATTGTAGGAAGTGTTGCTTTTGTAGCACTTGGCTTGACCTTGACTCTCTTACCAACTAGTCAGTTGATGTCTGTCGTGGGCAATCTTCTCTATCTAGGATTGGCTGTGTTAGGCGGACTCTGGATGCCCATCTCTTTATTTCCAGATTGGATGCAAGCAATCGGGAAGTGTCTGCCAACCTACCAGTTGATGGAGTTGCTCAAGACATTCTTAAACGAGGGTGGCATCAATTTATCAGCCACAGTTTATCTACTTGTTTTTTCAGCAGTTTTATTTGGTTTGACCATTTACCTTCAAGGTCATAAGGAGAATGCTTAATGCTTGAAAGACTGAAAAGCATACACTATATGTTTTGGGCCAGCTTGATTTTTATGGTTTTCCCCATCCTCTCTGCAGTGATTGGGGAGATTCCTAGCTGGCATTTACTAGTTGATATTCTATTTGTGATGGCTTACATAGGTGTTTTAACTACCAAAAGTCAGCGCTTATCCTGGTTCTTTTGGTTCATCATGCTAGCCTATGTAGCTGGAAATACCGTCTTTATTTATGGGAACTATGTGTGGTTCTTCTTTTTCCTTGCCAATCTTTTGATTTATCATTTTAGAGTTCGTAGCCTACGTTCTCTTCATGTCTGGACTTTTCTCCTTGCTCAAGTTCTTGTTATTGGTCAACTCATGATGTTTCAGTCAGTCGAAACTGAGCTCGTAGCCTTTGAGCTTGGAATTCTTACTTTTGTCGATTTGATGACATTGGGCTTGGTTCGGATTCGCATTGTCGAGGATTTGAAAGAAGCTCAGGCCAAGCAAAATGCCCAGATAAATCTATTGCTTGCTGAAAATGAACGCAGTCGTATCGGTCAGGATTTGCATGATAGTCTGGGGCATACCTTTGCTATGCTGAGTGTCAAGACAGATTTAGCCTTGCAGTTATTTCAGATGCAGGCCTATCCACAGGTGGAAAAGGAATTAAAAGAAATTCACCAGATCAGCAAAGATTCCATGAATGAAGTGCGTACCATCGTGGAAAATCTGAAATCAAGGACCCTGGCTTCAGAGCTTGAGACTGTTAAGAAGATGCTGGAAATTGCTGGGATTGAGGTTGAGGTTGACAATCAATTGGACAAGGCTAGCCTGACCCAGGATGTGGAGTCGACGGCTGCTATGATTTTGTTAGAACTGGCGACCAATATCATCAAACATGCCAGTGCTGAAAAAGCCTATCTAAAACTGGAACGTACAGATCAGGAATTACTCCTGACAGTCAGAGATGATGGGAAAGGTTTTGCAACTGTAAAAGGAAATGAACTCCATACAGTCCGAGATCGTGCTACAGCTTTCTCAGGGAAAGTGGAGCTGGTCAGTTTGAAACATCCAACAGAGGTGCGCGTGCATCTGCCTTATAAGGAGAGAAAGTAGATGAAAGTATTAGTCGCAGAAGATCAAAGTATGCTTAGAGATGCCATGTGCCAGCTCTTAAGCTTTCAACCAGATGTGGAGACAGTCTTGCAGGCGAAAAATGGAGCTGAAGCTATCGAGGTATTGGGGAAAGAAGCAGTAGATATTGCCATCCTTGACGTCGAAATGCCAGTCAAGACGGGACTAGAAGCGCTCGAGTGGATCAAACAAGAAGTGCCTGAAACCAAGGTGGTTATCGTTACGACCTTTAAACGCCCAGGCTATTTTGAACGAGCTGTCAAAGCAGGAGTCGATGCCTATGTCTTGAAAGAGCGAAGCATCGCTGAGCTCATGCAAACCCTACATACGGTGTTAGAAGGACGCAAGGAATATTCTCCGGAGCTGATGGAAGTCATGATGACCCATCCCAATCCCTTGACCGAGCAAGAAGTCGCTGTTTTGCATGGAGTTGCACAGGGGCTGTCCAACCAAGAAATTGCGGATAAGCTCTACCTCTCAAACGGTACTGTCCGTAATTACATGACCAATATCCTCTCCAAGCTAGGCGCAAGCAACCGAACCGAAGCAGCCAAAACCGCCGAAGAAGAAGGCTGGTTGTGAGGGGATAAGAAAAAATCTCTTAGAAATGAATCTAAGAGATTTTTTTATGTAGTTCAGGTCTATTTTGCTACCCAGCCGATGGCATCGCTAGGTGGATTTTCAGTGTCAATCCAGATGAATTCAATACCAATTTCCCCATTTTTAAACTTGGTCAATCGAATACCGTTGATTTCTAGTTCATTGAGTCGTTGACCTGTCAATACTTCTCGTTCCTTCAACTGGAAAACACCACGCAAGATCCAATTTCCAAGAATTTCTTGCTTATCAGTGGATTGAATCGCCTTACCAGCTTCTTGGTTGATATAGGCATTGATGACATCTCCAGAAGGTAAGAAGCGTAGTTTAAAGGTTCGTTCTTCTTTAGACAGAGCCAGTTTTTTAGTCCCAGGTTCAAAGGTTCCAAACCCAGGACCAAAGAAGTCAGGTCTTTCATCGTGGAAATTCTTGGAGTCAGGCAGAGGAATGTAAACTTCACTTACTGGACGATAGACGAGTTGTTCGATTTCTTTAATGAGTTTTTCATTGCCAGTATTGTGAACAAAGTTAATCAAGTCCTCACGAATAGCCTTCATCTGAACTTTTTCTTCCTTGCTGGTCCATTTCTTCAAGAGTATTTCTTCTAGAGAAAAGGTCACAAAAGCCAGTTCTTCTGGAGCTAAACTGTCCTTGAATTTATCTTGAATCTTTAAAATTCGTGGCAGACGATCTTTCTTAGCTAGTTTTGAACCACCATTAAAGGCGTTGAAACCAGAGTTTTCTTCTACATTTCCATATTTGTCTGTGATAACCCAAGACACTGTTTCTAAGATATCGGATTGTTCCTTTTCAGCTGTCAGTAAATGAAGATTTTCAAAGAGAGAAAAAGGATCTTCGATATAATGGACGTCCCAAGTATCTACCACAATGTCTTTATTGTTAAAAGTCATGTGGAGCTGGCTGTCAGCTGCGGTGTACTTGTAGTGGTGTTGCCCATCCGTAAAACGAAAATTGGTCGGATTGTTTTTGGTAGTTGAGCCCTCAATGACTAGATTATCAATATCGACTGGTAAATAAGTCGTCTCCCCAACAAAAATCTTTGGATTTTCTCCCTTTGGTGTCGGCATCAAAACATGGTAAACAGCTTCAACATTAACTGAATCCGAGTTAAAACCCTTGATTTGTGCCTTGGAGGACTCAATTCTCTGATTTCTCAAAATCGCAATCTTTCGAGCCAACTCTTCATAGCGTTGATAGTTTTCCTTGTCTGCAGCTTCTTTATCAGTAGCAATATCTGCATAAAACTTGATATCACCCAACAAGTCCGTCCAAGATTGAGAATCTTTCTTGAACTGGGCAATTTTTTGATCTCCCGAATTAATCCCAAAAGACTTGATGCCCACTAGGTATTTATGATTTTCATCCACAACGACAGAAGCATCATAGGAAGTATTGGCGATATCTTCCCCAACGGCATTAAAGGCTTTTTGAAAAACAGTTTCCTGAAATTTGGAATTGACAATCGGAGCGACAAACTGTTCTGTTTGTCCCTCATCTTCGGATTCTGCCTTTTGAGAGAAAGCTTGGCTCAAACTAGCGAAATTGGTAATTAAGGTTTTGTATTTTCTTTTTGTTCAGACTTTAGATGTTCCCACATAAGCGCCCTCTTTTCTATTTTCAGTATATCAAAAGAAGATTAGTTTTTCACTAATCCTCTTATATATATTCGTTAATTAATACTGTAAAATTCGAGTTTGCCTTGTTTTTTTACAAATCTCAAATACTCTTCGTCTGACAGAATCGCTAAACCATCGTCATAAGACTTGATTTTTTCAAGAGCCTGGTCATAGCTATCCACAAAATCCTTGACATAGGACTGCCCTTCAAACTGGCCATTCATCTTGGTATAGATAATGGCAAATTTTCCTGAGCGGTCAAGTTGAGATTTCCCTTGGCTTTCGTTCAAAGCCTTGGCAACATTCTCTGCGATGCGTTTAATCACAGGAACAACTACGCTATTTCCTGCTTGCTTGTATAGCTGACCGTTAGAAACTCCTTCTGGGATTTTAAAGGATTTAGGGTATCCTTGAACGTTAAAGGTTTCTTTGGGAGTCAGTTTACGAATCTCGCCACTGTCCGTCAAAATCAATGGAACGTTGTGTCCACCTGTTCCCATATTTGCTGTGAGAGTAGGGACAACTCCGTTTTTATTTTCACGGACGTACTGACGACGCCACTGGTAAACTGTGTCTTGGCTTGTGACTTCAAACTTCAACTGATCGTAGAAATTCTGCTTGCCTTCACGGTAGTAGTAGACCTCGTCTAGCTTGTCACCAAAGTTAATCACATCCTGAAGAGAAGTAGTCAGCTTGATTTCCTCTGGGAATTCAAACAAGTCATAGGCTTCCTTGGTATCAAACCCTACAATGTAGATACGTTCACGGTTTTGTGGGATATTTCCATAGTCTTTTCCGTTAAGAACCTTCCACTTGATGAAGTAGTTGTTCTCGGTCAAGGCTTCACGAATGACCTTGAAGGTATTGCCATGGTCATGACCGACCATGTTCTTGACGTTTTCGATGAAGATAGCCCGAGGTTTACATCCCTCAATCATTCGAAGCAATTCGAAGAAAAGATCGCCACGATCATCATCAAAGCCCTTGCGATAACCTGCAATACTAAAGGCCTGACAAGGGAAACCTCCCATAATTACATCCACGCGCTCAGCTGGAATATCCTCTGGCTGAACATCGTGAATATCACGACCATCCAAATAGGTATCTGGATGGTTTACCTGATAAGTCTGACGCGCATACTTATCAAATTCATTGGCATACACCACTCTGAACTCGTTGGTCTGTTCAAATCCCAACTCAATTCCCCCAACACCTGAGAAGAAAGCTGCAATGTTGTATTTCTCAGGTCGGTTCGAACTTACAGAATTTGTCATGTAGTAACCTGCTTTCTAAATAGAAAATTATTTGACAAAATATTTGTCCATAATTAACTTAAATAATTCCGATATTTTTTATCAATTTTATTCGAGTGATCCGTTTGTTTTTCCCTTTATATTCTTTATCATCAACAACTAAATCATCCAATTCTGTTAATAAATTTTTCAATTGATCATAAAAAATTTTATCAACATACTCGTAGAAAGAAATTTTATTACCTAATTCGGCAATAAGCTCCTCGAATCTTTTTGTATTTTCAAGTCTTCCATGATTATCAAATCTAATATCATTTCTCGCTTCAACGCAGTCTTGAGTTAAAAAATTTAAGAATATTTGATTGAAAAAACGGTATTCTGAGACACTTTATCCTTTTTTATTTGCTTATACAATGCAAAACCTGATATCAGCAATGCAAATATAGCAATTACATCTGATAACTCCATTATCCCTCCTACTAGTATAATTTCTTATAAAACATTTTCGTTAGTTCATCATCTTTCATTTTTATAACAACCTGTTTCTTAGCAGTGTTTTTACCCACTTTTTTTACAAAACCTGCAAAAAAACCTTGCACAAACGAGGATGAAATTTTTTCAATTGTAGTTGGAAAGATAATTTCAACTACATTATTTAGATCAACCTTATCCAGGTTATTTTCCTCATAGACATGAACCCCTAATTCAAAACCAATCAGTCTTGCTAATGAGGTTGGAATTCCTTTAATTACTATTTTCTCCATTTACTGCTCCACTTCTATTACAAAATTCAGATTATAAGCTGTCCCTGGGAAAAAAATCGGACACTCACCTATTATATTCTTATTCGGTGGATAATCAACAAAGTTTTTCTCTTCATTGTAACACATCCACTGCTCTTCATTTTCAAATAAATAATCATCATTAAAAATAATTATATGTTTTCCTGATAAAACATAACAGTTACTTAAATCTGAGTCCTCTATCAGTGATTGTAGCAACACATAAAGTCCTGTTCCACCGACATCTTGAATTTGCTTCCTACCGGATATTCCCAATTGAGTTGCTGCAAGATAGTAGAAAAATCCTCAGGATAGTCATCATCAAAAAACTTCGTATGCTTTTTATAAGCATCCATAATTTTTTATATTTTTCACCTGTCAGTTCTTCTGAATTTAGTTTGTGTTTAATATCTTCGAAAAGTAGTTTATCTGAAAAATTTACGATAGCTATATTTACACCTTTAAATTCTCCATCAACAACAATCCCTTTTTCTTCTTTTCCGTGACTATCTGTTAAGTCTATATCAATTAAACAATCTGACCTTGCATGCTCAAATGTATTACCTATTAATTCGGCACATATTTCAGAAATTTTCTCCGAAGATTCTCGTTTAATATCCATTTTTTTTAAAAACAAGTCCAATTCAGTTTGAATTACTGATTGATAAAATGGATCTCCTTCCTTATCAGAAAGTCTATAAACTTTTCTATAATGAGTATCACTCTCATCACTTAAAAATTTCTCAAAAAATATTTTTTTAGAGAATTTTTTATTTAAATGAATTAAAGGAGATTTTCTTATACCATCTGTTAAAATAGTCGGTTCAGGTCCCCAAAATATTCGAATATTTCTATTTTCATAATTCAGATAATAGTAACATAAACATTCCATTAGTATGTATGTTAATTTATCCGCTATTTCCAAGCCTTTAGTAGTTATTTCAAACCAAACAGGAAGATTAGCTTTAGGATACTTCTTATTAAGGTAATTCATATGAAAAATAATATCACCAATTGTCATTCCTGAAAATGTTTTCTCATGATCATTAACATAATGGAAATTAAATTTATTATCTCTGATCCAATTCACATTAGATAATTCGTTATTGCAGATAACTATTTGTTCCAAATACTTCAAAAGTTTACCTCTGGTTTTATATTACTATTTGTGTTTATTTCACCAACTTCTTCATCTCATCAATACGTGCTACAGTCGCGTCGTATTTAGCTTGGTAGTCGGCTTGTTTGTCGCGTTCTTTTTGGACGACTTCTGGTTTGGCATTGGCTACGAAGCGTTCGTTAGAGAGTTTCTTACCGACCATATCCAGTTCTTTTTGCCATTTAGCTAGTTCCTTGTCGAGACGAGCTAGTTCTTCTTCGACATTAAGGAGGTCAGCGAGTGGCAAGTAGATTTCTGCTCCTGTGATGACGCTTGACATAGCGAGTTCAGGTGCAGGGATGGTTGATGCGATTTCCAAATGCTCTGGATTTGTGAAGCGTTTGATATAGTTGACATTGCTGTTAAAGAAGGCTTCCAAATCGCTATCACTAGTCTTAACAAGAATGGTGATAGGCTTGCTTGGTGCAACGTTTACTTCCACACGCGCATTACGAACAGTACGGATCAAGTCTTTAAGGCTTTCTACACCCGTGTGAGCTGCAAGGTCTTCAAAGGCTGGGTTAACAGTTGGGTATTCCGCTGTAACGATAGAGCCTTCTGAGATTTGTCCAAAGATTTCCTCTGTCACGAATGGCATGATTGGGTGAAGGAGACGAAGGATCTTGTCCAAAGTATAAAGGAGAACAGAACGTGTGATGACTTTCTCTTCTTCGTTATCGCTATAAAGGACTTCCTTGGTCAACTCAACGTACCAGTCTGCAAATTCATCCCAGATGAAGTTATAGAGGATGTGGCCAGCTACACCAAATTCAAACTTATCAAAGTTTTCAGTGACTTTTCCGATAGTTTCATTGAGGTTGTGGAGAATCCAGCGGTCTGTGACGTTTCCAGCTTCCTTGTTAGCAACTTTTTCGACATTGGCAGTTGCTTGTTCAAGGGTTAAGCCTTCATTGTTCATGAGGATATAGCGAGAGATGTTCCAGATCTTGTTAATGAAGTTCCATGAAGCATCCATTTTCTCGTAAGAGAAGCGCACGTCTTGGCCTGGTGCAGAACCGTTTGAAAGGAACCAACGAAGGGCATCGGCACCGTATTTCTCGATAACATCCATTGGGTCGATTCCGTTACCGAGTGATTTAGACATCTTACGTCCTTGCTCGTCACGGATGAGACCGTGGATCAGAACGTTTTGGAATGGTTGACGGCCAGTGAATTCCAATGATTGGAAGATCATACGAGACACCCAGAAGAAGATGATGTCGTAACCTGTTACCAAGGTTGAAGTTGGGAAGTAACGTTTGAAATCTTCTGAGTCGACATCAGGCCAACCCATGGTAGAGAATGGCCAAAGGGCAGAGCTGAACCATGTATCCAAGACGTCTTCGTCTTGAGTCCATCCGTCACCTTCTGGAGCTTCTTCGCCGACATACATTTCACCCTCAGCATTGTACCAAGCAGGGATTTGGTGACCCCACCAGAGCTGACGAGAGATAACCCAGTCGTGGACATTTTCCATCCATTGGAGGAAGGTATCGTTGAAACGAGGTGGGTAGAATTCTACCTTATCATCTGTATCTTGGTTAGCAATGGCATTCTTGGCCAATTGGTCCATCTTAACGAACCATTGCGTAGACAAGCGTGGCTCAACCACAACACCTGTACGTTCTGAGTGGCCAACACTGTGGACACGTTTTTCAATTTTAACCAGGGCACCGATTTCTTCCAACTTAGCAACGACTGCCTTACGAGCTTCAAAACGGTCCATGCCCGCAAATTCGAAGGCCAAGTCGTTCATAGTTCCATCATCGTTCATCACGTTGACTTGTGGCAAGTTATGGCGTTGACCAACCAAGAAGTCATTTGGATCGTGGGCAGGAGTGATTTTCACGACACCAGTACCAAACTCAGGATCTGCGTGTTCATCCCCAACGATTGGGATGAGTTTGTTAGCGATTGGAAGGATAACGTTTTTACCAATCAAGTCCTTGTAGCGTGGGTCTTCTGGATTGACCGCAACCGCAACGTCCCCAAACATAGTCTCGGGACGAGTGGTCGCAACTTCAAGGGCGCGTGAGCCGTCTTCCAGCATGTAGTTCATGTGGTAGAAGGCACCTTCGACATCCTTGTGAATCACCTCGATATCAGAAAGGGCTGTGCGAGCTGCTGGGTCCCAGTTGATGATAAATTCACCACGGTAGATCCAACCTTTCTTGTATAGGTCCACAAAGACTTTACGAACGGCTTTTGACAAACCTTCGTCAAGCGTGAACCGCTCGCGAGAGTAGTCTACAGAGAGCCCCATCTTGCCCCATTGTTCCTTAATGGTAGTGGCATATTCGTCTTTCCATTCCCAGACTTTGTCGAGGAATTTCTCACGACCCAGGTCATAACGTGTAATGCCCTCACCACGCAAGCGCTCCTCAACCTTAGCCTGAGTCGCAATCCCCGCGTGGTCCATCCCTGGAAGCCAAAGCGTATCAAAACCTTGCATGCGTTTTTGACGGATGATGATATCTTGAAGAGTTGTGTCCCAAGCGTGACCAAGGTGGAGTTTCCCAGTTACGTTTGGTGGTGGAATCACGATTGAGTAAGGCTTAGCCTTTTTATCGCCAGAAGGCTTGAAAACATCCGCATCAAGCCATTTTTGGTAACGACCAGCCTCAACCTCGGCTGGATTGTATTTAGGTGAAAGTTCTTTAGACATGTGTGTTCTCCTTGTTTAAGTAGTTCAATATCTTAAAAATTTGTTCTAACTCTTGTTTTTGCATATAAGAAATCATATAGTCATAATCTGGTAATCCAGTTTCAGTAACTGGTAACATAATCTTTTGACGTTTCATACGTTCGCCATTGAATTTATATCCATAGGCATACTTGATTTTTTGAGACAAAATCATTTGTTTCAAGAAAAGGTAGGTATATTTGTTTCCGTATATTTCGTCTTTCCATTTCAATCGTTTGACATCATCAGAAAAAATAGCTTCGTAGGGATGATAGAAATTCTCGACGACACTACCATTGTAATTTACACCGAGTACATTTGCATCAAGACTTTTATTTGTATTAGATACAAAGGCTGTAACCCCATTATCGCTATCGCTAGCACCTACAAATGGTCTCAATCCTATTTCTTGATTGGCTTTTGTTAAACGAACGCCCGATTTAATCTCACAAACATCCTCAATCCAGAAATCTTTCCAAGAAATTTCACAAACTTTTTCTTCAAGAATGTTCTTCACTCTGATATATATATATATATATATTCGAGCACTTCTTGGGCTTTATCCAGTTCTAATTTTTTCACAAAGTCAGACATATATTGGAAATTAGGGTTACCTTCTTTATCAGCTGGAAGAATGAGTTTTTCTCTTTTTATACGGGTGTCGTTAATCTCTCTGTTAAAAGAATATTTTTCTTCTAAGCGTTTAACAACGGTAGATAAAAATAGATAAGCATATTTGTCTGCATTTTCAGACTTTAAAGCCGTTACATGATCACTAGCCACAAACTCAAATTGCTGATAGAATGTGGATCCGACACTTCCGCTATTAGCAAGAGTGAGGACATCTTCAAATTTTCGAATCCCTGTTTCATTTCCAATAAAGGCATCTACACCATTGTTTTCAGAAGTTGAGGAAATATATGGTTTAGGACCGTTTGTCTGATTAGCTTTTGTCAGACGTTTTCCTCTTTGAATTTCTTGAAAAACTTCAGTGAAACGAAACGTTTTCCATTCTACCTTATCTAGTCCTACCACATCTCCAGCTAACTCAACCAATTTACGTTCATAATAATCAATGATTTTTTGAGCTTGTTGCTTCTGTTCTTGCTTGATGTAGTCTTCCATGAACTGCCAGTTAGGCTGACCTTGGAAATCGATAGGGAGCATGAGTTTTTGATTTACTAATATTCTAGTTGAAAGTTGATAACCATAACTATATTTAAAAGAGAAATTCTTTATCAAAGGTATTAGGAAAAGAGCACTCTCACTTTTTAATTCATATCTACACGGTTTTATGCCATGTATTTTCATATCCAAACTTACTGTATCTTTATGATAAAAAACACTTCCTAAGAAAGAAACACTTATAAAATTTGAAAAATATCTCGCTTTTTCTTCATACCGACTTGTAAACATAGCAACCCCATTATTAACATCTGTTGCTGTAATGCGAGGTATTGTTCCTGACTTAGGATTATCAATAAGAGAGCCAGTAAATATTTCAAAAATATCCCCTACCTTAAACTCTCCCCACTCCACATCCGTCAATTTTAACTTACTCATCTTTGTCACCTGCCATTAGTTTTTTGATTTGCTTGTCAAAATCCGATACGATTTTCTGGGTACGATTGAATTTCTCATATTCTTGACTGGCTTTCTCATCTGCCTGTTTTTTAGAAATAGTTCCTTTTCCTTCTAGAATTTCATATTCATTAAAAGAAAGGAAGCGGTCAATACTTTCCGCCAAAGATTGCATGGTAAAGGTATTGCGTCGCTCAACCAAACCTTCAATATAGTCGAAGTAAGAGGTTACGGTACGCTCTAGTTGACGGATTTCAGTTTCTTGCAAATAATTCTTAGCAACCGTAACATCCGATTTCAGTACTCGGCCATCTGGTGCATTCTTCCAAGTCGTTAATCCCATTTGTTTCTTTTCAGCATCTGCCTTATGATAAATAATCTCAGCAGCGGTATTACCTGTAATAGCAAAATGGAACTTGTTCTGCACCATGGCATAGAAATTCTTAGTGATTTCAGAATTTCTATCGTAGTCAATAGCGCATTCCGCAAATATATCGGTTATTTGCTGATAAATACGGCGTTCACTAGCACGGATGGAACGGATTCGCTCTAAGAGTTCACGGAAGTAATCTTGACTAAAGACCGTTTGTCCCTGTTTAAGACGCTCATCATCAAGTACGAACCCCTTAATAATAAATTCTTTTAAGGTATTCGTTGCCCAAATTCGAAATTGTGTCGCCTTTGTTGAGTTAGCACGATAACCAACTGATATGATAGCATCAAGATTATAATACTCCAATTCGCGCTGAACCGCTCTATTTCCCTCTTTTTGAACTGTTCGAAATTTTCGAACAGTTGCCAGCTTATCTAACTCGCCATCACTATAAATATTTGATAAATGGTGACTAACTGTTGATTTAGAAACTCCGAATAACTCGGAAATCCCTTTTTGTGTCAACCAAAGATTTTCATCTTGTAAGAGAATATCTAAATTAACATCACCATTAGGTGTCGTATAAAGGACAAAATTAGAAATTTCATTCATACTTGTCACCTTTTTCCGCTACCATCGGAAGTTCCTCAATATCGGTATTTTCTTGATAATTCTCTTTTTCTTCTATTCCGAAAAGATAACCTCGGCCATGAGTAATCATATTGACTTCAAAAGTTAGATAATCTGCAATGGTCTTTTGAAAATCTTCCTCAGAAGGAATTTCATCATTAAAGTAATAGAAAGAGTGAAGCCATTCATCATCAGCTTCAATTGTTGTTTGAACACAGAACTTAGTTTCTGCTTCTGTGCGATCAAACCAGACATCAAGCAAGTGTTGTTTTTTATCCTTAGCTGTAGCTGTTTCAACCAGGCCGATGTGTTTAGAGACTTCAAAACCATCATTTTCAAAGTTGATAAATTTGCATTCTTTTTCCGGACGATGCGGTATACCAGCTGTGAATACTGCAATACAAGGGTTTGTTCCTACGCCATAAAAGGTATTCTTATTAAGTGTGATAACACCCTCTAAAGTATGGTGTTTTAAAATATTTTGTTTAGTTTCTTTTTCAAACTTGGTCTTCCCTGTAAAGGTGGACTGAGGGACGATGACAACCGCCTTAGCGCCTTCAACTAAAGAATTTAACAGATGTTCTGTAAAGTTGATTTCATATAGTTCGGTATTGGCTGTCGAACCCATTGAATATGGCGGATTCATCATACCAACGTTGCATTGTTTTAGCTGAAGCTTACTAGGATTTTGGCGTAGAAAGTCTTGGTTTTCAAGGTTACTTTTTCCATCACCGCGTAATATCATATTCGTCGTAGCAATTGTAAACATATAAGATTGTTCTTCAATCCCGAAGAGCTGATGTTTCCGAATTTGGTCACGTTGAGAATCATTTTCTGCTTTTGTTAACATATCATGCATAGCAGCGATTAAGAACCCTGCTGTACCGCAAGTCGGATCAAAAACCTTATCCGTCGGCTTTAAATCAACTAAATCACAAAAAAGTTGTGTTATATGTTTTGGTGTTAAGACAATACCTAAATTTTGACCGTCTCCTCCAGAGTATGACATAAATTCCCCGTAAAAACGACCAAGATAATCCTCAGCAGAATTGTAATATCTTAAACTTTGGTAGATACTTTTATAAAGAAATTCTGTAAAGTATTTGATAGGTGTTTTACCTAGATTAGCATTTTTCTCATTAATTTTTACATCGTCTCTAATGATGGCAAACTGACTAAGTAATTTATCTTTTTTACTTCAGGAGATACATTAGCACGCTGAAGGTTAGACTTGATGGCAGTATAAATCTTTGAGCCGTCTGTTTTTACAGTATCTCCAGTTAAACTTTCCAAAGAGAAGTTTCCATGCTCCGTTTCTCTCAATGCTAACAGGATTCCTGAAACAATTAGAGGTTTATTCTTTTCCTCAATATTGCCATAATTTCTCAAATCATTATGTAAAGTCGCTGCATCTTTTAAAATCTCAGCAGTTTCTTTTTCAAAATTTGTTTCCTCTTGAAGAATCTCTTTTACGTAATATTCATCAATATTATCTATTGAGAAAGAAATCAAAGTTTCAATGTCAGCAAGTTCAAAATACTCACCCCGTTCATTCACAAAAACAGGTGTAATGCGGTGTTTTTTTCATTACCACTAATTCCTACAGCAATGATTTTTTATAACTAACCTTATCTGCTAAATGCCTAGCATAAAAGACCGCTCCGTTTACTGCGTAGTCTGTGTTTGATTTAGTATCATTAGCAATTAAATCATCATCTGTATAATTGATATGTTTTGATAATCCAGGTTTATCCTCAATAATGATTAAAAAATCTTTAACAATTCCAACGTATTCCGGGAAACCTGAATTTCCAGTCCCTTTTTTCGAGGCAGTTTTCAGAGCTTCATCAATCTCTTTAACATTGCTTCCTTGCGCATCAAAATTTTCACGAATTCCTGCTTCTTTCAAGAGTTCATGAACCCATAAATCAGTATTTACTTCTTTTTTGCCATTATTCATCTCTTTTCATTACTAAATTTCCCACTCACTCTTCAGCAAGCCATATCTCAAATCATCACAGCGGTTACCTTGGGCATCCTTGCGATCCCTTATGCGAGCTTCGAGGGTGAAGCCAAGTTTCTCAGCGACTCGTTGACTTTGAAGGTTGTAACCAAAGCAAGACAATTCTATCTTGTGAAGTCCTAAATCTTTAAAACCTAGATCAATCAAGGCACGCGCTGCTTCTGGTACATAACCGCGACCCCAATAATCCGGGTGCAAGGTATAGCCAATCTCCAGCACATCGTCTTCGTGGCGATGATTGAAGTCAACAGAGCCGATAATCTTATCAGTCCCTTTGACCACAATCCCATAACCATCTGGGAGATTGTCCTTTTGATTGCGCTCGGGAAGGATATGTTCTAGGTAATAAATCTCATCTTCTAAGGTCTTGACGGGTGGAAAGCCAGCTGGGTAAGAAACTTCTGGGAGACTAGCGTAGGCATGAATATCCTCAGCATCAGCTACTGTACGGACTCGTAAAACGAGACGCTCAGTCTCTATTCGTTCTGGTAACTCTGCTCTTGTCATCCTTCTACCTCGCTTTCTACAAAAAATCGCCCCTGTCATTAATCTGACAGGGACGAATGTGTTTATCCGCGGTACCACCCAATTTCGGGCAGATGCCCGCAACTCTCGTCTTTAAAACAAAAAGACATTTATATTTCATTTTTTAATTTCAACTCACTAGCAACTAGTTTTGACACATTTGTGGACTTCTCAGCACCGCCACTTTCTGTAAAATGTGGGATTCAAAACACCTCTAATGGCTTTATTTTAACAAGTTTTTCACGGAAATGCAAGGGACAAGAAAGATTACTTGAACTTGATGCCATTTTCTTTTAATTTTTTGATAGTAGCTGGACCGATTCCTTTCAAGGTAAGGAGTTCTTTTTCTGTCCAGTTTTTGAAGTCAGCAGCAGACTTGATCCCTTCATCGTAGAAAGTTTTAGCACGGTCAAGTGGAAGTCCGCCTAGGTCAGCTGCGAAATCTTCAACAGAAGTTGTAAGTTTGTGGGCTTGCTCTTTAGTTGCTTCTACAGCTTTTTCTACTTGCTTAGAGACTGCTTTTCCTGCCTCACTTGCTGCTTTTTCAGCATGCTTCACAACTTTTTTTGTTTCTTCGACAACCTTGTTCACAGCGTTTGAAAGCGCACCTGAACGACGAAGGTTGTTTCTTAATTGTTTTTTACGTTGTAGTTTCTTTGACATGGTAAAATCCTTTCAATAAAAAATCCCTGTGATTGAACAAGGACTAATCTTTATGTTTTATTGTACCAACTTTCTCTGTGAAATGCAAGGCTTGTTAGTTTAGAAAGATGGGAGTTCTATAGGGAATTCCGCCTTAGAATAAGAGAATATGATAGAAGAAAAGCGAAAAATATGGTATAATGAAACGATAGATTTTTGAATAGGAATACAATCATGTTTGGATTTTTAAAAAAAGATAAAGTTACAGAAACACCAGCGATGGTACCAGCGCACATCGGAGTTATCATGGATGGTAATGGACGTTGGGCCAAAAACGGATGCAGCCACGTGTCTTTGGGCATAAGGCTGGGATGGATGCTTTGAGAACGGTAGCCATTGCTGCTAGTGATATGGGTGTCAAGGCTATGACTGTCTATGCCTTCTCGACTGAAAATTGGACACGTCCAGACCAGGAAGTCAAGTTTATCATGAACTTGCCTGTTGAATTTTATGATAAGTATGTCCCCGAATTGCACCAAAAGAACATGAAGATCCAAATGATTGGGGAAACTGATCGTTTGCCGAAACAGACTTTTGAAGCTTTAAAAAAGGCAGAGGAGTTGACCAAGTTGAACACAGGTTTGATTCTCAATTTTGCCCTTAATTACGGTGGACGAGCTGAGATTACACAAGCTGTCAAGTTGATTGCACAGGATGTTTTGGATGCTAAGGTGAATCCAGGCGATATTACGGAAGAGTTGGTTGGGGAATACCTCTTTACTGGACATTTGCCGAAAACTTTGCGCGACCCGGACTTAATCATTCGAACGAGTGGGGAGCTTCGCTTGAGCAATTTCTTGCCTTGGCAGGCTGCTTATAGTGAACTTTATTTCACAGATGTTTTGTGGCCTGACTTTGATGAGGAAGCTTTGAAAGAAGCTATTGCAGAGTATAATCGCCGCAATCGTCGATTTGGAGGCGTTTAGGAAGAAGTTATGAAAAAGGATTTATTAAAGAGAAGCATATTTGCCGCTCTGGCCTTAGCAATCTTTATTCCGCTCTTGGTGATTGGTGGGCTTTGGTTACAGATTGCTATGGGACTTCTAGCCATGCTAGGGGTTCATGAGTTGCTTCAGATGAAAGGGTTAAATACCATGACCCCTGAGGGCTTGCTGACCTTGTTAGCGACTTTCGCACTGACAATCCCCCTAGAAAACTATCTGACCTTTTTACCTGTAGATGGGAATGTTGTCGCATATGGTGTTGTGATTTTTATCATGTTAGGTTGCACTGTTTTTAGCAAGAGTTACACCATTGAGGACGCTGTATACCCGATTGCTATGAGTTTCTATGTTGGTTTTGGCTTCAACGCTTTAGTCGATGCTCGAATCGCAGGCTTGGATAAAGCCCTCTTGGCCCTCTGTATCGTATGGGCGACAGATAGTGGGGCTTACTTGGTCGGAATGAATTTCGGTAAGAGAAGATTGGCTCCGAGAGTCTCTCCGAACAAATCAATCGAGGGAGCCTTTGGTGGAATTTTAGCTGCCATGCTTGTTACTCTTATCTTTATGTTAGTGGATAGTACAGTTGCCCTTCCTTATGGCATTTACAAAATGACGATCTTTGCTATTTTCTTTAGTATTGCAGGGCAATTGGGTGACTTGATTGAGAGTGCTATGAAACGCCATTTTGGTGTCAAGGATTCGGGGAAATTTATCCCAGGACATGGTGGGGTGCTTGATCGCTTTGACTCTATGTTGGCTGTTTTCCCTATTATGCACCTCTTTGGCTTATTTTAAGGAAAGGTGAACAAATATTAAATGTTAGGATTATTAACCTTTATCCTTGTTTTTGGGATTATCGTGGTGGTTCACGAGTTCGGCCATTTCTACTTTGCTAAGAAGTCTGGAATTCTGGTTCGTGAATTTGCCATTGGTATGGGTCCGAAAATCTTTGCCCATATCGGGAAAGACGGGACTGCTTACACGATTCGTCTCCTACCACTTGGTGGGTATGTCCGCATGGCAGGTTGGGGTGAGGATACCACAGAGATTAAGACAGGAACTCCTGTTAGTTTGACCTTAGCCGAAGATGGTAAGGTGAAGCGCATTAATCTTTCTGGTAAGAAGGTCGACCAAACGGCTCTTCCTATGCAGGTCACTCAGTTTGACTTTGAGGATAAACTCTTTATCACAGGTCTGGTTTTGGAAGAGGAAAAAACGTTCTCTGTAGACCATGATGCAACTATCGTGGAAGCTGACGGAACGGAAGTTCGTATCGCTCCGCTAGATGTTCAATATCAGAATGCGACTGTCTGGGGCAAGTTGATTACTAACTTTGCAGGCCCTATGAATAACTTTATTCTAGGAGTTATCGTTTTTTGGATTCTGATTTTCATGCAGGGTGGCGTTCGAGATACGCAAAGCAATAACTTTAGCATCATCCCTGATAGTGCGATTGCTAAGGCTGGTGTTGAAAATACAGCACAAATCACTAAAGTCGGTTCACACGAAATTAGTAACTGGCAAGATTTGATTCAGGTAGTTGAGACAGAGACCAAAGACAAAACAGCACCTGTATTGGATGTAACAGTCTCTGAAAATGGAACTGAAAAACAAGTTAGTGTGACCCCTGAGGAAAGTCAAGGGCGTTATATTCTAGGTGTTCAACCGAGACTCAAATCAGATATCTGGTCTATGTTTGTAGGTGGATTTACTAGTGCAGCTGACTCGGCTTTACGAATTCTCAATGCCTTGAAAAACTTGATTTTTCAACCCGACTTGAATAAACTAGGTGGACCTGTTGCTATCTTTAAGGCAAGTAGTGATGCTGCTAAAAATGGTCTTGAGAATGTTTTGTTCTTCTTGGCTATGATTTCCATCAATATCGGGATTTTCAACTTGATTCCTATCCCGGCACTAGACGGTGGTAAAATCGTGCTCAACATCATCGAAGCCATTCGCCGTAAACCGCTGAAACAAGAAATTGAAACCTATGTTACTCTAGTTGGAGTTGTGATTATGGTTGTCTTGATGATCGCCGTGACTTGGAACGACATCATGCGTACCTTCTTTTAAGAATTAGAGGAAAAATATGAAACAAAGTAAAATGCTTATTCCAACGCTTCGCGAAATGCCAAGCGATGCTCAAGTTATCAGCCACGCCCTTATGTTGCGTGCTGGTTATGTTCGCCAAGTATCTGCAGGTGTTTATTCTTACTTGCCACTTGCTAACCGTGTAATCGAAAAAGCCAAGAACATCATGCGTCAAGAGTTTGACAAGATGGGCGCTGTTGAAATGTTGGCTCCAGCCCTTCTCAGTGCAGACCTTTGGCGTGAATCTGGCCGTTATGAAACCTACGGTGAAGACTTGTACAAATTGAAAAATCGTGAGAAGTCAGACTTTATCTTGGGTCCAACTCACGAAGAAACCTTTACAGCGATTGTCCGTGATTCTGTCAAGTCTTACAAGCAATTGCCTTTGAACTTGTACCAAATCCAGCCTAAGTATCGTGATGAAAAACGTCCACGTAATGGACTTCTTCGTACGCGTGAATTTATCATGAAAGATGGTTATAGCTTCCACGCTAACTACGATAGCTTGGATGTAACCTATGATGAGTACAAGGCAGCTTATGAGCGTATCTTTACTCGTAGTGGCTTGGACTTCAAAGCCATCATCGGTGACGGTGGAGCTATGGGTGGTAAGGATAGCCAAGAATTTATGGCCATCACACCTGCTCGTACAGACCTTGACCGTTGGGTTGTTTTAGACAAGTCTGTCGCATCATTTGATGAGATTCCTGTAGATGTACAGAAAGAAATCAAGGCAGAATTGCTCAAATGGATGGTTTCTGGTGAAGATACCATTGCTTACTCAAGTGAATCAAGCTATGCTGCTAACTTGGAAATGGCAACTAACGCCTACAAACCAAGCAACCGTGTTGTGACTGAAGACCAAGTAGCTCGCGTGGAAACACCAGGTGTCAAATCGATTGATGAAGTCGCAGCTTTCTTGAATGTCTCTGAAGAGCAAACCATCAAGACCTTGGTTTATATCGCAGATGAGGAGCCAGTTGTGGCACTACTCGTTGGCAATGACCAGCTCAATGAAGTCAAATTGAAAAACTACCTTGGTGCAGACTTCTTAGAACCTGCAACCGAGGCGGAAGTGAAAGAATTATTGGGAGCGGACTTTGGTTCACTTGGCCCAGTCAATCTTCCAGAAAATGTCAAGATTATCGCAGACCGCAAGGTCCAAGATAGTCGCAATGCTGTTGTAGGTGCTAACGAAGATGGTTACCACTTGACTGGTGTCAACCCGGGTCGTGACTTCACTGCCGAGTATGTCGATATCCGTGAAGTTCGTGAGGGTGAAATCTCCCCAGATGGACAAGGTGTGCTCAACTTTGCACGCGGTATCGAAATTGGTCACATCTTCAAACTCGGCACTCGCTATTCAGCAAGTATGGGTGCAGATGTCTTGGATGAAAATGGTCGTGCTGTGCCAATCATCATGGGTTGCTACGGTATCGGTGTAAGCCGTCTCCTTTCAGCAGTCATGGAACAACACGCTCGCCTCTTTGTTAACAAAACTCCAAAAGGTGAATATCGTTACGCTTGGGGAATCAACTTCCCTAAAGAATTGGCGCCATTTGATGTGCACTTGATTCCAGTTAATGTCAAGGATGAAGCAAGTCTTGCATTGACAGATCGTATCGAAGAAGCCTTGGTTAACAAAGGCTACGAAGTCTTGACGGATGACCGTAACGAACGTGTTGGTGTTAAATTCAGTGATAGCGACTTGATTGGTCTTCCAATCCGTATCACTGTAGGTAAAAAAGCAACTGATGGCATCGTAGAAGTCAAGATCAAGGCGACAGGTGATACGATTGAAGTTCACGCTGATAACTTACTTGAAACCCTTGAAATCTTAACAAATAAATAAAATCTATAATCAGAAGAAAAACAAGACAAAAATGTAACTAGTTTTTGCCTTGTTTTTTCTTTATAATGAGATAAAAAGAGTAATACTCAATGAAAATCAAAGAGCAAACTAGGAAGCTAGCCGCAGGTTGCTCAAAACACCGTTTTGAGGTTGTGGATAGAACTGACGAGGTCACTAACAAATATACGGCAAGGTGTAGCTGACGTGGTTTGAATTTCGATGAGTATAAATAAAGAGGTAGAGTTATGCTAAAATTTCCAAAGGATTTTGTCTGGGGTTCCTCAACTTCTGGACCACAGACAGAAGGTCGAGTGCCTGGTGACGGCAAGGGAGATAATCTCTGGGATTATTGGTTCCAAGTAGAGCCAAATCGCTACTATAATGGGATTGGACCAGATAAAACATCGACCTTCTATGAAAATTGGGAGAAGGACATTGAACTTTTGTTAGAAACAGGTCATACAGCTTTTCGAACCTCTATCCAATGGTCTCGTATTTTCCCACAGGGGCGTGGAGAAGTCAATCCTCAAGGTGTGGCTTTTTACCGTCAGGTCTTTGAAGCTATTAAGGCCAAGGGAATCCGTCTCTTAGTCAATCTTTATCATTTTGATCTGCCTTTTGCCCTTCAAGAGGATGGCGATGGTTGGGAAAATAAGGCAACCATTAAAGCTTATGAAGAATATGCCCGTTTCTGTTTTGAAACCTATGGAGACATGGTAGATCAGTGGATTACCTTCAATGAGCCTATCGTTCCTGTTGAGTTTGGCTATTTCTATGATGCCCATTATCCACATAAGGTGGATGCTAAAGCTGCGGTTCAGGTAGCCTATAACACTCAACTGGCCAGCACTCTTGCGGTGAAGGCCTGCCATGAAGTCTTGCCGGATTCTAAGATTGGGATTGTCCTCAACTTGACACCAGCCTATCCACGTAGTCAACATCCTGCCGATGTGAAAGCTGCACGCATTGCTGATCTATTCCAAGCACAATCTTTCCTAGATCCGTCTGTTTTAGGAACATATCCAGAAGAGTTAGTGGAAATTTTGTCTGAGCATGATTTGTTGCCAGATTCTACAGCCGAAGAGTTAGAACTTATACGCGAGAACACCGTTGACTTCCTAGGAGTCAACTATTATCAGCCTTTGCGTGTTATGGCGCCACGTTTTGCTAAGCACCCTGATAGTCCACTCTTGCCAGAACATTTCTATGAACCTTACGTTATGCCTGGTCGTAAGATCAATCCGCACCGCGGTTGGGAAATCTACGAGCAAGGGATTTATGACATTGCCCAAAACATCAAGGAAAACTATGGCAATATCGAGTGGATGTTGACCGAAAATGGGATGGGCGTTGAAGGTGAAGATAAATTCCGCGAAAATGGAATGATTCAGGATGATTACCGTATTGACTTTGTCAAAGGTCACCTTCGTGAACTTCATCGCGCCATTGAAGACGGTGCTAACTGTAAAGGCTACTTGATTTGGACCTTTATCGACTGCTGGTCATGGCTCAACAGCTATAAAAACCGTTATGGTTTAGTCGAGCTTGACCTTGAAACGCAAGAACGACGCCTGAAAAAATCAGGCCACTGGTTCAAAGAACTCAGTGACAATAATGGATTTTAAACTACTTTTCAAATAGATTCAAAAAAACCATTGGAAATAAAGCTCTCTGAGAGAGTTTCCAATGGTTTTTCTTGTTTTATAATAGTCCGATAAAAAGTAGTAAAGCTGATAAAGCAATAAAGGCTAGAGTTGCTAGACCACGTTGGCCTGGGCTGTATATCTTTCTTTCGCCTCGAACTGGAAAGACGATAGCCAGTAATGCACCACCGACAGCTCCTCCAAGATGTCCAGCAAGGCTAATGCCAGGGATTAAGACACTACCTACTAGGTTGATGACTAAGAGGGAGAGGTAGGATTGACCAAGCTGTTGGAGATAGGGGTTGCGTGAGGCATAACGGAGAACGACAATAGAGGCGAACATCCCATAGAGAGCAGTTGAAGCACCTGCAGTAATGGCGTTGGGACTAAAAACTAGGACAAATAGATTTCCCATCATACCTGATAGAAGGTAGATAAAGAAAAACTGTTTGGAGCCAAAGATTTGCTCCATCTGACGCCCCAAAAAGTAGAGGGATAGCATATTGACTAAAAAGTGCTCCAAGCCAATATGGACAAAGGTTGCTGAGAATAAGCGCCAGATTTGTTCAGGCATAGCCTTGATAGCAGGAGGATACACAGCTCCGAACTGGTACAAGGTAGCTGCGCTTGTGTAGTTGAAACCACTGGTTAGAAACATGAGTACAAAAACCAGGGTTGTCACGAGGAGAAAGAAGCTCGTGACAGGATACCGACGATCAAAAATTTCTTTCATAGATGAGTACCTCCTCAACTGGAATATCGTGTGGATCAGGATGGAAGTCCTGGATCTGACAAGGGTAGAGAGTGCTGATAGTATGGCCTAGGAAATGATCTAAGTAGCGGTCGTAATAGCCACCACCATAGCCAATTCGGTAGCCAGATGTATTAAAGGCTAGGCCGGGAACATGGATCAAATCAATCTGGGAAGGTTCAAGTATAGTGAACTCTCCTTGGGGTTCAAGGAGTCCAAAAGAATTTCTTTCGAGTTTCTTTGGTTCATATAGAACAAAGTCCATTTTCCCATGTGGATAGGTTTTGGGAATGAGGATAGTCTTCCCATCTTTTTGAGCTTGTTCAATGAGTCTAGCTGTCTGAAATTCATGAGTAAAAGACAGGTAAGTAGCGATGGTTTTTGCTTCCTTGTAGAAGGGATGTAGAAGTAGTTGCTCAGTCAACCAAGCGTCCATGACTTCCTTTTCTTCTTTGGATAGAGATTTGAGTTCTTGCAAGACCTGCTTGCGTATGGCTTTTTTCATAGTCTACTCCGCAGCTTTCTTTGCTAAAAAGCTTGATACAGCCTCAACTCCAATTATCAGAGCTTCTTCCTTAGGACTCATCTTTGGATGGTGAAGAGCATAGGGACTATCAATGCCAAGCCAGAACATGACACCAGGCACCTTAGAGAGAAGATAACCAAAGTCTTCTCCTGTCATGGCAGGTTCGATGTCGATTAGTTCAATCCCTTCTTTTTCATCAAAGAAGGTCATCATTTCCTGGGCTAATTCAGGGTTGTTTTCGACAGGTAGGTAACCTCCCTGCTTGAGTTCAACTTCCACTTCCATATCAAAAGCAGCTGCGACCCCTTCAGCGATAGCTTTGACACGTTTTTGTACCAATAGACTCATGCTGTGTGTAAGTGCTCGAATGGTTCCATGCAAGAAAGCTGTATCAGCGATGACATTATTGGTTGTTCCAGCTTGAAAGACACCGAAAGTGACGACAGCTCCCTCGATAGGGTCGACATTACGACTGACAACCGACTGAACTTCAGTGACAAAATAGCTAGCTGCAACCAGAGCATCGTTTGCTTGATGTGGAAAGGCAGCGTGTCCCCCTTTACCCTGAAAGCGAATCTTGACTTCGCAAGTACCTGCAAAGAGTGTATGGGTATTGGTCGCAATTTGTCCAACTTTTAAGTCAGGACGAACATGAAGTCCATAGAATTGGTCAGGTAACCAGTCGCCAAAGGCCCCATCTTCATACATGAGCATACCACCTGCTTCGTTTTCCTCGGCAGGTTGAAAGAGAAAGAGGAGATTGTTTTTGGTTGTTTTTCTAAAGCACGTTCGAGACTTCCAAGGGCAATTGTCATGTGAAAATCGTGTCCACAAGCATGCATACGGTCTGGGTGCTGAGAGGCAAAGGCGAGACCTGTTTGTTCAACGATTGGGAGTCCGTCGATATCTGTCCGCCATCCTATAGTGCGTTCTGGCTGACTTCCTTGCAAATAAACCAAGATACCGGTTTGCCAAGTTCGAACATGGGAAAAATCCTTACCTGCAATCAAGTCTTCTATAACTTTTAAGAGGTAGGCTTGGGTTTTATATTCTTCTAACCCAATCTCAGGGATTTGGTGAAGATCACGTCGAATCTGAATCAAATCTAACATACTTAGATCCTTTCTACTAGACAATAAAGAGGCAGGAAATTCCGCCTCTGTTACTAACTACAAGGTACGAAGCGCATCTTCTAGCGCTGTTTTTTGTTGGGTTTGGCTATCGATTTTCTTAATAATACGGGCTGGAACTCCTGCCATCACAACATTTTCTGGGACATCTTGAGTGACGATGGCACCTGCTGCAACAACAGAACCGCTACCGATTTGAATACCTTCGATGACCACAGCGTTAGCACCGATCAGTACATTGTCACCCACACGGACAGGCTCGGCACTGGCTGGTTCGATTACACCTGCAAGAACAGCACCGGCACCTACGTGGCTATTTTTACCGACAATAGCGCGTCCCCCGAGAATTGCACCCATGTCAATCATAGTGCCAGCACCAATTTCTGCACCAATATTGATAACAGCTCCCATCATGATAACAGCATTGTCACCAATCTCAACTTGATCACGGATGATGGCACCTGGTTCGATACGAGCATTGATGTCACGTTTATCAAGGAGAGGAACAGCAGAGTTGCGAGCGTCTTGTTCAACAACATAGTCCTTGTTTTCTGTTAATCCCTCAAGAAGAGGAGCAATATCTTTCCAGTCTCCAAAGAGAACATTTCCAAGCTTGATAACAGAAGTAGGGATGGATTCGGCGAGTTCCCCCTCAAAAGTCACTTTGACACTGGTCTTTTTCTCAGCGTTTGCGATAAATTGGATGATTTCTTGTGCGTTCATTTTTGTAGCAGTCATAGGTATCTCCTCAGTCTTTGTAATGCTTACTATTCTACCAAAAAAGGCTCCAAAAATGAAGCCTTAAGTATGAAAAGAAGTTTCTTTCATTTTAACCTTTGATTCTTCGATGGATAGAAAGATCATTGGGATGATAATCAAAATCATAGCCAGTAGAAGATAGCCATCTAAGACTAAACCTAGAAACAGAATACTTAGAATTGCTGATGATAAAGGTTCGCTTGCGCTGACAACAGATACTACTAGCGGAGAAACCATGGATACAGCTTTCATAGATAGGAAGAAGGCAAAGGCAGTTCCTAAAAATGCAATCGTTAAACAGATAGCGATGCTGATCCAATCAAGCTGAAAGCTTATTTGATAGACAGGATAGAGAAAATTACTAAAAATACCAGCAACAATCATTCCCCAACCAACAGTGGGAACAAAACCATATTTTCGAGCAAATGGTTGAGGCAAGATGACATTAAACATGACACCCAGGGCACTGAGAAGTCCAGTTAGTAAGGCGATAGGAGTGATGGATAGCTTAGACAAATCTCCTTTTGTCGCCATCAAAAAGACCCCAAACATAGCAGTCAAAACATAGAAAATTGCTTTTTTAGAAGCTTTTTTCTTGTAGATGATACGGTTGTAGATGAGAATGAAGACAGGACTGATAAATTGTAGGATGGTTGCAGTCGTTGCATTTGAGTATTCTACACAGAGATAAAAGAAAAACTGAACTGAGAAGATTCCCAATATAGCATAAGCAAGGAAAGAAAGATAATTCTTTTTATCACGCCAAATATCGAATAAGTGAAATTTAAGCTTGTAAAATGCCAAAATGAGTACAGAACTACCAGCTATTAGAAGCCTCATAGAAGTAATCCAGCCTGAAGAAACCTGATAATGTGTAAAAAAGTATTCTCCTAAAATACCACATATTCCCCAAATCAAGCCAGATAAGAGAGAATAGATGGTTCCTTTAAAGATGTTCTTTTGATAGTTATTCATGAAACTATTGTACCATGAATGAGAAAAAGAAAAAAGAGAGCGAGAATCATCATTTCTCGCTCTCCTATCAGTAAGAAAATTAGCGTTGTTGGTTATTGCTGTTATTATTACCGTTATTATTACCGTTATTGTTGTTGTTGCTATTATTGTTTCGATTATTATTGTTGTTGTTGTTTCGATTATTGTTGTTATTGCGATTGTTGTTTGAGTTATTATTGTTGGAATTAGATGATTTTGGTAAACTTCCTAAAATAGTATTCCAAGCATTTTGGTAATCAGAGTCACTGCCACCAATAGCAAATTTATAAGTAGTAGTTGGAGCACCAGCTTGATTCGCCCAATAGCTGGTTACAGTTTCTCCAGTTACTTCAATCTCTCTACCGTTGATAGTAACCTTACCTGGCTTCTGGCCAGTCGACCTAAGAACTTGAGAAGAGGTGACGCTTGAGTCAAGGCTAAAGCGTTCAGAACCCCAAACAGAAGGAGAAGCTTGCTGAATAGCATTGACCAGATAAGCCATATATTTAGCATTGCGGTAGTGACCAGATCCCTTACCAAGAGGTCGGTTGTCATCGTGACCAAGCCAGCCCCCAAGGGTCAATCTTGGAGTTGAAAGCATAAGCCACATATCACCATCTTCATTGGTTGTACCTGTTTTACCGATCCAGTCAGCACCTGCTAAACTTGGATTGATAGCAGCAAGGTCGCTCTGGAAGCTTGAAGTGATTCGTGACGAAATAACATCTCTTAATAAGCTCTGCATAATGGTTGCAGTCGCTTTCGAGTAAACCCGAACAGGTTCGTCTGTATGTTCATAGATAACTTCACCATTCGTTTTTCGATTTTCGAAATCATGAATTTTTTATGATAAACACCGTTGTTGGCTAAGGTTTGGTATCCGTTTGTATGTTGAGCTACAGTAACATCGATTCCTCCACCCATAGGAAGACTTTCAATGCCGTATTCTGGAATCTCATAGCCCATTTTTTCCATATAAGAGCGAACATCCACACCTTTTTCACGGAGCGTACGATAGGTCCAGTAGGCAGGGATGTTCCATGAATAATTGAGGGCTTCTTTCAAGCTCATCATGGCAGTACCAGAACTATTGACATACATGATCGGATTTCCGTTAGAGAAGTTAGTTGGATAGTTAGATAGGACACTTGCGCTTCCCATCAAGCCTTGGTCAATGGCAATACTGTAAGCTAGGATTGGTTTAGTAGTTGAGGCAGGAGAACGTTTAGTATTAAAGGCGTGGTTGTTTTGGTTGCTTTGGTAATCACGACCGCCGACAAATCCTAAGATAGCACCGGTTTGGTTATCCATCAGTACATTTCCGACTTCAGGTTGACCAGTATTATCGTCGACAAGATAGCCATAGTTTGCGACTGCATCTTGCATGGCAGTATGGATAGCTTTGTCGATTGTAGTTGTGATACGATAACCACCATTTTGAATCTCTTTTTCAGCTAATTCACGATAGGATTTTTGGATAGACTCGTTTTTGAGTTCTTGAGCAGAGACATTGTCTTTTTGTACCAAGTAATCATACATGAGGTTAGTTGCTTCATCGAGAGCAGTAAAGTAGAGATAGCCCCTAGAAGTTACGTTTACATTTTCAGATGGTAAGAAATCTTGTTTGATGTCGTATGCTTTATAGGTTTCGTAATCTTCCTGACTGAGGAGTCCTGTTCTATACATATTGTAAAGAACATCTTGAGAGCGTTTGATACCAAGTGCCATATCTTCTTCACTCTTCATTTCTCCCGTAGATTCATAAGGTGAGTAAGAGATAGGACTTTGTGGCAAGCCTGCTATGAAGGCTGCTTGAGGAATCGTTAGCTGATTGGCGTCAACCCCAAAAATACCCTTGGCAGCTTGTTGAGCTCCTGCGATATTTTGCCCTTTATTGTTACGACCAAATGGAGCGACGTTTAGATAGGTTGTTAAGATTTCGTCCTTGCTCATTGCTCTCTCTAAGGCCAAGGCATCCACGATTTCAGTAGCTTTACGAGCTAGTGTAGGAGCATCACCAACCACTTGTTGCTTGATGAGCTGCTGTGTTAGTGTAGAACCTCCACTAGAAGAACCAAGTCCGATAAAGTTTCCGAGGCTGGCACGAATAACCGCTTTAGGAACGACTCCATTGTGTTCGGCAAAATGTTCATCCTCAGTTGCAACGATAGCTTGCTTGAGATTTTCTGAAATAGCATCTGATGCGACAGATGTCCGAAGGAGGTCACTTTCGATAGCACCAATCATGGACCCGTCAGCATAGCGAATCTCAGAAATGGATGGAATATCATTTACTTGTTTAACTAGATCTTCTGTTTGAGGAACGGTCACCTTGTCAAATAGAGATACAGCATAACCGAGAACAACCCCGGTACCCAAAAGTCCACCAAGAAAGGCGACGATGAATAGGGTATTAAAGGTTGCCTTGATTCCCAGTAAGATATTGGCAAAGATAGTCCAAATAGTAGTTTTGGTTTGCTTTTTCTTTTTAGAATTTTTAGAACCTTTTTTCCTAGATGTATATTTTTTAGTTTTGTTTTAAGGGACTCCAGTAAGGCCAGTCCTTTTTCTTTCATAGATAATAATGTATTCTTCATTTCTTTCCTCACTCCTTATTATTATACCATAAAAGCAATGATTGCAAGAAATTAGGCTTGGACTAGCTTTAGAGGTGTTTAGGCAACAAAAAACCAGGTGTTTTCAACCTGGTTTAAGGGCTTATTTTTCTCCTGAGAGTTCTTTCCCAAGGTTAATCAAATAAGTCTTCAAGTCATCTTTGACTTGAGGATGTCTAAGTGCGTAGTCGATTGAAGTTTTCATAAAGCCAAACTTGTCTCCAACATCATAACGAGCCCCCTTGAATTCACGAGCAAATACTCGTTGGGTTTTGTTGAGGGTATCAATAGCGTCTGTTAGCTGGATTTCATTTCCGGCACCAGGTTTTTGATTTTCAAGAATACCAAAAATCTCTGGTGTGAGGAGATAACGACCGATGATAGCTAAATCACTTGGTGCGTCTTCAGGTGCTGGTTTTTCAACGAAGGTTTCAACACTATACAATCCATCTTTTCCTTCGCCTTGAGGTGCGATAACACCATAGGCAGAAACTTCTTCGTGTGGTACAGGCATTACAGCGATGGTAGAAGCATGAGTCTCTTCGTAATCATTCATGAGTTGCTTGGTCAATGGGATAGCATTGTCATCAGTGATATCCATGAGGTCATCTCCAAGCATAACCACAAATGGTTCGTTTCCGACGAAAGCTTTGGCTTGTAAAACTGCATCTCCGAGTCCGCGTGGATGTGTTTGACGAATAAAGTGAAGGCGCATACCAGTTGTTTCGTCAACCAGTTTCAAAAGGTCGGTTTTTCCTTTTTCCTTAAGGTTGTATTCTAGTTCAAAGTTTGAATCAAAATGGTCTTCGATAGAACGTTTTGATTTCCCTGTTACTACAAGAATATCCTCAATTCCAGACTTGAGAGCTTCTTCAACGATGAATTGAATAGTTGGCTTATCCACGATTGGCAACATTTCTTTGGCCAAGGCTTTGGTTGCTGGTAGGAAACGAGTTCCAAGTCCCGCAGCAGGGATAACAGCTTTTCTAACTTTTTGCTTCATGAGCATCCTTTCTAACGGTGATTATGACCACTCGTTCTCTGCCTTGAACTCATTACTCATGAGTTCAGAAACAGCATCCTTAATATTAACATTTTCATAAATAACCTGGTAGATAGCCTGAGTAATAGGCATATAGACTCCAAGTTCTTGCGCCAATTCATAAGCAGCTTTGGTTGTTGAAATACCTTCGATAACCATTCCCATATTAGCTTCGATATCAGCTAAAGCTTCGCCCCGACCGAGAGCATCTCCTGCCCGCCAGTTGCGTGAATGGACAGATGTTCCTGTAACAATCAAATCCCCAACTCCTGAGAGACCGCTATAGGTAAGTGGATTTGCTCCAAGTTGAACACCTAGACGTGTAATTTCTGCAAGACCTCGCGTGATAATCGCAGCTTTTGCGTTATCTCCAAAACCAAGACCGTGGAGGGCCCCTGCCCCAACAGCGATGATATTTTTTAGAGCTCCAGCTGTTTCAACTCCAATAACATCCGTATTTGTATATAGACGGAAGTAGTTGTTGCTAAAGAGTGATTGAACATACTGTGCTGTTTGCAGATTTTTTGAAGCTGCTGTAATCAAGGTAATGTCACGGACAATGGTTTCCTCAGCATGGCTAGGTCCAGAGACGACGACAATATCACTTCTTAATTCAGCAGGAATTTCTTCTTCCAAAACAGTAGAGAGACGTTTGTGGCTATCTGGTTCAAGCCCTTTGGAGGCATGCATAACAACCACTTTATGATCAAGAACTGCAGCGACTTGCTGAGCTACCAATCTGGTTACCTTGGTTGGTACCACAAACAAGATAGCATCAACACCCTTCAAGGTTTCTGCCAAATCATGATAGGCAACAATTTTTTCGTCTAATACAGCTTCTTTAAAATAACGTTTGTTAGTATGTTGTGTATTGATTTCATCAATTTGATCAGGAATATTTCCCCAGATACGTACTTGGTGTCCGTTGTCATTGAGGACTTGTGACAAGGCAGTACCCCAAGAACCAGGACCTAAGACAGCGATGGTTTGTTTGTTCATATTTTCCTCCTTCTGAGAAAGCACTTTCCTATATTCTACCATAAAAAGGACTAACTTGCATTAATATTATTTATTAAGAATTAACTTATAGAGAGTATAAATAAAAAACAGCCAATAAGTTATTTGGCTGTCTTTAGGAGAAAAACTAGAGCGTAATACTGTTGTTTTTAGAAATCTTCATAAACAATAACAAGGAAGTAACTGTTAAGACAGTAAGGATAGTAGATAGGGCTGCTGCCACACCATAATTCCCACGAAGTACTTCGGTGTAGATAGCTACGGGCATTGTTCTAGTTTTAACATTATATAAGAGAATCGAAGTAGAAAGTTCTGAAATCATTGTTACCCATGATAGGATTGCTCCTGAGATGATACCTGAAAGCATCATTGGGGTAGTGATTTTAGTAAAGGTATTGAGACGGCTACTTCCTAAACTTTCGGCAGCTTCTTCGATACTAGGAGCAATTTGTTGCAAACTAGCAACTGAAGAGCGAATCGTATAAGGGAGTCTTCTGACGGATAAGGACATAATCAAGATGAAGGCTGTTCCTGTAATCATAAGGAAGCCACTTCCGAAGATACCTGTATTGAATGAAGAGATAAAGGCAATACCGAGAACTGTTCCTGGTACGATATAAGGTACCATACTAAGACTATCGATCAGATTTGTAAATAGGTTGCGTTTACGAACTGTGAGGTATGAAATGAAGGTCGCAAAGACAACAACGAGAATCAAGGCAAGTAGAGGGATTCGAATGGTATTGAAAATAGCAGATCCCATACGGTTAAAGGCAGTCTTATAACTATTTAAAGAGTACCCTTTAACAAATACCATACCTGATGTCTTAAGGAATGATGTATAAATCAAGTAAACTTGAGGTAATACTGAGAACAAGATAATGCCATAAGCAGTCACATAAATGGCAGCCATTTTTCCTTTTGTAGTTTTTTTAGGCTCAATTGGATGGAGTGAATTCATACTGAAGCTAAAACGATTTGAAATGTACTTTTGGATAAGGAAAATCGCCAAGGCAATGATAATCGCCATAATTGCTAGGGCAGATGCAAATGCTGAGTTGCCTCCAACTTCACTGATAAACTGAGTATAGATTAATACTGGGAAGGTACGATATCCCTCACCAATCAACATTGGAGTACCGAAGTCTGAGAATGCACTCATAAATACAAGCAAGGCAGCAGCTAGTAAGGTTGGAACTAGGAGAGGCAAAACGACTGTTATCATACGTTTGAATCCGATTATCCCCATACTTTCAGCGGCTTCAAGAAGGGAATGGTCAATTCTTTTCATTGCTCCAGCAACGTATAGAAATACCAGTGGAAATAGTTGCAGTGTAAAGACAAGTACAATTCCTTTGAATCCATAAATATCAATAGCTGGAAGATGAAGGGCATTTGTCAGAAATTTAGTGATGACCCCATTTCGTCCCAGCAAGAGAATCCAGGAGTAGGCTCCCACGAACGGAGCTGACATGGAAGCAATGATAATTAATATTTGTAGAAATTTCTTTCCCTTGAAGTCATACATAGAGAAGAGATAAGCTAATAAGGTTCCTATGACTAAGGAAGTGACAGTAGCGGTAATGGAAACCTTGAAACTGTTGATGAGTGTTTCAGAGTAGTAGGCTTTACTAAAGAAAGTAACAAAATTAGCTAGTGAAAATTGTCCTTCATGTATGAGTGCTTGCTTGAGCACGGTAACGATAGGATAAACGAGAAAGACAAGATAAGTAAGAAAGATGAAGAAAGAGGAGGCTGTCCAAATATTTAGTTTTTTACGCTCCATGACTGACTCCTTTTATCAGGTTTTGGGAACCATCCGCAGAAAAGACGTTTAATTTTTGAGTATTGATTCGTAGACGAATACGATCGCCTTTTTGTAGATCTTCTTCAAAAGTTGATTCTTCGCTAACTTGAATATTTGAGGCAAAACCTGTCTCAATGAAATACTCCGTATTTAGTCCAAGATAGACGCTATCGCTAATAGTTCCTTCAATATCTCCAGATTCATCTTTGATAAACTCTTCAGGACGAATGCTGACGCGAATATTTTGTTCTTCAACTTGATCAAGAGCTGGCATACGAAGAGAGTAGCCGTCTTCAAAGACGATGTAAGCTCCATCAGTTTTCTTTTCTAAACGAGCAGGGATAATGTTTGTTCTACCGATAAAGGTTGCGACAAATTCATTTTCTGGTTTGTGGTAAAGCTCTTTTGGACGACCAATTTGTTGGATAACTCCATCCTTCATAACGGCGATTTGGTCAGAAATGGCCATAGCTTCTTCTTGGTCGTGAGTTACATAGACAGTTGTAATACCAACTTCGTGTTGGATTTCGCGGATAGCTTGACGCATATCCAAGCGAAGTTTGGCATCCAGATTACTAAGTGGCTCGTCCATGAGGAGAACGCTAGGATTAACAGCCAAGGCACGTGCTAGGGCAACACGTTGTTGCTGACCACCGCTAAGTTTATCTGGTTTACGATCAGCATACTGAGCAATCTGCATCAACTCAAGATATTTATCCGTTTGTTTGATGAGTTCATCTTTTGGAACTTTCTTTTGCTTGAGTCCGAATGCAACGTTATCTCGCACAGTCAAATGTGGGAAAATAGCGTAGTTTTGGAAAACCATTCCGATATTGCGTTTGCTGGGTTCCATATTATTGATTTTTGTATCATCGAAGTAAAATTCTCCGCCTTCGATACTGTTGAAACCTGCAATCATGCGGAGAAGAGTAGTTTTCCCACACCCTGAAGGACCAAGGATGGTAAAGAGACTTCCTTTTGGAACTGTAATGTTTAAATTATCAATAACAGGGACATTGTGGTAGATTTTTTGGCGTTAATAATTCTGATCTCACTCATAGTGAACCTCTTTTACTGTTTAGATTGGATATCTGTAAAAATATCATTGTACTTTTTAAGAATAGTGGATTTGTTCTTGATAACATAATCTGAATCTTCGGTGGCAATCTTGATTTCTGTCATAGCCTTCATATTTTTATTGGTTTTAGCATTTTTACGAATAGGTCTAATGGTTGTTTCAGTTCCTAGCTTATCTTGAATTTCTTGAGAAAGGAGGAAATCGATAAATTTCTTAGCATTGTCCATGTGTTTGGCATTTTTGACGATAGCCGCGTTACCAGGCAAAAAGACGGTTCCTTCTTTTGGATAAATGACTTTTACATCAACGCCATCGTTTAAGAGTTTCAAGGCAGGATCTTCATAGGTGAGTCCGACAGCCATTTCTCCGTCAGCGACAGATTTGTAGACATTTGAAGAGCTAGATGCAATTTTTCCATCTACTAGGGTAAATAGATTTTTCACATAGGTCCAAGCTTGTTCATTTTCGTATCCACCTTGGTCTACAAGCATGTTTGTTAATTGAGCAAAGGCACTAGAAGCATTACTTGGATCAGCAGTAGCGATTTTTCCTTTTAATTTAGGATTGAGTAGATCATTGTAGCCTTCAATTTTAATATCTTTTGTAAGAGCTGAATTGGCAATGATAACACTGACATCCAGTGTATAAGGTGTGTAGAATCCTGTTTTATTTTGATATTCAGGGATTATCTGGTCGTTCTCTTGAGAAATATAAGGTTCAAAAAGATTTTCGTTAGAAGAGAAGAGGGCGTAGGAGCCTCCGAAAATGACATCGGCTACAGGAGCTTCTTTTTCAGCCTCAGCTTTCTTGAATAATTCACCAGTACTAGCTTGGACTAAATCAACCTTGATACCATATTTTTCTTCGAAAGCTGGGATTGTTTCTTCGATAAGGTCTTCAGGGTTAGGCGAGTAGATAACCAAAGTGTTATCTGAATCTTTTTCAGAGCTAGTTTCCGCTTCTGTTGTTGAAGAACATCCTGACAAAAGTAGAAATATCCAGCTGAAATAGAGAAGTGATAGTATTTTTTTCATAATTTTCCCCTTTTTACGAACATTATTCTCTGTTTGTTTACCTAATGTTTTTAATTACAGAGTTCTTCATCATATAATAAAAACCTTAAAGAAATCTAAAACGGGAAATATGAGTTAAAGAAGTTAGGGGAGGTAGCTACAAGAGACAAATAATCAATAGAAGTTAGCTCCGACTAGGAGCTAATTTTTTCCTCTTAAATAAGTTGGATTTGCGATTCAGTCTTTCTTTCCATCCAAGCCCAAAAGAACATTTCTCGACTTTCAAATTCCCCCAAAAATGGTATAATAGTAACATCATAAAATTGGAGAAATAGCATGAGTTTTTACAATCATAAGGAAATTGAGCCTAAGTGGCAAAAATACTGGGCTGACAATCACACTTTTAAGACAG
Organism: Streptococcus infantis SK970; assembly: GCA_000223255.2. Taxonomy (GTDB): domain Bacteria; phylum Bacillota; class Bacilli; order Lactobacillales; family Streptococcaceae; genus Streptococcus; species Streptococcus infantis_G. The sequence goes on along the minus strand of AFUT01000008.1, from coordinate 129,704 downwards.
GAACAGATGCTTCAAAACCTAAGTTTTACGCATTGGACATGTTCCCTTACCCATCTGGAGCGGGTCTTCACGTAGGACACCCAGAAGGCTACACAGCAACTGATATCCTCAGCCGTTTCAAACGTGCGCAAGGCTATAACGTTCTTCACCCAATGGGATGGGATGCCTTTGGTTTGCCTGCAGAGCAATACGCTATGGATACGGGGAATGACCCAGCGGAATTCACAGCGGAAAATATTGCTAACTTCAAACGTCAAATCAATGCGCTTGGATTCTCTTACGACTGGGACCGTGAAGTCAATACTACAGATCCGAACTACTACAAGTGGACCCAATGGATTTTCACTAAGCTTTACGAAAAAGGTTTGGCTTATGAAGCTGAAGTGCCAGTAAACTGGGTGGAAGAATTGGGAACAGCTATCGCTAACGAAGAAGTTCTTCCAGATGGAACATCTGAGCGTGGAGGCTATCCAGTTGTCCGTAAACCAATGCGCCAATGGATGCTCAAAATCACTGCTTATGCAGAACGTTTGCTCAATGACTTGGATGACCTTGACTGGCCAGAGTCTATCAAGGACATGCAACGTAACTGGATTGGTAAATCAACTGGTGCCAATGTTACTTTCAAAGTGAAAGGGACTGACAAGGAATTCACCGTCTTTACGACTCGTCCAGATACCCTTTTTGGGGCGACCTTCACTGTTTTGGCACCTGAGCATGAACTAGTAGCTGCCATCGTAAGTGCGGAACAAGCTGAAGCCGTAGCAGACTACAAACACCAAGCAAGCCTCAAATCAGACTTGGCTCGTACAGACCTTGCCAAGGAAAAAACAGGGGTTTGGACTGGTGCTTATGCTATCAACCCTGTCAATGGCAAGGAAATTCCTATCTGGATTGCGGACTATGTTCTCGCTAGCTACGGAACAGGTGCTGTTATGGCCGTACCTGCCCACGACCAACGTGACTGGGAATTTGCCAAACAGTTTGGACTTCCAATCGTAGAAGTACTGGAAGGTGGAAACGTAGCAGAAGCTGCCTACACAGAAGATGGTCTTCACGTCAATTCAGACTTCCTAGATGGACTCAACAAAGAAGAAGCGATTGCCAAGATTGTAGCTTGGTTGGAAGAAAAAGGCTGTGGCCAAGAGAAGGTGACTTACCGCCTCCGCGACTGGCTCTTTAGCCGTCAACGATACTGGGGTGAACCAATCCCAATCATTCATTGGGAAGATGGGACTTCAACAGCTGTTCCAGAAAGTGAATTGCCACTTGTACTGCCAGTAACCAAGGACATCCGCCCATCAGGTACTGGTGAAAGTCCACTAGCTAACTTGACAGACTGGCTAGAAGTGACTCGTGAAGATGGCGTCAAGGGTCGTCGTGAAACTAACACCATGCCACAATGGGCTGGTTCAAGCTGGTACTACCTCCGCTATATCGATCCACACAACACAGAGAAATTGGCTGATGAGGACCTCCTCAAACAATGGCTACCAGTAGATATCTACGTGGGTGGTGCAGAACACGCCGTGCTCCACTTGCTTTACGCTCGTTTCTGGCACAAGTTCCTCTATGATATCGGTGTCGTTCCAACCAAAGAACCATTCCAAAAACTCTTTAACCAAGGAATGATCTTGGGAACTAGCTACCGTGACCACCGTGGGGCTCTTGTGGCAACTGATAAGGTTGAAAAACGTGACGGTTCCTTCTTCCACATGGAAACAGGAGAAGAATTGGAGCAAGCGCCAGCTAAGATGTCTAAATCTCTCAAAAACGTGGTTAACCCAGACGATGTGGTGGAACAATATGGTGCCGATACCCTTCGTGTCTATGAAATGTTCATGGGACCACTCGATGCTTCCATCGCTTGGTCAGAAGAAGGGCTGGAAGGAAGCCGTAAGTTCCTCGACCGTGTTTACCGTTTGATTACAAGTAAAGAAATCGTTGAGGACAACAATGGCGCTCTTGACAAGGTTTATAACGAAACGGTTAAAGCTGTCACAGAGCAAATCGAGTCCCTCAAATTCAACACAGCCATTGCCCAACTTATGGTCTTTGTCAACGCGGCTAACAAGGAAGATAAACTCTATGTGGGCTACGCCAAAGGCTTTATCCAATTGATTGCCCCATTTGCCCCTCACTTGGCAGAAGAACTCTGGCAAACAGTCGTAGCAACTGGTGAGTCTATCTCTTATGTAGCTTGGCCAAGATGGGATGAAAGCAAATTGGTTGAAGACGAAGTCGAAATCGTCGTCCAAATCAAAGGAAAAGTCCGCGCAAAACTCATGGTCGCTAAAGATCTGTCACGTGAAGAATTGCAAGAAATCGCTCTGGCTGATGAAAAAATCAAAGCAGAAATTGATGGCAAGGAAATTGTGAAAGTGATTAGTGTGCCTAATAAACTTGTAAATATTGTTGTGAAATAAAAATGAATCCTTCGGAGCTAAGCTCTGGAGGATTTTAAATCGAAAAATATAATTCTATTCCCATTATTTCACCACTTAACCTAGCATTTTAACCACTTATCTTCGAAAGCCGTTTTTCTGACGGCTTTTTTGATAGACTAAATGTGTCAGAAGGAGGGAGAAATATGATTTTACAAGCTAAACATTTAACAAAACGGTACGGTAATCACACGGCTGTTGAAGATATTCATTTACGGTTTGAAAAAGGAAGTTTTAATGCTATTTTAGGTCCCAATGGTGCAGGAAAATCAACAACTATTTCCATGTTAATCGGTTTGAAAGAACCAACACAAGGTCAGGTTCTATATGCACCAAATACAAAAATCGGAGTTGTTTTTCAAGCTAGTGTACTGGACGAGCTGTTGACAGTTAGGGAAAATCTCACGATTCGTGCCCAACAGTATAAGGGAATTGAAGCAAGTCGTGTGGAGAGTTTGATCCATCAACTGGGTTTGACTGCTTTCCAGAAACAACTCTATGGGACATTGTCAGGTGGGCAAAAGCGTCGGGTTGATATTGCGCGTGCTCTTCTTTCAAATCCAGATATTCTTTTCTTGGATGAGCCAACGACAGGTCTCGATATTCAGACCCGCAAATCCATTTGGGATTTACTGTATCGACTACAAAAAGATGAAGGGATGACCATTGTCTTAACGACGCACTATCTGGATGAAGCTGATGAAGCGGACCAGATTTATATCGTTGATCATGGAAAAGTGATTGCGCAAGGTTCTGCAATAACTATCAAGAGTCAGTACGCATCTAATATCCTAAAAATTCGTTTTAAAAAACTGAACGATATAGAAAAACTGCTACAGACTGAAATGACAGTAGAAGCAGAAAATGAGTTGGAATATCTTTTTTATCCAAGAACGTCACTCGAAGCCATTGAATATTTGACACAAGTTCGAGAGGAAATTGATTCTTTTGAGTTTCGCCCAGGTACTATGGATGATGCCTTTATCGCACTTACAGGAAGAGAGGTTCGCTAATGCTAGCTTTATTGAAACGGAACTTTACCTTATATTTTCGCAATCGTTCAGGAGTGTTTTTCTCATTGTTGGGGGCGTTGATTTCCTTCCTCCTTTATATCATTTTTCTGCAGAAGAATTTGACGGATGCTTGGTCCCAACTCCCTGATAATACGAGCCTTTTAAATAATTGGTTGATGGGTGGAACTTTGGCTGTGACTGGGATTACAACTAGTTTTACGGCTCTTACACAAATGGTGCAGGACCGTGAAAATCATGTGGATCAAGATTTAATTTTGACGGATTTAGGTAGCTGGGGCTTACAGGCATCTTATCTAATCAGCAGTATTGTCATTTCTTTTGTGATGCAGTTGTTTATGTTTGTGGTGATGAGCCTGTATTTTCAGGAGAGCCCAGATTGGAGTCATCTGGCAGAAGTGGCTTTAATCATGTTGCTCAGTAGTGTGCTTTCTAGCTTGGTCAATGCTCTTTTGATTCACCGTTTTCAATCTGTGGATAGTCTTGGGAAGCTAGCCACCATAGTTGGAACAGCTTCTGGATTTCTAGTGGGAACCTATGTCCCTCTAGGAGTATTGCCTAACTTTGCTCAATTTCTTATGAAGTGCACACCTGCAACCTATATTGCCTCTCTCTATCGACAAGTTCTTATGAAAGAACAACTAGCAGATACCTTTGTCGGGAATAGCGATTTATTAGCAGAATTTCAAGAAAAAATGGGTATCGTGTTAAAATGGCAGGAGCTGTTGACAAAGGAGCAGACTTATCTTATAGTGGTAAGTATCAGTCTCGTAGCTATCCTTCTTTGGCTTTTATTGGTTAAAGTGTCTAGCAAGAGAAAATAAAGATATATGGGAGTAAAGATGAAGATTCATTTTGAGATGACCCCAGAATTTTCAGAAAAAGACCCTCACATTCTCATTCAGGCAGCTCAGTTTACTGACCAAGCTCGAGAAGTGATGGATTATTTAGAACAATTTTCAACTGTCAATCAGGTTGTGATTCCCATCCGAACAGATGATAAATTGGTCATGGTGAAGATTGAAGAGATTATCATGGCGGATATTGATAAAAATGTATTAACCATTTATACCGTTGATGGGTTTTATAGGACTAAGGAAACCTTAATAAACTTTCAAAATCGGATTAATCGCCGGAATTTCCTTCAGATATCTCGTCATGCCATTATCAATATTGACCATTTAGAATCATTATCGGATAGTTTTTCAGGCAATATGATGGCTAAGTTGACACGGGGCATAAAATCTAGTGTGAGTCGGAAATATGTCAAATCCTTAATGGATTATTTAGGTTTATAGGAGGAAATGATGAAACGCTTGATAGTTTATTTTGTAACAGGTATGCGGACAGGCTCCTTCTTTTATTTGGGATTGGTTTTGCTAGCTCATATTTTCCCTAACATTATCTATCCAACACTTAATAGTAGGAATATTTTAGCTATTTTTTGATGAGTGGGATCATGGGAATTTTGTCAGTTATGATTGAAGAACTAGAATTTCTAACTTATAGCGTACGCGTGGTCTTGCATTTACTAGTGACAGCTGTCATTTTAGTTTTGACCTGCCTATTTTTTGGCTGGGGAGTTGCTTTGCTCAGCCCTGTCAATTGGCTTATCTTCTTGTTGATTTATGGACTTATCTGGCTCTATCAAATCTGGCAAACCTACAAACAAACTCAGAAGATTAACCAAGCTCTAAAAGATAAACGAAAGCATGTCGCAAGTATAGAATCTTAAGCATTCCAGTAGATTGATTCTTGGTTCCAATTCTCACTAAATTGTGGTATAGTAACTCCAGAAATGAAAACAGTAAGGAGAAAACAATGCCAGTAAATGAATACGGTCAGATGATTGGGGAACCTGTAGATGATATACCTGGAGTTTTGCCTTCACTTGTACGGATAGAAGGGCGATATACGATTATAGAAGCTCTATCGGTGGAAAAGCATGCGGAGGATTTATTAGCTGTCTATGGTCCGGATAGCCCTCGTGAGATGTGGACCTACCTCTTTCAACCACCAGTAGAAAATTTCGAAGAATTAATAGTTGCTTTAAAGCAAATGATTGAGCGAAAGGATCGCTTTTACTACGCGATTATCGATAAAGCAACTGGTAAAGCTTTAGGGACTTTTTCGCTCATGCGCATTGACCAAACCAATCGCGTCATTGAAGTGGGTGCTGTGACCTTTTCTCCGGTCCTCAAGCACACAAGAATGGGGACAGAAGCCCAGTTTTTATTAGCCCGTTATGTTTTTGAGGTGCTCAATTATCGACGTTATGAGTGGAAGTGCGATGCTCTTAATCTTCCATCTAGAAAAGCAGCAGAGCGTTTGGGCTTTATTTATGAGGGAACCTTCCGCCAAGCTGTTATCTATAAAGGTCGCACCAGAGATACGGATTGGTTATCCATGATCGATAAGGACTGGCCAAAGGTTAAAGTCCGTTTTGAAGCGTGGTTAAAATCTGAGAATTTTGATGAAGAAGGCAATCAGTTGAAATCTCTTAGAGAATGTTAGAAAGGTTTGCTATGATTAACATTACAAAAGAAACATCTGTTTCAATTGATGACGTCTTACATCTCTACCAGGCAGTTGGCTGGACAAACTATACCAACCAACCACAGATGTTGGAGCAATCTTTAGCTCACTCATTGGCTATTTATGTTGCTCGTGATGGTGAGAAAATCGTTGGTTTAGTTCGTCTGGTTGGAGATGGTTTTTCATCGGTTTTTGTCCAGGATTTGATTGTTTTACCTAGCTATCAGCGCCAAGGAATTGGCAGCGACTTGATGAAAGAGGCTTTAGGGGATTACAAAGACGCCTATCAAGTCCAACTGGTAACAGACCAAACAGAGAAAACCTTAGGATTTTACCGTTCCTTAGGGTTTGAAACCTTATCTACTTATGATTGTACGGGGATGATTTGGGTGGATAGAAAAAAATTACAATAAATCTTTTCACTTAAGTTAACTTTAAGTATTCTACTGTATCATATAGTTATTAAGTAAAGACCTCCTAATACTCTTCGAAAATCTCATCAGCCTTTGTTGGAATCGACTTGGCTAACTTTAGTTATGCTTGCGTCACTCTGCCTAGCCTGATTTTGATTTTGATTTTCATTTTCATTGAGTAACCTTTATTTAATAAAAATCCTAAACTTTTCTTTTTCATAATAATCTCCCTAAAGAAGCCACCAAATCAGGTGGCTTTTTGTTTGTCTACTAGATTTTTGCTATAATAGGAACATGAGTAGAATTTTAGATAATGACATCATGGGTGATGAGGAGTTGGTAGAACGTACCCTCCGTCCCCAATATTTACGTGAATATATCGGTCAGGACAAGGTCAAAGATCAGCTTCAAATCTTTATCGAAGCAGCTAAAATGCGTGACGAGGCGCTGGACCATGTTCTTTTGTTTGGTCCTCCAGGACTCGGGAAAACAACTATGGCTTTTGTTATTGCTAATGAACTGGGAGTCAATCTCAAGCAAACTTCTGGTCCTGTAATCGAAAAAGCCGGTGATTTGGTAGCGATTTTGAATGACTTGGAGCCAGGAGATGTGCTCTTTATTGACGAGATTCATCGCTTGCCCATGTCGGTAGAAGAAGTGCTTTACAGTGCCATGGAAGACTTCTACATTGACATTATGATTGGTGCAGGAGAAGCTAGCCGTAGTGTCCATCTAGACTTGCCACCATTTACCTTGATTGGTGCGACCACTCGAGCAGGAATGCTTTCAAATCCTCTTCGTGCCCGTTTTGGGATTACAGGTCACATGGAGTACTATAACCATGCTGACTTGACAGAGATTGTCGAGCGGACGGCAGATATCTTTGAGATGGAAATCACTCATGAGGCTGCTTCGGAGTTAGCATTGCGCAGTCGTGGAACCCCTCGTATTGCTAATCGTCTTCTCAAGCGCGTGCGTGACTTTGCCCAGATTATGGGCGATGGCTTGATTGATGACGTGATTACGGATAAGGCTCTTACCATGCTGGATGTCGACCATGAAGGATTGGACTACATTGACCAAAAAATTCTTCGCACCATGATTGAGATGTACGGTGGTGGTCCTGTCGGTCTAGGCACTCTTTCGGTCAATATTGCGGAAGAGCGTGAGACGGTAGAGGATATGTATGAACCTTACCTGATCCAGAAAGGCTTTATCATGCGAACTCGTTCAGGGCGAGTTGCGACAGCCAAGGCTTATGAGCATTTGGGGTATGAATATATTGAAAAATAAGGTTGAAATCTTAGATTCTTTCAGAGAAAATCCTGACATGATGGCCATTCTGACCATCATCCGAGACCTGGAGTTGAAAGATTCCTGGTTGGCAGCAGGTTCGGTTCGAAATTTTATCTGGAATCTCTTGTCAGATAAACCAGCCTTTGACCGTGAGACGGATGTGGACGTCATTTTCTATGACCCAGAGGTGAGTTATGAAGAAACGCTGGCAATAGAAAACAAGTTGAGAGGGGACTTTCCCCAGTATCAGTGGGAGCTGAAAAATCAAGTCTATATGCATCAGCATAGTCCTTATACGCCTCCATATGTGAATTCCTGTGATGCCATGAGTAAATATCCTGAACGTTGTACGGCGATAGGTCTTCGTTTGCAAGCAGACGCAACTTTAGAGCTCTTTGCCCCTTATGGCTTGGAGGATATTTTCAACTTTCAGGTTCGTCCGACTCCTCATTTCATGGAAAATGACGACCGAATGATGCTCTATCAAAAGCGTCTATCCAAGAAAAACTGGCGAGAAAAATGGAAAAGTCTCACATTTAAACTAACTTAAGGAAACTTTAAGTTAGGAGCTGTATACTTGTCTCATAAGTTAAGAATACCTTAACTTAAACTCCTAAAACTTTTTCATAATAATCTCCCTATAAAAAATTAAGTCGCCCAATCAGGCGGCTTTTTTGTTCTAAGGGCAAGAACTTTCATGATATAATAGTTTTATGAGATTAGATAAATTTTTAGTAGCCTGCGCTGTTGGGAGTCGGACTGAGGTCAAAAACTTTCTAAAGGCTGGGCGCGTGACGGTCAATGGCAAGAAAGAAAAATCTGCCAAGTTGCAAATTGATGAAGAGAAAGATGAGATTCGCTTTGATGGGCAAAAGCTAGACTACGAGGAGTTTGTTTACTATATGATGAACAAGCCCCAAGGAGTTATCTCAGCAACTGAGGATCCAAAACACAAGACAGTCTTGGATTTGATGGATGACTATGCACGTGCCAAGGAAGTTTTCCCAGTAGGACGTTTGGATATCGATACGCATGGACTCTTGCTCTTGACCAATGATGGCCAGCTAGCTCATGCTCTTCTTTCACCAAAACGTCATGTGGATAAAACTTATCTGGCGCTGGTCAAGGGAATGATGACAAATGCAGATGTTGAGACATTTGCGCAAGGAATTCCGCTCAAGGATTTTACCTGTCAGCCAGCCAAACTGGAACTTGTGTCGGTGGATACGGGAAAGAGTCAAAGTCTGGTCCGTGTGACTATTGCAGAAGGCAAATTCCACCAGGTCAAACGGATGGTGGCCTACTGTGGTAAGGAAGTTGTGGATTTGCAACGTTTAACCATGGGAACTTTGACCTTGGATGAGGATTTACAACGTGGAGAATGGCGTCGCCTAAGCAAGGAAGAACTAGAAGGCTTGTTTGAGAGTGTTCAATAAATTGGATAATTGGAAAGGTAGGGAAAATGTCCCTACCTTTTTCGATTTTTGGTTGCTTCCTTTGTGAAAAGCGTTATAATAGACTGTAGAATAAAAAGGAGAATTTTATGAACGCGATTCAAGAATCATTTACAGATAAATTATTTGCCAACTATGAAGCAAATGTAAAATACCAAGCTATCGAAAATGCTGCCAGTCATAACGGTATTTTTGCAGCCCTCGAGCGTCGTCAAAGTCATGTAGACAACACACCAGTTTTCTCACTTGATTTGACTAAGGATAAAGTAACCAACCAGAAAGCTTCTGGTCGTTGCTGGATGTTTGCGGCTCTCAACACCTTCCGCCACAAACTCATCTCTCAATACAAACTTGAAAACTTTGAATTGTCACAAGCCCACACCTTCTTCTGGGACAAGTATGAAAAATCTAACTGGTTCTTGGAGCAAGTCATTGCAACTGCTGACCAAGAATTGACAAGCCGCAAGGTTAGCTTCCTTCTTCAAACACCTCAACAAGATGGTGGACAATGGGATATGGTGGTTTCTCTCTTTGAGAAATACGGTGTTGTTCCTAAGTCTGTTTATCCTGAGTCTGTTTCATCTAGCAGTAGCCGTGAGCTCAATGCAATCCTTAACAAATTGCTTCGTCAAGATGCTCAAATCTTGCGAGATCTATTAGCTTCAGGTGCAGATCAAGCGACTGTTCAGACTAAGAAAGAAGATCTCTTGCAAGAAATCTTTAACTTCCTTGCAATGTCACTAGGTCTCCCACCGCGTAAATTTGACTTTGCTTATCGTGATAAGGATAATAACTACCAAAGCGAAAAAGGGATCACTCCACAAGAGTTTTACAAGAAATATGTCGACCTTCCACTAGAAGACTACGTTTCTGTGATCAATGCTCCAACTGCTGATAAACCTTATGGCAAATCATACACAGTTGAGATGTTGGGAAATGTCGTTGGTAGCCGTGCAGTTCGCTACATTAACGTACCGATGGAACGCTTGAAAGAATTAGCGATTGCTCAAATGCAGACAGGAGAAACTGTTTGGTTTGGTTCTGATGTCGGCCAGCTCAGCAACCGTAAAGCGGGAATCCTTGCGACAGATGTTTATGACTTTGAATCAAGCATGGACATTCAACTCACTCAAGACAAGGCTGGACGTTTGGACTACAGCGAAAGCTTGATGACTCATGCTATGGTCTTGACAGGTGTTGATTTGGACGAAAACGGTAAATCAGTCAAGTGGAAAGTTGAAAACTCATGGGGAGACAAGGTTGGTACAGATGGTTACTTTGTTGCTTCAGATGCTTGGATGGACGAATACACTTACCAAATTGTTGTTCGTAAGGAATTACTAACAGAAGAAGAACGAGCTGCTTACGAAGCAGAACCAATCGTCCTTGCACCATGGGATCCAATGGGTGCCTTGGCAGAATAAATGAGATATAAAAAGAATGGTTCTATAATTTTTAGGGTTGATGGAAATTTTCCACCAACCCTATTTTAGTGTATACAAAAAGGCCAACATCCATTATATTAAAAGCGCCTAAACCTAAAACAAAAGGATAATGACCATATGAACAATATACTAGAAGCTACACTACAAATCAAAGATAAAAACATTATTTGGGATAATAATGTTCAAGAGAAGATATTAAAAAATAGAAAATCTTTATTTTATTCAGCTACATATACGCATAGACCAGAATTTTGTGCCGTTTGTGGGTGCGTTAGCCAAAATAACAATATCGTTAAAAACGGGACGAAAACTTCTCGTATCACTCTCTGTTCTGTTTCAGGCCTTCCGGCCTACTTAAATCTACGAAAGCAGAGATTTCTCTGTAGAGAATGTGGTTCTTCATTTACTGCAGATACTAGTCGAATTGTAGAAAAATACTGTCATATCTCGAAACGATTAAAAAATGAAATCAAGGCAAAAATAAGTGAAACAGTATCTGAAACATATATTGCCAAAGAAACAAATGTTTCAATTCATACCGTTAGACGTATCATAGATGATACAGCACGATTATTAACGATTAAACCATTACATGATTTACCCGAGCATTTGTATTTTGATGAATTTAAATCTGTTAAATCTTCCGATAGCAATATGAGCTTCATTATTTGTGATAGCACTACACACAAGTTGGTCGATGTTGTACGAGATAGAAAATCTTACAGTTTGAAACAATATTTTTATCGTTTTGAGCCTAAGACTAGATTAAAGGTGAAAACTATCTCCATCGATATGTACTTGCCATACATTCAATTAATAAAAGAAATGTTTCCTAACGCAAAAATTATCATTGATCCTTTTCACATTGTACAAGCCTTGAATAGAGAATTAAATCGAACTCGGGTACGTATCATGAATCAGCATCGTTATAAAAATCCTAAATTATATCGAAAGTTAAAACATTATTGGAAGTTAATTTTAAAGAACCCTAATGAACTTCAGAACTATAAATATAATCGTCATAAGCTTTTTGAAAGCTTCATAACAAGTAAAGGAATCGTAGAGTATATCTTACAAATCTTCGTTCTAAAGGCCCGATTGTGAATGAGATAGCTCAGAATCATGGAGGCGGAGGGCACCCGCTAGCTTCAGGAGCTGTAGTATCTACCTTAGAGGAAGCTCATCAGATTATTGCTGAATTAAATGAAGCTGCAAAAGCATTTTTAAGTGTAGATAATCTCTAAAATTCTAACATATGTTATTTATTGTGTTAAGATTTTTTGTATTTAAACAATATTTTCTTTTAAAAAAGATAAATAAGTTGTTTTTAATCTATATTTGTTGTATAATGCTAATTCTATAATTATGAAAGGTTTTAAATTGAAGAAGGAGAAAATATGAAAAAGCTACTTAAAAAATATATACTGGCTCTGTTATTTTGACCTTATTTGCAAACTCGCTTGTTCCTGCAATGGTTTATGCACAAGAGAATTCGCAAAATATAGCTACAGCTACTGTTGGGCTTGCACAGAATGGAAAAGTAAAAGTAACCACAGCTAATGTAACTGGTGAAGCCCCACAATATACGACAGCTAGAAGGCAAGGAACAATTTCCTTGGATGGTTCAGAACTAGAACAACATGTGACTGGAGGATATATCGAAATTAAGTATCCTGTAGATTACATTGAAAGTTTTTCCGTTTCTACAGGAAGTCCAGTTGTGAAAACAGACAATTCGACTCCGGGCGTTCTAAAAGTATATCTTTCTGATATTACACAAACGACTTCTGCAAGTTTGCCATTTTCGTTCAAGTTTAAAGATCGGGTGACACCGGAAGGATATTCCTTCACTCCAGAAATCTCATTAAAGAGTTCAACGGGAGAAACTTTATCTCCAACGTTAAATGATTTAAAGTATACTGTTAAAGTCGATAAACAATCGTTGTTTAAATATGATGGTCCAAACGATTTGCAAGATTATACACTTGATAATAGAGAACTTTACGGCGGTTCTGCAACGAATGGCGGGATCACAGAACCTAGTGATATTCCCTTCAAATTTAGTTTATCCACAAATACTAACGGTGGCGGTCAAACTCAAAACTGGGGAAATGGAAGAGCACAAACACGTGCTGTTAAGACTATTACTGTAACGGATACTTTACCTGTCTATACAAAAGTGGATGGTTCAACTGGGACTGCTGTTTTTGATCCTGCAAAGAATCCAGGATGGACTTTGAATGCGGATGGAACAGTGTCTACAACAGTGACTGGGGGGGATGAGTTAACTCCGTATAATACCGAAGCAGAGAATGCTTTACGAAAATTAACGTTATTATTAAGCTTCCCAGATGCAAAAGTAAAACAAACATTGTTAATAACGTAAAAACAGAATTAAGTTTTGTAAACCAAAGTGATACTGAAGAAAACCTGATTTTAAATGATGGAATTCAATTCAAATTAGTAGGACAACTTATTAGTGATGGAGCATCAAGAAAGTCTAATAATGATTCGTCAATATTAAAAGTAGATGAAGGAGCTCCTGATTCTGCTGTTGCAACTTGGCTTTTACTTTTTACGAATACTGCTCCCAATGCTATTTCAGAATTTACGCTGATTGATGATACGTTAGATTCTCGCATGTATTATTATGCTGTAGGCGTACCGTATAATAGAGCACCATTTGATTATGATGTTTATGGTGTTAAGGCTGATGGTACTGAAGTACTTCTAGGTAGTGTTGAAAAAGGGACAAGCAAACAAGTTATCGTTGACCAAGAGGCTTATGATGCGATTACGAACCAAGCAAATCAGATTTATGCTGGAACATTAGATAAAGCTAACGCATCTAGAGTGAATAGAACATATCAAAGTATCAAAATCAAATTGAAGGATGGAAGTACTATTCCGCCGTATGAAAAACCTACAGTTTATGTTCAAACAAAATTATTAAATCCATTCAATGAGACAGAAAGAGAAAATCCAATTCGATATGAAAATGGTTTCCATGCAGAGGGTCTTGTCGATGGATTTGGCCAAAACGGAAAATTTGTAACCAAACCATCTGATTCTTCTGAAGAGTTAAGGTATAAAGAAGAAACAATTCAATTAAATAAATCAACAATCAAAAATCCTCAAGGTGCTTTAGGTGAGGTTGTTCAATACAATGTAACGATAAAATTTGATGGATTGTCGAAAAGTAGACGAATTAATGGTGGTAAGATTATTGATGTTTTACCTGAGGGAATCACTTACGAAAAATATTATATTCATAAACAAGAACAAAAGAATATGCTCAAGAAAGAACCGTATGTGATTGAAGATTACAATGGTAGCGGAAGGCAAGCCCTTGTTTTTGAATTGAAAGATTTAGATTTCTACAATGATAAAACAATTGGTGTTGAATTTTCTCCAGTTATATTTGCAAAGATTACGTCGAATGCCTTGCCAACATCAATTCAAAATCCAGATGATTATAAGAAAATACAGATAATCATGCGTACTTCACAGCTAAAGACTTTTCACCATTACCTGGAAAAGTGAAGTCTCCATCTCTGGTAGATAATATTTTCAAGGTTACAAATGCTGATGGAACAGTTTCTGATAAAATAATCGGTGCAAAGTCAAAAACTATAGTAGATACACCAACAGAGATTCGCTCTGAAAAATTCATCTCAACATCAGACGGTACATGGACTAAAGATAAAGTCTTAACGGATTATGATCAAGAATTTAAATATCTGTTAAAAACGAAGAACTACAGTATTACACCAATCAAAACATTCACTTTGTATGATCGACTTCCGTATACCGGGGATGAAAAAGGGTCTAACTTTACTCCGTTCTTAACGAAAGCTCTTGAGGTGGACCCTAAATTCACTGTTTATTACAATACTGCCAAAGACTTATCTTCAGATCCGTATACTGCGACTCAAGCAGATGGTTGGATAAAGGCAGATGCTGTAACTGATTTTACAAAAGTCACAGCAATTAAAGTCGTACTGAATGAAGGAGAAACCATTGCTCCTGGGGAAATTGTTGGTTTTGTTTTAAACATGAAGAATCCTTCTTACACAGATGGATCTATTGATACATTGGTTGCTAATAATTCTTTCTATACGAATCGTGATGCAAGTAATCCAAAAGCTTTAGGAGAGACAAATGTTGTCTCGAATCAATTGCCTCAATATATCCCAGTCGAAAAGAAATGGGTTGGGGATAGAGATGCTTCAGTTTCTAAGATTAAAGTAGAATTATTTAAAACTTCTGATCCTTCAAAAGTTCTTAGTACATTAGAATTAAATGAAACGAATGATTGGAAGGGAATCTTTAAACTTACGACAGATGGTAAGCTATTAGATCCTTCTGTGAATGATTATGCTGTTCGTGAAGTTCTCGAAGAACAATATGGGCAAGATTATACGACAACCATTTCTGGAGATGCTCTAGGAAATGACGGAGTGACCATCACGAATACTCGAAATACTGTTTCACATACAGTAACAAAAGTTTGGAAGGATAATGACAATAAATTATCATTACGTAAAGGTATTAAAGTTCAGTTGAAACAAAATGGTAAAAACTATGGTATGCCAATTGAATTGAATGAAGATAATCAATGGACGTATACTTTTAATGAATTACCAGATTCTCTCAATGGAGTGAAATATGAGTATTCTGTAGATGAAGTTGAAGTGCCAGAAGGATACGATTATAGTATTTCTAATGAGGGTACTAAGACAGTTATTACGAATACTATTTTAGATTCAATTAAAAAAGACTTGAGTTTCAAAAAGGAACTGCAAGGACGTACACTTCAAGAGGGCGAGTTCACCTTCAATTTGCTTGATGAAAAAGGGAATGTTGTCCAAACTGCAACTAATGGAGCCGATGGAACTATCCAATTTACAAATCTACTATTTGAAAAGCCAGGCACTTATATCTTTAAGGTAAAAGAAGTCTCAGGGACTGACTCAAGAATTACGTATGATAATAGCGAAAAAGAAGTTACTGTAGTAGTGACTCAAGAAGGTAAAGCGTTAGTAGCAGATATTCAGTACGGTAAAGATAATACATTTACGAATGTATATACAGAACCTACTACTACTACTACGACAACAACAACAACTGAAGAGCCAACAACGACTACTTCAACAACAACAACTGAAGAGCCAACAACGACTACTTCAACAACAACAACTGAAGAGCCAACAACGACTACTTCAACAACAACAACTGAAGAGCCAACAACGACTACTTCAACAACCAACAACTGAAGAGCCAACAACGACTACTTCAACAACCACAACTGAAGAGCCAACAACGACTACTTCAACAACAACAACAACAACGTCAGAAGAACCAAGTACAAGTTCAACAACGACAACAACAACGTCAGAAGAACCAAGTACAAGTTCAACAACGACAACAACAACGTCAGAAGAACCAAGTACAAGTTCAACAACGACAACAACAACGTCAGAAGAACCAAGTACAAGTTCAACAACGACAACAACAACGTCAGAAGATTCAAGTGCTACTTCACCAACTGAAGAAACAACAGTTCCAGCACCTTCTGAAACTACAACTACAGAAGACAAACCTGGTCTTCCAAATACTGGTGAAGCTACTGGTGCAGCACTAGTATTTGCAGGTGTGGTAATCTTGGCAGGTACTGTAATCATGAAACGCAAATTTTCTAAATAATATTAGATAAGTTTCTTTTATAGAAGAGAGAGCAATGCTCTCTCTTTTTGGCTATTTGTCAAATAGTGTTGATAAAGAAATTTAGGAAGGAATTAAGCAACTTTTTGTTGCTTAATTCCTTTTGTTCTGGGCCAAACATTTTTGTTATTAAAATAATCCTGTTTCTAAAATGGTAATAGTTTCTAAAGCCGTAGGCATTTCTTTTAAGCACTTTTATTTTATTGTTTATTCCTTCAATAGAGCTATTTGTTCTAGTTGGATACTCACAAGTATTTTGAATATATGGCAAGTAAGTCATAAGAGTCTTTAATACTCTTTTTAAACCAGGAGATAGGTCTAATTGCGTAGCTGCTTCAATCGTTTCCTTGAATTCTATATAATCTCTATCCTGTATACATTCACGAAGTGAATTTACAACCTCATAATCATTTTTTAGAGATGGATTGTTTTCTAAGATATAATCTACGATTCCTTTACTTGTTATGAAGCTTTCAAAAAGCTTATAACGATTATATTTATAGTTCTGAAGTTCATTAGGGTTCTTTAAAATTAACGGTTCTATAATTTTTAGGGTTGATGGAAATTTTCCACCAACCCTATTTTAGTGTATACAAAAAGACCAACATCCATTATATTAAAAGCGCCTAAACCTAAAACAAAAGGATGATGACCATATGAACAATAAACTATTATCAGGCTTATGTGCAGCAGTACTCTTATCAGGTTTAGTAGGATGCGGACCTAAGGAGTCAAAACAAGATACTACAACAAGTACTTCTACAAAAGAAACAAAAATAACACAACAAATAACTCTGAAGTAACTGAGAAGACTTCCCAGAGACAGATGAAAAGTTCTTCACATATGAAGAGTGTCAAGAAGGATACGCAATCTATAGTTGTACTTCTGATGACAAGGTTGTTCGTGTACCAAAAACCATTAATGGTAAACCAGTGATTGCGATTGCAGAACGTGGCTTAGCAAATAATCAAACTTGTGAGGCAATCGTATTACCAGATACAGTTAGAGTTATCTCTAAATCTGCATTTACGCTTGATGTAAATCTAAAATTTATCCATTTAGGTAGTTTTTTAGAACGTATAGGTGATAATGCATTCAACGGATGCAATTCCCTAGAATTTGTTAAGCCCCCAGATGGAATGCAGGAAATTGGAATTAATGTATTTGCGAATGCAAAAGTAATTAAGTATATAGAAATCCCTGCAAGTGTAACAGAAATTACAGATGTATTTTATTTCAAAGCAAGTAATAATCCAGATGTCGAGATTCGTAAACCTAAGGGATCAAAGGCAGAAGAAGTAGCTAAAGCAATGGGACTTAAAGTAGTAAATGACTAAAGGGGAATAGTATGAACAAAAAATTACTATCAGGCTTAGGGACTGACCCCAAAAAGTGAGATTTTAATAAAAACACCCTAGGGCTACCGTCTTCGGAATTCAACCGGAGACAGGTAGTCCAATTTTTGTTGGATTCTTTTTTCATTAGGTTCTTCATCAACACTATTTGACAAAGAGCCAAAAAAATCAGGTGATAAACCTGATTCTTTTTTGTTTGTATATTCTCACCGAGATTACATGATACCGAAGAAACGAGCTGCGATACCAACTGCAAAGAGGGCAAGGATGATTGTGATTGGAGATACTTTTTTCTTAAGCAACCACATGCAAAGGAAAGTAAGGAGAAGTCCCATCAATCCTGGGATCAATGAGTTCAACTGACCTTGAAGGGTTTGTGGTTGAACACTATCCAAGCTTAAACCGCTAAGCGCTTGACCAAGAATTCCTTTCAATTCTCCACCTGTAACAGGGCCTTCTGGGAAGTTGATGTAAGCACCTTCTGCCAATTGTTTACCTGGAAGATTGACAGTGAAGTTGATTGATACCCAACGTTGTACAAGGACAGCAAGGATGAACATACCAAGGATAGAAGCTCCTTTAGTGATGTCTTTCAAGATACCACCTGACATGTCTTTAGTGATTTCAGATCCAGCCTTGTAACCAAATTCTTGTGTGTACCATAGGAAAGACATACGGATTGCATTCCATCCAAAGAAGAAGAGAAGTGGACCAACGATGTTACCAGTTGCAGCAAGTGATGCACCAAGGGCACCAAGGATAGGACGTACTGTAAACCAGAAGACTGGGTCACCGATACCAGCAAGGGGTCCCATCATACCGATTTTAACACCTTGGATAGCAGCGTCATCGATTTCAGTACCGTTTGCACGTTCTTCTTCAAGTGCAAGAGTAACCCCCATGATTGGAGCAGCTACGTATGGGTGAGTGTTGAAGAACTCAAGGTGACGCTCAAGAGCGGCAGCTTGGTCTTCTTTAGTAGTGTAAAGTTTCTTGATAGCTGGGATCAAAGAGTAAGCCCAACCCAAGTTTTGCATACGTTCGTAGTTCCATGAACCTTGAAGGAATTGTGAACGCCACCAAACTTTTTGGCGATCTGATTTTGATAATTGAATTTTTTCAGCCATGATTGTTCCCCTTTCTAGTAGTCTTCTAAGATATCACCGATTGGGTCGTTAGAAGTTGCAGCACCGCCGCCACCGTTTCCACCTTGTTTAGAAAGGTTGAGGTAGATGAAGGCAAGGGCAACACCGATTACACCAAGGGCAATCAAAGTCAATTGAGAGATTGCTGCAAGAGCAAAACCGATAGCAAAGAATGGCCATACTTCACGAGTAGCCATCATGTTGATAACCAAAGCGTAACCAACGGCAACGACCATGGCACCACCGACAGCCATACCACCGTTCAACCATTCTGGCATCAATTTAAGAGCATCTTGAACAGCAGAGGCAGGGATAGCGATAAGGAAGGCAGCAGGGATTGCAATACGTAGACCTTGAAGAACAAGGGCAAAGTAGTGAGCGCGTTCAACAGCTGCAATATTTCCTTCTTTAGCAGCAGCGTCTGCAGTGTGAACCAAACCAACTGAGATTGTACGAACAATCATAGTCAAGAAAAGTCCAGCTACGGCAAGAGGGATAGCACTCGCAGTTGCAACTGCGATACCTTCAGTAGTAAAGTTACCACCTTTGATAAGGATGATTGCTGCAGCAACAGAGGCAAGAGCAGCGTCAGGAGCTACCGCAGCTCCGATGTTTGCCCAACCAAGGGCGATCATTTGAAGTGATCCACCAAGCATAACCCCTGCTTCGAGGTTACCAGTTACAAGACCGATAAGGGTACATGCTACGATTGGTTGATGGAATTGGAATTGGTCGAGGATACCTTCAAGACCTGCGAAGAAGGCAACAACTACAACCAAGATAGCAGAAATGATTGAAATATCTGACATGGTTTTATTCCTTTTCTATTTAATGTTAATTATTGAACGTTAGCTTTGCTAATCAAGTCAAACAAATCTTTTTACTGTCGTTTGGTACTTTACGTACGTCAAATTCAACACCAAGGTCACGCATTTTTTCAAATGTAGCAACGTCGTCTTTGTCCATTGACAATACGTTGTTGACCATTGTTTTACCAGTTGAATGAGCCATAGATCCTACGTTAAGAGTCTTGATTGGCACACCGCCTTCGATAGCACGAAGAGCATCTTGTGGTGTTTCAAACAAGATAAGAGCATGTGTTTCACCAAAACGAGGGTCTTTTGCAACCTCAATCAATTTTTGGATTGGAACAACGTTAGCCTTCACTCCGTTTGGAGCTGCTTGTTTGATCAATTCTTTACGAAGGTCATCTTTAGCAACGTTATCTGAAGCAACGATGATACGGTCTGCTTTTGAATCTGGTGTCCAAGCAGTTGCGACTTGTCCGTGAAGAAGACGTGTGTCAAGACGAGCAAGATTGATTTTCAATTTACCGTCTCCGATAACAGTTCCTTCTGGAATAGCAGCTTGGGCAACTGGAGCAGCTGCAGCAGTTGCAACTTCCTCAGCAGGGTTTAGCTCTTCTGGAAGAGCTTTGATGCCATCTTTAGCTTCTTTAATGATATTCGCAGCGACTTTATCCACTCCGGCATTGGCGTCCATCAGGCGCTCAGTGTAGGCTTGGATTAACATCGGCAAGTTAAGTCCTGTGATGATGGCAAATTTACGCTCAGGATTTTCTCCCATTACGCGGCTAGCTTGGTTAAATGGAGAACCACTCCAAAGGTCAGCCAAGACTAGAACCTCATCTTCTGCGTCAAATGCAGCCACAGCATTGTTGAATTTTGCGTATAAATCGTCTGGACCTTCGTTTGGCATAAAGGTTACAACTTGAACCTTTTCTTGTTCACCAAAGATCATAGATCCTGACTGATGAATACCCGCGGCAAATTCACCGTGGCTCGCAATAATGATTCCGATACTCATTATTGTCATTCCTCCTTATAAAATGTTTGGCTCGTAGTTTAAGAAAACTTTAAGACTCTTTAAGTATAAACCGTTTTCAGCAAAAAATCAACTACTTATAATACATCCTAAAAAGCAGCGTGATAAACCTGTTGCTCTAAATGTTTATATATCAATATTTTTAGATAAGATTTTGAAGGTAAGTATGGGAAACTTAATATAAATTACAAATTTATCAGGGTTTTTAAATAGTATGTTTTCGACAAGATTATCTTCGATTTTTGGTATAATAGAGAGTGATTTATTTTCTAGTAAGAGAAGTTAGGATAAGAGGTATGTATGTCCCCTTCAATTCAGTTATTAAAAGATCGCTATTTAAAAAATATCAAAGAAAATCCAGATCTTTACATCGATATTGAGTTAGAATTTCCTATCGTTCATACGAAGGGTCAACCTACAGATATTGAGATCAGTAAGGACTTACTGCGCTTTTTGGTGAATGCTCTTAGTTTAGAAGTCGAGAAGGAAGATCAGGATGGTAATCCAATTCAACTTGTAGAACCTGCGAGTCAGGATCGGATTTTGTTTGAGGTTTCTTATACAACCTTGGAGTTTGCCTTTGGTAGGGCTCAGAATATCCAAGAGGTTGAAGGACGTTTTGATGCTTATATGAAGGTCATTCAGGAAAAACTAGGCGAAAAGGATTATGCTATCCAGGGGTGGGGGATTCATCCAAACTGGAGTCAGAATGACAATCGACCGGTGGCTTATCCACGCTATCAGATGCTGATGGACTATCTGAAGATGGGCAACAATCAGGAGTCTGTTTCTTTGCATGACTTCCCACAATACGGAGCCTTTATCTGTGGGAGTCAAGTCCAGTTGGATGTTTCAAAATCCAATTACCTATCTGTTATCAATGCTTTCACTCAGATTGAGGTGGCAAAGCTTACTTGTTTGCCAATTCGGAGTTTTCGGGAGCAGACTGGGATACAAGAATTTCTAGAGATATTTTTTGGGAAGAGTCCATGCATGGGATTTATCCAGAGAATGTTGGTGTCAATGCCAGACTCTTTAAAGATGAGGATGATTTCTTTGATTATTTAGACCATTCTGCGATTTTTACAGCAGAACGAGATGGAGAAACCCACTATTTTTCTCCGATTCAAGCTAGGGATTACCTAGCTACTGAGGAAATTCCTGCCTATACTCTAAATGGGAAAGAGACTCTGCTTGCCCCTCAAGAGAAGGACTTTCAAACGCACCGTAGCTATCAATTTCAAGATTTAACAACTCGAGGAACGGTCGAATTTCGTAGTGTTTGTACACAGCCGCTAGACCGAACCTTTGCTTCAGCAGCCTTTCACTTGGGACTTTTGGTGAATCTAGACAAGCTTGAAACTTATCTAGAGACAGCTCCTTTCTTTGAAAAATTTGGTCGTGACTACAAGTCATTGAGACGGCAGTTTTCAAAGAAGAATCTATCGAGTGCAGAAGAAATGGCTGTTGTTCAATTTTCAAAAGACTTGCTTGCCTTAGCTGAGCAAGGGCTAGAGAAGAGAGAGCAGAGTGAAATGATTTATTTAGAGCCTTTAAAAGAAGAATTGACCTTATAATTTTCTTATAAAGGGAGAATTTTCTGAAAAATCATGTTATAATGGATGAGACTATAGATAAAGGATAGAGATTTATGACATTAGTTTATCAATCAACGCGTGATGCGAACAATACAGTAACAGCCAGCCAAGCGATTTTGCAAGGTTTGGCAACAGATGGAGGCTTATTCACTCCAGTTAGCTATCCAAAGGTTGATTTGGATTTTGAAACATTGAAAGACGCTTCTTACCAAGAAGTGGCCAAGCTTGTTTTGTCAGCCTTCTTGGATGACTTTACAGCAGAAGAGTTGGACTACTGCATCAACAACGCCTATGACAGCAAATTTGATACACCAGCTATTGCCCCTCTTGTCAAACTTGATGGTCAATACAACTTGGAACTTTTCCACGGTTCAACCATTGCCTTCAAGGATATGGCCTTGTCCATCTTGCCATACTTTATGACGACAGCTGCCAAGAAACATGGCTTGGAAAACAAGATTGTCATCTTGACAGCAACATCTGGAGATACTGGGAAAGCTGCTATGGCAGGTTTTGCGGATGTCCCAGGAATTGAAATTATCGTTTTTATCCAAAAGACGGTGTCAGCAAGGTACAAGAGTTGCAAATGACCACTCAAACGGGCGAAAATACCCATGTCATCGCCATCGATGGAAACTTTGACGATGCTCAAACAAACGTGAAACATATGTTCAATGATGTGGCTCTTCGTGAGAAATTGGCAGCCAACAAGCTCCAGTTTTCATCAGCTAACTCTATGAATATTGGTCGTTTGGTCCCACAGATTGTCTATTATGTGTATGCCTACGCTCAGCTTGTTAAAACTGGCGAAATTAATGCAGGTGATAAGGTTAACTTCACCGTACCGACAGGAAACTTTGGAAATACCTTGGCGGCCTTTTACGCCAAACAAATCGGCCTACCAGTCGGCAAGCTAATCTGTGCTTCAAATGACAACAATGTCTTGACAGATTTCTTTAAAACTCGTGTTTATGACAAGAAGCGTGAATTTAAAGTGACCACTAGCCCATCTATGGATATCTTGGTTTCTTCAAACTTGGAGCGCTTGATTTTCCATCTTTTGGGAAATGATGCGGTCAAGACAGCTGAACTCATGACTGCCTTGAATACGCAAGGTCAGTATGAATTGACAGATTTTGATGCAGAGATTCTGGATCTCTTTGCAGCTGAGTATGCGACGGAAGCAGAAACAGCAGCAGAAATCAAGCGTGTTTACGAGTCAGATTCTTATATCGAGGATCCTCATACAGCAGTTGCCTCAGCAGTTTATAAAAAATACCAAGTGGCGACAGGCGATGTGACTAAGACTGTGATTGCTTCAACAGCTAGTCCATACAAATTCCCAGTGGTTGCGGTGGAAGCTGTAACTGGACAATCAGATCTTAGCGACTTTGAAGCTTTGGCTCAATTACATGAAATCTCAGGAGTAGCAGTGCCACCAGCAGTCGATGGCCTTGAAACGGCTCCAGTTCGTCACAAGACAACTGTTGCGGCAGCAGACATGCAGACTGCAGTAGAAACTTATCTAGGACTTTAAAAGAGAGGAAGTAAACTCGGTTGGGAAACTAACTGAGTTTCTTTTCATCAGGAGGAAGGATTGTTTAAGAAAAATAAGGATATTCTCAATATTGCTCTGCCAGCCATGGGTGAAAATTTCTTGCAGATGCTCATGGGGATGGTAGATAGCTACTTGGTGGCACACTTGGGTTTGATCGCCATTTCGGGTGTGTCTGTAGCTGGAAATATTATCACCATTTATCAGGCTATTTTTATTGCCTTGGGAGCGGCTATTTCCAGTGTCATTTCAAAAAGTGTGGGGCAGAAGGACCAGTCTAGACTAGCCTACCATGTGACAGAGGCACTTAAGATCACCCTGCTACTGAGCTTGGTTTTAGGAGTCTTATCCATCTTTGCAGGTCAAGAGATGATTGGTCTTTTAGGGACAGAAGCACCTGTAGCTAAGAGCGGTGGACTTTACCTAGCTTTGGTCGGTGGGACAATCGTCCTCTTGGGCTTGATGACTAGTCTAGGAGCCTTGATTCGTGCTACTCATAATCCGCGCTTTCCTCTCTATGTAAGTCTTTTATCCAATGCCCTGAATATTCTTTTTTCAAGTCTAGCTATTTTTGTACTTGATATGGGGATAGCCGGTGTTGCTTGGGGGACCATTCTATCTCGCTTGATCGGGGTTGTGATTTTGTGGTCACAATTAAAACTTCCATATACGAGACCAAGCTTTGGACTGGACAAAGACTTGCTTACCCTGGCTTTGCCTGCAGCGGGAGAACGTCTCATGATGCGAGCTGGCGATGTAGTCATTATTGCCTTGGTTGTTTCCTTTGGGACTGAGGCCGTCGCGGGAAATGCGATTGGTGAAGTATTGACTCAGTTTAACTATATGCCAGCCTTCGGTGTTGCTACGGCAACAGTTATGCAGGTGGCACGAGCAGTAGGGGAGAATGATTGGGCAAGGGTGGACCAGCTCAGTAAGCAAACTTTTTGGCTATCCCTTTTTCTCATGTTGCCCTTAACGCTTAGTATTTATGCTCTTGGGACACCACTAAGTTATCTCTATACTAGTGATACTGCGGCTATTGAGGTCAGTGTTCTGGTGACGCTGTTCTCACTACTGGGGACACCTATGACAACGGGGACGGTCATTTATACAGCTGTCTGGCAAGGTTTGGGAAATGCACGACTTCCCTTTTATGCGACAAGTATTGGAATGTGGTGCATCCGTATTGGGACTGGTTACCTGATGGGAATTGTTTTAGGCTGGGGTTTGCCTGGTATCTGGGCTGGAACGCTTTTGGATAATGGTTTCCGTTGGATGTTCCTACGCTATCGTTACAAATCTTATATGACATTGAAAGGATAAGAAATGCAAGAAACGGCTTTTATTTGGGATTTAGACGGGAGCTTATTGGACTCCTATGAAGCTATTTTGTCAGGAATTGAGGAGACCTATGCACAGTTTTCCATTCCTTTTGACAAGGAAAAAGTTCGAGCTTTTATCTTGAAATACTCTGTTCAGGATTTATTGGCGCAAGTTTCAGAAGAGAGAGGACTAGATTTAGGGGTTCTCAATCAAGTTCGTGCTCAGAGCTTGGCTGAAAAGAATGCCCAGGTCGTCTTGATGCCGGGTGCGCGTGAGGTTTTAGCCTGGGCAAATCAGCAAGGAATTCAGCAATTTGTTTACACCCACAAAGGCGATAATGCCTTGACTATTTTACGAGATTTGGGATTGGATGTTTATTTCACAGAAATTTTGACAAGCCAGAGCGGTTTTGCTCGTAAACCAAGTCCAGAAGCAGCGACCTACCTTATCAGCAAATACCATTTAAAACCAGAACAGACCTATTATATAGGTGACAGAAGCTTAGATATTGATTTTGCTCAGAATAGTGGCATTCAGAGTATCAATTTTCTTGAAAGTCCAGCAGTTTGCAATCGTCAAATCTCTCAGTTAGAGGATATTTCTTCTCTGGTTTTTTGAAAATTTTATGAAAGAGAATATGTCAGCTTTATGACAAGAAACTAACAAACTATTTCAAGTAATGTGATTTATTACAATGAATGTACAGTTCTGTTAAATAGCCCCAAAAGGGCTTTTTAATTTTTCTTTGTGTTATGATAGACAGGTACTACATTTGAAAAGGAGTTTGAATAGTATGAAGAAACGAATTATTTTAGCATCAACAGTAGCTCTATCACTTGCCCCTACCTTGGCAACTCAAGCAGAAGAAATTGTATGGTCACCACGTACAGTTGAGCAAATTCAAAACGATGTTGCTAAAAGCGAAAATAAAACAAGTTATACAATTAAGTACGGAGATACCCTAAGCACAATTGCAGAAGCTTTGGGAGTAGACTTAAATGTCCTTGCAAACTTGAACAAAATCACTAATATTGATTTGATTTTCCCAGAAACTGTACTGACTACAATTGTGAACGACAATGAGGAAGTAACAGAGGTTGAGGTTTATACACCTCAAGAAGTTGGTTCTGATGTAGCAAGTGCAACAGCAGATTTAACAACGAATCAAGTAACAGTAGATGAACAAACTGTTCAAGTCGAAGATTTGACACAACCAGTTGAAGAAACTGAAGCTGTAGCAGAAACTACAGTGTCGTCAGAAGAAGCAGTAGTAGAAGCTACTACTGAAGTTGCGGCACCAGCAGAAGAAACAACAACAGAAGCAACAACTGAAGCAGCGGCACCTGTCGTTGAAGAAACAACTACGGTCGCAGAACCAACAACTACAGTTGAGGCAACAACTACGGCTGCAGAACCAACAACTACAACAGTTGAGGAAACAACGACTACTGTTGAGGAGACAACTACAACAGAAGCAACAACTGAGGCTGTAACAGAAGCTCAATCAGCTCCAACAACTTACCAAGCTGAACCAAGCCAAGGTACATCAGCAACCTATACAGCACCAGCTGCTCCTGATTATGCAACTATTGCAGCTACAAAATCTGAAAATGCAGGTCTACAACCACAAACAGCTGCCTTCAAAGAGGAAGTTGCCAAGTTATACGGTATCACATCATTTAGTGGTTATCGTTCAGGAGATCCAGGTGACCACGGAAAAGGTCTAGCGATTGACTTCATGGTCCCAGTTAGCTCAGCTCTTGGCGACCAGGTTGCTGAGTATGCTATTCAGAATATGGCTAGCCGTGGAATCAACTACATCATCTGGAAACAACGTTTCTACGCACCATACGATAGCAAATACGGACCAGCCTACACTTGGAATCCGATGCCAGATCGTGGTAGCGTAACAGAAAACCACTATGACCACGTTCACGTATCAATGAATTAAGAATAATAAGAAGCTATACATTTAAAAGTATAGCTTCTTTTTGTGTAAAATAGTATTGATAAGTGAAATAAAATATAAAACATGTTAAAATGTAAGCGAATACAAAACCATACTAACGCTTTTAAGCATAGAGAGAAAGGATGAAGTGAATGACAAATCGATTAAAAACTCCATTTGAGAAAACAAGAGATGATTTTGAACAGGAATTTACTGGAGAAATTGTGGAACTCTTGATTTTTACCCTCCAAAATGTAACTGGGGCTGCTCCTTTAAAAGATGGTTGTAAAATGCCGTCCGTTCATTTTAAAGCTAGTGTCAATGTTGAAACTCAGGACTTCTCTGAACGTGAGGGACGTTTGGAATGGGTTTTGACTCCTGAGGAATTTGAAGAAAAGAGATGGGGCTTTAGTTTTGAACCCTACAAAATTCATCATATCAAATGCCAAAAACGCCCCTTCATGGAGTTAGAGCCATATATGTCAGAAGTAGCTAATAACTGCTACCACTTGCTGGAATACCTAGATGACCAATCCTCAGACTCTAGGTTAGAGACCTTGATTGAAACCTATCAAAAACCGGTCATCATTCGAGACGATATTGGTGAATTCACCTTAAACAGAGCTTATTCTTGGTTTGAAGGCTTCATCACTTACGAGGGTGGTAAGATTCATGCTATCTTTGCTGCGAGTGCAGATGAAAGTCTCCCTCCAAGATCTTTTGATGATCTAAAGAAATTTATGGGAACTTTCCAAGTTCAAGATACTCGGATTAAAGACTATATTGTCAAAGAACTGTGGGAAACAGCTCAAGACTGGATAGATTCAGATGAAAATGATGTGGAGTTAACAGAAGAGTATTTTACCAACTCACTTTCCTTGAGTGAACTATCAATCAACGAAGATGGAGAATTGACTCTCTACTATGATGATCGTGAAGAAATTTTTGCAGGCCATGCCATTGAAGTCATCATTGATAAAGAGGGAGAAATCCTTCGAGCAGATTTGGTAGGTTAGTGCTGGATTTTATCTAGAATATAAAAACATAGCCTTTTGGGATTGAAACCAAGAGGCTTTTTTCGGATTGAGCAAAAGATTTGCATCGTCAATTTATTTGTAGTATACTTGACAAGTCAATAGTTGATGAATCAAATATTGGCAAAAGGAGAAAAATACTAAAAATGCATGAATTACTGTACCAGCTCCATTTAACAGATCAAACGATCACTCAACTTTTTGAGAAACAATTGGGAATTAGTTTAACCCGCTATCAAATCCTGCAGTTTTTACTACAAAAATCACCTTGTATCCAAATTGCTGTTCAGGAGAAGTTACGGATTGACCAAGCAGCCTTGACCCGTCATTTTAAGATACTGGAGTCAGAAGGCTATGTGACTCGTAAGCGTAATCCGCTTAATCAACGAGAAGTTTTAGTTGAATTAACCCAAGAAGCCAAGCGCCAACTTTTGGTTAATCCACCTCAACATCACCTGATAGTGAAGGAACAGATGGAGAGTATTTTATCGACAACTGAGCAGAAAGAGTTGACGAATTTACTGACAAAACTAGTATCAGGTCTAGAAAAAATTGAATTTTAAGGAGAAAACGATGTCAATCATGACCACAATTTTAGCAACTATTGTTGCCCTCGAACATTTTTATATCTT
Source organism: Streptococcus infantis SK970 (assembly GCA_000223255.2). Taxonomy (GTDB): domain Bacteria; phylum Bacillota; class Bacilli; order Lactobacillales; family Streptococcaceae; genus Streptococcus; species Streptococcus infantis_G. The sequence goes on along the minus strand of AFUT01000008.1, from coordinate 100,926 downwards.
TTATTTGGAGAGTATTGCAACCCAATCAGACGCAACCAGCCGAGTCTTTAATATGGACAAAGAAGAGCTAGTACGACCATCTGTCACTTCACTGTTTAAAAACCAAGGGATTTATAATGCCTTGATAGGTGTATTTCTTATCTATGGGATTTATTTCTCACATAGCTTAGAAATCGTAACAATCTTTGTTTTATTTGTCATAGGAGCAGCGACTTATGGTGCTTTAACAGCAGATAAAAAATCATTCTAAAGCAAGGTGGTCCAGCGATCATAACTCTTTTGAGTATCCTCTTATTAAAATAAAAACAACCAGCACTTTCTATGAAGGTGCTGGTTTTTAATAACTGCTGTTAAACTTTTCTCCGCTTGATTTCAAGCAGTCTTTGATAGAAGAAGATTTGGCTACTATAGATATAAGGGAAGATAGAGATACTTGCGATTCCAAAGCTAATCCAGATAAGGATATACCAAGGAAGCAGCTGTAAATCAAGGACAAAGCGTTGGAACTTGTAGCCTTTCATGAGGAAACGGCTGGTATGCAACACGCGGCTCGGTTTGGCAATTCCGATTGCAAGGGTGTCACATAAGAGCAGTTCAACTTGAGAATAGGCATAATATTGTGGCAGATAAATAATGGTTCCCAAAACTATTACAAGGACACTCCCAAAAAAGTAGAGTGCAAAAGTGAGTAGGAAGTGTTCGATATCTGGATTTGTCACGTTGACAGATGGAAATTCGGGATGAAGTTCCACAAATTTACGAGCCATGGCGCTGCTATAAAAGAGCAAGTAGACTCCAAAAAGATTAGGAATGCTCCATAAAAAGAGATAAAAACGCTTGAGCAATAGAGTTAGAAATGTCTGGGTAAAGAAGCGGTTGTCAATCAAGGACAGGCTATCTTTAAAGGAAAGCTCTATCTCAGAAATTCTGTAAAGATTAATGGTAGTAAAGAGAGCACCAGCTAGGATAATGGAGCTTGTAAATCCAACGGCAATCGGAAAGAGAGCAGATTGGATTGTGATGCCTAGAAAACTCAAGAAGGACTGTTCAAGAATGCCCTCGTCGAGAAGGGATAAAGGTCTGATGAAGCTCGATAGAATCAAGAGAATACTTGGTAATAAAAAGACAAGTAGCAAGCGAGGGTGATCGGCTTGAAATTGTCTAGCCTGCTGGCGAACTTCTTTTAAATTAATTTTTGGGTACTTCATTCTTTCATTATACCATAATAGTACACAGCTTGCTAATCCTTTGAAACCAGTGGACTTCTATCGTGTTAAGTAAAAGTGAATACGAGATTGAATACGACTTTACTTTTAGCTGGAGCGGATGAAATCCATGAACTGGTCAACGACTTCAACACGTTGATTATCATTGATGTGGGTATACATATCAAGGGTGATTTGAACATTATTGTGACCGAGTCTATCTGAAATGATTTTTGCTGTAACACCAGCTTCAAATAGAAGAGAAGCATGTGTATGCCTAAATCCGTGAGGCGAAATTTTTTTAAGATCTTTGTGTTTACAAAAGAATCTGCTAAGCTTCACTTTCATAGTTGCGGCTAAAAGCCATCCCCCTATGTCATTCGTAAAAATATAATTCAAATCATGTTTGTAAGGAACACCAGCCTGGAAATATTCTTTTATTTGCTGTCGTTTCCAGAGTTTCAAAACATTCAGAGTTTCATCATCTAAGGCGATAACTCTCTTACTCCTTTTAGTTTTAGGATCCTGGACAGTTTGTTTCTTGCCAATTACAACAGCCGTGCGTGAAATGCTTAACCGTTTATTTTCAAAGTCAACATCTGACCACATGAGACCGATAGCTTCTCCAGTTCTCAAGCCAGAAAAAGCGAGTAAGTGGAAAAAAGTGTAGTCTACAGGCTTAAAATTTGCTTTGGAAATTTTAAGAAAATCCGTTAGCTCCTGCTTTGTATAGTAGTTTTCTTTGCCCTTTAAGGGTTTATTTTTAGGCTTGATAATCTTGTCTAAGGGATTTGACTTAATGATGTCAAGAGAAGTGGCATACTTGAAAATACGGCTAATGACAGAGTAGTAGTTGGAATAGAGGACATAGCGATTGCTTAACTTTATAGCAACCTTCTGACAATAAGCGACATTGATCTGCTTAATCTTCATATCTATGAAATACAAGTCAATCATAATATCAAGCTTTTTCTTGACATTCTGATAAGTTGTTGGTTTGACGGTATTTTTATAGCTATCAAGCCATAAATCAGCGACTTCAGCGAAAGTAGGATTCTGGAAATCCTCATTGTTTGAGAAACCATTCTCTTCAACATCTAAGAGAAGGTCACGTTCGGCAGCCTTTGCCTCTTTTATAGTTTTAAAACCACGTCTTGTTGTGCGTTTTTCTTTTCCAGTTGCAGGGTCTATGCCCAGGTATGTTTGAAAGAGGTATCTAGTCTCTCCTTTTTTGTAATGTATTTTTTATCATAAAATGTCCTTTCTTTTCGATTGCTTGCCCGCATAGTTGAAAAGGTGTAGAATTTATGATAAACTATAACTGTATTTTTTATCATCTTTTCCATTGCTTGTCACAGGGAAAGTTGAAGCCTCACACTCAAAATTTGGCGATGGAGAGTGTGAGGATTTTTTATTTTAATATTCAAAACCATCCACTAAAAATAGAGGGATTTCTTTCCCTTTATATGAGTGAGTTCCGTTTGCTCTGACATAAAATTTCGAGACTTTAGTTACATCAAATTCTTCCTTGTCATCGACAAAGAGTTTTAAAACAGCTGGTTTATCTATATCTCCGTTTAAATGTATTAAATATTTGGTAAATACGCTACTTGGATCAAGAACTTCAACCACACTATCATCAATTACTAATTTCGTATTATCAGGCCATGCGCCATATAAATTGTTGTCAGCTATCCTGTAATCTCCGATAGGTGTATTCTTAAAATCTTTAGCTGGTTGTATCTTAGCTTTTCCTTCTGATTTCTCGAGACCTTGATTGGTTGTAGACACTTTTGGTTTATTATCTTCACACGCAGCTAGAAAGGAAGTCAGAAGTAGTAGCGTCATCAATGTTGTTATCTTCTTCATAAAATTGACCTTTATTAAAATTCAATAATGCTTGATATTCTTCTTTAACCATTACTTCTTCAGTAGTGGTTTTTAAATTATAATACTCCATGAAATTCAGGTAGTTAAATTCATAAGGATCATCCAATTCCCCTAAAGCATCAACCAACAGATGATGAATCATATTTCTATTAGCTTCATTTTCACATCGTAGTATAGCATTATGATATTCTTCTTTAGTATGTTCTAAATGCCCTAATTCATGTAATATTACTTGTTTTTGTTTTTCAGGAGGTAATTCCCTACTCACAAATACAACTTTAATTTCATCTATATAGATGCCATTTCTGTTCCACAAATCCTTGTCAAAATACTCTATTCTGACACCATGTTTTTTGCAGATTTCTTCAATGCTCATAATCTTCCTTTGAGATATATCTCAATAATATTTTGGATAGCTTCAATGTCTTTTTCATTTAATGGTTTTCCATCGAATGTTTTAGCATTTTCAGCCATCTTACGTAGGTCAGATGTGGTATATTCTTCTTTAACAGGTTTTTCAATACCTAAAATATCATTAGTTGATGTATTGAAAATCTTAGCTAAAGCAATCAACTTCTTACCAGTTGGTAAGTTCACACCACTTTCCCATTTTGAAATAGTGCTTTGTGATTTATATCCTAGCATTTCTGCCAATTCAGACTGCTCGATATTTTTTAATTCTCTTAACTTTTTTATTCTTTGTCCTATAAGGACATGTTTTTCCTTGTCGACCATGATTGTTTCCCCTTATTTTTTCTAACTATATTATACAAAAATAATGATTTATAATCAAATTAAATAGAAAAAAATTTAAAAAAATATGAAAAAAATCAAAAAAGTGTTGACAAATGATTTTTAGTCATGTATAATGGGCTCATAAATCAAAATATGATTTAAAATCATAAAAAGAAAGGAGTCTTAAATGGCACAACCAACAATTACTATAGCAGAGTTGAGAGCAAGACATGATAAAATGACTCAATCACAACTCGCAGAATTAGTCGGAGTTCGTCCCCAGACGATTAATGCTTGGGAAAAGGACATTACATCTATTAAAGCTCAGCACCTTTTAAAATTGTGTGAAGTTTTAGGAACAACTGCAAGCGACCTTTTAGGGGTTTAATTTTTTACAAAACATATGATTTTAAATCATGTTAGAGAGGAGAAAGATATATGCCAAGACCGAAACATTGGCCATATGTTGCTAAAAAAACACAGGAAGTCCACGATTAAGCAGTTTGTCCTTACGTGACAATAAATTGTTTTTGGATTCCAAGGAATTAACAGGAATAAAAAATTATGAATTGAAAAGACTAGAAGAAACGACAAGATTTTCTGAATTAAAAATTACTTTACTTGTTAAGTTGGTCTGAAATAACTTTTGAAATGACCTCTACAGAGATGTCTTTTAAAACATTCAATGAAAACGAGCCCACTTTTGAAGCTATGCTCTTAGTTTTATTCCAATTTGTATCTTGTCTAATGTTAGCTAGAAACTCGTGCGCTTCTGGAGACAAGTCAATAATAATTGCGGATAAGTCAAAAGTGTAAGATACTTCTCCAATAAAAAATCCTGCGTAATCTGCTTGACGAATGTGATAAAAAACAGTATCTACTCCATATTTATCAAACAAAGGTTCTTCATTTTCTTCGTTGTAGATCACAACATTATCGAATGTAGATTTTGCTTCGACATCAAGAAATAGGTCACGGATGCAATCAGGATTTAATTTCATTAGAATTACCTCGTTTTTATTTTGATTATACCACATTTGAAAGGGGGGAAAGAGAATGGTAGAGCCTTTCTTAATTGGCTTTGTTTTCGGTAGTTTTCTGTGCTACATTGTCGCTACTCTGATAGGCGCTGTATTGGATTTTAAACTTCAGAAGTGGCAACAACAAAGCGATAAAAGCAATCCAACCAGTAAGGATTGAAAACTGTAATTCTGTGAGAGTCAAGGTAGCGACAGCTATCACTGTAGTCGCTAAACCTACAGATGAAATGTAAGTTGTGATTTGTGTATAAACTTTATCAGGTATCAATTTTCTATTTCGTCCACATGAAATACAGTAATAAATTGAACCGAAAAATATAAAGCAAAGAATAAGAACGAATACAATAGCAAGGATTCTTTGTTCTGTAAAAGCTTTCAAGAAATCTGTTAACAGTGAATCAGAAATAGGATAGAAGGTAGTAAAAAGGCGAAATCCTACGATAACTGTCAAAATCGGAACTATGACACCATATAAGACGATTTCCTTTAGATAGTGAAAAAATGAAGATTTCATTATTCTCCTCCAATCGTTTTTATTTTATTATACCAAATTTAGAAAGGAATACTATGAACGAAATATTTAATTTTCACGGACAAGAGGTCCGTACTATGACAATCAATGACGAGCCTTGGTTTGTCGGAAAAGATGTTGCTGACATCTTAGGATATAGCAAAGCAAGAAATGCAATCGCCCTTCACGTTGATGAAGATGACGCCCTAAAACAGGGCCTCACAGATAATCTTGGAAGAACACAAGAAACAATCATCATCAATGAATCTGGACTCTACTCTCTCATTCTTTCAAGTAAGCTTCCAAAAGCGAAAGAATTCAAGCGCTGGGTGACATCAGAAGTTCTTCCAGCTATTCGCAGACAAGGCGGTTTTATCCGTGATGACCTAGATGAAGATGCCTTCATTGCTCTATTTACTGGACAGAAGAAATTGCGTGAGCAACAAGCCAGCATGATTGAAGACATCGACTATCTCAAAAATGAACAACCAATCCATCCAAGCTATGCTCAGTCGCTATTGAAGAAGCGTAAGGCTCGAGTAGTCGCTTGCCTTGGTGGAATCGACAGTCCAGCTTATGCAAACAAGACATTCGCTCAATCAGTCTTCAGACAAGCTGAGATTGATTTCAAGGATCATTTCAACATCAGTCGCTATGACTTACTACCAAAGAAATTCGCTGAAGCAGCATCGAAGTATTGGATGACTTGGGAGCCATCTACCAATACTAAGATGAAAATCATGGATTTGAATGCTTTTAACATAGCTCAGAGAGGATGAAAATTAGAACACAAAAAAGCACCTGACGGAAATCAGGCGCATACTTAAATAATTAAAACCATTATATCACAAAAATGCTTGCCCACATAGTTGAGAGGATGTAGAAAATGGAAGGGATAACGTTACAATTACGATTGGATGGCGAAAGTGCTGAATTATTCACCAATCAATTATTGGCCTTTGCTGAAAAGCAGGTCAAGGAGCAGTTAGAGAATGATCGTATGCCAATCAATCAACAGGCTTTGATGAAGAAGTTTGGCTTTACTCATGGCTATATTAAGAAGTTAGAACGTAAAGGATTAAGATTTCGTAAGCAGGGGAAAGATATTATGTACGATGTCAATGATGTTTATGAGATTTTAGAGTTAGAAAAGCAAGTACGAAAATTAAGAGCGTAAGGAGAACGAAAAATGACAGAACCAACTTTAGCAAGCCAATTTTTTGGAATTGCAACAACTATGATTAGTTTGTTCATTGTATTGTCACTGATTGCATATGGTGAACAAAAAGCAAAACGGCAACAAGAAGAGCAAGAAGAACATGACAAGATGATTATTGAGATCTACCAACAAGGGCGAAATCAATTCAACAATATTGCTCGTGAAAACATCAGAAATTGTGACAGAAAATTCACGTTTAACGAACATCCTCCTGTTGGTCTATCAAAAAAGCAAAAATAAGGAGCAAAGCCAATGTCAACAGATTACAATCAATCAATCAAATGGGTTGAAAATACAATCCAAATTTATAACGAGCTTCTCGATGATAAAAAACGACAACAATCAAGGCACGACGTAATATTTTATAACTACAACCTTGAAAATTTAACTCTAATCAAAGAATACCTTAATGATTATGAAAAACTGGCCAAAGACTATCAGAAACTTTCAAATAAAATAAGTTACTTAGATTGCAGATAATGGAATTAGAAAGTCACAAAATTTATGAAGATATGAAGAAAGACTATCGAGCAAACCGTAGGAAATGGCTATCAAGATAAAGTTAGAAGAGGAAATCTATATGTCTGAAATCAAATGGATTAAGATTACGACGGATATTTTTGATGATGAAAAGATACGCCTTATTGATGCACTACCAGATCATGATGCAATTTTGGTTATATGGTTTAAAATCCTAGCTCTTGCTGGCAAACATAATCGCAACGGACTTTTGATGATGTCAGATAAAGTTCATTACACTGATGAGATGCTTGCAACAATCTTTCAAAGGCCTCTGAATAGTGTAAGAATGGCTCTTGGAATTTTTGAACAATTCGGAATGATTGAAATTATAGATGGTGTTATCACGCTGCCAAATTGGGAAAAACATCAAAATATTGACGGGATGGAAAAAATCAAGGAGCAAACACGCAATCGTGTTGCAAGACATCGTGAGAAACAAAAAAACCTTGCTCTTGGTAACGTTACATGTAACGTTACAGTAACGGACGGTAACGCACTAGAAGAAGAAGTAGAAGGAGATAAGACTAAGATTAAGAATAGATTAGATAAAGATAAGAATATAACTACTACTAGTAGTAATGAAAATATCCTTGAATTATTCCAATCTGAGTTTCGTAGATTACTATCAGGTTTTGAGATTGAGGGAATTAATCATCTGTTAAAGGAAAATGATGTTGAACTAGTTAAAGAAGCATTGAAAACAGCTATTAATTTAGGTAAACCAAACATCAAATATATTGGTGGAATTCTAAGAAATTGGCAGCTGAACCAGGTTACGACAGTTGAGCAAGTTCGACAATCAGAAAAGCAACACAATGAGAAAAAATCAGGACAGGAGGTAAAAGACGAATGGGGGTTTTAGAACTTATCAAGCAATTTGAAGAGGAATTTTATCCGATAAGTGAAGAAAAGAAGTCTTTGCTAATAAAACAACCTCTTTCTACCGTTACTGCTTGTTTGTCAGATATGGCTAGCTGGAAAGCTTGTGGAGGTAGGATGTCATGGTAACGGATGCTTTAGAAGAAATGGCTCTCTCTTATCACAGAAATACTGAAGAACAGGATGAAATTTGCGACAAACACAAAATTCCTTTGATTAAGATTATTCGTACAAACGATGTTCTCTGTCGCTTATGCGAATCCGAACGGATTCATGCAGAGAATCAGATAAGAGTAAATGAGCTTGCTGACGCAGAATACGAGAGAGAGCGTAAGTTTTATCTCGAAAAATTCTCTTTATATGATGATGTGCTGAAGAATGCTACTCTTGAGAATTTTGACACACTTACTGAAAAAGAAGCTGAAAAGTTAGATTTTGCCAAAAAAATCTGTAAAGAGTGGGCAGACGGTGCCAGAAATAATGTTATTTTTCAAGGCGAAGCTGGAACAGGTAAGAGCCATCTTGCATTTGCGATTATGAAGAAACTATCAGCGATTACAAAAGAAATTGCTATCTTCATCAATGTTACTGATCTTCTGATGAAGATTAAGACGGATTTCAGCCAAGAAGAGTTCCTGGTAAATAAGATTGCTAGCGCAAAGTTTTTAGTCCTAGATGATCTTGGGATGGAGAAAGACAGTGAATGGTCCTTCAGCATTCTTTACAACATCCTCAATAAAAGGGCCAACACGATTATCACTACAAACCTAACTGCACAGGAAATCCAAAAGCGATACGGTCGGCCATTCATGAGTCGTTTGATGAAAGGTGTAGACAATGATCATTTGATGGTATTCAATGATTTGAAAAATAAAAGGAAAGATTACTTTTAGAAAGGTGGTACACCTTATTGTTAAAACTATATTTTGTCTACAACGGACATCGAAGATTTTTTCTAGGTTATTTCAACAACGTTGATGAACTTATCGAACGGATGAAAGACCATCAATGGGCTTTCTCAGGTATCACCAGACCAAAATTCAAAAAATATATCGGAAAAGACGATGTACGTTTTGATTATGGTGCGATAGATTGTTATTACTTAGCAGTAAAATCAACGTGCCGCGAACCACGTTAAAAGCGAGCTAGGAAGCGTCAATCAGTCGTGTGACTAATGGACGAGCGACTGCCCGTATTTAGCCAATTAACACAAAGGCAGTCGCATTTTTTTGAAAATAAAATGAATGAAATCAAAGAAAAAGCCCTAGCTAAGTTGCTAGAGGAATTAAACCAACCACATGATACTGCACTTGACCGTGTTCATAATTGGATATGCGATCAGGAAGACAATGAATTATTCGAAGGCATCTTAAAAGAGCGATACTCTCTGAAATGCGCTCTAAGTTTCGCAAAAGAAAAAGCCCGTAAATTTGCCGAAAAAGGAGTCGCTTGTATAGATGACGCTACTGTATTCAGATGGATTCGAGAATACTTTATCTCAAATTCGCAAGTATCTAACGTCAAGCAGGTACCTGTTGAATCCGTCAAGAAGAAAGTAGAAAACCTAAAATCCTCCTGAAAATAAAGTTGATGCGGTAAAAATTAAGAAAGAGAAAGGAGCAGTCGAAAAGCAAATGAGCATTTTCGATTTCTTAGACGAATGAAATATGAACAATGCAAGCGAGAAGCTGATAGACGTTTAAAACCACCTGCAGACTTTTGGAGATGGTGTTATTCGCGGATTACAACGTACAAATGGATCAATAAGGACAAGACAATAATCGCTTCAGACTTAGACCTTGGCCATTGTATTGAAAAGCGACTGACAAAGTCGTCACGGCTCACTTTTTACGACAAGACCTATTTTTTCTCAATCATTCTCAGCACGTCGAAACGCATCGAGATTCAATCTTATGAATTTAGCTCGAAGCTAGTCGAAGGGAAACAATTTATCGATTTTCAACTTACTAATCTAGAGCGCTTTGAAAATGACAAGCACACAAAGATTGGCCAAGATTTCAACGGACAATTTTATCCGTATCTATTCGCCAATTTCTTTAGTGGCGGTTTTTACACAGGAAATATTTTTTATCCAAACAATTGGGCTGAGAGACTTAGAAAAGTATCTGAGCTCAAATATTTGAAGTTTGGATACATCGATTACTGGGAAATTGAACGGCTTTACAAATACAAGTTTGAAATTGAATTCGCTCAGAAAATTCATGCTTATAGGTTGGCCAACGAAATCATGTATCCAAATTATAGGTTTGGATTTACAAGAACCGTAGATATGCGGACCTTGAACCGCAGGTGGCTTCAAAAGAACAAACAATTTTTCAAGAATTCAAATCGCAGCTTTAACGAATTTGAGTTGAGCCGTCGATTAAAAGAGCGGAATGGACAACTTGTACCTGGTATTGAGTCTTATCTTACTTACCACGACATCAAGCATATACCGAAAGGTGTAGGGATCAATAAGTTTCAGAAATGGGTTATTAAGTATCACATTGAATTCAATGAGTATCTTGATTATCTTAAAATGCTACGAGAAATGGGAATTGAGCCTGAAGGCGATGCTATGCTTGTGCCAAAGGATTTTACGGCAATGCACAATCACACAGTCGGATTATACAATCAATTCGTTGAAGAAAAACGCAAACTGGAAGATAAGAAGAAACGCAAGCAACTTGAAGCTGAGTTTAAACTTAAAAAGGAATGGATAGGACCATCCACGGCTACGCATTCCATGTTCCTATAAAAGTGGCCGAACTGATCTACGAAGGGAAGAAATTACATCACTGTGTAAGCTCATACACAGATAAGCACTTCAAAGGGGACACCTTGATAGTGTTTGTCCGTTTATCAAATCAACCAAAAACACCTCTTTACACACTTGAGGTAAAGCAGGGTAAGATAGTCCAGTTTCGTGGAAAGTATAACGAAGATGTCCCAAGCGATGTCTGGGACATAGCCAATGAATGGTTGAAGCAAACGAAATTAGTATCAAAAGCAGCATAAAGGAAAAAGGAGTTAGTGAAGATGAAGCTTGAAGACTTAAACAAAGCTAGACATATCATTCATTTGATTAAAGAGTACAAATATTTCTTAAAAACTAAACGCAAGTGCTGGGATGAGCTTAGTATTACAAAGAAAGAGACTAATTATATTCTTAAAACTGCTTATGGATTTCTTTTAAAAGAAATCGAAGCAGATGAGATATTGTCTAGTCTAATCACAGAAACCATCCAGAATCGAATCGAAATGCTAAAGCAAGAACTTCTTGAATTAGGGGTAGAAATGGAGGATGGGGAAGATGAATAAAGAAAAAGTGTTTATCGAGGGATATGAAGTTGGTTTTCAAATCGATACATTAAGAACTAGAGAGAAGATAATTCAGTTAGTCAGTGGAGAAACCGTAAGTATAGACGAGAACTTCATTTACAAATCGATTGAACAGGAGAAAGTCACAATCCCACAAGATGTAGCGGATTGGATTGAATACTGCAAAGTCAGGAAAATTACTTTAGCTCACGCACTCTATTGTTCTGAAGAAGCAAAAAACAAAAGCGTTTATCGTTGGATCTTCGAAAGCTTAGATCACCAAGAAACATTCGCGCTAGCTTGGATTTTCGGATACAAGATTGATAAAGAGAAGCGATATATTGTAACTCTGAAATCAAGTGGACAAAAGTTGTACTATCACACTGAAGATGAGGATTATATTTTCTCTAGCTATGATGGAGTATTCTATTCAGAATATCATACTAAAACCGATCTAGAAGAAAATGACATGAGTTGGGTGTTTGATTGCCCTGGTATGGAAATTCAAGAGGTTGAGTGATGTCATGTAGTGAAAGTTTAAAAAAGAAAAAGAATTGACTGCTATTATTTTAAATCTCAAGATAGAAGTCTTACAAAATGATGATAAATTGAGCAGTCAATCATTAAGCAACATCAAAAGGCAAGCAAGGGATCTATATGAATGCCTAGTATGGTTGCAGTATAGTGCGGAGGAGTCGGATAGATGAGTTATGATTTGGAAATCTTGGGAAAAATAGAAAGCGGAGATTATATTTGCATAGATGAACCTGAAAATAGTTCTCCGACCTACAATCTTGGGGAAATGTTTAGGATTGCTATGAATTGGGATTTCAAACAAGGTACTATCTACAATGTTGCTCAGATTTTTGAAAACATTCAACGTGGCATCTCAGAACTGGAACAGTATCCTGAAAAGTATGTACAGTATGAACCTGAGAACAAATGGGGGACCGTCAGCAGTGCGTTAGAAGATTTGAGATCATTGAGAGATTGTATTTTAGAACAAGATATTGATACAAAATATTTATATATGAGGTGGTAATATGACACGACCAAACAGATACCCGTACACACGAAGTCAATGGATTGAAGAAACCGATGATTATTATACATATGCAGACGATAAGTGTTTTCAAATTCGAGTTTTAAAAAATAGACTCACTAGAGAATTCAAGAGCAAGGAGGTGGAGTGATGGAAGAAGTTATTATGGCTACGTTACCTAACAAAGAATTAAATCGTTTAATTAAAATTGAAATTGCAGTTGAAAATTTAATTGAAAACGGAATACTTGATGAAGATGTCTTTAATGAGTATTTGAAGGAAGCGTAGATCGAGGAGGTAGAAGAATGAGTAGATTTGAAATTTCCCTGTCTAAAGATGACCTTGAACATATCGCTAACGGTTATGACATCAAAATCAAAATTAACGGTAAAAGATTTTCGGAAACAAATGAAATCATTTTGAAGCCTGCATTGACAAATGATGTTATGGCTCCAATATTGAATTATAGAAATAAAATAATCGATACTGAACAGCAAAATATTGTTAATAATTTCCTGGGAGGTGCAAGATGATACCAAAATTCAGAGGGTTATCCATTGACGAAAACAGCAAAGGAGAATGGCAATACGGACATTTGATTGAAGATAGAGGAAGAGCATTTATTATCAACAAAGTGGTAGAAGCTAATGAACAATACATTACTATAGGTTCTTGGTGTCCTGTAAGTATAGAATCAGTAGGACGTTTCACAGGGATGTTTGATAAAAATTTACGGGAGATATACGAGAAAGATATTTTAGGTACAAAAGATGGTTTGTTAAACGGATTTATCGAATATAGAGAAGATTTAGGAATGTTTGTGAATAGCTTGATTAGATACAACAATTTTGAACGATTATGTAATGTGGCTAATTCAAGAGAAATCATCGGCAATGTCTACGAAAATCAGGAGCTTTTGGAGGTTCCAGAATGAAACGCTTCTTAATTGGCTATGCCTTACTTACTACTTGCTTATTATTTATGCAACGATCGATTATAGACGAGCAACAAAAACCCTTACTAGTCTATCATGCTGATAGTAAATACGCTATCACTGGAAAGGTTGAAGAAAACGAAAAATCGGAAGTCTATTCACAATCACAGTTGACGGGAATGTTTTCGTGGTTAGTGAGCAGAAGTACAACAATACAGAAATTGGAAAAGAGGTAAAATTATGAACTACAAAACTAAAATCAATGGAAAAGAAATCGAATACGGTGCACTAGTTGAAAAATCACATTTTTCAGACGAAGAATGGTCTGCCATCTATGCAGAAATTGCAAAACAAAATTACCCAGAAATCTTTGAAAGCAGAAAATCAGATACTGCATTTATTGATACGCTTGGTGCCTGGATTTCACTAGAAGAACGATACGAAGCATTACTTGAGCTATTACCTCAAGATCAATACTATTACGCTGGTACTCATCCAAAATGGGTAGCAGATGCAGTCGCAGAAAACACCTTGAACAAAGAAGATACAAAAGACGATGTGCTTGATTTAATTGAACGATGCTCAACTCTAGATGAATTGAAGAGTGAGCTGACAGAATATTTTGATTTGGAAGAAATGTAGGGTAAAAACATGAACACACTAGAGAATGTAAAGCAATGGTTTATTGATCGTGACTTAGAAAATGGTGGACGATTAGATAAACAGTCACTCAAGCTTAGTGAAGAGTTCGGTGAGTTATGTGCTGGGTATCTCAAGAAGAATGAGAAAGTGACCAAAGATAGCATCGGAGATTGTGCAGTCGTTATTGTAGGATTGGCATTACTCATTAAAGAAGATGTCAATCAGATTTTTGAAGAGTCTGATAACATACGTAAAAAAGATGTGATGGAAAGCTTCATCTCAATCAATGCAAATATTAGTGAGTTTCAACTCTCACAAGGATTTGCAAGTAAAGAGCTATGCAGACACAATCTAGTCCGCTGCATTGGTTATCTGAAAAATCTTGGTTATGATTTTGATGAATGTTTTGAATTAGCTTATCAAGAAATCAAAGACCGTAAAGGTCGCTGGATTGATGGTTCGTTCGTGAAAGAGGAGGATTTACCAGATGACTCCAAGATTTAGAGCGTGGCATAATGAACTTGGTAGAATGATGTCGATAAAAAACATGTGGTTCCAAAACAGTCGCATTGAAGAACTTGAACTAAATGACGCAGTCATGAATGATTGTATTACAGCTTATCCTGACGAAATCGAACTCATGCAATCAACAGGATTAGTTGATAAGGAAGGTACAGAAGTTTTTGAAGGTGATATCTTACATCATCAGATACAAACAGAATATACCTTTATTGTCAAATATGACAAAGACAAAGGTCGTTGGTACGGCGATGGTCTAAGTCGCACCTATCGGATTGACATCGCAAAGAGATTCCTACCGCATTATTACAAAGTCATTGGGAACATCTACGAAAATCAAGAACTTCTAGAGGTGGAGAATGAGAATTAAAACATCGAATGGCGCAATCGTCAACGTTAACAACATGAAACGAAGCATCACGATTGAAGGAATCGAGCTCGGTTCAGATTGTCAAGCGTTAGTATCTAAACATCAAGATGGGACAGGTACGATTACTTTAGTCTTTGATGGCAAGATTATTTGAAATACGCAAGGAGATTTGAAAGATGCAGCTAAGATTGAAAGAACTTAGAGAGGACCTGTGTCTCTCTGTAGTACAGATGGCAAAAGAGACAGGTGTTTCACAAAATACAATTCACTTGTATGAGCGAGGTGGATATCCATCTATTAAGCAAATTGAAATGATTGCTAAAACCTATGATGTAAACCCTGCATGGTTAGTTGGGTGGATAGATGATGAAACGATGCCTGCAATCCAGGTAGTCGAAAAAGTGGTCTATAAAGAAAGTCCAACAGCAAGACTGCCAGATTATCACAATAACAATAACGATGGCAAAATTATCAAATGGGTTAAATCCAAAAGATACATGGGAGGTAAGGTTTGGTCAAAAAGAACTTAACAAAAGCACGAAGGGATTATCTCGAGTTTGAACTCGATGATAAATATTTAAAGATTGACAAACTTATTGGCCAACGTAGGCATGAGCTAGAACGTTTGTACGAAGTTAAGCATCTTACTGTTCCTGGAATTGATGATACTGGAGCAAGTGGCAGTGGAACATTCGTCAACAGGTCGGAGAATCTAGCGGTTGCTTATGCAAGCGATCCTATGATTTTAAGATTAGAAAATCTCCAAAACGCTATTTCCCAATTACTGGAGAATCTAGAACCAGATGACAAAAAAATCTTTTATCTTCGCTGGGGGGAACATACTGGATACGACTGGGTTCAAGTTTGGCACATCATGGAGAACGGAGAAACTGGGTACTTGTATAGACACAGCAAGCAGATTTACAGAAGACGTGAAGTGATTCTCGATACACTTTCTAATTTGCTTTTTATGTAAAGTTGTCAAAAAAACATATAGAATTGACAAAAAGAATGTGGTAAATTAGTATCGTGAAGAATAGCAGAGAGGAAATCTCTGCTATTTTTGTGCATTAAAAAGGAGGTGAAGATATGTGGTAGTTGTTGAACCAATCAGGAATAGAGATGATGTTCAGCTTATGATTGAATGGCTGACGTTGCATAGTGCAGTCAAAGAGTCAGATAGACAACGAAACCTCATGCTCTTCCTTTCTGGTGTTAATTTGGGATTTCGTATTGGCGATATCGTTAAACTGAAGGTAAAGCACGTTAAAGGTTGGCATGTCCAGATCGTCGATGAAAAGACAGATAAGCCAACCAAACGAAAGATGCCAAAGAAATTCAAGAATGCTATGAGACAGTACATCAAAGATAAGAAAGATGAAGACTTCCTCTTTCCAAGCCGAAACGGAAAGCATCAGCATATAAAACCTAACACAGCTTACAAGATCATAAAGAAAGCTGCTGAAGAAGTCGGTCTAGAAAACATAGCTACTCACTCGATGAGGAAGACCTTTGGCTTATTCATGTACGAACAAACCAAGGATGTCGCTCTGATAATGGACCTACTGAACCACTCAAGCCAGAGTATTTCACTGAGATACATAGGCAAAAACCAAGATTCACAAGACCGAGCCATGACGAAGTTTCAGGGCTTTTAATTTTTTATTTTACTATCAATTCATTGTTTTGAGGTTATGATGATTTCATTTCGCACTTGCAAGATAAACGCTTGATAAATCTGAATTAAAACTCATGTAGCGAATTCACTAGAATATGTAAAACAAGGAATTGAGAGAGTAAAAATAGTGAGGTTTACAAAGTTATGAAAGGTGAATCGGAAATGGAGTTTGTAGATGTAGTAGATGTTAAACAAGGATTGGCAATGTACAGAGTCAAAGAAAGTTTTTTAAAAAAGAAATTTTCGTTTGAAAATATTTTTTTCTCTCCTTCAGAATGGAAAAAGATTAGAAACCAATTTTAAACATTTATGATTGATGTAAGTACTAGAGCTGCACGAGCATTATTTTATGCATCACAAGCTTGGAGAATTTTGAGAGAGCAAGCACTTGAACGTGATCACTACGAATGTGTTTGGTGCAGAGAAGAAGGCAAAGTCACAACAGAGAACCTAGAGGTTGACCATATCAAAGAACTAGAGTTCTATCCAGAGTTCGCTCTTGATATAGATAACCTCAGAACATTATGTAAAGAGTGTCACAATAAGAGACACGGACGTTTTCAGTTCCGAAAATCAAAAAAATGCAAGATAAGAATTTCAGGACGGATGAATTTTGGGGAGAATAACACCCCCCGGTCAAAAAAATCGAGTCTTTTTAAGGTTTTGGGAACCGGTGGGAGGGGTCAACTGTCCAAATTTTTAACGAAAAATTAAAAGGGGTGGGGGGTAATGGAAGAATACTCAGAAAAAAATATAAAAGAATTAGAAAATCAGCTACTTTCTAAAATCGGCTATTTTAGTCCTAGAAAAAAGGATGCGATCCAGTACGAAAAAGTGAATCGTTATCTTTATCTCGTCAGGCTACTCTATGAACTGAAAACCAAACTTCATGAAGACGGATTGGTCATCACTGTTCACAACGGGCAACAGAGATTCCAAAAAGCGAATTCTCTCATCAAGGAAATTAACACAACCAGCAATCAACTTTTGGCGATTGAGCGCTCGTTTGATTTCGAGGTTGAAAATTCTCCTGTTGAGAAACCGACGTCTGGAAGTGATCTGTTATGATTTCTCATCCGTTGATTGATGACTACATCAAAATGGCCGAGAGTGGAGAAATCGTCGTCAACGAAGAAAGAAAGTTGCTGTTTAAAATCATCAAAGAGAAAATCTATCCTCGCGATGATTTATATTTTGATAATGATCTGATTGAGAAATTCATTCGGTTTACGGAAAAGAACTTTTTTCCTCTAGCTAAATACCAGCTTTTCTTGACCCCGTTCATTTTTCTTTTTAGGAAAGAGGACGGGGAGCCACACTTTGACGAGTATCTATATACTTTGGCTCGTGGGGGTGGTAAGAATGGTTTTATGTCTGCCAGGTCCTCGTTCTTTATCAGTCCTATCTACCCTATCAGAGATTATGATGTGACTATCACTGCAAACTCTGAGAAACAGGGT
The DNA here is from genome assembly GCA_000223255.2 of Streptococcus infantis SK970. GTDB lineage: Bacteria > Bacillota > Bacilli > Lactobacillales > Streptococcaceae > Streptococcus > Streptococcus infantis_G. The sequence continues at coordinate 82,959 of AFUT01000008.1, read as the reverse complement.
AAGGTTTCCTTTGAGGAGGTTTATGAGACTATCCAAAGGCGTGGTCTTGAGGACCATTTCTATCTAACTAAAATGTCTATCACAGGTCGAGCGAATAACTCGGTCTTTTCTTTTCGGACGAACAATCCGAAGACTATGGACTCTGCTCGTGATGGCTGTCTTGAGTTTGATGAGATTCACCAGTTTGAAGATGATAAGGCCGTGAAGGTTCAACGGTCTGGTCTTGGGAAAATCGCTCATGCTCGGACTTTCTACAACGGTACGAATGGGTATGTGCGTGAGGGATTTTACGACAAGCTAATAGAGAAGTCTATGCAAATCTTGAATGGAGAGGTTGACGATTTCAGGCTTTTCCCTTTCATCTGCAAGCTTGACAATGCGGATGAAGTGGACGACATGAAAAACTGGTCGAAAGCAAATCCGATGTTGGATGAAAGCACTCCTTACGCTAAGAGGTTGCTTGCTAGAACCAAGGCTGACTATGATGACCTTGAGTTGGAGCCATCTGGACGTCAGGAGTTTATGACAAAACGGATGAACCTTCCTGAAGCGGACCTTGAGAAAGATGTGACTTCTCGAGAAAAGCTAGTTGCTTGTTTACGTTCGCCTGGTATCGACTTGAAGGGTCGGTCATGTGTGGCTGGCTTTGACTATGCGAGCATCCGAGACTTTGCGAGCGTTGGTTTGCTATTTAAGAATGGAGATGAATTCATCTGGAAGCAACATTCATTTGCGAGAAAATCATTTTTGAAAGCTTTCAAGCTAAAAGCGCCTATTGAAGAATGGGCTGAAAAAGGTCTTTTTACAATCGTTGATGGTCCGAGTATTGATCCTAGACTTTTGATAGCCAAGCTGGAAGAATGGAGAAATCTTTATCAGATTGAGCTTGTATGTGCCGATGGTTTTAGAATGGATTTGTTAAAACCGCTTTTGGAAGAGGCTGGGTTTGAATATGAGTTTTTGAGAAATCCAGGGGCTATCCAATCCAAGGTTGCGCCAATTATTGAAGATGGATTTGCAAATGAGCGTTTTATCTTTGAGGGCGATAACTCTATGATTTGGTATACAGATAATACCTACGTCAAAGAGGACAAGGATGGGAATAAGCGTTTCTTGAAAAAAGAACCTGTCAGAAGAAAGACGGATGGTTTCCATGCCTTGATAGCTGCTCTTTACAAGAGGGAGCTGGTGCAAGAATCGAATGTTGGGGAATTCCTTGATATGCTCGATAGCTGGGATTTTTAATCTAAGAATAAATTTTGGGTGGGTGGTCGGCAGAAATTAAAAGAAAGGAGGAAGTGCATTGGGGTTACTGAATTTATTTAAGCGTGAAGTGCCAGAGGTTGGGTTTGAGTTCGAGGATCTTGAGCGGATGTTTGGAAATCTGCAACTCAAAAGCTTAGCGATTGATAAGTCAGCTGAGTTCATCGCTCGGATTTTTGCTAAGTCAGCATTTAAGTATCAAGAAAACGGTAAGGCTAAGCCTTCTGATTGGGACTATTTGCTGAATGTAAGGCCAAACAAAAATGAGTCTGCGTCAGATTTTTGGCAAAAGGTCGTCTATCGGTTGATCACTAAGAATGAGGTCCTAATCTTTCTTACAACGGATGACCAGTTGCTTGTTGCTGACTCTTACACACGGACTAAATATGCTGTTTATGATGATGTGTTTGAGTTTGTAACTTGTAGAGGTTTCACATTTGAGAAGCGTTTTCGGATGAGTGAAGTGATTTTCTTACAGTACAACAATAATCGACTGCAAGATTATATTTCTGACTTATTTGCTGATTACGAGAAGTTGCACACTCGTTTGGTCGAGGCCTTGGCTAGGAATAACCAAATCAGAGGAACTCTGAAAACCAAAAACAATGGGAGTTTTGACAAGCAGATGCGTGACAAACTCCAATCCTATGCTGATGGTCTTTTTAAATCATTTAGCACTAAAACAATTGCCATTGTTCCAGCTCAAGATGGAATGGAATATTCTGAGCATACGAATACAACAGGGACTTCAAATATTTCTGTTGATGAGTTGAAGAAACTTCGTCGGCAATTTGATGATGAGGTCGCTGACGTCTTAGGGATTCCAACAGCTTTAATTCATGGCGACATGGCCAATCTGGAAAATAGCCAAAAAATGTTTAATAGTTATTGCTACCAATCACTTGTTAAGAAAATGAGTGATGGGCTTAATTTTGCTTTAGTATCAAGACGGCAATACGAGCGCAATAATCTATTTGTAATCATTGGCGAAGGTCAGAGAGATAAGTTTGCACTCGCTGGAAGCATTGATAAGCTTATTTCTTCTGGAGCAATGACTCGAAACGAGGTGCGCTCTGAACTTGGCTTAGAATCTGTCCCTGGTGGCGATAAATTCCTCATCACCAAAAACTACCAACTTGGTGAACAGTTAGAGAAAGGAGGTGAGAAAGAAGATGAAAGTAATTCAAATTAAGGGTACGATTGTATCAAATAATGACAGATGGCTTTACGATTGGCTTGAGTGGGACGCAACCGCTCCGAAAGATGTCGTCCTTCCTGATAGTGGTGAACCGATTGAGGTTCATATCAATTCTGGTGGTGGAGATGTTTATGCTGGTAGTGAAATCTATACTGCTCTACGCTCGTATCCTGGTGACGTGACCGTGAAGATTGTCGGTATTGCAGCAAGCGCAGCAAGCGTGATTGCAATGGCAGGAGATACGGTTGAAATCAGTCCGACTGCCCAAATCATGATCCATAATGTTTCAACGCAAGTAAACGGAGACCATAATGTCTTGCTTCATGAGGCTGGGGTACTAGAAGGGTTTAACAAATCTATTGCTAGCGCCTATGTTCATAAGACTGGCAAGGCACTTGATGACCTGCTTGGATTGATGAACAAGACTACCTGGTTTGATGCTGAATCAGCTTTGAATCACGGTTTTGTAGACAAGATTATGTTTACAAATGAAGTCGCTCCGACTTTGGTTGCGAGTGAAACTCCTATGATTCCAAGTGATTTTATCGAGAAAATGAGGTCAGCAATGACTCCTGATATCGATAAAATTGCTGAACTGGTAGCTGAAAAGCTAGAAGCTAAACTACCAGATATACAAATTGAAAAAGAGGCTTTCGAAAATAGCGAATTTCTACAGAAGAGATTCAATTTTCCAGAAAGTCCAGAAAATAGCACAAACAAGGCTGTTCCTAAAGGGTTCGGTCTTTTTATGTTTTAAGAAAGGAAAAAACAGAATGACAATTCAATTATCTAACCAATTTGAAAAACAACGTCAGGCATTTTTGGATGCCGTAGCAAATGGTGCACCTCAAGAAGAGCAAGCGAAGCTATACAATGACATGATCGAGTCCATGACAAATGAAATGATGGCTCAAGCTCGTGATGCTGCTCGTGAAGAAGTTTCAACTTTGAATCCATACGATGCTAAGCTGACTGCAGAAGCTCGTGAGTTCTTCAATAACATCGAGAAAGCTGCACCTAAGGGAGTTGAAAAACTATTCCCACAAGAAACAATCGACCGTATCTTTGAAGATATGGTTATGGCACGTCCGCTCCTTCAACATATTGGCCTTAAAAATGCTGGTATCCGTTTGAAATTCCTTAAATCAGAGCAAACTGGTCAAGCTGTTTGGGGTAAAATCAATTCAGAAATCCAAGGGCAGCTCAAACAAGAATTCAACGATGAAGAAGCAATTCAACACAAATTGACTGCTTTCGTTGTAATTCCAAAAGATGCTGAAAAATTTGGTCCAGCTTGGTTGCAAAAATTTGTTTCTGCACAAATTACAGAAGCCTTTGCGGCTGCCCTTGAAGCTGCTTTCTTGAACGGTGATGGGGACAATAAACCTATCGGTCTTTCTCGTACTCTTACTGGAACTGTTTCTGGAGATCAGACAACTTATGCTGAAAAAACAGCTCAAACTACTAAGTTGACTTTTGCTGACTCAGCTACCGTAGTCAAAGAATTGACAAAGGTTTACAAACATCACTCTGTTAAAGAAGATGGAAAAACTCCAGTTGCAGTAGAAGGTAACCTTGTAATGGTTGTTAATACAGCCGACGCTTGGGATGTGAAGAAACAATACACTTCATTGAACGCTCAAGCTGTTTATATCACAGCTATGCCATTCAACCTTATCTTGGTTGAATCTGTGGCTCAGACAGCTGGTAAAGTCACTACATTTGTCAAAGGTCGCTACGATGCTTTTGTCGGTGGTGGTATTTCACTTGGCCGTTACACAGAAACCTATGCTTTGGAAGACCTGAACCTTTATACTGCTAAGCAATTCGCTTACGGTAAGGCTCATGATGAAAAGACAGCTGCAGTTTGGAATTTACAACTCCCTCAAGCTTAATTTAGGGGTTAGATCATGACTTCAGAAGTAGAACTTCATCCACTCCTTAAATCTTTTAAGGAGCGGATGAGGATTTTTCATAGTGGAGAGGACGAAAACCTCTCACGGATGTTGGAAAGCTCTGAAGCTAACATCCTTAGCCTTGTTGGTAGTCAGTATCCAACTGAACCACGAGTTCGAGAGTTAATTTTGGAGCGTGCTAGATACGTCTATAATGACCAAGTGGAGTTCTTTTACGATAACTTCCGGGGGGATTTAATGGCGCTATCTCTTGAAAATTACAAATTGGAGGAAAAACATGATTAAGGTTTTAAAAGGTTTCTATGACCTCAAAGAAGGGGTATTTCGCTCTGTTGGCCAAGAATTTGAAGCGACAAAAGAGCGCTTTGATGAAATCAATGGGGCGCTTCCTGGCTTTGTTGAATGGGAAGACAAACAATCAGAAGTAACAATGTCTGATGTCCTATCAGACTAATCGTCCCAGCTATCGATATAAAAAGCCAGAGGCTAAAAACGGAGACCTGAGAACCCCCTTGACTTTCTATACTTCTAAAGTCGAGGAGGGGCTTCATGGTCGTGATGTGAGTCACGAGGAGGCTTTCTTTACGATGGGGCAAGTTTACTCTCCTAGCTTTAAAGATATCGAGATTGCGACTGGTAAGTCTATGAAAGCTAAGATGACTCTGAAAATTCGTGATCCTTTGTCTGATTATCAGCCGAAGAATGAGCATTTTGTCGAAGTCGGAGACAGTCGTCTCAGTGGTGAAAAATGGCAAATTATCGATGTGCGTCCTGATTTTGACAATCGGGATTTTTTGATAGTTATTATCGGTGGTGGTCAAGATGTCTAGTGGAGCAGAATTAAGAGGCTTTGACGATGTTCTTAGAAACCTTGAAGCCCGTCTTGGTGGCACAAAGGTCAAACGTGCTACAAGTCAAGCCTTGAAGGCAGTCGCAAATGAGACTCTAGAAGAGTTTAAAGGTGCTTTGCAAGTCTATAAAGATAAAGGAGACACTATTGAAAGTGCTACTGTTGGGCGTGTGACGGGTCTTGCAGCTGGCGTTCCTGTTGTGAAAATCGGTTTCGGTGAGGGTTCTCGATGGCGCTTGGTTCACTTGAATGAGTTTGGATATAGCAAGAATCCACATCCAAGAGGTTTTGGTGTAATTAGACGCTTTTCAGAGGCTCATGCTAAAATCTACAAATACAGAATGGCTAGTCATTTGAAGATAGGAGGTTTTTAGATGATCAAAGATAAGTTTAATGAACTCTATGAAGCTTTGAAAAAAGATGCGTCTTTAGCTGGAATCAGTATTAAATCTTTTAAACGTCCTGACTCGTTACCAAATAATGAGCCAAGTATCGTTATCAGACCAGTTGGTCCGCCGATGCAGGCAGTTCATGGCAGTAATACGAGTCTGGCTAAGACATTTCTCTATCAGGTCAATGTAGAGTCTGTTGACTATACGGAGTGTAAAGAACTCCAAAGAAAAATTGAAAAGATTATGGAAGAACAAGGATTTTATCAAACCACAGGTGGTTTAGATGAATGGATTCCAGAAATCAAACGCTACGTAGACGCTCGGACTTACAAGGGTCAGAGTGCTCTATATGAAGAATACTAAATTAAAGAAAGAGGTGCTATAAATGGCATTAGTTGGTTTTAAACGTATGATAGTTCGTGTGTTGGATGGAAATGCTACTCCAACACTTGGACAAAACCTTTTTGTAATCGAAGGTCAAACTGGTAAAGGTGCGACTCGTACTGCCAAGATTTCAGGTCTTGCAAGTGATCCAGTAAAAACCTATGGTAGTGACGTTGCTTACCACGTATCAAACCGTGGTGTTGGTGACGTTAAGATGGAAATGACTGCAGTTGACATCCCTGCAACTGTACTTGCTAAAATCCTAGGTCACGCAATCAAGGATGATATCATCGGCATTGGTGCTGACACAGTAGCTCCATACTGCTCAGTTATGCTTGAATCTAAAGCAGCAGATGGTACACAAGCACAAGTTGGTTTCTTCAAAGGTCAATTCTCAATGGATGCTGAGGAATTTGAAACCCTCAAAGACAAACAAGAAGAACTTCCAGATGATAGCTTGAGCTTCTCAGCTATTGCAAGTGACGACACAGACACTAATGGTCTTTACTACATCAAGTACATCGGTAAGGATGAAGAAAAACTCAAGAAATTCAAAGGACAACTTAAAATGGTTGCTGCAGGGTAGAAAGAGAGCGCAAGCTCTCTTTTTATCTTATTTCTAGAAAGGAAAGAATATGGCTACGGTTAAATTTTTAATTAAAAATGAAAAAGGACAAGATGTTCAAAAGACTAGTAAGGAAATCACTACTAAAGATTATCGTAACTACCTGATCATGAATGAAGCTTTAAACGATGATTTGTCTGAAGTAGAAAAACTAGATAAACAGTTAGAGTTCATTGCTTCATTGTTTGAAGATGTGGAAGTGGATGAGTTGCTAGAATTCACTGATATGGCTGACATCTTTGCAGTTTTCACAGACATTTACTCTCATCTCATTGGTGATGTTGACCCAAAGGGGAGAAAATAGAACCAAAGGAAGCGCTAAAAAGGTTCTACGGATTCGTCAAACAAGCTACTGAAGGTCCATACGGTATGAGTATTCGTGATGTCATGGATACGAGTTGGGAGGATTTAATGGGAGTTATTGGCGAAACAGAATCAGCTAAGAAAGAAGAAGTAATGGACCTAGCTGACTTTCTGGAAACAATTTAAAAAAGGAGGATTGGAATGGCAGGTGGAACGCCACTAGGACAAATGTATATTGAGCTAGGGCTGGACGTATCAAAATTTAATCCTACACTTAACGGTGCTAAGAATGCAGTGAAGTATTTCCAAAGCAATGTTAAGGCGCTAGATAGTTCTCTGAAAGATAATGGAAAAAACACAGACTTACTACAAGCAAAATACAAGACTTTAGGACAAGCGATTGGATCACAAAAAAGGTCTTGGATGAAATGAAAAAGAGTTTTGATAAACTCGAACCAGGCACTGCTAAGTTCGATAAAGCAGCTGCAGATATTGAGCGTGAAAATGCTAAGTTAGCAGCAATGGAAGGACAACTTAGACGTGTTGAACAAGCATTGATTGCGGTAGGTAAAGAAAATAGTTTCGCCACTCGTATAAACAAGCTAGGAGATGGCTTGATTAAGGGTGGAGATAAGATTAAAGCGTTTGGAGATAATGTTTCAACGCTTGGCGGAAAGTTAACTACTGGATTAACTGCTCCGTTAGTTGCAAGTGTAGGTTTGATTACTAAAGCAGCAATCGACTATGAATCTGCATTTGCTGGAGTTAAAAAGACAGTAGATGAAACTGCCACAGTATCTTATAAAAACTTGTCAGACGGTATTCGTCAAATGGCTAAAGAATTGCCAGCAAGCGCAGTTCAAATCGCAAACGTAGCAGAAGTAGCAGGTCAGCTTGGTATTAAGGCGGACGATATCCTTAAATTCTCACGTACCATGATTGACATGGGAGAATCAACCAACTTGAGTGCTGAAGATGCTGCGACAGCCATTGCCAAGATTGCAAACATTCTAGGTTTAACATCGGACGATTATTCTCGATTCGGTGCATCCGTGGTTGACCTTGGTAATAACTTTGCTACAACTGAAAAAGACATTGTAGAGATGTCTAATCGTTTAGCAGCAGGTGGGAAACTAGCTGGACTAACTGCTCCAGAAATCTTAGGTCTTGCAACTGCTATGAGTAGTGTGGGTATTGAAGCAGAAGCAGGTGGTACTGCCATGACTCAAACTCTTACAGCTATTGGTAATGCAGTTTCATTGACTACAAAGGATTCAGCAGATGACCTTGCATTGATTGCTAAAGTAGCAGGAACAACATCAGAAGAGTTCCAACAAGCCTGGAAAGAAAAGCCTGCTGAAGCTTTACAATCATTTATCAAAGGCCTTAACACAGCGCACGAAAAAGGCGCAAATATGGATGCTATCTTGATGAAGTTAGGCATGACAGGTATTAGGCAAGGAAATATGCTTAAATCCTTAGCTTTGTCATCAGACAAGATGGGTGCAGCAGTCGCACGTTCTAACCAAGCGTGGAAAGAAAATACTGCCTTAACCAATGAAGCGAATAAACGTTATGAGACTACTGAGTCTCAATTAAAGATGTTTAAAAACCAAATTACCGACCTGGCTATTGAGTTTGGTGGGCCTCTATTAAAGGCGCTACGAGACGGTTTGAAAGCAGGCAAACCTTGGATTGAGACATTGGCTAAAATGGCAAAACAGTTTAGCTCGATGTCTGAGGAACAACAAAGAAACATCCTAAAATGGGGTGCTTTAGCAGCAGGAGCTGGACCAGCGCTATCAATATTTGGTAAAGGTATTGGTATTATTGGAAACTTAACTCAAGCTTTAGGTTGGTTGACAAAAGGAACAGGTAAAGCGGTTGGTGGTTTATCCTTAATGGCTAAGACTTTCCAAGCTTTTAAAACAACTGGAAATCTAACATCTGCATTCCAACTTGCAAGTTCAGGCGCAGCATCGCTTGGAACTGCTACGGCATCCGCTTCATCATCTGTAGGATTGCTAGGAACATCTATGAGTTTGCTTACAAATCCTTTAGGGTTGACAATCGGTACTATTGCCTTAGCAACTGCAGGCCTTGCCTACCTTGGGAATGAGAAAGATAAAGCAAGAATCAAGACTGAAGAGTTCGGCTCGCAGTTAAATGACACTGCAAGAGGCGAGTTGAGAAACTTCCAGAAGACAGTTGATGAAACAAGTACAGCAGTCGCAAACTTTGGAACTCACGCTGGAGATGTAGAGAAAGTTTCAGGAGCTTTTAAAAAGCTCTATGAAGACATTCAAGCAGCAGCAGACCAAAGCAACCAAAGAATGGAAGAATTGGGCTCTAAATGGGGTCTGAGTGCAGAACAGATAGCCCAAGCTAAAGAAAGAAATGGTCAAATTGTTTCAAATACAGAAACGATGATGAACCAAATCAATGAAATTTACCAACGACATAATGGTGATGCCAGCAAGTTTTCTCAAGAAGAAAAGAAATCATCTTAAATAACCAAAACGAGATGATTAAGGCTAAACTTTCAATGATGAGCTTATCTGCTGATCAACAAAAAGCAGCACTACAAGCATTGAATGGAGAAATTGGAAGTCTAAACGAAACTCAATTAAAACATACTAAAGATGTTTTAAAACAAGCCTTGGATGAAGAGAAAAAACTCTACGAAACATCCAAAGATGAGTTAAAAGAGTTATTAGACGGAAAAGCTATTGACCAAGAAACTTATAACAAGAAAATGCAAGAACTTGAAGCAAACCATACTCAAACTATGGAAGCTTTAGGAAGCAAGTATTATCAAGTTATGAAGAACCTGGATGAAAAAGTTAAGTCCAGAACTGGTCAAAGTTGGAACTATTGGGAAGAAGCTAAGAAAGCCTTAGAAGAGTACGGTTTATCTTATGAAGAAATCGGACGTAAGGCATCAGAAGCATCTCAAAAAGTAGGTAATTCTCATAGCATCCTTGCAAACTATACAAGTGAAATGAGCAAGGAAGTCAAAGAAGCTAATGATGCTTGGTCGTTGTTAGTTGGTAATATTGACAAGAATGGTAATTTTCAAGTCAAGTCAAATGTTAAGGAAGTCATCGGTGAAGCTTCTAAATCTGCAGAAGGCTGGGAACAATTACAGTTCATTGCTAAAACTGCTGATATCAATTCAAACGCTCGTGTAACTATCGCTGAAGCACTTGTAGAGTCAGGCAAATGGAAAGACATGAGCCTGGAAGAAAACAAGTCATCGTTAAGAATCAAGCAGGTTTACAAGCAATATTTGATAGTGAGAAAAACCTCAAGATTTGGAACGATATGCCAGCAGAGGTCAAGGAACTTCTTTTAAAGAATACTGACATTATGAGCAAGGCAGACGAAGCAACAAAAGCTCTCACAAACTATGAAGCATTAACTCCAAAACAAAAAGAGTTGCTTGCCACAGATAAAAGCTTCAGGAATGCGGTATCTCGATCTACAGAATCTTTGAAGAATTGGAACGCAATAACTCCATTTACAAAAGATTTGTTAGTAAATCCAAATGATGCTTTGTATTTTACTCAATTATCAATCGATAAAATGGCAGCTTGGAATCTTGCTACAGCTGAAACTAAGTCATTGGATGCAGTAGATAATACAGGGGTTGCAGTTGGAAGTGCAATCGTAAGTGTGAATTCTCCGAAACAAGAAGCTCCTATCAACTTGTTTGCAGCTGACCAAACTTCAGGTGTACGTTCAGAAACAAGTGGAGCAATCAATTCAATTAAACAATATACACCAGTCAATATTTTTGCTCAAAATAGCACACAAGGAACAGTAAGTCAAGTTCAATCTGGTGTAAACAGTATTCAAGACAAGACAGTTACTATCAACGCACAAGATAATGCTTCTGGAGTTCTTTCAGGAATCAGGAGCTGGATTGACAGCGTAACGGGTAATTTCTTCACCAACGTTTTTGCAAGTAAGCACGCTCATGGTACGAATTACCACCCAGGTGGACTTGCAGTGGTCAATGACCAAAGAAACAGCACCTATAAGGAAATGGTTACACTACCAGATGGACGAAGCTTTATTCCAGAGGGTAGAGATGTATTACTACCACTTCCTAGAGGTTCAAAAGTCTTACGAGCAGATAAGACAAAACGCTTAATGAGTAGCATGGGAATTCCTAAGTATGCGAATGGTATTGGTATTCCAAGTGATGCAAAATTTCTACGTGAAATGGAACAAGCTCAACAAAATATCGTAGTACGTGATAAGAACGTAAACAATGGTCAAGATATGGCAGAAGTAGTGTCTGAGATAGCGATTCTAAGGTCAAGTTTAGAAAAAATCCTTACTGCTATACTTGAAAAGCCTTCAGACACCTACTTAGATGGCGATAAAATCTCACTATCTACTTATAAAAATCATGGATCAATTTATGCAAGGGAGGGAATTTAATGTTTTACCTTATAATTAATGGTTTCAATACATCTACTATCCCTCACAGTGTGGTTACTGATTTTGGGGTAAGTGAGTGTGCAGAACCAAAAACATCTGAAGTTGTAGACATTTATGGAATGAATGGAAGTTATCGTGTGTTAGATGGTTCTTATAAAAGTTATGAACGCACGGTTTCTTTCTATCTACCAAAACTTATTGACGTTTCAACCATTATTGAAAAATTTCACGATGGAAAGAATGAAATCGAGTTTGGATATCAACCAGACTCTATATTTTACGCTGAATATGTTTCAGCAAGCTACCATAGGAATGGACCACACGCTTACACATTAGATGTTAAATTACTGATGCACCCATTCAGATATTTGAAGAATGTTGCACCAATCGTATTAACAAGAGTTGGAACGATTAACAATATCGGTACAGTCTATTCAGAGCCAATCATTGATATTGAAGGTAGTGGTGATGTATCACTTACAATTGGCCAGAAGACTATGCATTTAACTGTAAATAATAAAGCCACAATCGATTGCAGGCATGGCAGACAGAACATCTACAACGCTACTGGGACAGTTCAAAACACTCTCAGAAAGCGTGGTGGGTTCTTTGAAATCCCTGTTGGTCATAACGGTGTGATATTTACAGGAAATATCCGTAAGGTGACTATTAAACCAAATTGGAGGTATAAAGTATGATTTATTTAACAGAAGGAAACATACCTCTTAATGCTGCCTACGATGATGATATCGTACAGGAAGATAATAGCACCTACCAATTAACCTTTAAATTCCCTACCAATGATATCTTGTGGCAAAGACTGAGAGAAGAAAAATTCTTGACCGCTGATGATCTACACGGTGAGCAAGACTTTGTAATTTTTGAGGTTGAGAAAAAACATGGATATATTCAAGTCTATGCAAACCAGGTCATGACAATGTTAAATCACTACGTTGTCAATCCAATGTCTTTGGATAGAGCGACTGGCTCAACTGCTTTGAGTCAATTTGCTGGGAGCATCACTAGAGAAAATCCATTTTCTTTTTTCTCTGATATTGATGAGAGACATACTTTTAATATCGATAGCAAGAACGCTATGGAAGCTTTGACCAAGGATAAGCATTCTATTGTAGGTTTGTGGGGCGGTGATTTAGTCAGACATGGCTACCAAGTACGATTGTTGAAAAATGGCGGTTCAGAAAATGAATCGCTTTTCATGTATAAGAAAAACCTATCTAGCTATGAACATAAAACATCTACTAAGTCTTTAAGAACTCGCATCACCTTCATCACAACTATACGTGGTGAGGGAGAAAATCCAGTCGATAAACACTATAAAGTGGTTGTTGATAGTCCACTGATTAACAAATACAGTCAGATTTATGAAGATGTTGTAGAAGTAAATGACCAGGATGTTAAAGATGAAGCAAGCCTTAGAGAATATGGCAAGCAGTATTTCAGAACAACCTTGTGCGATATGCTCGAAGATAGCATTGAAATTGATGTTATCGGTCAGAGTGATGTTCCTGTTCAGATGTTTGATGTTGTAGGTGTCTACCACGAATACTACGATTTAGACGTGAGAAAGAAAATTACTAAGTACACCTACTCCCCAATGGCTAAGAAATTAAAATCTATTGGTTTCGGTCAGTTTCAATCAGGTCTTGCAAGTGCAATCGGTAATGTAGTAAGCGATGCAATCAAGGAAGAGACACACATTTTTGAAACACGATTAAACAAAGAAATCGAGAACGCTGATTTAGCATTCGATAGAAAAGTCAAGGATATCAAAGATGAATTCACAGACGGCATCGAACAAGCCAAAGCCAAAGCAGAAGAAAACAAGCGTGCTCTATCCGATGAAATCGACAATCGTTTTTCAGGTTTCGATAGAAGCATGAACGAGAAACTTGAAGACCAACGAACAAAAATCGAAGAGATTCGTGCGATTGGTTCAACAGTTACTCAAACCGCTGAAGAAGCTTTAGAAGAAGCTAGAAACGCTCTTGAGTCCGCTAATACTTCTAAAGGTTTGTCTGATTCCAACTTTGCCAAAATCGAGCAGATAACAGACAGAATCAAAACACTTGTGACTAAACAAGAGGTTGACCCTCTGACAGATAGGTTGAGAATTGCTGAAAGCAGAATCGAAGTTCAAGCTGGCCAGATTATTGAGAAATTGTCTCGTACCGATTTTGACAGATTGGCCAATGACAAAGGTTTTCAAAATGCTACTCAAGTCCAGAATATTGTCAAGAATTCTGTCGACGGATTCCAAAGAACCATCTCACGTATTGAAACCAAACTGAGAGATATTATTAGAAATGATAACCTCTTGCAAAATTCGTCCATCATTCCAGCGGGGGACTCCTTGAACGGAACTTGGGGATTGTATTTGTCAGGTGGTAACGGTCGGACAGATGTTATCGAATTAAGAGATGCACCGCATACCGCTATCAAGAAGGCTATTCGTATTGTAGGAAACACGAACGGTGGAAATAAAGATATCGGTCAAAAAGTTAATTTGGTTGTTGGCGAAAAATACACAATGTCGTGCTGGGCGAGAGTATCTAGCAATAGTACGAGTCAGAATGTCAATTTGTTGATGCGTGCATGGACTACAAATGATAATAATCGTAGATTATTCAAATCTATCTCGAACAAAGATTGGGTTAGATATCAATTCACATTCACAGCAGATACAGTATCTAACTCAATACAATTTGGTCAAAGTGGAAATGGTAGTCTTGAAATCTGCGGTATGAAACTTGAGCATTCTGACCGCATGACAGACTACGATGTTAACTCTTCTGAAATTGTGAGTGTTGTAGAGTTTAACGATGTACGAGATACCGTATCATCACACACTCAAACCTTGCAACGACAAGACCAAGCGATTTCACAAGTTATTCAGACCGCTGACGGTCTAGTTAGTCGTGTATCTAATTTCTTGGATGACTTTAACCTGGTATATGATCCAACGAACTTCAGCAAGTGGACAAAGAAGCAACCTGAAGCGAATGTGATCGAGGTTCAAGCTGATACTAGATTGCTACGAATTACAACCACTGGCAAATCTCAAGTAGCCTATCACGGATTCGCATTGCCACTCAACACCTCGACATTTACGAATAGCGAGAAGTTAAGTTATCGCATTGAAGCATGGGTAGATGTACTGCCAGATGCACCGCTTGGAATTGAATTGTGGAACGATAACAGTGTTATTGCGTCTGACCGAGTGACTTTCAACAAAACCGGCATACAAATCATTACAGGTACGATGACGGTCAATAAAACGGTAACGAAAACAAGAGAATTTCCTCTTGAAATTTGGTTGATGAATAACGGTCAAGTCGCAATCGGTAAGGTATCACTTATCCGTGGTGACAAACCTCCTAAAAAATTCAGTGACACCACATCTACACAAGATGTAGTCACTCAAACTCAAGTCTCACAGCTGAATAATTCCTATGCTATCCAAACCCTTACTGGACCTGGTGCGGTTTCTTCTCAAATCAATCTGAATAGCAATAACATTCTGATTGAAGCTGCTAAAATCCGTCTAAAAGGTAGAACGCTTCTAGATGAAATCACAGCCATAGACGGTTATTTCAAGCGTTTATTTGTAGGCGATGCCAAAGTAGGCACGCTGAATGCGGATATTATTCGCTCAAATTCGATTTCAGCAGACAAATTGATATTTGATACGGCCCTGGCACGCAAGCTTGTCGCAAGTGATGTATTCACAGACACATTAGCTGCTAAGAATGCTTTCATCAACAAGCTACGGTCAGTAGTGGTCTCAGCAACCTTACTTGAAGGTTACAAAGGCCGGATTGGTGGCTTCCAAATTGGTACGCATGACAAAGATCCAAGCACTTATTGGCTAACTGGTCAAAATCAATTTAAGGTTGGTATGGGAAGCGGTAATGGACGATGGGGCCAAACAGCTCTTTGGGTTAACTGGGGAAATGATTGGGGGAAACCCGGTGATACAGCGTGGTTTGTAAAAAACAACGGAGAGATGTATTGCTACAATCAAGCTCATTTTTGGAATACACCCATTATTCACGGGAACTTGAAAGTCAGCGGAAATATTTATTATATAACGGACGATAACACGAAAGAAGGTGGCTATTGGATACACTCGCCATCATTTAAACGCATTCAAGAAAGCTCAGGATATATCTACCTATACCGTTTTGACAATTCGTACTCATGGATACCCGTTAATAAAGAAATCTCTGACAGACGATATAAACATAACATTGAAGATAGTAAGGTGTCTGCTCTGGAAGTTATCAACCGTCTGAAAACTTACTCTTATCGTAAGGAATACGACGGGAAAATCGAGGATATTTCGTGTGGTATCATGGCGCAAGATGTACAGAAGTACGCTCCTGAAGCATTTTTGGAAAATCCAGATGGCACTTATTCATATAGCAGTTTCGTACTCGTACCTTATTTAATTAAGGCTATTCAAGAACTCAATCAGAAATTGGAGAAAGTAAATGAAGGAAGAAATTAATCAATTAATCATCCAAAACTTAAGTGATGATATCGGACTAAAAGCAAGCGATGCAGCAACTTACAAGGCGCTGTATGAAATCACTCAAAAACAACTCAAGGAAATTTTAAACATCATTGATTCGAATGAAGAACTTAAAGCAAAACTTGAAGAAGTGAGAGGAGAAATGACAAATGGCAATCAATAACTACGAACTAGCAAGCAAGCCTTATACACGAGGTTTTGGCGACAATATCAAGACAGTGGTTGAAATCCGTCTGTCAGAAGGCAATCGGTACAGTGCGAACATGCGTGAGCTAACAGGAGACCGGACAAATGAACCGGAAGATGTCTTGATTCAAGATGTGCTGGACATCCTAAAATCCGAGCTAGATCCAGGAAGCGCCATCGTCAAAACACAGGCGCAACTTGAACAGGCCAATCAGAAGATTGCGCAAAACGAGAGTGAACAGAACAAGCTTACAGCTCTTATTAAGCAGACTGAAGAGAATTCGAAGGTGAATCAGAAGGTCATTCATGTTCTTGTCTTGAACTCTGTCATGAGCAAGAATATCGAGTACGGCACGACTTATAAAGAATTGGTTGAGTTGATTCCACTAGCTGAAGTTGGTAAGACCTACTTACCACATGACCTAATTACCATTGAAGACCCTGAGCATGTAGAGGTTAACGGCGAAGGGAAACGCATCTTGGTTCAGCTTAATAAGGAATTTACTTACAACGGCGAGCCTGTCAGCGCGTTTGTGATAAATGGTACCCTGGAACAAAACGGAACGGGTGTCGCTTGGAAATTTGAAGGGAAGGAATAGGAGGTGTATATGCCAGGATATGAACGATTTCTCGTACAGATCTTCATCACCCTTATCCCTGTGATTGGTCTTTATTTTTCGATGAAAGATAAAGCAACCAAACAAGAGAATCGTCTTACGATTTTAGAGAAAGATATCGAAAATCTGAACGAATTCAAGACATCAGCCAACAAACGGCTCGATAACCACGATGAACAGAATAAGGCTATCTTAGTACTAGCTGAGCAAGTGAAATCACTTGGCGAAGACGTGAGAGAGCTTAAAAATTTAATTCAAAATAAACAATAAAAGGAGGATAACACATGATTAACTGGAAAGTACGTTTTAACTTAAAAACAAAACATTTTTATTGCGAGTGGCATTCGCACTAGCTTTGCCAATTCTCGCATATTTTAATCTTAAACTGGAGGACTTGGTCAGTTGGGGAGTCATTTTAGACTTGCTTGGCAAATTCTTTGCAAACCCTTATCTTGTGGGGTTGACGATTGTAAACATCCTAAATATCATTCCAGACCCAACAACATCAGGAATCTCTGATAGCAAACGTGCTCTTGACTATCAAGAACCAAGCGAAGATTAGGAGAAAACAATGAAGAAAAACGACTTATTCATCGACGTATCTAGTCACAATGGATACGATATTACAGGTATTTTGGCTGACATGGGTACACAGAATACTATTATCAAAGTTTCTGAAAGTACAAATTATCTAAACCCTTGCTTGTCTGCTCAAGTAGAGCAATCCAATCCGATTGGCTTCTATCATTTTGCTTGGTTCGGTGGTGACATTGAAGAAGCTGAGCGAGAGGCACGCTACTTCCTTGATAATGTGCCTCAAAAAGTAAAATACTTGTGCCTTGACTACGAAGATCACGCTAGCGGAGATAAACAATCAAATACAGATGCTTGTATTCGCTTCATGGAAATCCTCAAAGAAAATGGCTATGAGCCAATCTATTACAGCTATAAGCCATTCACGCTCAATAATATCTATTATGAGCAGATTCTTGAGAAATTCCCAAACAGTCTTTGGATTGCTGGCTATGGTTTAAATGACGGTAATGCTGATTTTGAATACTTCCCATCCATGGATGGTATCCGCTGGTGGCAATACTCTTCAAATCCGTACGATAAGAACATTGTTTTACTAGATGATGAAGAAGCAAAGCCAAAATGGAAAAGAAATGATACTGGATGGTGGTATGAATATCCTGACGGATCTTATCCAAAAGAGAAATTTGAAAAAATCGATGGAACCTGGTATTATTTTGACGGCTCTGGCTACATGCTTGAAGGCAAGTGGAAAAAGCATTCAGATGGCAAATGGTACTATTTAGACCCTTCAGGAGCTATGGCTACTGGATGGAAGAAAATTAATGGAAAATGGTATTACTTCGATACAGAAGGAGCGATGGTCACTGGTTGGGTTCAATACAAGGATAAACTATACCATCTCAAAGAAGAGAATGGCGCAATGTCTTCAAAAGAACTTGTCCAAGTCGAAGGTGGCTGGTACTACGTCAACGAGGATGGCAGTCGTTCAGACAAACCAGCGCTTACTGTATTACCTGACGGTCTCATCACAACGAAATAAAGCATAGAAAGGCTTTCAAAATTTAATTACACTTGACCGCTGGCAATCGCTAGCGGTTTTTTTGTTTGGCAATAATAAAAGCAGTGACCGAAATCACTGCTTATCAGCTGTAGCAAATTCATAAAGTTTTTCTGCTGTGAGAAGGGCCATTTTGTCCATGCTTGTTTTTCCTTTTCTAAGGTCAGAAACAGTAGTCCAAGGAACTCCAGCGCCTTGCGAAATAGCAGATGTAGACATCGAACTGTCTAATAATTCTTGAATAATTTTTCTCATACTTATTTGTCCTTTTATTTTTAGATAAATATATACATTGACTGCAATTATAAAAATAGCTATTGCACTAACCATTGCTTTTCCTCTTTTCATTTGATAAAATAGAGGTGTGAGGGGCTTTCGCCCCCACCTCTTAGCGTTTACCTTTTCTTTTGCGGGATTCGGGTTTACGCTTTTTGTTTTGCCTTGCGACCGTTATAGCAGTCACCAGACTTGCGATAGCTGTTACTGTTTCAGGGATATTGTCTATCGCCTTCTCAAGTAACCTAAGCCAATCTTCTTTGTTCAACTTTCTCACCTCCTTTCCTTATCTTGATTATATTATATCACGGTACACCGAGAAAGTCAAGCGTTTTTATAAAGTTTTTTAAATTTTTTCAAAAAATAGACCTTGTCCAGAGGTCGGGGAGTTGGAGGGACACCCTCCAATGTAAACTATTAAAACTAAATTGTAGCCTTCTCAACTATACGGGCAAAGGTGAGTATGAAAATGAATACGAAGATGAATACGAAGATGAATACGATTTAAAAAAATGACGAAAATCAACGGAAATGATTTTAAATAAAAATAAGCAAAAACTCAACTATTGATAAGCAACAGAAAGCATTGAAAAACATTTGTCACTTATACCATAGTTCGTGACAGTTCCTGTTTTTTTGATAGAATCATACAGTATGCCCCTGGGCGCAAAGTAAGAACTGGGACTGTCTTTCCCAGCTTCGGAGGTAAAAAATGTCAGATTCGCCAATCAAATATCGATTGATTAAAAAGAAAACACACAGGAGCTCGTTTGGGTGAGATAATCACACCCCATGGCACCTTCCCGACGCCTATGTTTATGCCAGTAGGGACTCAGGCAACGGTCAAGACTCAGTCGCCAGAAGAATTGAAAGAGATGGGTTCAGGAATTATCCTATCCAATACCTATCACTTGTGGCTTCGCCCTGGGGATGAACTCATTGCCCGCGCTGGAGGGCTTCATAAGTTTATGAACTGGGACCAACCAATCTTGACAGATAGCGGTGGTTTTCAAGTGTATTCCCTAGCGGATAGCCGTAACATTACAGAAGAAGGGGTAACCTTCAAGAACCACCTCAACGGTTCTAAGATGTTTCTTTCGCCTGAAAAAGCTATTTCTATCCAGAATAATCTAGGCTCAGATATCATGATGTCCTTTGATGAATGTCCTCAATTTTATCAACCTTATGATTATGTGAAAAAATCAATCGAACGTACCAGCCGTTGGGCTGAGCGTGGCTTGAAAGCTCATCGTCGCCCACATGATCAAGGTTTGTTTGGAATTGTACAGGGTGCAGGTTTTGAGGACCTTCGTCGCCAATCAGCTCAAGACCTTGTAAGTATGGATTTTCCTGGTTACTCTATTGGTGGCTTAGCAGTGGGTGAAACTCACGAAGAGATGAATGCAGTTTTGGACTTTACGACCCAACTCCTTCCTGAGAATAAACCTCGTTACTTGATGGGAGTAGGAGCGCCAGATAGCTTGATTGACGGTGTCATTCGTGGTGTAGATATGTTTGACTGTGTCTTGCCGACTCGTATCGCTCGTAACGGGACTTGTATGACTAGTCAAGGTCGCTTGGTTGTCAAGAATGCTCAATTTGCGGAGGACTTTACACCACTTGATCCAGAGTGTGATTGCTACACATGTAAGAACTATACCCGTGCCTATCTTCGCCACTTGCTTAAGGCCGATGAAACCTTTGGTATCCGCTTGACAAGTTACCATAACCTTTACTTCTTGCTCAACCTCATGAAGCAGGTTCATCAGGCTATCATGGATGATAATCTTTTGGAATTCCGTGAACATTTTGTTGAAAAATATGGTTATAATAAGTCAGGACGTAATTTCTAAATTTAGCTTAGTATCAGCTAAAAATCCTAAGTTTTATCTTAGGATTTTTCTGTTTTTTTGATAAAATAAAGGTACTACCGATGGAAATTAGATGGCTTTTTTGCCAATCTAATGAATGGAGAATAAACTCGTATGCGTATTAAATGGTTTTCCTTGATTAGGATTACAGGTTTGCTTTTGGTACTCTTGTACCATTTCTTTCAGACGCTTTTCCCAGGAGGTTTCTTTGGGGTTGACGTCTTCTTCACCTTCTCAGGTTTTCTAATTACTTCACTTTTATTAGAAGAATTTGGACAAAAAGAGAAAATCGATATCATAGGATTTTTCAGACGACGCTTCTATCGAATTTTTCCGCCGATTGTTTTGATGGTCCTCATCGTTATGCCCTTCACGTTCTTGGTTCGTCAAGATTATGTGGCAGGAATCGGTGGTCAAATTGCTGGTGTTCTTGGATTTATAACTAACTTCTATGAAATGTTGACAGGAGGAAGTTATGAGTCCCAGTTTATCCCTCACCTCTTTGTTCACAACTGGAGCTTAGCTGTTGAAGTTCATTACTATATCTTGTGGGGCTTGGCAGTCTGGTTCTTGTCCAAACGAGCAAAAACAAGTGGACAACTACGAGGAATGATTTTCCTACTTTCCTCAGCAACCTTTATGATTAGCTTCCTTTCTATGTTTATTGGTAGCTTTATCGTTAGTTCCTACTCAACACTCTACTTCTCAACTTTGACTCATGTATTTCCGTTCTTCTTAGGAAGTGTACTTGCGACCTTGGTAGGTGTTCACCATGTAACGCCTCTTCTCAAACGCTTGAATAGAAGCTTGGATTTGAGACAAACCTTGCTAGTCTTCGGGGCTGGTCTAGGAGTCTTGCTCTTATTGACCTTCTTCGTGAAATTCACTTACTTATTTGCCTATTTACTTGGCTTCTTGTTAGCAAGTTTAGCTGCACTTCTGATGATTGTTGCAGCACGACTGTTACATGAGAAAACTCCGACAATCGAAGAACCAAAGGTGATTAGCTTTTTAGCGGATACCAGCTATGCCGTCTATCTTTTCCACTGGCCGTTTTATATTATTTTCTCTCAATTGATGGGGAATATACCGGCAGTGATTCTAACGATTATCTTCTCTTATCTCTTTGCTACCCTTTCTTTCTATGTGATCGAACCTTTTATTGCAGGGAAGTCCAGCAAGCTCTTGCGAATGACAGAAGAAATTCCGCACATCAAACCAATCTTTGCTGGTAGTGTTGGAGTTCTTAGTTTGATTACCTTGGTTGTGGTTCTGATAGCTCCACAAGTAGGTGCTTTTGAAACGGATTTGATGGTTACTGGCCTTAATCAAGCTCAAACTAATATCACTCGAACAAAAACTATGGCAGAACAAGCAGAAGCAAGTCGCTACAACATAGCTGATGGTGTATCTATCATTGGAGATTCTGTAACCTTACGTGCTTCAGCTGGATTGAAAGAGCTCTTACCAGACGCTCAGATTGATGGCCAGATCAGTCGAAATACTAAACAAGCAAATGCATTGATGCTGAATTACAGTCAGAATAAAGCCTTGCCTAAAATTGTAGTCATAGCGACTGGTGTCAATAACCCTGAAAATTATAAGGAAGATCTTGATCTACTGATAACAAATCTACCTAAGGGACATCAGCTTGTTCTTGTAACTCCATACGAGGGTGACACAACACAGGAAACACAACCTTACGTAGAACAGTATGCAAGCTATGCGCGTGAATTGGCACAAAAATATCCATATATTGCACTTGCAGATTGGAATCAAGTAGCCAAAGATCATCCAGATATTTGGAAAGGGACAGACCAAGTTCACTTTGGTAGTGATACTACTAAGCAGGATGAAGGCGCTAAACTTTATGCAGAAACTATTAATAATGCCGTTAAATCTCTTGCAGATAAACCTGTCAAATCAAAATAATCAATGAAAAGTAGAGATTCTATCTCTACTTTTTTTGCTTTAAACAGGATTGGGAAAAACTTGCCAAATTGTCAGAATTATGAGAAAATAGGAACAGTCAAAAAATGGAGGGAATACAATGAGAGAAGACATCAAGATTAATGACCGTGCTCTAGCATTGGAAGACCAAATCATTGAAGTACTCGAGAAAGTTTATGATACAGATGTAGAGCTAGATGTATACAATCTTGGATTGATTTATGAGATTCATTTAGATGAGGCTGGTCTTTGTACAGTTGTCATGACCTTCACTGATACTGCCTGTGATTGTGCAGAAAGTTTGCCGATTGAGATCGTAGCAGGTTTAAAACAAATTGACGGCATTGAAGATGTCAAGGTTGAAGTTACCTGGTCTCCGGCTTGGAAGATCACACGCATTAGTCGTTATGGACGCATAGCACTTGGACTGCCACCGCGATAGTTATCAATTTTGAAATTACAAAAAAGCAAGCCATCTAGGCTTGCTTTTGATTTGCTTATTTTTTACCAGACTGTTCCATATTCCAGAAGTCTGTAACGGCACCGCGGGA
This sequence comes from Streptococcus infantis SK970, assembly GCA_000223255.2. Taxonomy (GTDB): domain Bacteria; phylum Bacillota; class Bacilli; order Lactobacillales; family Streptococcaceae; genus Streptococcus; species Streptococcus infantis_G. The sequence continues at coordinate 59,982 of AFUT01000008.1, read as the reverse complement.
TGCAGAAGATACGGTATGGGCGTACTTACCGAGGACACCACGGCTATAGAGTGGTGGCAAGGTTGTTTCTGCCTTACGTTTTTCAAGTTCTTCTTCGGATACAGCCATAGAAATTTCTTTAGTATCTTGATCAACTGTGACAATATCGCCTGTACGGAGGTAGGCAATTGGTCCTCCATCCTGAGCTTCAGGAGCGATGTGCCCAACAACCAGTCCATAAGTTCCACCAGAGAAGCGTCCGTCTGTCAAGAGGGCAACCTTGTCTCCTTGACCTTTACCAACGATCATAGAAGAAAGTGATAGCATCTCAGGCATACCAGGACCGCCCTTAGGTCCGACAAAACGAACAACGACAACGTCGCCATCAACGATTTCGTCTGACAAGACAGCTTGGATAGCATCTTCTTCAGAGTCAAATACCTTGGCTGGACCAACGTGACGACGAACCTTAACACCGGATACCTTGGCAACAGCGCCATCAGGAGCAAGATTACCGTTCAAGATGATCAATGGGCCGTCTGCACGTTTAGGATTTTCAAGTGGCATGATAACTTTTTGACCTGGTGTGAGGTCTGCAAAGTCAGCTAAGTTTTCAGCGACAGTTTTACCAGTACATGTGATACGGTCTCCGTGAAGGAAGCCATTTGCCAGCAAGTACTTCATAACCGCAGGCACACCACCAACTTCGTAGAGGTCTTGGAAGACATACTGACCAGAAGGCTTCAAATCGGCCAAGTGAGGCACACGTTCTTGGATAGTATTAAAGTCCTCAAGAGACAAGTCAACATTAGCTGCGTGGGCAATAGCAAGCAAGTGAAGAGTGGCGTTGGTAGAACCACCTAGAGCCATTGTCACTGTAATGGCATCTTCAAAGGCTTCACGAGTCAAGATATCAGATGGTTTGATCCCAAGTTCAAGCATTTTGACAACGGCGCGTCCAGCTGCTTCGATATCTTCTTTCTTATCAGCAGATTCTGCAGGGTGAGAAGAAGAGCCTGGCAAACTCATCCCCAAAACTTCGATAGCAGTAGCCATAGTATTGGCAGTATACATACCACCGCAACCCCCAGGTCCAGGACAGGCATTACATTCCAGACGTTTCACGTCCTCAGCCGTCATATCACCATGGTTCCATTTTCCGATTCCTTCAAATACAGAAACTAAGTCGATGTCTTTGCCATCAAGGTTTCCGGGTGCAATGGTTCCCCCATAGGCGAAAATGGCTGGGATATCCATATTGGCAATGGCAATCATAGAACCAGGCATATTCTTGTCGCAACCACCGATAGCTACAAAGGCATCTACGTTGTGACCACCCATAGCAGCTTCGATAGAATCCGCGATGATATCACGTGACGTTAGGGAGAAGCGCATACCCGGCGTTCCCATGGCAATCCCGTCTGCTACGGTAATGGTTCCAAATTGTACAGGCCAAGCACCTGCAGATTTGACACCTTCTTTTGCAAGCTTACCAAAGTCATGCAAGTGGATATTACATGGAGTGTTTTCTGCCCAGGTTGAAATGACCCCTACAATCGGTGTTTCAAAGTCCTTATCTGTCATTCCGGTTGCTCGCATCATGGCACGGTTTGGTGATTTTACCATACTGTCATAGATACTGCTGCGGTGACGTTTATCTAATTCTGTCATTATGTTCCCTCTCATATCAGTTTTTACCATTATAGCACAATTTCCACATGAAGAACAGAATAAAATTCTTGAATTTTCAGACAATTCAGCAGTGTACGATAAAAAATACAACTTTTTTTGTCAAGTAACTTTACTTTACAAAAAAATGTGTTATTCTAATATGGTTGATGAAAATCACAAGATTGAATCGAATTTACATACTAAAAGGAGAAATCAAAATGGCAGTACCTGCACGTCGCACGTCAAAAGCGAAGAAAAACAAACGTCGTACACACTACAAAGTAACAGCTCCATCTGTAAACTTTGACGAAACTACTGGAGATTACTCACGTTCTCACCGTGTATCACTTAAAGGATACTACAAAGGACGTAAGATCGCTAAAGCTGCATCAGCTGAATAATAGAAGGGAGATACCATGCGCGTAAATATTACACTTGAACACAAAGAATCTGGTGAACGCTTGTACCTTACTTCTAAAAACAAACGTAACACTCCAGACCGTCTTCAATTGAAGAAATACTCACCAAAACTTCGCAAACACGTTGTGTTTACAGAGGTTAAATAGTGGGTCATTACGTTTCAGTAGAAACGAAAAAGCCTTGATTTAACGCGATTCTTGATTTTTCAAATTTCAATGTATTGCAATAAAAATCAACCGAATGACTACATTTTTGACTACATTTTTTGTGAAATAAATTAGATGTTCGGATATATAGAAAACGCTCTAGTCATATTGTCTAGAGCGTTTTTGTGTTGTTTAAGAGAAATAGATGTTGATTTTAGATAACTACACATTTCAGATTTTTTAAAATAAGATTTTATCGATGATAATTAGAAAGGATTATTATGTTTACAAAAATAAATTTCAATACTGTATTTACAATCATGAGAGATTAGAACTTCATGATCTGCAAAAGGAATATCAAAAGGATAAAGTTGTGACGAAACTTAAGTATGAAAACCAATTATTTTGTCCAGGTTGTTACAAAGTGGACTTAGTGATAAATGAGAAAAAAGGAAAAATCTATCTATCGAGCCATCCTAAATCACCTCATGGTGACGGATGTGAATATTCTTTGGAATCTGCTTCGAAAATAGAACTGAAAGAATACTATGAGAAGATTGATGCAGACTTAGCTGAGCAACTTTTAAATCGTATTTTGGAAGAAAAGGTCAATAGAGAAAAGCTGTTAGGAAACGTCAACGCTCCGCAAGATAAGTGCGAAATTTCTGATGTAAAATTTGTTTTAGAAAATAAAATCGGTATCAGAAAATATTTACCCCGTAGGTCCCTCCTCCTAAATGAATTAGAAGTATCTGACCATCTGACTATGTACTATGGAGAGTGTAAGGTATTTCTTGGAAAAACTGATAAGAAGTACTACCTACGTATGTTTCGAAGCAATGATCATGCAAAGTACATCTGTAATTTAGTAATTCCTGAAAGAGTGTATAGATATTTGGAAGAAGACTTAGGATTTATCCCACAATCAGAAGATTTAAGTTTTAAACATTCAAGGGACAATGCAGTTCCTGTAAAATTAGCTTTTGTTTCAACTATGAAGAAAAAACAAGAATATTATAATGGATACTTGAGTTTTTCAAGATTACTTAAAGTGAAGCGTATTTAGATTGTATTAACTCTCAAGATTAGTTTTTTCTATTAACTTTTAGGATAAAGTACACAATTTATAGTATTTATTTCTTAACGAATCGATCAACATACCCTCTGAGATTGCTATAATAATTTTCGCTCCAATCCCAATCATATTTATCGAGGTGAGCTGAAATAACTTTGCCATTTCCTTGCTCAATATCATAAACGTCATAGTTATCATTTACAAAAATGCCTTCTATGCCATACCAATCAACTAAATTTTTGAAAGACCCCAGTTCTTCTAACCATATTTTGTTTTGGGCAATTTATATGTAGAGATTAACTTACACTGGTTTCGTTCTTCTTCCGTTTTTGCATCTAGATACAACTTAATATCATATAGTGTATGGTCAATTCTATCACCAAATACAAAATTACGCCTACTATTAATTCCGTTTTTTCTTGAGGAAAAAAGAATATTGGAATTTTACGATACACAGCGTACTCTTCAACAGTTTTGATGTCAATTCCATTTTTTCTGTATATTCTACGGATAGAAAATAAGCCATCTGCTGTACACTGGATTCCATTTAGTTCTTTCAATCCGTTTGAATCTGGGTCAATATAGAATGAATAAATCATTTTCCAAAATAATTCTTTATCATTGAAATCTACTTCTTTGGCAAATTTATTAAATAAATCCCGTAGAACATCAGTAGATAATCTATGCACATCTTCATAACTCATTTTATTTAGTCCGTAATATCTATGTATGGAATTCTTGCATTTAAGAGCATCTCTTAAAATAATATCAGAAAAATATGTGTCTCTATATTTTTTATAAAATGAACTTGATTTATACAGACTAATCACTTCGTTAATATCACTCATTGGTTCTTCCTGCATTTTCTATTTCTTATATATGCTTAATTTTAATATAGTTAGCATATCATATGAAGAAAAAATTTTCAATTGATATTTTACTGAATCTGAAATTTTGTAAGTGGTTTATCATAAAAAAGAGTAAGATATACAATCTACGAATGTTTTGTAATGATGTTTCTGCAAATGTACCGTAATTTAATTATTTAGAGAATGTTTATAACTATTTAGAAGATGAATTAAGACTTATCCCGTAATCAGAAGATTTGAGTTTTAAACATTCAAGAACGAATGGAGTTCCTGTAAAGTTAGCCTTTGTTTCAACTATGAAGAAAAACAAGAATATATAGTGGATACTTGAATTTTTTAAAATTACTAAGAATAAAGCGTATTTAATAATTATTTTTCCATATGTATATTTGATTAAACATAATAAAATGTCAATATCGTGTCGCAGACTGTGCTTTTTTTAAAAAAATAGTCTACAATATAAATATAGACAAATAAGAAGGAGAAAAATAATTATGGTATATCTTCACAGATTTTTAGGACAATGGTTAGATAAAAACCACTCTTCAGATAAATCCTCGATTATCCGAAGAGCCTTGTCTATCGGTAGTGGAGTTGACGAGTACTTAAAACAATTAGAAGTTCGCAGACAGTTCACGTTGGCAGTAGAAAAGGGCAGATATTTTTATATGGTTCCTAAAGAAGTATCTATAGGGGATACCAGAGCAGATAGATATTATCGTCTGGAAATGAAATACTACGAGAGCATAACATCTAATACCGTCTTTTACGGTAACGGAACATCTATTTTAGTCAAAGCCTTATTTGAGGGTAAAGGACAAATAGCACGTATTTACGAGTACGAAACATTAGAAATGCTTATAGAGGATTTAAGAGAAGAAGTAGCTATTACAAATAGTTGTGCCTATAAACCTTGCTATTTACTAGCGAGTGACTTTGAAGAGTTTAAACCTAAACTTGAACTAGGTAAGATTTATTGCCACAATCCTCACGCACCTCGTTATCGCAAACCAATTGCTGAAGTAGAAATTTAAAACTCTCATAATCAATTAGAATAGGTATTTTTCTCAAGTTTTAAATAGGAGTATTGCCATGGGACTTTCATATGCACCAGAGTATGTATGGACAGATCATTTTGTTGAAAGAGCTAATGATCGGTTTGGAATAAAAGAAGAACAACTTCCTAAATGGATTTCTAAGCAGATAAATAGTTTGACGCTATATGATTCAAGCGAGGGACAAACTCCAGAAAAGCGAAAGTATATATCTGATAGTGGAATTATTTTTGTTTGTGATACGATTGAACATAGATTTATTACTTGTTATGAGGCGAATGATTGGATTGCTGATGGTAAAAAGATAACGATACATGATAATAATGTGGACTTATTTAAGCAAGAAGTTGAAAAATTATCAAGGAAATACTACTTAAAAGATACGAAAGAAATGTTACTGAGTGTAAGAGATCATTTGACCGAATTTAATCAAATTGCTGAAAAATTAATGGCAGGAAGAGTTAGTCAACAAAATTTTGAGCTCATAAGTAAATTTATTGATGAATTTCATGCAGTAAGAGCTGCTGTGAGAGTAATTGAAACCAAAAGGAATGATTTTAAACAATAGTCTCAGTAATACATTTCAATTTAAAGTTTTAAAAGCAACAAAAAAGCACTGTCGGAGGAAGTGATCCGCACCCTCTAAATCGTATGTAAAAATAAAAGGTAGAACAAAAGTAGAAAATTTTTAATGAATTTTTGAAGAATTTGTTAAAATAAGCAAGACTGTAAAATAAAACCCAACCAAAATTTATTTTGGCTGGGTTTATTTGATATTCTTTACAATCTCATTAAATGAAGATATAATTTTTCCTTGCTTATCTTTGGGTAATTTTGTTAAGTTTTCAAAAAGTACTTCTGAAGAATCTTCTCGATCTGATTCAAATGATTGTAGGTTGAAGAACTCCTCGACCGTTAGATTTAGGGCTTTGATTACGGATTCAAGAGTTTTTATCTTAAAATCATACTTCATGTTCTCTATATTTTGAATCGCTTTAACACCTAGGCCAGCGATTTCAGATAATTTTTCTTGACTTAATCCCTGTGCTTTTCTACACTCACGTATGCGAAATGCGATATGCTTTTGTAATTTATTATATTCCATGTTATCTACCATTTTACTATCTGTTTTCTCTAAAAATAAGTATAATAAACTATCCAAAAACAATAAAAGTATGGTAAAATAGTACTATAGTTTAATAAAATGCATAGGGCATTGTACAAAAGGAGTTTATAAATGTCAAAAGCTACGGAAAATAGTCATAGTACTGCTAAAAAATTGTATACGGGTACGGTTATTTCTGCCATCGCAGCAACTGCAAGTCTTGTCGGCACAATCGGAACTGCTCACGCAGATACAGTAGAGATTCCATTGCCTACAACTGCTCAAACCGAACCAGCCTTGGTAGAGAAAGAAGCGCCTAAGAAAACTGAAGTGAAAGTTCCTACTAAGGAAGTCACAAAAGGTCAAGTTGACGAAGCCAAGGACAAACTTGACAAATCTACCCAAGCAGTAGCAGACGCACAAGCCAAAAAAGACCAAGCGCAGACTGAAAAAGACCAAGCGCAGACCGAAAAGGATAACGCTCAGTCTGAAGTAGATAAGGCGCAAGCAGTTAAGGATAAAGCGACACCAGAAAACATTGAAAAGCAAAAGCAAGAAGTTGCCAATGCTGAAACTGGTAAGGCTAACGCTGAAAAGCAAGAAGAAAATGCTGAAAATGACCTTGACAAAGCGAAACAAGTAGCAGCAGACCAAGAAAAAGTGGTTAAGAAGTCTGAGGACAAGGTAGATAGTGCTAAAAAAGAAGTCCAAGACGCGCAGACTAATGTAGATAACGCACAAGCTATCCTTGACGGTACAGGGCAAGCGAAAGTTGTCGCTGAAAAGGATAATGCTGAAAAAGCGCAAGCGCAAGCGCAGACTGGAGTATCAAACGCTGAAAATTCTTTGACACAAGCCAAGACTGATGATAAGAAACGTGCTGATGATATTTCTGACGCTAATAACGAATTGACACAAGCTAAGAATACCGTAGCAAGCACTCAAAATACCTTGACAAATGCAACGAACAAGGCTAATCAGACACAAGCTAAACTTAATCAAGCGCAGACTAATTTTTCTAAGGCTGAAAGCAACTACAAGGCTATCAACACTTTCCAAGTTACAGATACCTATGTTTCTGCCTTGAAATCCTATGTAAATAATCCTTATAACATTTTGGATGACAGTGCTAAGTGGAAAGAACATAGAGAAAAAGTAGAGTCTATCTTAAAGTCGGTTAACCAAGAAAATTTGAATTTGAATAAATTCAAAGGAAATGCAAATGATAAAGCTATCAGTGTTGATGCTAATAACTTGACAACCGAACAAATGACAGAACTTTCTCTATTTGCGAGTGATCTACTTAACCAAATCCGTGAGCGTTTTGGAACCCCTAAGACTGTTGTAACAAAAGGCATGGTAAAAGTAGCTGATGAAGTGACTGACGGTTATGTAGCTGACGGTTGGGAGTATGGAAAAGGACATGATAGCAAAGCAGTAAATAACGTGGCTCGTAAGTATGGATTGCCTGCTTATGAAGATGATACTCAACAATACCTTGAAAACTTAAACAGTATCAATAGTGGTGATGAAATTCATACTATGTATGATGCTAAAAAATGGGTTTATGAAAGTATTTCTGACTTACTATTTAATGGTTGGGAGTGGGCGCATGCTCAAAACCTAACAGGGTTATCGTCTGCTGGCGCTAATAAAGAATATCTTGGAGTGGACGTATCTAGTCGCCTTGGACGAACTAGCGCTCATTTCTTGACTGTATCAGACAAACAAGTTTCTGGCAATAAGCTAGATAAGACTGAAGTGCCTAATACTAACTCGGTAGAAAGCATTGTAAAAGCCTATAATACTGCTAAAACTGCCCTATTAAATGCTCAGACTGTAAATTCTCAAGCACAACGTGAGAAAACAAGTGCCTCAACAGAGAATATCAAAGCTAAAGGAAATCAAGCGACTATTGAGAAACGCTTGAACGCTCTTAAAGCGACACCACTTAAAACACCAACTGCTGAACGCAATCTTGCAAATGCAAAAAATACGCTCGCTAGTGCGAACGAGCGCTTGAAAAACGCTAAAAAAGCACTAGAAGCTCTTAATGCTGACGTAAAAATCAAGCAACAAAACCTTGACAAAGCAAAACAAGAACTTGCTAATAAGCAGACTGCCCTTACTAACGCTAAAAACAACCTAGCAAATGAAAAAGCTAAGTTGGAAGAGTTGAAATCTCTAATCAAGATCGCCGAGAAAAATCTCACGCTATCTAAAGAGAAAGTAGCACAAGCAACTAAAACTCTTGAACAAGCCAAGGCTGACCTTAAAAACTTGCTCAATGCAGAGCCTAACTTAGTTAAAGCTAAGAATGTCCTTGCTCAGAAAGAAACTACTCTTAAAGAGAAAGCAACTGCTTTGAAAGAAGCACAAGCTATTCTTGACAAGTTGTTGCAAGAGCAAAAAATTGACCAAGAAACTTATGACAAACTCTTTGCCTTGTATAGCGCACAAGTAGAAGCTAAACGTTTAGCTGACCTTGAAGCACAGAAACAAGCTATCATCAGTTCTGGTGAAACAGCTATCGAAGTCTATGACGAAACTGGTAAACTTGTAGCGTATGAAGTTAAACCTAAACCAGTTGCTCAATCACCTGTATCTTACAATGGTGCATGGACTAAGAAACAAGGTAAATCATTGCCAAACACAGGTGAAAATTTAAGTGTACTTGGATTAATTGGATTTTCAATTCTTAGTGTACTTGGTTTATCAGTAAATAAGCGAAAGAATAAATAAAAATGGTAAAGTAGTTCTAATCGAAAAATCGATAAAACTCAGATATGTCATTTTAGCATTTCGTAAGATTTTTACGGGGTGCTTTTTTATTTTAGCATTTATGTAAATAGTAACTCACAAACTCATATAATTTGGGAAAAGAAAAGGAGGATAAGATTTTTTTATAACTTAAATTGAAAATCAATTTTCCTGAAATAAACTAGATATGGAACTAAACAAGGTTCTTCCAAGTTGGATGCAAGAAGTGAAGATGAAGTATAAATAAAAAGAAAGAGGTCAAGTCTAAGCTGGATTCTAGAACTTAGATAAAATTCTTTGACAATTGGGTTATTCTTTAGTATTATATAGGTGGTGTAAAAAATTACACTAAGGAGGAAACATGATTAAAACATTTAAAGTTAAAGGTTTTAAGAATTTTAAAGATGAATTAATCTTCGATTTTACCTCAGGGAATTACGAATATAATACTGATGCAATTCAAGATAACCTTGTTAAAGATTCACTAATCTATGGAGATAACGCCAGTGGGAAATCCAATTTAGGCCTGGCTCTTATGGATATAGTTTCACATTTGACAGATAAACATATCAGAGAAGAAGAATATGATAAACATTACTTAAATTTAGACAGTGATGTAGATATAGCGGAATTTGAATATACTTTTCAGTTTGATAAGGATGAACTTATATATAGATATAAGAAATCTAGCTTTCTAAGATTAGTAGAAGAAATTGTTTTGATTAATGGGACTACAGTAATAGACTCTCGTCAAAAAAATGAAAGAGAAAAAGCAAACTTGAAAGGTACAGAGCATCTAACATTTGATTTTGATACTGAGGATCTATCATTAGTTAAATATATTAGGAATAATACAGCATTAAATCCTAAGACAGATAAAAATGTTGAAGTATTTTTACTTTTTATGGATTTTGTCAATAGAATGCTATCTTTTGATTCGCTGAACGGAAACAGGTATAGAGGTTTTAAAACAGGTTCGGAATCTATTACCTCAGCAATTATTAAGGCTGGAAACCTTAGTAACTATAATCAATTTTTAAAAGATTTAGGTATAGATTATAATTTATTTGAAAAAGAGGTTGATGGAGAAAAACAGATTTATGTGAAATTTGACTCAGGAAAGGAAGTAGATTTTTGGGGCATTATGTCTAAAGGCACTAGGTCACTAACACTTTTCTATTATTGGTATATGTCGTTTGAAAAAGAAGTTCGTTTTGTTTTTATGGATGAATTTGATGCATATTTTCATAATGATGTTTCTCGTGAAATTATTAAAAGATTAATAAAATACCATCTCTTCAATTAGTTATAACAACACATAATACCACTAATATGTCTAATACTTTATTACGACCAGATTGTTATTACATCATTGAAGATAATGAAATATCTAGTCTTTCAAATAAAACAGATATGGTTATAAGAAAAACACAAAATTTAGAGAAAATGTACAGAACAGGGTTCTTTGCTGATGTCAAAAACTAAAAAATACTATTTATTACTGAAGGCAAAAAACCGGACGCAAAACTTGTGAAATCGGTTTGCAATTTTCAAAGTGGCTTTTTTCTCATAAATTTGATTATGAAATAGTCATTTTTTCTACAAACATTTATGCCTTATATAAAAAATTAAAAGAAAACCAATATGAACAAACAGTAGAACTTGCTTGTGAAATATCTAATGGTGAATTTGAATATACTAGCGAGGACTTTTCTTTAATTTATCTCTTTTTCGATTTAGACGCTCAACACTATAAAGAAGATAAAAAAGATAAAGATGTAGAAAAAATATATAACGAAATATATAACAAAATTGAGGAGATGTTAAATTTATTTGATAATGCAACCGAAAATGGTAAACTTTTTTAAGTTATCCTATGGTGGAAGCCAGTAATTACTTTCATGAAAGATTTATAAATGATGATAGTATTAATCTTATTACATATCCTGTGTTTAGCGAACTTCACTTCAAAGATGCGTGTAAGATTTTTATCAAAGAAAATGGTCCATTTCAAATTAGAATGAAAGATAAAAATCAAATTTGGCTTAGTTTGATTCTTTATACAACTTATATATTATTTCATTTAAAAATTAATTCATTTATTCAAGAGGGGCTTATAGATTCTAAAGACATATTTTTAAAACAGTATAACGACTTTATATTACCTCTTGAACGAGTATTGTTACTTAGTGCATTTCCTCAATATTTACTTGATTTTTATGGAGTTAAAAGATTTATAGATAATGAACTACTTCAAATATTATTAAATAATGAAGTTGCTATGGAGATTACTCATATTGGATAATTTTGCTATGTTGAAAATTCTAAATCTTTGTTTTTACGGGATGTTAAAAATTTTATTTAATATGATGTAACGATTAAGAAGAAACTTATGAAGTTTCCCATTGTTCGCTTTTATTGTCACTTCCAAACATAGATAGTCGATGGATGATTTTTTGAACTATCTAGTTATTGTGTGAGACAATATAATTATTTAAGCATTTCGTGAAAATTTACGAAATGCTTTTTGTGTGATGATAATTTTCTAGAATGTAGAGTCAGAAATCTAATGATCTTAGATGATTATAGAGTTATATATGTTATTTAACGAGATGAAAAACTACTATTTCATCTTGTTTAAAAGACGGATGTTCCATTTTGCCTATCATAGTTTTACATTTCATATTCTGTGGTTTAAAATAGAATAGAGAACATAAATAAAAAATATATCAATCTTTGAAAGGACATAGTAATAATTTGAAATTAAATATTGAGGGAATATTAGCAGAAGAAGTATCAGAAAATTTTTCTTATTATTTAGAACGTTCAATATATAAGAGAAGTACCTTCCCAGGCAATAATGGGGACTTAAAAAGAATTGAACAAAACGATAGAATTGTTGAACATAGAAAACATAAAGGGAAAGAAATTGCATCAAGTTTAATTACTGAAGGATTCGTTCAATCGTGTGAAGAAAATCTAAAATGTTCGAAAATGGATTTGTTTTTGGAGGCAAGGTAAAGTTGGTTAACCTTGTGCAGTCACTTTTTTATGATGCGTGTAATATAGCTTTAGTACATGATTTAGACATAATTGAGGAGAAAAATCCACAATTTGAACTTTGTCCATATGAAAGATGTGACAAAAGGCTTCAACAAAGTATGCTTGAATTATTTTCTTTATCCGGAGAATTTTGTGTGAATAGGGAAAACTTTTGTGAGAAAATTTTTCCAATGATGTTTTATTATGATTATGATTCTAATGGTGAATGCCATTTTAGTACATATCATTTTGATAGTATTAAAATAGAGAAGAAGCGACATAGAAAGCAATTAATGGGAATATCTTTAAGAAGAAATGAATTATTTAGATTTTTATGGTCCTTTGGAAAGGAAGAGTTATTGCGTTCATTTACTGAAAAAATTATCAACTTTTTAGTGACAGTCCCAATAGGTTCAGATAGAAAGCCAATCAAATTTCATGAACTTAATAATAGAGTTTCGGACTGGCTTAATGAAGATGTAGCAACTATTATTATTCCAAATATTAAAAGTAGACTTGAGAATAGCACCTTGTTTTCTTACGGGATAGAGGTTAAGTGTTTGCTTCGAATAAGGAATAGTATTCTAAAGGATTACTCAGCAATTAAAGAGGATTCAAAAGTTAGAGTAGATATTATAGAAAAAGGAAGTAATAATAGCGCCGGTTATAAAAACAGGATAATAGCCAAACATCAAGTTCCGTACAGTGATTTATTGTATTTTCTTATAGATGCAAAAAATAAGGGATATGATACTAAAGTTTATAACTGGAAGTATGATAAAAATGCTATGGAATTTTTGGGAAAAAGCAGAGTTCAAGATATTGATTTGCAGATTATGGATTGTATCATGAAGCAGAGGATGTATTTGGACTTAGTTCCTGAAGGTTCAGAAATGAATATTATTTAATGCTATACAGTAAGAAAGATAAAAATTTTAATTACTTAATAATAAAAAGAGAGGTGGGAGCCTCTCTTTTTATGTAACATTAGTTTTAATTCAATTATTCATTATATTTTTCAAAATAATACTTTAGTCAATATAAAAAAATTCGTTATTAAGTTCGTTAGAGCGAATAAATTTTTTTAACGAATATCATAATTTTATAAAAAAGCATTTGAGCTATAATAGTCTTGTCGAATGAATGAGCTCATATTTGACAATAATTTTAAAATGAAATTTTAAAGAGGTAAATTACATGAAAACAAAAAATCGTAAGAATGGCTATTCAGTAAACACTGCTAAACAATATGTTGATCAAAAACAAGCAATTCATTGTTTGAGTACTGAATTTGAAGCGCAAATCAAATTCGAAGATGGTCAGCCAACAGGTGAGATTATCGGCCACAAAGCTTGGTTCTCTCAGAAAGGATTACCGCCTTTTCAAGTAAAATTCGAATCTGAAGTTGCTCTACCGTCTTATTTAGCAATGGTTGATTTTGACAATCTTGAAGCTTGCGAGGTTGGTTACAATGTCTATTTCCGTGCAAATGGCATCAAAGAGGTTAAATAATGACTACTAAAGAGCTTGCTCAATACTTGCTCCAGGCCCTAAATATGGGGCTTGGCAGTATTATGCAGGGAGAAACTAGCTACACTAATAGTTTTGACATTAAAATCATGCAAGATGGTTTTCTGTTTATACCAAGACTACCGTCGGGATACATTATTGATGATGATCTTTATCAGAAGATTTTTCTAATCGCCAATGCAGCTCTCTTTCCAAGGTATACGGTATTAAAACAGAACTCTGCTTACTTTCTTTCTCTTGAAACGGATGATATACATGTGCAACGAGGATTGTTTTTCCCCTGGAAGGAAGGAATTTCTGAAAGACTTGTAATTTCAGATTTAGATCAATTTGCGTTGGAACGAGAAAAAATATGATTCCGATCATGAAAAATTTAACTCTGGATTTTAATAAAGTAACTTCTGTAGCTATCGCAGGAAATAGTGGATCTGGTAAGTCTTATGCTCTAACCTATTTTCTTAGCTTACTAAAAAATATTTCGGACTTGATTATTGTCGATCCCAAATTCGATACCCCATCTAGGTGGGCACGTGAAAATGGTATTTCAGTTATCCACCCTAAACGTAATCGTTCAAAGTCAGATTTTGTATCAGAGATAAATGAGAATCTTAGCTCATGTTTGAATCTTATCCAAGAACGACAAGAAATTCTCTATGATAATTCTGACCAAGAGTTTAAGCATTTAACAATTGTAATAGATGAAGTTCTAGCCCTTTCTGAGGGTGTCAACAAAACGATAAGAGAGTCTTTCTTTGCGCTCTTATCGCAGGTTGCTCTACTTGGCCGAGCAACTAGGGTTCATCTTCTGTTAGTTAGTCAACGTTTCGATCACAACACAATCCCAGTTTCTGTTCGAGAACAACTAAATGTATTGATTCAAATCGGAAATATTAATAAGAAAACAACGCAATTTTTGTTCCCAGACCTTGATCCCGAAGGGATTGTGATTCCAGTTGGCAAAGGTACAGGACTTATTCAAATCATTGATAATGAGCATCCCTATCAAGTGCTCCCGCTGCTATGCCCAACTTATTTCACCAAGAAAGGTATTTTATGAATGTCAAAAAATTTCTTTCAGAGAACGTTTAATATTACAGTGATGCTACTTATGTATGGCTTGTTTTTCCTTTGCTTGACAATTGGTCTTAGATTTCTACAGGCTTTGATAGCAAATGCCCAAAGTACATACTTATCTCATCTGTTTGAGACGATAAAACAATGGGCTAGTAAAGGTGAGTACTATACAAAAACTCTGGCAATTTTATTACCATTAATTGCAACATTTCTCATCATAATTGAGTTGATTCTGAGATTGTTCTATGACACACCTATTAATTATTTTAAGTCCGCATATCAAACGATTCGACTCATTCAGTTTTTGAGACAAGACGAAAATTCTCAACTAGCCTTTTCAATTGATAACTCTTCTACTGTTACAAGGTTCAATCCTATTTTAAGGAAATTCAATAGAGCAACATCTAAGTGCGTTGTTGATGTAAGAAAAGATTCTGTGACGATTGTGATTAAGTATCCAAGGACGCAACAGGCTCAGAAATTATTGAGAGATATGGAAGCCTATATCAAAGAAGAAATTTCTAGTCGCAATCCAGAATATTATTTTTCTGCACCAAATAGGAGAGGTAATAAGCTCTGGTTTAAATCTACAAAAAGATAATAAATTGGCAGTGCTTGGTTCACGTAGTGAAGACCAGAAGTGCTGCCTTGTCATGAAATCTAATTGGCAGATACACTGGGGCTACTACGACCCCCAGTGTATCAGTAATCAATAATCACATGAATTGCAAACAATTTGAAAATTCTATTTGAAGGGAGGTATTCATGGTCAAAGATAAACGTTCGAATAAATGGGCATTCTTGTTATATCAAGAAAGTGCACCAAAAAATTATTTAGATATTCTTGAAGAGATGCATATTCCATTTGTCTTGAGCCCTTGGCATGACAAGGATATAAATAAAGAAACTGGAGAATTTAAAAAAGCACACAAACACGGGATTCTATTTTTCGAATCACTTAAAAGCTATACTCAGGTATCAGAGTTACTAACTGAAAAGCTTAACACACCATCGTATGTAGAGATAGTCATGTCTCCAAAAGGGATGTACGATTATTTTATACACGCTGAAAATCCTGGTAAAACACTCTACAATATCGACGAAATAGAGTCGGGTTGTGGTTTTGAATTAGATCAATTTCTAATCACTAATAATAACGATCAATTTCTTTCAACTGTGATTGATATCATCGAAGAACACAACTTTACTGAGTTTAACAATCTTGTTAGATATGCACGAGTTGAGAATCCGTCACTTTTGAATCTCATTATTGATAAGACATACTTTTTCGCAAAATATCTAGATTCACGTAGACACTCAAGTAACAGAAAGGAGAGTGAAGAATGACGAACAATGAACTCATAAAGCTGAATCAAATCGAGCAGATTTTGAATTGCTTGCTTACTTTGATGCAGAAACAAGAAAATACTCAAAAGAATGTAAGTATACTTACTCAAAAAGAGTTGCTCTCGGTACTGAAAATTTCACCAAATACGTTGAAGTCTTGGGAGAAGACCGGACTAAGGCGTCTAGAACCACCGATTGAGGGTACTCGAACTGTTTACTATAGAATGGAGGATGTGCTGACCTATTTAACTCCTTGATTCTAAAAAATGTGCTAAAATAGTAATATCACATGGAATAATGTGAGGTTGTTATTTTAGCCTTTTATATATCCGAACGTGAAAGGCTACTATGCAGAAAGAAACTATCATTCACAACAATCGAAAAGTCATTAAAACTACCAAGAGTAGCGGAACTATTAGCTATACGCAACGTGGTGTATATATTGGTGTAGATGTTAAAACTGGTAAAAAAGTTACATCATCTATAACTGCTAAAACTCTAAAAAGTCTTGACAGGAAAATCATTCAAGCTCGGATTGATTTTGAAGCGAAAGGCTCAACTCTAAAAGAGACCTTGTTGATTAATAACTTCGAAGAGTTAGCTGAAGCCTGGTTTGTCAGTTTTGTAACTTGGGTCACTTCTCAGAATACCATCAATCGGGTTCGAAGCTATCTTGATACCTATATCATCCCTAAGTTTGGAGAATATAGGCCGGAAGAGATAAAATCTGCAGATATTCAGATTTGGGTTAATAAATTAGCTCAACAATCTAAAAAGTCTGTTGAATCGGGTGTTAAAAAATCCAAAAAGGGACACGCAAAAGATTTCGGTGCAGTTATCTATAAGCTCAGTGATATTTTCGATTATGGGATCACGAATTTTGAACTTTCTCATAATCCAGCTCGGACAGTAAAAATCCCTCCAAAACCGAAGGTGGTAAAGGAGAGAATCATGGTATTACATGGAGAGGACTTGGCTACTTGGCTGAACTATCTTGATACTCTTCCTGATACTCGAGCAAATCGAAGATTCAAAGTTATCTGCGACACGCTGTTAGCTTCTGCGCTTCGAATCAATGAACTTCTTGCTTTATCGATTCATGATCTCGATTTTGATTCCAATGAAATCATCGTTAACAAGACGCTGATGTGGAAAGTTGGAAGTAAGAAACTTGGGATTAAGGGTGAGATTGTTTGTAAGAACAGTGCCAAAACTGATTCTGGTAACAGAAGAGTTGCAGTACCGAGACAAGTTTTGGATGACTTGAAAGCTTTTCATGCTGAGATGAGTGATTACTTTGTGAGTCATGATTTACCAACTGTGGACTTGATTTTCCCGACAATTTACGGGAACTATATGTGTGATAGAAATGAACGTGCAACGCTTAAAAAGCGTTTAACTGAGTTGGGGCTGCCAAACTATGGTTTCCACCTTTTCCGTCATACACATGCTTCTTTGATGCTGAATGCTGGTGCTAATTGGAAAGAACTCCAGATAAGGATGGGTCATAAGTCAATTAAAACGACTATGGACACTTATGCTGAATTGGCACCGAAAAAGAAAGCAGAAGCAGTTGAAATCTACCTCAAAGAAATTGCAAAATTGACGGCTTAGCAAAATGACTACATTTATGACTACATTTTCTATAGAACAATCTAAAAACGTTGATATAACAGCGTTTAAAGAGTGCTAAAATAACATTCACAACCTTTACAGAAGTGAAGTAAGCATTCAATACGAATCAATACATAAGAAAAACGCTGATTTTAAGCGTTTTTTCTTTTTTCAATTTCAATACATTTCACTATATTTCAGTCCAAACTCTACCTTTTTCTCTACCTTTTTTAGATAAATATATCATCTGGATATTGAAGTTAAGCCCTGCTATCATTTCGATGGCAGGGCTTTTTAATGTTTGGTACACTACCTTCTTATCTATATTTTGATGGAGCTGAAGTTGACATCTACAAAGTTTAATGTTAGAATACATTCAAAAATATATTTGAATGAGGTGTTTTATGATTCAAAATATTGTTACTTCAATAATCCTGTATTCTGGGACAGCCGTAGACTTACTTATTATCCTAATGTTATTTTTTGCCAAAAGAAAAAGCAGAAAAGACATTATTAACATCTATTTAGGACAATTTCTAGGCTCTGTTAGTCTAATATTGCTAAGTTTACTTTTTGCATTTGTCTTAAATTATATTCCTAGTAAAGAGATTTTAGGTTTGCTCGGTTTGATTCCAATTTTCCTAGGACTCAAAGTTTTGCTTTTAGGAGATTCTGATGGAGAAGCTATTGCAAAAGATGGTTTGCGCAAAGATGATAAAAACCTGATTTTTCTAGTCGCTATGATTACTTTTGCAAGTTGTGGTGCTGACAATATTGGTGTTTTTGTCCCATATTTTATTACCTTAAATTTAGCGAATTTGATAGTGGCTTTACTTACCTTTCTAGTCATGATTTATCTCTTGGTTTTTTCTGCCCAAAAATTGGCACAAGTCCCTTCTGTTGGAGAAACTTTGGAAAAATATAGCAGATGGTTTATTGCCGTTGTTTATTTAGGATTGGGGATGTATATCCTGATTGAAAACAACAGCTTTGATATGCTAAGGACTGTGTTCGGCTAGGAGAAAAATTATGAAAAAAGATAGTATCTGTCAAGTGGATGTTATAAATCAACAAAATGTTACAACCGCAACGAACTACCTTGAAAAGGAAAAAGTCCAAAAATCACTTCGCATTTTATCAAAATTTACCGATAATAAACAGATAAATATCATCTTTTATCTCCTTGCCGTCGAAGAACTCTGTGTCTGTGATATAGCCTGTTTACTAAATCTCAGTATGGCATCTGCCTCCCACCATCTTCGTAAACTAGCCAATCAAAACATCTTGGATACTAGAAGAGAGGGGAAAATTATATATTATTTTATAAAAGATGAGGAAATCAGAGATTTTTTAATCAACTAGGATAACAACTATTTTTACTACTCTACCATTCACTCTACCTTTTATTATGTAGCATTCTAAAAACATTGATGTACCAACGTTTCTAACAGCTAAAATAGAAATTATTTAATCTTTTTATAAGTGAAGTAAGCATTCAATACGAATCAATACATAAGAAAAACGCTTATTTTAAGTGTTTTTCTTTTTCCAATTTCAATACATTTCAATAAAAATCAACCGAATGACTACATTTTTGACTACATTTTTTGTGAAATAAATTAGATGTTCGGATATATAGAAAACGCTCTAGTCATATTGTCTAGAGCGTTTTTGTGTTGTTTTAAAAAATAGACATTTTATTAAATCATATATTTGTGAGCATTTAATTTGTAAGCGCTCTCACCTTGTGTTATACTAAATGTAATCCAGATATATTGGGATTATGAAAGGAGGCTTGTGGCCCATTATTGTAGGAGGCTTTATCGGCCTTGCAGCAGGAGCAATCACAAAAAAAGGTGGCTCAATGGGAGTAATTGCTAATATTTTGCCGGTTTAATCGGTTCATCAGTTGGTCAATCGCTTCTTGGCACTTGTGGATCTTCACTAGCTGGTATGGCTATCATCCCATCTATTGTTGGTGCAGTGATTGTGGTTTCTGTGGTATCGTTCTTTTTGGGTGAAAAAGGTTAATTTTTTACTCGAAAGCAGACTATAGATTTTAATTTATAATGACGGGTAAAGCTATGGTTTGTTGCACTAATTGAAAGGATTTTATATGTCAAAATCAAAGAAAATATTATTGTTTATTTTCTGTATTTTAATCTTGACAATTTTCCTTCCTATTTTGATAGATTACCAACAGGTCAGCGATTTAGGAATTCAATTGCCTAGCTGGCGACAGACATCATTTGAATATTATCTCGCTAGATATGTATTTTGGGGGCTTCTAGGCCTGTCTCTCTTAGTTTTATTATGGATCTTAGTAATCCTGTTTTATCCTAGACAATATCTGGAAATAAAACTTGGAACTAAAGACGATAAATTAAAACTAAAAAATTCAGCTATTGAAGGGTTTGTTCGATGTTTATTGGATGAACACAAGATGGTCAAAAATCCCAAAATTCAGGTACATACTCGGAAAAAGAAATGTTTCGTTTATGTAGAAGGTACAGCTGTTCTTTCAGATAACATTGCTAACAAATTTGAAGTAGTTCAAAACGAAATCACTCAAGGATTGAAAGAATTCTTTGGTATTGATCGAGAGGTTAAACTGGAAGTTTCAGTAAAAGAATATGACCCTCAAAAAGCAGCTAAGAAAATTGTTAGTCGTGTAAAGTAAGGAAGTAAAAAATGGAATGGTTTAAAAAATATCAATCCCCAATTCTATGTGGTGTGGTAGGTATTATTCTAGCCTGCTTCATCCTATCCTTCGGTTTCTTTAAAACATTGTTCGTTTTAATCTGTGGAGCCTTAGGAATTTGGTTGGGATACTATGTACAGAAGAATTATTTAAATAAATAAAGGAGTTTCATATGTCAAACGTAGAAAAAAATGTAACTGAAAAAAAGATGTTGTTGTTTCTAAAGATGTTCGCGGAGAATTAACTTACGAAGATAAAGTTATTCAAAAAATCATCGGCCTTTCACTAGATAGAGTCCCAGGACTATTACATGTTGACGGCGGTTTCTTCTCAAATCTTACAGAAAAACTTATTAATACTAACGATGTAACACAAGGTGTTAACGTTGAAGTTGGTAAAGAACAAGTAGCAGTTGACTTGAATGTTATCGTAGAGTACAGAAAAAACGTTCCAACTCTATACAAGGAAATCAAAGACGTTATCGTATCAGAAGTTGCAAAAATGACTGATCTAGAAGTTGTTGAAGTTAACGTTAATGTTGTTGACATCAAAACTAAAGAACAATATGAAGCAGACTCAGTTAGCCTTCAAGATCGTGTAACTGATGTGGCAGAATCAACAGGCGAGTTCGCGTCAGAACAATTGTCTAGAGTGAAATCTGGTATCGGTTCAGGTGTCGCAGCAGCACAAGAAAACTTAGTGAAGGCGCTGAATTCGTTCAAGAAAAGTTGGCCAAGGCGTTGACAATGTTAAAGACGCTGCAGCCAAAGCAGAACCACGTGTTCAATAATTACTAATTTAGAAAAATAAAAGGAGGACATACTTATGTCTACAGAAGAAAAATTCAACCAAGCATCAGGATCTGTTAAAGAAGGCGTTGGCAAATTGATAGGCGATAAAGGACTTGAAAGTGAAGGAGCTGCTGAAAAAGTTGCTTCTAAAGTGAAAGAAGTCGCTGAAGATGCAAAAGACGCTATTGAAGGCGCTGTTGAAGGTGTTAAAAACATCTTTAAAAAGACGACGCTAAATAATAAAATTTAGGTAATCTTGCTATTTTCCTTGAAAACACTCCCTAACCGGGGGTGTTTTTGTTATTCGTTTTTATCAATGCATGTTTTATAGAGAAAAAAAGAATACAGGACAAACAAAGTCCTGTATTCTTAAAATAACTTAGAACAGATATGATAATGATACGACTAACATGATTATAGCGCAAATTATTTTTATGATTTTTACATATTGTTGTTTGAACAATTTATCAGAGAAAAGACTCAAAATAAGAGCAATCCAAAACACGGTAGTTCTTAAAATAAAAATAGTCATGGTCCATACTCCTTTCGTTATTTTGTCAAACCAATAATTAAGTTGAATAGTAATTATCTAATTTTCAAACATATCCATCTGCCCTGGTAAAGCCTTTGTTCTTTGATTATTAATCGGTATCTCTTTCTATATTTATTATAGCACAAACATCATTGTTAAACCAATAAATGTAATTTTTTATAGTTTGGTGTTTGTACACTTTTAACAAGGATGACCCCTACTCCAAGCTTACTTCTAAAAAAGTAATGAGTTAAATTCTCTTGCCCTTTTTACTGCTTCTGTTTTTGAGAGCGCTTGAAATATGTTATAATAAAACTAGATTAATTTATAGGAGGCAAACCGTGGGAAATTTCATTGAGCTAGTCTTTCATCGTTTCTTTTTGGGGATGATTGCGACGGCTTATTTTTGGTTATTGACACTAGCAGGAGGAGTGGTCTTTGGTATAGCGCCCGCTAGTGCAACTCTCATGAGTTTATATGCAGAACACGGTTATTCTTATCGTGCTTATCGTTTCAAGGAAGCCTGGTCTTTGTTTAAGAGCAATTTCATCAAAAGCAATCTCAGTTTCTACACCTTTATAGGGATTGATTTAATCTTGATTTACGGTTTGTATCTGATGATTCAATTGCCAAACCAGACTATTATTCACTTGGCAGCAACCTTTCTAAATATCTTTTTAGTAGCCTTGGTATTTTTGGCCTATACGGTATCTTTAAAGTTGCAAGTTTACTTTGAATTATCCTATAAAAACACCCTAAAGCTTGCCTTTATCGGAATTTTTATGAGTTTATCAGCAGTGGCCAAGGTTCTTTTTGGTAGCGTCTTGTTAGCCATTATTGGTTTCTATATGCCAGCCCTCATTGCTTTTGTAGGCATTGGAATGTGGCACTTCTTTATTAGTGATTTATTGGAGCCTGTTTATGAAAGTATTCATGAAAAATTGGCAACCAAATAAGACCCAACAATTTCGCCTCCATTCACTCCTAAGAATCTATAGTCTGGTAATGATTATCATCATTTCCTGCTTTGCTCTCTTGATTTCTTATGTAGACTGGGATATGCGTGAAGGGGAAGCCAATCGTGTCGGTCAGCGAGTTCTCGCTCGAACAGTTGATGAGGTTGAATACTATTATCGAGAATCAACCCGCCTAGCTCAGGGATTGGTCGAGAATCAAGCCCGCATCGAAGGGATTTACAAATATTTTAGCCTCAGCACACCGGATTATTTGTATTGGCAGTTGGAACGCAAGGCGTCGCCTTATATTTCTGTTTCTATTTATGAAAATATTGATGATATATACGTGCGAAACGATTTTGTAACGGGTGTTTCGATTGTTCTACAGGATTCAACAGATGTATTTGTTTCCAAAAGAGGAAACCGAGGTGGACAGAAGATTCCAGCTGAGAGCTTTAAACCAGACGCCAATAGTTTCGCTGTTCCAGTGTCTGATCCCATCTCGGACCAAGCTCTAGGGGTCATTTATATTTCCGTAGAACCAGAATTCCTCTATAAGGCGATTGACAATACCAGGGGAACAATTCCTGTAGCAGTAACTGTCATTGCACCATATGAAACAGACATGTTTCATATGGGAGAAGAAGGGACTAGAGGGTCTTGGCTTGTAGGAACAACAGCACACGGCTATCAGGTTCAAGTGGCCGTACCTCAAAATTATGTTTTAAATGGTAGTTTAGCGAGTTCAACTCTCATCGTTGGTTTGAGTTCTCTCTTTATCATCATCTTATATATCACCCTAAGAAGAACCTTCTCTGATTATCAACATCAGGTTGTGGACTTGGTGGATTCCATTCAAGCCATTACTAAGGGAGAGCAGACCAAGAGAATTGATACAGATAAAAAGGATCAGGAGTTGCTTCTAATTGCCGAGTCGACAAATGATATGTTGGATCGACTGGAAAGTAATATTCATGATATTTATCAATTGGAACTCAATCAAAAAGATGCCAACATGCGAGCACTACAAGCTCAGATTAATCCGCATTTCATGTACAATACTCTAGAATTTTTGAGAATGTACGCAGTAATGGAAAACCAAAATGAACTAGCAGATATCATCTATGAGTTCAGTAGTCTCCTACGCAATAATATCTCTGACGAGCGAGAAACGACACTCAAACAAGAAGTGGAGTTTTGTCGGAAGTACAGTTATCTCTGTATGGTTCGCTATCCAAAATCCATTGCCTATGGATTTAAGATTGATCCTGAATTGGAAGAAATGCGCATTCCAAAGTTCACCCTCCAACCATTGGTGGAAAACTATTTTGCTCATGGAGTTGATCACAAAAGAACAGATAATGTTATCAGTATCAAGGGGTTGAAGAAAGATGGCTATGTCGAAATCTTGGTAACCGATAATGGTCGTGGGATGTCTGCTGAAAAACTAGCAGAAATTCAAGCTAAACTGGCTCAAAGAACCTTTGAACACACAGCAGATTATAGTGGGAAACGACAGTCAATCGGGATTGTGAATATCCACGAACGTTTTGTGCTCTACTTTGGAGATCGCTATAACATTAGTGTAGAATCAGCTGAACAAAAAGGTGTTCAATATAGAATCACCATTCAGGACGAAGAGAAAGGATAAACATGTATAAAGTACTATTAGTTGATGATGAGTACATGATTACGGAAGGACTCAAACGTTTGATTCCTTTTGATAAGTGGGATATGGAAGTTGTCGCAACAGCCAACCATGCTGACGACGCTTTGGACTATGTTCGTGAGCATCCCGTAGATATCGTCATTTCTGATGTCAACATGCCTGACAAGACAGGACTTGAAATGATTGGGGAAATGAAGGAACTCTTGCCAGAGGCTTACTATATTCTTCTTTCCGGCTATCAAGAATTTGAATATGTCAAGAAAGCCATGAACCTCAATGTTGTAGATTATCTTGTCAAACCAGTTGATAAGGTTGAACTGGAGCATTTACTTGAGAAAATCCTTGGTCAGCTTCGTGAGAAAGTGCATGAACCAGAAATGTTGAGCCAAAAGATAGACGACGAAGCATTTAAAGCGCACCTGTCTCAAAAAGAAAACTGGTGGATTGGACTCTCCCAAGAGAAACAAGGGGATTTTGTCATTCCTTACTATGTTCTAGGTCAGGACTGGCAGATTGTGATTGCAACTCAAAAATTCGACGGTCTACTTGTCATGCCTTTTGAGTCACCTTATCAGGAAAACTTTGAAAAGTGGAAGTTTGATGTTGAGAAGGCACTCTTCTATGGAACTGTAAACCTCGATCAGTCTGAAAGTCTCTTTTCTTATTATGAACCCATCTATCGAGTTATTATTCAGGGCAATCTTCAACAGATTATCGAGGAGTTAAATTTGCTTGAGAAGATTGTGTTGGAAAACACACCGAGGGTATCTATCACCAAGCAACTCTTTACTCAGTTTGTTATGGATGTCTTCCATCTCTTTGAACATTTGAAGGCAGATGATATGACAGATATTGTCAAGAGGATTCATGCTATTACTAGCTTTGAAGACTTAGTGGCTTATACAAAAGAAACCTTGACGTCCTTCTTTGGTCAATACCGCATGAATGAAAATGTCGTCAGTGTCTTAGAGGTCATTGGTAGAGATTACCAAAAAGACCTTTCTCTCAAGGATATCAGCAAAGATCTCTTTATCAATCCTGTTTACTTAGGTCAGTTAATCAAGAAGGAAACCAATTCAACCTTTGCGGAGCTTCTCAATAAGCAACGTATTAAGGCGGCCCAGCAACTCTTACTATCTACAAATGATAGTATTGAGGACATTTGCTATACGGTTGGTTACAGTAATGTAGGCTATTTCTACAAGGTCTTTCGAAAACTATGTGGAAAGTCTCCGAAAGCCTACCGCAAGCAGATTGAAGTCACCCTCTAACTTTTGTTATCCATTTTAAAATATGCTATAATAAGTCCAAAAATATGAGGAGGTTGCTTTTATGAAAAATAAACCAATCTATCTATGGGTTTTATTAGTCTTATCAGCGATTAATTCAGCCTTGGCAGTAGTTGGAATACTCACTCCAGTACCTAGTAAGGACGCCCTTCGTGCTAGCCAAGAAAATGTTGGGACACTCAGTGCTCAACAAATAGAAGATGCTGTTAACTATGCCCACCAAGTGTCTGAGTCATCTCACTCTATTTTTAACACGATACTCATCATTCTATCTGCTATCCTAGTTGTAGTAGCCTTTGTTTTCTTAATTCGTAAGAACTTGCAGTTGGCAAACTACACTTATGTTGGCTATGCCTTGCTAGCTATTGTTGGACTAGTCCATGACAATATGAATCTACAAGATGCTATGCAATTGATTAAAGACGACACCCTACGTTTAGGAATGGAAGTCATGTCAAAAGTAACCACTATTATTTTCATCGTCATCAATGTTATCTTTTTAGGAATCGTCTTCTATAAAATATGGCAGCAACAAAAAGAATTAACAGAATCTCAAGAGGAAGAACTCGTCTAAGAGTTGACAAAGGATAACTATCAAGATACAATCTTGGTAGTTATTTTTTGGATTCGAGAAAGAGGGAGGGAAAGATGAAAAAAATTTCCTTAGTTTATATCAGTCTGAGCGGGAACACGGAGAGTTTCGTAACACGTTTGAAAGCTTATTTGTTGGAGCAGTATGCGAATATTGATGTGGAAAAAATTCATATTAAAGACTTGGTCAAGGAAGGAGAAGACTTCTTTGAGATGACCAACCCATATGTGGCTTTTCTACCGACTTACCTCGAAGGTGGAAATGGCGTTGACAATGGAGATGTGGAAATCTTGACCACTCCAGTAGGTGACTTTATTGCTTATGGCGACAATGCTAGCAAGTGTTTTGGTGTCGTAGGATCTGGGAATCGTAACTTCAACAACCAATACTGTCTAACTGCTAAACAATACAGCCAGCGCTTTGGTTTTCCAGTCCTAGCTGACTTTGAGATGCGTGGAATGTTGGGAGATATCAAAAAGGTTGCAGGGATTATTGCAGACTTGTATGAATTAGAAGCCTTATAAGAGGCTAGATTTTCTGAGGAAGAGTTTTATTCTATGGATAAAGGATTTACTTCAAAGGGGACAATCAAAATGAGTAAACTACAGAAATCATTTTTAAAGTATATAAAACGCAAACCAAGCTTCAAGGATATTATGCTATGCAGTGCTTTGCTACTATTAGCGATTGCTCTGCTACTGTTCTCTGAGAAAATTTTTGATGAAAATGCAGCACCATTTGGAACCATGGTATCCTTAGGGATTGTTATCCTGGTAGAAATCTTAGCTGTCAGAAATAAATAAAAAGACTCGAGAAATGCATCTCGAGTCTTTTTGTTAGTTGCGAATTTCGTCAACGATTTCTTTTGCAATTGGAATTCCTAAACGGTAGTTTTATTGATGTAGTCAATGACATCATTGATATTTTCTATCGTTTGGATTTTCTCTGTGATAGTTGCACGAAAAGCTGGATCTTTCAATAGTTGGTCCTGAAGCAGTCTTTGAAGTTTCTCTTTTTCATATTTGTTGACAAGAAAGAGAAAAAGAAGACTAATAACAACTAAGATATAAGCGTATTGGCTCATAAAAATTCTCCCTAGGTGATAAAGAAGTAGGTGGTAAGATAAAAGTAAATTTTTTATTTTTCGAGTGATAGTACTGTAAGCGCCTAGCCAAAGCCCGAATAGGATTTGGCGTTAGTTACTTAGCTTGCTTAGTAATAAATTAATTTAATAGATCACGACATGCATCCAAATAAGTCGATATTATTTATTTGGATGCATTAGTAAGGCGTTTGGTAAATCGCCTCATTTACGACGTCGTGGTCCCTAAATCGATTATATTTAGGAACCACGACTAGTGAAGCAGTTAGCTAGTCCGCATAAAAGTGGCTAGCGTCCAACAATTAGGCACTTTAGTTCCAATAGCTTGAAGATTACGACGTCATTCGGTAGAAATCGATAATATTTCTATCGAATGACTAGTGAAGTGTTTAGGCAAGTCGCCCGGTAGCGATTGCCGTCAAGAGACTAGGAACTTTAGTTCCAGTCTCTTGTAACGATTTACATCTTCTCTGGTGCCTCTACACCCAACAAACGAAGGGCTTCTTTGAGGACGACTGCAGTTGCGTAGCTGAGGGCTAGACGACTGTCACGTTCTGGACTTTCATCCAAGATACGAGTGTGGGCATAGTATTTGTTAAAGGCTTGGGCCAAGCTAATCGCAAATTTAGCGATGATTGAAGGTTCGTAGTTGTCAGCTGCACGTTTAATAATACGTGGGAAATCTTGGATTAGTTTGATGATTTCCCAACTTTCAGCATCGTTCAAGCTATAGTTAGCACTTGCTTCAGGTTTAAAGTCGGCTTTACGTAGGATCGATTGGATACGTGCATAGGCATATTGAACATAAGGGCCAGTCTCGCCTTCAAAGGATACCATTGCTTCAAGGTCGAAGTCGTAGCCATTTGTACGGTCGGTTTTAAGGTCATAGAATTTAATGGCACCGACCCCAACAGCATGAGCAACCTGGTCTTTATTTTCGAGTTCAGGATTTTTGGCTTCAATTTGCGCTTTAGCACGGCTGATTGCTTCTGCGACAGTTGGCTCAAGCAAGATAACATTTCCTTTACGAGTAGAAAGTTTTTTCCCTTCTTTTGTTACCAAACCAAACGGAACATGGACAATGTCTTGGCTCCAATCATAGCCCATTTCTTGCAAGACAGCCTTAAGTTGTTTAAAGTGAGCAGATTGTTCTTGACCAACAACATAGATTGATTTGGCAAACTGATATTCGTTTTTACGGTAGAGAGCCGCAGCCAAGTCACGTGTGATGTAGAGAGTCGCACCGTCAGATTTCTTGATAAGAGCTGGGTGTTCAATCCCATATTTTTCAAGATTGACAACTTGGGCACCTTCTGATTCGACTAATAGTCCTTTTTCAGCGAGGATGTCTACAACTGCGTCCATCTTGTCATTGTAGAAGGCTTCTCCGTTGTAGCTGTCAAATTCAACTTGTAATTCATCGTAAAGGCGGTTAAATTCCACCAAACTTTCATCACGGAACCATTGCCAGAGAGCGAGAGCTTCCTCATCTCCATTTTCCAGTTTGCGGAACCATTCGCGTGCTTCGTCATCCAAGCTAGGGTCATTTTCAGCTTCAGCATTGATGCGGACATAGAGCTTGAGGAGTTCATCGATTGGATGAGCTTTAACAGCTTCTTCATTACCCCATTTTTTGTAGGCAACAATCAACATCCCAAACTGTTTACCCCAGTCTCCCAAATGGTTGACCTTGACAGTTTTATAGCCGATTTTTTGGAAGATATGTGACAAGCTATCTCCGATAACTGTTGAACGAAGGTGCCCGATTGAAAATGGTTTAGCGATATTAGGGCTAGACATGTCAATGACAACATTTTCTTGATTGCCAATCTCTTGGTCAGCGTAGTGCTCTTTTTCAGTGATAACGTTTTGTAGAACTTGACCAGAAATGGCAGCCTTATCAAGGAAGAAGTTGACGTAAGGGCCTGTTGCTACAACCTTTTCAAAAGCTTGGATATTGATCTTTTCAGCGATGTCAGCAGCAATTATTTGAGGAGCTTTACGTTCAACCTTTGCCAATGAGAAGGCAGGGAAGGCGATGTCTCCCATATCTGAATTTTTAGGTGTTTCTAGTAAATTTAAAATAGCCTCTTGGTCTAGGCTATCGATGACGCCAGCTAATTCACTAGCAATCAATTCTTTTGTATTCATTTTAGGCTCCTTTTGGGCTTTTCTACTATTCTATCACAAATTTAAGGAAAGACGAAAATTTTTTGAAATATCCAGTTTTTTTGATATAATATTCTTACTAAAAAATGTAAAATGTAATAAATATGCACTCGAAAGGATCTTATGAGAAAAAGAGAACGTCATCAGCTCATCAAGCGAATGATTACAGAAGAAAAATTAGGAACTCAAAAGGAAATTCAAGATCGATTGGAAGCCTGTGATGTCTTTGTGACACAAACGACATTATCCCGTGATTTGCGAGAGCTTGGCTTAACCAAAGTTAAGAAAAACGATGTTGTTTACTATGTACTAGCAAATGAGACAGAGAAGATTGATCTGGTCGAATTCCTTTCACATCACTTAGAGGGTGTTGCAAGAGCCGAATTCACCCTGGTTCTCCACACTAAACTTGGAGAAGCATCCGTTTTAGCCAATGTAGTAGATTCAAATAAAGATGGATGGATCTTAGGTACTGTTGCCGGAGCGAATACCTTGTTGGTTATCTGTAAGGATCAACATGCAGCTAAAGTCATGGAAGAACGCTTACTAGAGTTAATGGAAGATAGATAAGGTCTTGAGAGCTTCTCTCAGGACTGTTTTTACAAGGAGAGAGTAAATGACTACTGAAAAATTATCACCTGGTATGCAACAGTATGTGGATATCAAAAAACAATATCCCGATGCTTTTTTGCTTTTTCGTATGGGTGATTTTTATGAGTTGTTTTATGAAGATGCAGTCAATGCTGCACAGATACTAGAGATCTCACTAACCAGTCGCAACAAAAATGCTGAAAATCCGATTCCCATGGCTGGAGTTCCTTATCACTCTGCCCAACAATATATTGACGTTCTAGTTGAACGTGGATACAAGGTTGCCATCGCTGAACAGATGGAAGACCCTAAGCAAGCTGTTGGTGTCGTTAAGCGCGAGGTTGTTCAGGTCATTACACCAGGAACAGTGGTTGATAGTAGTAAGCCAGATAGTCACAATAACTTTTTAGTGGCTATTGATCGTGAAGGTTCTCAGTATGGACTAGCCTATATGGACCTAGTGACAGGTGATTTCTATGTAACGGGATTATCAAATTTCTCTCTAGTCTGTGGTGAAATCCGTAATCTCAAGGCCAGAGAAGTGGTGATTGGTTACGACTTGTCTGAAGCGGA
The DNA here is from genome assembly GCA_000223255.2 of Streptococcus infantis SK970. Classification (GTDB taxonomy): domain Bacteria; phylum Bacillota; class Bacilli; order Lactobacillales; family Streptococcaceae; genus Streptococcus; species Streptococcus infantis_G. The sequence goes on along the minus strand of AFUT01000008.1, from coordinate 29,330 downwards.
AGAACAGATTCTCAGTCGTCAAATGAATCTAGTGCTTTCCTATGAACAAGAAACATATGAAGACGTTCATCTGTTGGATTCAAGATTGGCAACTGTTGAAGGAGCAGCTAGTGGGAAACTTCTTCAGTATGTTCATCGGACGCAGATGAGAGAGTTGAATCACTTAAAACCTGTTATTCGTTATGAAATCAAAGATTTCTTGCAGATGGATTTTGCGACCAAGGCTAGTCTTGATTTGGTTGAAAATGCTCGCTCAGGTAAGAAACAAGGTAGCCTGTTCTGGTTGCTAGATGAGACTAAAACTGCAATGGGTATGCGTCTTCTACGTTCTTGGATTCAGCGTCCCTTGATTGATAAGGACCGTATCCTTGAACGTCAGGAGGTTGTGCAAGTTTTTCTGGACTATTTCTTTGAGCGCAGTGATTTGACAGAAAGCCTCAAGGGAGTCTACGATATTGAGCGCCTGGCTAGTCGTGTTTCTTTTGGGAAAAGTAATCCTAAAGATCTTTTGCAATTAGCGACTACCTTGGGAAGTGTTCCTCGAATTCGCGCTATTTTAGAAGCAATGGAGCAACCAGCTCTAGCTTATCTGATTGAACAACTGGATGCTATCCCAGAGTTGGAAAATCTCATTAGTGCAGCCATTGCTCCTGAGGCTCCCCACGTGATTACCGAAGGTGGCATTATCCGAACGGGCTTTGATGAGACCTTGGATAAATACCGTCGTGTGCTGAGAGAAGGGACCAGCTGGATTGCTGAGATTGAGGCCAAGGAAAGAGAAAACTCGGGCATCAATACTCTCAAGATTGACTACAATAAAAAAGACGGCTACTATTTCCATGTGACCAACTCGCAGCTAGGCCATGTACCAGCCCACTTTTTCCGCAAGGCTACGCTGAAAAACTCTGAGCGTTTTGGGACAGAGGAGTTAGCACGTATCGAGGGAGAAATGTTAGAGGCGCGTGAGAAATCAGCAAATCTAGAGTACGAAATCTTTATGCGTATTCGTGAGGAGGTTGGCAAGTATATCCAACGTCTACAGGCTCTGGCTCAAGGAATTGCGACTGTCGATGTCTTGCAAGGCTTGGCAGTAGTTGCAGAAAAGCAACACCTGATTCGACCAGAGTTTGGGCCAGACTCTAGAATTGATATCCAAAATGGTCGTCACGCTGTTGTTGAAAAGGTCATGGGAGCACAGACCTATATTCCAAACAGTATCCAAATGGATGAAGCTACCAGCATCCAGCTCATTACAGGACCTAACATGAGTGGTAAGTCAACTTATATGCGCCAGTTGGCTATAACAGCAGTTATGGCACAGATGGGTTCTTATGTCCCGGCTGACAGTGCTAGTCTTCCCATTTTTGATGCTATCTTCACTCGTATTGGTGCAGCGGATGACTTGGTTTCAGGTCAATCTACCTTTATGGTAGAGATGATGGAAGCTAATAATGCCATTAGTCATGCGACAAAGGATTCACTGATTCTCTTTGATGAGCTTGGCCGTGGAACCGCAACTTATGATGGTATGGCTTTGGCCCAGTCTATTATCGAGTACATTCATGAGCATATTGGAGCCAAGACTCTCTTTGCGACCCACTACCATGAATTAACTAGTCTGGAGATTAGTCTTGAACATCTAGTTAATGTTCACGTGGCTACGCTAGAGCAAAATGGTCAGGTTACCTTCCTTCATAAGATTGAACCAGGGCCAGCTGATAAATCATACGGTATTCACGTTGCTAAGATTGCAGGTTTACCAGTAGACTTGCTAAAAAGAGCTGATACCATTTTAACTCAACTAGAAAGCCAAGGTCAGGAAAATCCAATTTCTACCAAACAAAACACTGTCAATGAGCAAATGTCTCTCTTTGATGAAAAAGAAGAAAATCCTATCCTAGCAGAGTTGGCTGAAGTAGATGTTTACAATATGACACCGATGCAAGCCATGAATCTCTTGCTAGAGCTGAAGCAAAAATTATAAGTCAAAACCCACTCACAAAAAGGAGTGGGTTTCTTGTATATTAGTGTTTTTGAGATAATAGTTGATTGATGTGTGCAACTTTTTTAGATTCTCTCTTGTAGAGAATAACCCAGATGATGAGGTAGACGATTGCAAACTCTGGGATGAGCTGAAGGATGAAAGTCCAGTGAAGCGGGAACCAACCGGCTAGGATTGCTAGAGGGATAAAACCTAGCAACATAAGGAAGAAGTGAGTGACAGTAGCTCGAAGGAGACTCCAGTCTTGCGCAAAGAGACGACCGCCAAAACTAAAGAGGACTCCAATCGCTGCCCAGATGAGCAGACAGTATAGTAGGACGAGTGATCCATGCACCTGATGTTGGGTCATGAATTGACCAATCAAAGAGTTGGGGCTGAGAGGTGCGTAGTTACTTGGTGAGTGGATAAACGAAAAGATAATAGATAGGATGAGACCGATGAGGATACCGGTTGTGGCATCGTTAAATACTTGTTTTTCATAGTTCTAATTTCTCCTTAATAGCTTTGAGATAGCGGCGAGATGAGTATGTGAAACTTTCATTTCTTAGATAGATTTCAATCAAGCCGTTTGAGGTTAGTTTTAGATGACTGATTGCATCAATGTTGACAATTTCGGATTGGGAAATTTGGATAAAGGAAGTAGGTAGAATTTCACTTGCTTGGTAGAGACGAATGTCGAGTGTATAGGTTTGGCTATCCGTTTCGGCCAAGACCTTTCGATTTTCAATGTAGATTCGTTGAATCTTACTAATCTGAATTAGGTAGACCTGATCTTGAAACTTCCCTTTGATGGTTTCTTTTTGATCCAGGGATTGGACAAAGTCTTGGACTTTTTGAACTCTAGGTGACAAGGTCGGAGCCTCTATGATGATTTGCTCTTCATTATGTTGTACATCAATGTCAAGTCTGATTTTCATAATTTCTCCTTTATAAAATTGTAATATAAAGTTGTAATAGAGATCTCTTACTTACAACACTATTAAACATCATTTTGTCGCCAATTACAAGAAGCTTTGTCTATGTGGTCGAAAAGAGGATCTATATGGTTGGACTTAAGGCAAATCATTCATAAAAATATGAGTCTCCAGATATATTTTTGAGTGAAAAATTAGGAAGTAATAAATGTAGAAAAAAGGACAAAAAAATAGTAAGATATGTTGCATTTTTTTAAAAATGTTGTACAATCCAAAATGATAGTAAATTTTTGGGGGCTGGATCGAAAAAAATTGTTTACAAAACTGTTCGATAAAACTTTCTTAAAATTTATTGTCGTTGGAATTATTAATATCGTGTTTGAAACGACCATTATGTTTTTCTGTTTTAATATATTACAGTTAGACTATTGGTTTTCTTCAGCAATGAACTATATTTGTGGAGGAATTCTTAGCTATTTCCTAAATAAAAAATATACATTTGCTGTGAAAGAAACTAGTAGGAAGCCCGTCATTCGTTTCACTATCAACCTAACCGCATGTTATTTGATAGCTTACGGAGTAGCCAAGCCTATTGCCATGTTTATTTTCCAAGGAGTAGGAGAAAAATGGCAAGGGAATATTGCGCTTTTCATCGGAATGGGACTGTATGTGTTGTTAAATTATATAGGACAACGATTTCGGGCGTTTAAAACTGATAAAAAGATTTTATTAAAGAAAGGACTAGGGGAAAATGAAATCTTTCTACAAAAAGCTAGTTGTACTACTAGCAATGGTTGGAGTGGCTGTCCTTGGTTTATCCATTATTAAACCAGTAAATGCGGCAGTTATGACACCGGTAATATCAAATCTAAAAGCTCAGGCGACTGGACAAAGAATTGTCTTCTCATTTGACTGGGATTTGACTGGTAAATCTGTTAAAGAAGGGGATACGTTCACCATCGATGCTCCTGAAGGTACCAATATCACTGAGGTCCCAATACAATCACTTCAAGCCAATGGTGCTGAAATCGCTACGATTACGATGACCAACAAAAGATTACGTTTACTTTCAAAAAAGCAATCGAATCAATGAACAAAAACGTAAAGGGTGGTTTCCAGTATAGAGTTGAATGGGACAATAAACCAGGCAATCCTGGGAATAAAACAGCTAATGCAAGAGTAGGTTCTGAATCAGTTATCATCACACGTCCTGAGGGTCATGGCGTTTTCGAATCAATCTTAAATAAATATAATCAAACTGGTGATTTTGTCTCTAAACAATTCAAATTAGATGCTTCAGAAAACTATGCATGGATGAATGTTGGAGATGACTACTATCTTACAAAATGGTTTATCCGTATCAACGGGGATGGTAAGAAACAAGCCATCACGAACCCAGTTGTTTCAGATAAAATTCAAGCTCCAACTGTAGATTATTCTAAAATTACTTTTTCTCCTGCAGCGAACCACGCAGCACATGAATTCTTTGTGGGAACTTACTTGAAACCATCATTCAAACTTTGGAAAGGTGGACGAGAAGTTGCTTCAGGTTGGTATTTCTGGAAACATATTAAATTCGATGCAGATGGCAACGGATTTACTGTAAACTTATCTGAAGTTAGTGATGAATTTAAAACAGCAAATAGCGATCCAATAGTCGTTGAATATCAAACATTAATTCCTAAGACAACAATTAGCGTAGTCAACAACGCTAAATTGAAATCTGACGAAATTACAACTCCAATAGAAGATCCAGCGTTCTGGAAAAACACAGAATTGAATTTCTGGGTGACTGGTGACAAAACTGTTACTGTTCAAAAAGAATGGGTTGGGGATAGCGAATCTGATCGTAAAGACATTACTGTTCAATTATTGGCAGATGGTCAAAAATTGGAAGGTATGACTAGGACGTTGACGAAAGATTCTGGTTGGTCTGCTGAATTTTCTGAATTGCCAGGTATTAAAGATGGTAAACCAATCGTTTATTCTGTAGTAGAAACGAACACACCTGATGGGTATACTTCAAAAGTGGAACCGATCAATGGTTTGAATGTTATCAAAGTTGTAAACACTTCAAATAAAGCAACTACGACAGAAGAGCCAACAACAACTACAACAACTACAACAACAACTCCGGAGCCAACAACAACTACAACAACAACTCCGGAGCCAACAACAACTACAACAACAACTCCGGAGCCAACAACAACTACAACAACAACTCCAGAGCCAACAACAACTACAACAACAACTCCAGAGCCAACAACAACTACAACAACAACTCCAGAGCCAACAACAACTACGACAACTACAACGACAACTGAAGAACCAAAGACTTCTTCAACGACAACAACAACGTCAGAAGAACCAAGTACAAGTTCAACAACTACAACAACAACAACAACAACGTCAGAAGAACCAAGTACAAGTTCAACAACGACAACAACGTCAGAAGAACCAAGTACTACTTCAACAACAACAACGTCAGAAGAACCAAGTACTACTTCAACAACAACAACGTCAGAAGAACCAAGTACTAGTTCAACAACGACAACAACAACGTCAGAAGAACCAAGTACAAGTTCAACAACGACAACAACGTCAGAAGAACCAAGTACTACTTCAACAACAACAACGTCAGAAGAACCAAGTACTAGTTCAACGACAACAACAACGTCAGAAGAACCAAGTACAAGTTCAACAACGACAACAACAACGTCAGAAGAATCAAGTACTACTTCAACAACAACAACGTCAGAAGAACCAAGTACAAGTTCAACAACGACAACAACAACGTCAGAAGAACCAAGTACAAGTTCAACAACGACAACAACAACGTCAGAAGAATCAAGTACTACTTCAACAACAACAACGTCAGAAGAACCAAGTACAAGTTCAACAACGACAACAACAACGTCAGAAGAACCAAGTACAAGTTCAACAACGACAACAACAACGTCAGAAGAACCAAGTACAAGTTCAACAACGACAACAACGTCAGAAGAACCAAGTACTACTTCAACAACAACAACAACGTCAGAAGAACCAAGTACTAGTTCAACGACAACAACAACGTCAGAAGAACCAAAGACTTCTTCAACGACAACAACAACGACTACAACTGAAGAAACAACAGTTCCAACACCTTCTGAAACTACAACTACAGAAGACAAACCTGGTCTTCCAAATACTGGTGAAGCTACTGGAGCAGCACTAGTATTTGCAGGTGTGGTAATCTTGTCAGGTGCTATTATCATCAAACGCAAATTTGCTGATAAATAAGAGTTGTAATTCATTTTTAGTGATTAAATGACATTAAATGAGGGAACGGATTTCGTCCCCTCATTTTTTGTATTGACTTCTATGAAATCTGTACTATTTAGAAAAATGAAATGAAGATTTAAACATTTCCTGTGACTATTTCAAATGTAAATTGATAATATTTTCCACTTGCGATTTTTCATAATGGAAAGTGAGTTCACATAACAGACAAGATGATATAGTGATATATTTTTATCAAAATTACGTGGATAAGTTTTGATGTTGTAGAGCATGTAAAAACTAAATTTTTAAACTAGTCTATACAATACTAAAGTCAATGATGAGGAGTTGAATACGAGAGATTACTAAAATAATAGAAGTCAAAAAACAAGAAGGTAAGTGGTAAGAGTTTTTAGAAAATCAAATAATTCAATATTTTTAGGAGAACAGAGAAATCTGTTCTCTTTTTTGTTCGCTTAAAATTCTATTTGAAAGGAGTTCAACGATGTTAGGATTAGAGATTGTAATGAATTTAGACACGTTAGAAATCTTTGACGTTATCGATCATGATAAGAATGGAAACAGCGAACAAGCGCCTACAACCATCCAGTTAAGCTTATTTGACTCAATGACGTGCATTTAACAGAAGGAGATATATTAGGATGGACAGAGAAGCGCTATACAATGAATTAATTCAAAGCGAACCATTAGGTTTCATTGATCCCTTTTCTGACCTTGGGGAATTCGATCCTCTTCAGCTGAAATTTAAACAACCCGTGAAGGACTTAGTGAATCGATATTCAGGGCAGCCTTACAGTTTGGCCTGGCAACATAAAATTATGGAAATGCGGAAGTTGTTTATTGATTATCAGATAGCATTAAATGAAGAAGATAAGCAGATTAACTTTCAGCGAAGAACAAGAAGCGAAGAGTCCAAAGAACATGCTACTACTATTGTAACAACATATTTGAAGTTGGGATTTAGTTTTAAAGAAATTGAGAAGCGTGTTTCTTTATCTTACAAACAACTTCGTAGAGGCTGGAGAAGAAGTGACCATGTAATGACAAGTAGTCCTGAATTTTATAGCAAAGGGGACTTATCTGAAGGTTGCTGCTTACCGAGTAAAAAGCTACCTAAAAGCATGAGAATAAACGAGGGATAGAAAATGGAAACTGGAATTTGTAGACGATGTGCTTGCAACTGGGTTACACCTTGTATCGATGAAAAGTATGGTCCTTGCTGGTGGGTAGATAAAAACAGAACGCTGTGTAGTCACTGTTTTTATGGATTTAATGATGAATCTTGTCAGACAAAAGTTTATTACAGACCAGGTTGTTATCAGAAGAATTGTTGAATAAATGAGAATGAACATAGGAGGAAATTATATGATTTTTGGGTTTATTGTATTGTTTGTTGTAGGAGTGTGCATTTCGTTCAGTGGAGTATTTATCATAGCTAAAAATACAGACATCAGACTTGACTTCAGTGGTGAGAAAGACTTCTTTGTAGATTTAACTGATTTGGGATGGATGGTGAGTATCTTTTTAATTGTTGTAGGAGGGGTAATGATTTACTTCTCATATAAAGAGTTGGCGCCATATATTATAAGTGTACTTGACTTCAAACTATAACTAGTGAAGGGATATGAGAGTCCTAAAAACCATGAAAAAGATTGATTTATTAAAATGCTTATCCATCATTACAAAAGACGGATTAAGAACTCAAAAATTTAAGAATAGCCATCTACAGCTCATCTCTTCAGCTGAAGAAGGAAAACGAGGCTCTGTATTTGCTTATCGTTCAAAAGCGAATATGGTGAAGGCACGTGGTGTTGTTTTAACCTCTGTCGAATCATTGCTGGAGAACCAGGATCAATTTACACACTGGACTCCTAACGTATATTGCTACGGAAGCTATAGTGATGCTGGTCGACGGATTACACGTGGCCACTCTGAGGATAATCTTAGACAGATTAACACATTCTTCATTGACTTCGATATTACCTCTGCAGCTGAAGAAATGACGACAGGAGATATTTTAACTGCTTCCCTGGAGCTAGGTTTTATGCCGACGTTGATTCTAAAATCTGATAAGGGATTTCAAGCCTATTTTGTCTTATCAGAATCGGCCTACGTTACAGCTCATTCCCAATTTCGAGTGGTAAAGGTGGCCAAAGCAATCTCTCAAAATTTGAGAAATTACTTTGCTCAAACTTTACCAGTAGATATGACCTGTAACCATTTTGGGATTGCTCGGATTCCTCGAACTGATAACGTTGAATTCTTTGATGCTGACTATACTTATTCGTTCCAGGAGTGGTTAGATTGGTCAATGAAGCAATCAGACCTTCCCTTCCCAAGTAAAAAGCCGAATTTGACGGTTATTTCAGGTTCTGAAGGGGTAAAACAGATCGATGAACCTTGGTATCAATTGCTGATGAGAGAGGGGAATATCAAAGGTGGAAAAGCCTTGATGGGAAGAAACAACGTTCTTTTCACGCTGGCTTTAGCCAACTTCTCTTCAGGAATCGATCAGGAAGAGTGTGAGGAGGTTCTTTCTAGTTTTAATGCGAATCTAGACGAGCCACTCTCTTCAGCTGAATATCATAAGATTATCACAAGCGCCTACTCAGGAAAATATGAAGCTGCTAGTCGTGATTATGTGATGACTTTATGTAAAGCATGGGTCAATCAGGAACTCAAGGCTTCAGATCTCTTTGTGAAGCAACGTTGGTACAAATTTAAGAAGAAACGTGCTGACAGGAAGAATAGTCATCTCTATGAATGGAAAACAGACGTAATGGCCTATTTAGAAGGTTTCTATCAATCCGAGGATCCATTTATCCAGACGACGAAAAAAGAGATACGAGAGAAGTTGAACATTCCTGAGCGCTCATTAGACAAAGTATTGAAGGTTCTCAAAACAGAACAAAAGATCTTCTTCACAGTCAAACACGGCCGTGGAGGAGGCATCAGATTAGCCTCTATCAAAGCAATCTTGCTTTCCCTTATCAAGGTGAAGAAAGAACGTCAGGAGGCTTATATGGCCAATATTGCTGCTTTCTTTGAAGAAAGTATAGAGTTCACTCAGAGAGTGATAGAAAGGGTTAAAGATGGCTTTAAACAAACACAACAACTATCTTTATTTGAGCTTGATATTGGATAATTTTAAAAACCCGCAATCTGCCTTACATTTATATCTACGATTATTACTCAGATATAAAGGTATATAAAATAATCTATGGAGGAATGATATGATTTTGATTTTAGTTGGATTCTTTAGCCTTATATTTGTAGAAGGACTTTTCTTAGTTCTCTCACTTATAGGGATTCGTCAACAAGTTCGTTTTGAAAACGGATATGATTCTGAATTAGAGACAGATCGATTGGCAATGATTGGCCAAAATAGAAAGTGAGAAGAAGAATGAAGTACGTAATTTTCAGTTTTGAATTAGGTGACTATATTTGTAATGGGGAGAATAAAGTTTTAGTTTTTGATACCTTGGGACTAGCTTTTCAGTATCTTCAAAAACATTACCGTAAACCACTTCCTGAACAAAGAAAAAAGAGATTGATTCACTATCCTGATGTGTATCAAGCTCCGTTTAGACTTTTAAAAGTTTGTTAGGAAGGAGAAAGGTCGATGTCAGAGTTATTCAAAATCATTAGAGGATACTACCTAACAGGGGTTGGTCAGGAACCATTGGCTTATTATTTTAAACTTTCATCGGATAATTTAAAATTTGAGTCTGTTTCTGCAGGGGATGTGGCTTTAACTTTTTATCAAAACGAGGAGAGTATTTCTAGCATTCCAGCGATCATTAGAGTAGATAGTGTTATCTCGAATGATAAAATGATTTCAGATTACCTGCAGGAGGAGTTGAGAGATCATTATCCAATGTTGCCAATTATCCGTGTATTGGATTCCGAGGAATTTGATCCTTTACTCTTTCAAGAAGTGATGACAACGTTCACTAACTTGAAATTAGAAATAAAAGAATTGGCCAAGATTGATTATGTTCAAGGTTCCATATTTGATTTTATAGATGAGGAGGAGATAGGATGAAAGAGCTTTTTACGCATGTTAAGTTAGCTCTAGGGGCTCTTCTTGTCATTTTACTTGTGAGTCTCGCAGTTTTAGGAGGATATAGGCTGTATAAAGATTATTTTATCTTAGATTATGATCCTCACCTTACTCAGAAGGAATACCAGAATACTGTACTTGATCAAAATGTAAATCTAGTATTTTATAAAAAAGATTGTCCTTACTGTCAGGTTGGAAAAAGTGTAGTTGTAGATGCAGCCAATAAAGGTTCCTATCCTACATTTTACATTGACACTCAGACAGAAGAAGGTCAAAAGTTGGTAGAAAAATACCAGGTTGAAAAAGCTGCAACTATCATCAAGATTCGTAAGGGGAAAATAAAGAAATATCTATATGCTTCAAGAGATTCAGAGGAAAAGATTGTAGCAGATGAGAAAAGTATTCAGGAGGCCATAAATGACTAAAAGGGTAAAGCTAAGTAAATGGGCCGAGACAGCTTTTCAAAATGATTGGGAACTTTGGCGTACTAGGACAAATGAAGGAATGGTTGTTTTAGGAAAATTATCAGATGGAACGTTTACCCTACATCGTTTTAATGATGAGGGGGGACAACTAACACATATTTCCCATGATGAAGCTCTTTGGCTAACATTGGATTTGGCACCTGAAAAGTTAGGCTGTATTTAAGGAGGTAGTATGTATCAAATTTTAAATGCTATTGCGCATGGTGTGGTTGGAACTTTCTTGATTGCGATCTGGTTCGTACCACTCTTTAGGATAACTATATGTGATAACTTTGGAAATGAAATCAAAACGAAAAGGTTGCCATTAGCCTTCTTAATGCTACTAAAAAGTGTTTGGCCGAAAAGTAAGGTTTCATTTATTTGGAAAGGATATAAGAGGCATGAGAAACGGAGGTAAGGCACTGGTATAAAAACAAAAATTTACATAGAGTAGAAAGGATATATCCATTATGATAGATACAATCAAACGCTGGATTGAAAAGATAAAATCTAGCCCAATTTTGAAGCCATTTATTAAGACTAAAGTTTGGTTTCAAGAGAATATTATTAAGAGAAAACTGGTCATTTTCTCAATGTTGTTTGTGACGTGGTTAAGTCTTTTGATGGGAGCGATTTTCTCACCACAAAGACAAACATATACCTCAGAACAGCTCAAAACAAAGCAGATTTTTGCGAATGGCAGTGGTGAGATAAAACTTGTTAGCCAGGAATATTCACCAGATACTGGAATTATTGTTTTACAATTTGAAACGAAAGATGCTACGACTTCGATAGATCGGGGCATCGATGCCAAACGATTGAAATGGAAACTCTATGCGCAACATAAAGACTCAAAAATAGAGATGGATGTTGTGCCAATCATTGATAATAAAGTATCAGTTATTATTAAAGGAGTTCCGAAAAATTTTGGTGCATTTGCGATCGATGTGACGAATCAGACAGTCTCTTCTAGCTCAATTGATGTGAATATTTCATCGCCATCCAGTGATTCTAAAAAGGTTTCTCAGAAGAAATCTGGAGAAGAGGACACTGTACAATTCTTTGTAACTCCTCAAAATCCTCAACTTGAAATCAAAGCTATTGAAGTTGTCTCCAGAGAAGAATTTACTCTTCAGGAAATCGAAAAAGAGATCAATTTCCAGAATGAACAGTCTCAAAAATTGGTAACATCAATTTCTCAATTGAAGGAATCTATTGAAGATGATAACTCACGAAAAGCGAGTCTTCAAGCGGAAGCAAAATATCTAACAGGTGATGATCTCGAAGCCAATCAAAAGAATATTGCTACGCTGGATACTAACATCGAAACGAAGAATAGAACCATCGAAACAGCCTATAAAAACATTGAAAAGTTGAAGGCTAAATTGGAGTCTTTGGACAAGAAAAAACAGGCAGTTAAAGATGGAACATTTGAATTTTCAAACCCTATTGAAACTGTAGAAATGAATTAAAGTGAGGTAAAATGAAATGAAATCAAAGAAAAGTTTTAAAAAGCTTTACCATGTAATGTTTTTTATAATGATTGATTGTTGCTTCACTCTATATATTTTACTTACTGTGTCGGCCTTTCTTACTTATCAGTGGTTTGTAAATCTTAACTCTTCTACAATTCTTTATTATTACGATACCATGAGTGTACTATGGTTTAGTATTTTAATTTCTACAATTTTGACAAAGATATTATATCGTCCATTGTTAAGCTCTATTTGGTTCCAACCCTTGTGGGATAAGATAAACGATAGTGAATAAAGAGAATGAATCTCCTTAATTTTTGAATTAAGGGGGTTTATTTTTTATGATTGTCCCTTTAAAAAATTTTTTTAGTTATCTTTTATACTAGAATCAATCAAAAAAGAAAGGCAGAAAAATGAAAGAACAACTTAAATTAGCACCAAGGGAGAATCAACCAGTTAGAAAGCATCGTACTGTATTCACAAGTACAAAAGGTTTGCTTAGAAAACAAAAATGGGTTGCGCTGGATATTGATGAATATGGAATAACCTATCATAGTAATCCAGGGTATAAAGGAGAAATGTTTTCTTCAATGTACCTCGTTCTACAGGAAATTAAAATTAATGAACGTTCTTTCACACTAACCATCAAGAAAAATGATCATGAAGTTTATGTGATTGATTTGAAAAAATTAGATGGCGATTTGTGGAGCAACTTCCAAATTATAAAAGAAAAAATTTCCAGCTTTGCAGGAAATAAATTAAGGAAATAAGAAATACGAAATTAGAAAAAAGGAGAAGTAATCATGGCCAAAAATGATTTAAAAAAATTGATAATCAACTAGAAGAGGCAAAGAAAAGAGTTGCCCTTTTGGAACAGGAACGTAAAGAAGCGGAAGAGAATCTTCAAAAACAAATTGGTAAAATTTATGTTCAAATTAAATTGAAGAAAATAAAAATCAGTCGTATGAATCAATTCTTGAAGAGTTAAAAATGGAATTAAACCTCATCAAAGAAGATGAAAAAGAACAACGTTTAGCAGCGAAGAAAAATCGTGAAGAAGGAAACTTTCCAGCTGAAAATCAGTCTTGATTTTTGAGTTTTGAACTTCCAAATGAAGTCAAAAACAGTGTAAGTAAAAGTATGTAAAGAAGAAAAACAGTGTAAGTATAACGCCTATAAAGTATGTAAAGGTAAGTATAGCATGTGTGTGTAAGTAGGCGAAGCCGAGAAAATTACCGGTACTGGAAACGTTGATACTATCAACATATCACGGCACGTGATATCAGTTTCCCTTATGCTCTTTTCTACCACAACACACCTAAAAAGGACCTTAGTCCCTCTGTGTGTGTTAGTGTGTTGAAAAACCGCAAAAATAGAACCGTATCGGTTCGTGATGTTGCGAGGTTGAAGTTTTCTTTTTTGCTTCTTTTTGCTTTTGCTTCGACAAAAGAAAAAAGAAGGGCGCTGTTTTTTAGAAAGGAAAATTTAAAATAATGGCAAATATAAAACAAAATCGAATTGAGATTAGAGGGCTTACTGATGATGAAATTAATTATCTAAAATCTCTTGCTAAGAAAAATAAAGCCAACTCATTTAACGATTTTCTGCTCTCAATCTGTCGTGAAAAAATTGAGTATGGAAAATTTAATCGTGCTCAAGATTTGTATGTGGCTCATTTAGAAAATATGAAATTAGCTTCTGACCATGTTCTGGAACAAATGAAAAAACAGACAAGGATACTCTCTGAATTTGAAAAAAAATGGATCATTATGGCGGTCATATTTCACGTTGGTTAGAGTATGAAGGGGAGGTGGAAAGTGATGACTAAAAATTTTTTAATTAGAAATGTTCCTGATGATATGTTTGAACAACTTCAGGCCATTTCAAAAAAATATAACTATCCAAGTTTCAATGAGTTTATGTTATCGCAAGTTCAAAATATCGTAATGAATGACGGATTGAATTTGTACAATAATCAATTTGCGGAAACATTGTCCGATATCAAAAAACAACAAAGTCAGATTTTAGAATTGATGTTGAAGAATGAGATTTCTCTTTCGGCTTTAAATGTTAAACAAGATATTGTAAATGAACTAACCACAAATTGGTTACATTTTATGGATGATGTATCGGCACTTGAAGCTGAACGACGGTCAGGTGGTGTTTGAAAATGAAGAAGAATAAATCTCTGTTCATCATTCTCATTTTTCTTGCAATCTTTATCGTACAACCTAACAATTTTAATGCTATCAAATCTGGCTTGACACAAAATGATATCCCAAATCAATTGAACATAGCCGATTCAGCTGAAGAAAAAAATCCAACTCAAATTTGAATCCTACTCTGAAAAATGATGATTTGAAATCGAAGGAGTATGATGGAAAAAATCAAGTGATTGTCGTCAATGAAAAATCACAATTTACAAAAGACGAATTGAGTTTAGAAAATGGCAGCTGGGAAAAATATTCTGATCTAGATTTTTAAATCGTGTAGGAATTGCTGAAGCGATGTTGGGAAAAGATTTGATGCCAACTGAAGATAGAGAATCTATTTCGTCTATTACACCAACAGGATGGAAAAATAAAAAATAATTTTCAACGGAAAAGAAGATTATTTATATAATCGTTCTCACTTAATCGGTTTTCAATTAAGTGGAGAGAATGCGAATGCTAAAAATTTATTTACAGGTACACGTGCTTTAAATGCAAATTTTGAAGATGAACAATCATCAATGGTTTACTATGAAAATAAGATTGCTAACTACATAAAAAATACGAACCACCATGTCCGCTATCGAGTAACACCTATATTTAGAAATGTGGAATTAGTTGCTAGAGGAGTTCGTATGGAAGCACAGAGTATTGAAGATGATGAGATCTCATTTGATGTATATATCTTTAATATTCAACCAGGATACAAAATCAATTATTTGACAGGATCATCTCAAAAAAATTGAGGAGGGAAAAATGAATCCAAGACTTAGCTTATATTTTAGCGAAGAAACACATGAAAAATTTAAGGAAATAAAATCCTACTTGAAAGAATCGTCTGCTTTGCAGAAACAGTATCGAAATAATTCAGCAACGCTTGTCACTTTGATTGAAGTTTTTTATAAACTTTTTATTGAATTAGGAGAAGGAAAAAATTTCTATGAGCGACTGACTCAGCTGGAAAAAATTTTGGGGATGCCTTTGATTCTGGAAATGATAACAAGGCAATTCATCGTCAACTTGATCAAATTCTCTATCTAACGCTAACCAACTTTCATGCTATTACGAAAGATGATTTTGATGTTCAAGAATTGGAATCTATTCATTCACGATTGGATCCTACACAGCATGAATTGATGGCAAGAATCAACGATGTCATTCAAGAAGATATTGCACGTGGTCAAACTATCAAACATTCTCATTGAGGTACAGTAAATGGTAGATATTGTTGAAATCTATTTAGAAACAGGAGATTTTCATGAAGCGGTGAAACAGTCAGGGCTGCCTACTCATATAGCTCATTTGAAATTAATAAAGAGTGGCTGCCTTAAAATTCAAGATAAAATTCAGTATGGTTCTAGGACAGCTAAGCTCGGGGGAATGGCCGAGGAGCTTTTTCAAAAATATGTTCCAGATGCAACGGATGCGAATAAGTATTTCAAGAAAATAATCCAGTATATGATTTTTGGCTAGATGGTCTAACGATTGATGTAAAATACAGCTCATTGTATAAAAGGAAAACGGGAACTCTCATCACTGGCAATTGAGGACAAAAGGAAATCAAGATTTTATTGTCGCCTTTTTAGAACGAGAAAGTGGTTCAGAGTTAGAAGAACCAAATATCTTATTGATTCCCATGCAATTTATTGAAGAGCAAAAAGAATTACACATTTCTCAATCAGGACGGTGGATCAATGATTTTCAAGTTGAACCTGAAGAATTACAACCGTTATTAAAAGACTATGCTCTTTTAAGAAAAAATGGACTATTTTAATTCAAAGAGAGGAAAATAATGAACGTATCTTCTAGTCCAAGTATTACCTTCATGCTGCAATATACAGAAGCAAATAGTGGGTTTGTAGACTACACCAATAGAGACGAAGCTGTCGAGGTTGATAATGAATTAAATTTAGAAACGCACAGACAAAATATTGAGTTTCTAACTGAAGATGAACTAAGAAAAATCCAAGCTGAAGTTCCAGAAACAAAACTTAATTTCCAGGAGTACATCGATTATATGAATCGTTCTTATGCTACTGAAAATCAAAATGAAGAAATGACAGCGATTTTTACAAAAGAAGCCAATTACTTGCAGCGTAGCAAAGTAACTGAATTGAAAAGTAAGTTAGAACAGGCTTATCAAAATGGCTCTCTTCTATGGCAGGGTGTTATCTCTTTTGATAATGATTTTTTGGCCAAGGAGGGATTATATGATTTGGAAACTGGGAAAGTTGATCAGCAAGCTATCAAGTCTGTCATACGTGAAGCATTGCCAAGGTTGATTGAAAAAGAAGGCTTATCTGATTCATCATTTTGGTGGGCTAATATTCACTTGAACACGGATAATATTCATGTGCATTTTGGTTTATCAGAAGTCGAGTCTGCAAGAGAAAAAATTTTCTATCGACCTCGTGGACGAATGGAGTACAGAGGGAACTTTTCCCAAAAAACCATTGAGCGTTTTAAAAGTGATGTTTTTCATGGCCTGTTAAATGAACAGACTAGAGGAATGATTGTTAGAAGAGAACAAATTTTGGCCAATATCAGAAGTGAGTTGATCAATTCTGTATTTAGAGATCAGATGGTGCGTTCTTCAGCTGAAAAAAATTTTTTGGAGCAGGCTTATAATCATTTGCCTATGGATAAAAAATGGCGCTATGGATCAAATGCAAGAGATTTTGCAGTCAGTAAATTCTTCCTTGACCGCTATCTGGACTCCTATTTAGAAAATAATGGGAAAGAGCTCTATCAAGAATTTCTGAAAGAAACGAAGGAGTTCCTAGAAACCTATAGAGGAGCTTATTCGACTGGGAAAAAATCAACCTACGAGAAGATTCGGAAACTTGACGGTCGTGTTGAGAAAACACAACAGGAGGCTGCAGGCTATGATATGCAGCAATTAATTGCGAGTCGAGAGAAGGAGTTGAGAGAACGACTAGCAAATAAAATCTTGCACCTATTTCGTGAGAATGCTCCTGAAATAGCTGATGTTCGGCTGGAAAAAAATTTGGCCAATTTCTCAGTAAAGAATCAAAAATTAATTTTAGCCCAGGATCCTAACGCAAGTGTCATCAAAACACTAGATGCCTGGAAAAAACTGGGTTATGATTTGAAAGATGGATCAAAACCTATTGAAATCACAAAACCAGTCTATGCTGCTTATGACAAACACGGAACAGGTTTGGGACGTCCTGAATATGTTACGGAATTAGTTTATGATGTGAGTCAGATGAAAGAAGACTTACTGAAGAAGCAACTTGGTTTACGAGACTTATCGCTATTTTCTTCGGCTGATTTGAAAGATCTTGTAGAAGCAGCTAAAAGAAAAGTGATCGATCATTAAAAGAGCGCCAGGAGTTAGGAACATTTCGCTATGCTTTAAAATTGAGTTTATTGGAGGAAAACAAAGTAGTTTATTAGTTCGTAAAACTCTTTTTGATCAAATTCAACCACTTGAAACGGATCAGCCATTTGTTGAATTGAAAAAGAAGGAGATTCTTCAAAGACTGAAGCTGACTGAATTGCAACTGACTCCAAATTATAAACTAGGTGAAGCAGACCAATCTTTAAAACAATCTCTTGCTAACCAATTTGAAGATAGTGTTTCTTTTTCAGTAGAAAAGGCTGATTCATTAACAATTCAAGCACCTATTAAACGTCTGAAGGGAGAATTAGCGGCAGTTCAACCTCTTCAAGATGAAGGAGTGCTGACTATTCTAAAGGGCTATCCTGTCACGAAAGATAGCTATATAGAAGAGCTACAGACCCATATCTCAATTTTTCAGCTGAAACATCAGATTTACAGTCGAAACAAGGAAATTTCACAAACGACTGATCAAACGACTATTCAAAAATTAAAACGGGAGAATGCGAAAGGATTTTCTGAACTCAAATCACTCTATCAAAAAATATTGCCAGAGGAAGAAAGCAATCAGAAAAGTCAGTTAGCTCAAGCTGTTTCACATAAAATGCAAGAAAGGAAGAACTTGCAAAGAAAAAACGTCCAACAATCCCAAGGTAAAGCAATCATCAATACAGATTTCATGAGAAATTTGACCAATTCTCTTCAAAGAGCCCAACGTGCAAATAAAAAAGCCCTTATGGAACGTGAGAGAAGTGATGAGAGACAAGAACTTGAGGAAAAAGGACAAAGTATATAAGAGTCATTGTAAAAGCAATGACTTTTTTGTTGAAAATGGAAATCTATTGTCCCTTTAACTGGACTTTCTTGGTTATTGCATAGAATAGAAAGATAAAAAGAGAAAGGAGAAGAAAAATGAAGCTATTATTTCCAGATGTTGCAGTTGAAGACTTTGACTTTTCAGCTGAATGGTTAATTACGGCAATGAATGCCGATAATAAGCAAGTGCATTTTGAGGGTCAAGGAAGAAATTCTGATTTAGAAATGGTTCTAGATTTTAAGGAAAATTCTGAGCTATTTGAATCTTTTTCAGTAGGGGAATTGGTTCACTTAGATCCAGAAACATTTCTACAAGCAGAGAAAGAGCCGTACAAACCACAGTATGAAGGATTTTAAGGAGATTTTATATGACAGAACAAGAATCAAGACGTGGGAAAAGTCGTAGAGAACGTGTTGAATTTGCACGTTCTAGAGATATTTTGGATGTTGCAAACGAGCTTCAGATGGAGCTGGTTCGATCTGGACGAGACTATCGATGGAAAGAACATGATAGCCTAGTTATTTCACCTGATAAAAATTTATGGAAATGGTTTTCTAGAAATACAGGTGGTGATGTGATTTCTTTGGTTGAGACAATAAAGGAAGTAGATTTTAACCAATCTGTAGATTTTTTAAATGATGGAAATTTTAAAGAGTTTCAAATGGTTGAAAGGCCTCAAGAGGATTTTAAATACTATCTTGAGAAATACGAGCAGCCGTTATCAGCTGGACGAGACTACTTACGGAATCAACGTGGGCTATCCGATGAAACGATTGATTATTTTTGGAACAGGGCGTTTTAGCCCAAGCTAATGCCAAACTTGACAACTTTGCGGAAGGTAATAGCGGAAATTCAACAAATGCGATTGAGCCAGTCATTGTATTCAAGTCCCTTTCTTCTTCAGGTGAAGTTGTTGGAGCCTCTTTACAAGGAATACAGGAAAATTGGGAGAAGTGGCCAAAACATGGATATGCTAAAGTGATTATGAAAAACTCCGATCCTATGACTGGTATTCATGTTGATATTGGCAGTCCAAAACGATTGATTTTCACTGAGAGTCCAATCGATTTAATGTCCTACTATGAATTGCACAAGGATAGTCTTCAGGACGTCAGATTAGTTTCTATGGATGGTTTGAAAGAATCGACTATTGGGCGTCATCTATCTCAAATTCAAGCTGAAATTTCAGGAAAACCACTAAGATGGACACCTGAACAAATGGCAGACGGGCTTCAAGTAGCTATTGATCATCACTTTTTTGAAGATGGGAAAAATGCGGATTTAATCACCCTAGCTTTAGATAATGATAAAGCAGGTAGAACATTCATTCAAGAATTGGAAACAAAAGGAGCTGTTATCAATTCGGATCTACCAGAACTAAGACCAGGGCAAGATAAAACGGACTGGAATGATGTTCTAAAGAATCAACAGGAAGAAAAATCTGATAGTCGAGAATCAGAATTTGAAGAAAAGGCTGAAGCAACTTTATCAGAATCAAGTCCCTTTCCTGATACCAGCCACCTTTCTCCTGAAGATGCAACATGGTTGAAGGAAAATTGGAATAACATCTCTTTTTCTGTTCAGTCGACTAGATCCTCTGAAACAGATCTGACTATGGAAGACAAACATATTCCAAGCAATCAAGAATCTATTGCCAATACAGAAAAGAATGCTGAAAGATTGATGAGCTACGAAGAGGTAAAGCAGGAAAACGAAGCATTAACTAAGAGATTAAATAATCGGATTCAATCTGGAGAATTATCAATCGAATTTGCACCAGATTTCTATCTGTATGATGTCTTTGCGAAGTTAGGAAATAGCCATCCTACTAAATACCTCAACGCTAAACGAATGGAAGTATTGTCTCCTATTCATTCACTTTTAGCCTCTATTGATGATCGAACGGTTGATTTATACAAGAAAAAGGGACTTCTGAGCAGGATTCTTTGTATCAAGCATTGAAACCTCATCAGAGAACTTTGGGAGTAGATATTTCAACCCAGTTTATTGGTGAACTTGCAATAGCAGCCTACAATAGTAACAAGCAGATAGAAAGCCTTTCAAGTGACAGTTTTGGCGTCTATTTTGGTGAAAGAACCCTTGATAATCTATCACAATCGATTGAGCGAATGCTGGAGTATCCATTGATTGAATCGGGTAAAAGAGATTTTACCTATGGTTTTGTGGTAACTCCAAATACATTGTTCCACTATCTGGAAGGGCAAGAGGGAGAAGTGGTTTTAAATCGTGAATTGTTGGATAACTTGATGTCACGTCTTGAGACTCATCCTATTAAGATAATGGAGACTTCAGAAGAAAAAGCCCCTGAGAAATCTCAAGAGCTAGATGTGATTTTGGAGCAACAAAAAATGAGAGGACCAGTGGTAGTCTGGGGTCTTTACAGCCCGAAGCTGAAGGCAGTCCCACACCCGTACCAAAAGTTGGCACCTTTGAACGCTCTGTTACCAGTCGTCCTACGACATCCTCTCATTTACTTTATTTTACCATAAATGAAGAGTTTCAGTCAAGTAATGATGGCTACTATCACTCTATTTCCTTGGATGAATTAACTAAATTAAATCGTCCAATCCGTAGACTAGCTTTGCAAAATGCAGCACAATATTATTTGGATGAGTTGGCAAACTCAAAGATTTATTATGTTACCCCTGATAAGACTGTACAAGTGCATTTTGAAGAAAAGCACTTCATGCACCTAACAGGAATTAAGCCAATTGCATTAGGGCAGACACCTGAGAAAACTTTACATGATTTTGCAGAAGGAAATGGGCATTTTGACAATATTTTATTGGCTAATAATGATGCGGCTTTTGACAAACTAAAGGTCTTATCAGATCTTTCAGTCGCAACAGAAAGTACTTCGTTCTATTTTGATGATTTAACTAATCTTAGGCGATATGGTGGACGTTTTGATAGTCTTATAAAGTCTGATGATAAAGATATTATCTTGCTATTCAAAGAGTTAGAGGAAGAAAACTATATTCCAATATCAGTTTTTAAGTCTCGGACAAAAATTACCAAGGAACTAGATACGGTAGATAAAACACCTATTCTTGGTGTGTTCCGTGAACGTGATGGCCAGATTGAACAGCTATCGATTAATGATGATTATGTTAAAGATGGTGGCGAGGAAATGTTATCTATCTTAAAAAATAAGAAGTATGAGGAGGTTTCTGATGAACCTGAACTACCAGCTCCAGAGAACACACTGAATAAAACCTCACTTGATTCAGCTACCTTTACTCAAGTCTTAGATACTGTCTATAATTTAGGTGTGCCAGGTGACATCTCAAAAACTCCAGAAGAATTTCATCAGGCATGGAATCAGTATCTTGACTATGCGAAGCAGTACAATGATAAATTTGATCAGATTGTTGCAGCTGCTGGAGAAGATAATCTCCTAGATACAAATTCAGATTTTTATAAAGAATGGATACAAGATCATATCTATAAGGAAAACTACCATGTACGTCTCCAATGGTCTGAGGAGCGCCCAGATGGGCCGAAATTGCCCTTTAAAGAAACAGAGCTGATATCTTATCAAGATTTTGCTAGAGAGCTTTACAAAGCCAATCAGGACTTTTATCCAATTCATCAAGAAGGAATGAAACAAGTAACTGCAGGCAATACTGAAGGCTATATCCCTCCTACTAAAATTAAGTTTGATGTCTATGCTCCAGGTGGTGAATTGATTAAGGAGGGAATTCGTTATGATATTGGAGATGAGACTACACCAATTTCACAAATGCTAGGATTAGGATATCGTCGACTCAACGGTCAATCTATACTAGCATCGATGGATGAAGAAATTCTTTCTCAGCTGGAAAATAGAGTGGTGAATAAGGAAATTTCCCAGGAAGCAAATGAATCGTCTCGATTGACGGAAGAGGGAGAAGGTCAAACTCCTGATACAAGAAAAACGGTAGCTTTTCAATCTTCTAAGCAAGAAACTAAAACTAATTTGCTTCAGCGTGTAGAGGAGATTCTGAAAGAGGAACCTATTTCGGATTTGGAGACCCCTGAAGTAAACTCAACTAGCATTGATTATGCTGCTTTAACGCCTCATGAATTGAGTGAGGTTGCTTTCCAAAAAGTGAGAGAGTACACAGAAACACCAGAACGGTTAGAAGAGTATCTGAATTTTATGAGTAAGTTTCCAGAGCTCTCACCTAGAAATGTCGCTTTGATTCAGGAACAGTGGCCAGGAGCGAGTGCAGTCGCAACCTATAATCAATGGCAATCGATGGGGGAAGTTCTTGGGATTACTTCAGATCAGGTATTTGAAACTAGAAATACCTATACCAATAAAAAACAGGTCGAACAAGAGAAGTTGTCCATAACAATCTTTCGGTTAAGACAGGAGAAAAATCACATATTACCTTGTTTAGACCTATGATGGTTGAGATGATTCCTGTATTGGATGAAAATGGAAATCAGGTAAAAATGGAAAAGGCAATCCAAAATATAAAAGACTTTCTGAAGCGACACCTGAAGAAAAGGCGTTAAAGAAAGAAGGAAAATTGAAATCTCGCTTCTTCCAGGAAAGAGATTCAAACACAGGCTTAGCTAAATTCGCTACGTATAAAGTATTTGAGTTGTCTCAAACAACCTTGAAACCTGAATTTTATCCCAAAGCGATGCCAAATCGTCACTATGACTTTAATATGGATCATATTCGTACAAAAGAGGTACTTGAAGGGCTTTCAGACTATGCTAAGGGTATTGGGGTAACAATCTATCAAGACGATGCAAAAGAGTTGAGAAGTGCGAAAGGAGCTTTTTATTCAGATGAACAAAAGATACTTTTGAATCCAGATAATACTCCTGGGGAAGTCGTTGCAACCACTATTCACGAGTTAGCGCATGCTACTTTACATAATCCTAAATTTGCTAATTCGTATAAGGAGGATGTCTCAAAAGATCGTAGAGAACTTGAAGCTGAGATGACAAGTTATCTCGTTTCTAAGCATTTTGGCTTAGATACCTCTGAGAAAGCCATTCGCTATATGGCAATTTGGACTGATAATTTGACATCTCTTGATGATCAACAACTAGCGCAATCTATGAAACGGATTCATGGAACAGTATCAAAGATTGTAAAAAGTGTTGAACAACATACAAAACCTTACCAGTTAAACAGACAGGTGGTACAGAATCAAAATTTTATCCAAAGCCCAAAGAAGGGGCTTAAAGTCTAGAAAGAGTGCTCTTTTTGAGCCTCTTTTTTGTGTAAAAAGTTATATAACTTTTTGTGTTGTTTTTTGATATGAACTCATTGTATCCTGTGTCAATGTCCCTTTACAAAATATTTTTTAATTATAGATTACAATGACAGAAAATGAAGTAGAAGGAGAATGATATGGTTATAGTTGTTCTGGCTGAAAAAGAGAAACAGGCAGAAGCTTACGCTACAGCTTTGGGACAATTTAGAAAAAAGAAAGGTGTCTATGTCATTAGGCAGTCACCCTATTTTCCAGTTGAAGTACATGTGGTGGCTGCTGAAGGGCACCTATTTGAATATAGTGAACCAGACAATTGGTCGCTTGATAAATTACCTCTTACAAATGTTTCATTTAAGCAACATCTGAAAGAGGACAAGGATTCGAGAGAAAAATTTAAGAGAATCTATGATGAAGTGGTAGCAGCGGATCAAGTGATTATTGGGACGGATGCTGATAGAGAAGGAGAGCGGATTGGGTACTCTATTTTATCGCATATACCAGGAGGCAAGGAGAAAATTTGGAAACGTCTTTGGGCAAGCTCCATGACAAAGAAAACTCTTCAAAAAGCTTTTCAGGAATTGAAGGAACCTTCAGAAACCTATAATTACTATTTAGAAGCTGAAGCACGTGCACAAAGCGATTGGTTGGTAGGCATGAATTTATCACCTCTTGCAACGATTGATCTTCAAGCAAGAGGGCAACTCCCTCGAACAAAAGGTAGCCATCTATCTGTTGGCCGAGTTCAAACACCAGCGGTCAGACTAGTTTGTGAGAATGATTTAGAGATTCGCAACTTTACTCCAGAAAAATATTGGAAGCTTCAGTTGGAGGATAAGAAAAATGGGGTATTTTTCACCACAAAAGATAAAACTAAGGATAGTGAGGCTATTTTAGCCTCTTCAAGGGGATTATCAACCACCTCTGTTATTTCTTCAGTTGAGGTAGAAAATCATCAGAAATCAGCTCCACAATTATTTACCTTGTCTGCATTACAAAGTTTTGCAGCAAGTGCTTGGAAATTTGACTCAGATAAAACAGAGAGCATTGTTGAGGGACTGTATTTGGAAGGATTTCTCTCCTATCCACGACCAGATTCAGAATACATCAATCAATTTGAGTTTAACGATTTAAAAGAAAATCTATCTGCCTATCAAAAAGCTATTAATTGTCATTTTCAGCCAGCGTTTTTGGAGCCTAGAGAAGATTATGTCAATGATGAAAAAGTATCTGGTACAAGCCACTCAGCCTTGATTCCGACTGAAAGAATTCCAAACCTTTCAAATTTAAAAACTGACCAACGACTGATTTATGAAGCAGTTGTGAAGCAGGCAATCTTGATGTTTGCGGATGATTGTTATTATTCAACCAAAACAATTGAAGTAGAAAATAATGGTCTTGTTTTTAAAACAAAGGGTAGAACGCTTCATAAATTAGGATGGGCTGAATGGAGTTCACGAAAGGTACGAGGTCCAGTTGAAGTTCCTGATTATCAAGTGGGAGATAAAATTGATACGCAGGTTCAGATTGTAGGGGGTGAAACAAAACCACCTAAAAGACTAACTGAAAGCCAATTGATTGGCCAAATATTTCCTAAATATGACTTGGGAACACAAGCCACTAGAGGAGAAATCATTAAAAAATTCAAAGTAAGGGTTATGTTGTTAAAGATAAAAAAACAGGTCAACTAACTCCCACCAATAAGGCCTATCTACTTATCAATTATCTCTATGACAATGAATTCTCTGACCCAGAGACAACAGGAGGCTGGGAAATGTTTCTATCTCAGATTGGAGAAGGGACAATCAATCCACGAGAATTTGTGGATGCGATAAAAGATAAGCTCACTCTTCAAATCAAGGAAGTAAAAGAAAGAGGTGACTAAGTGTGACTACTGAAGAAAAGAAAAAACACCCTATTTAGATCGTTATACAGATAATTTGACAGAAAAAGTTTCAAAAAAAGCGGAAGATTATCAGGTGTACGGACGTGATAAAGAAGTAGAAGCTGTTCAGACCACTCTTCTCAGGCGAACTAAGAATAATCCTATTTTGGTAGGAGAAGCTGGAGTTGGAAAAACAGCTATTGTTGAAGGATTTGCTTTAGCCATTTTAAGAAACCAGGTATCTCCAAAATTAAAAAATTTGACAGTGCGTTCTCTGGAACTATCTAGCTTAATGTCAGATGAGGATGGAGGATTTATTGTTAAGTTTAAAAAATTATTGAGGAGATGGTAGAAACCAAAGGAGAGAATCTTCTCTTTATTGATGAATTTCATACTATTGTTGGTGCTGGTGGTTCAGATAAGGGCGCTTTAGATGCTGGAAATATTGTAAAGCCAGTTTTGTCACGTGGTGAGATGCAATTGATTGGCGCAACTACTTTAGATGAATTTCATGAGTATGTCGAACAGGATCGAGCGCTAGAGCGAAGGATGCAGCCAATTATAGTTGAGGAGCCAACAACTACTCAAGCGATTGAAATTCTTGAACAAGCTAAAACTATTTATGAAAAATTTCACCAGGTGTCTATTAGTTCCGATGCTGTAAAACAAGCTGTACTTCTATCTGTTCGCTACATACCTGATCAATTTTTACCTGATAAAGCCTTCGACTTAATAGATGAAGCAGCGACAATTTGTTCTACAAATGGGTTAGGCCATGTAGGTAAGCAAGAAATTGCAGAGGTGCTGAAAAATAAAACAGGTATTCCTGTCACGACGATTTTAAAAGGTGACAAGGAAAGGCTAGATGGCTTAAAAGAAAAACTGTCACGACGTGTTAAAGGCCAAGATGAGGCTGTAGAAGCTGTTGTGAACGCTATAACTGTTGCACAAGCTGGCTTACAGGATCAAAGAAAGCCCTTGTCTTCCTTCATGTTTTTAGGAACTTCAGGAGTTGGGAAAACAGAGCTTGCCCTGGCATTGGCAGAGGGGATGTTTGATGATGAGGATGCAATCATTCGCTTTGATATGTCTGAGTATAAACAAAAGGGAGATATCACAAAGCTGATTGGCGATCGTCAAACTAGAACGAAAGGTCAATTGACTGAGAAGATTAAACAGAAACCTTATAGCGTTATTCTGATCGACGAGGTGGAGAAAGCACACTCGGAAGTTGTAGATTTATTTTTGCAGGTGCTTGATGCAGGACGTTTGACTGATTCAACTGGAAGGCAAGTGAGCTTTAAGAATACGATTGTCATTATTACTACGAATATTGGTTCTCAAAAAATTATTAAGCAGTACGAATTGAAAGGGAATTTTAAAAAGCTAACCGATAGGGATAAAATTCAGTTTGAAAAGAGCATGACGTTGGAGTTGGAGACTAAATTCCGACCAGAATTTCTCAATCGAATTGAATATAAATTGATTTTTAACATGTTAGACGAGGAAGTGAATAAGGAAATTATTGTCAAACAGCTATCAGAAATTCAAGAAAGAATGAAGAATAAAAAGTTGACTCTCTCTTACGAAGAAAGTTTGGTTACTTATTTATTGGATGTAGGAACAAATATAAAGGACGGTGCACGGCCACTTGAAAGAGTGATTAAGCATAAAGTACTTCCTTTAATTTCTAAAGAGTTTCTGAACTTATCTGATCCCAACCAAGAGTATCATTTCCATCTTTGGGTAGAAGGTGATGCACCAGATGAGTATCACCGTGAAGACAAAAGAAAAATATTATTCGAGGTCGAAGCTGAAAATACGTCATTTGGTGAAGCTTTATTTTCTTAAAACTCACCTTGAAAAAATGATTGTCCCTTTAAAAAATTTTTTCAATTATCTATTATACTAACGTTGTCAAAAAACAAAGGAGGATTTCTATGAAAAATTATTTGACAAGACAAATTCAGCAAGTAAAAACAAAATCACAGATGTTTTTATTGAGCCTTTCCCTATTCCTAACAGGATCTACAGTGTATGCGGACGATCCATTTGTTAAGTCGGATAACTTGGCAAAACAAGGAATTACAAAAGTTCAGCTAGTCAGTGTTGCGCTATTTGGTCTAGCTGCCGTTGTCACCTCGCTCATTTATGCGTTTGGTGGACGTGAGTTAAAAGCCTCAATGAAAAAACATTGGGTATCAATTGCAATTGCAATTATTGGTGTTTCAGCAGGACCAAGTATCATTGAATGGATTTTTGATTTCGTGAAAAGTTAAGGGGTGGTGATTTATGGCTTTTTCACTCTTTAATAAAGGTCGCTGTACGATTACAGATGATCTATTTCTAGAAATTACCTGGGAAGATGGAAGAGGTCCAGAGGATGATAGTGAGTTACTTGCTATCATCGATGTATTGGATCATAGTTCAGGTTATTCTCAGCGGATTTCAAAAAATTTCCCCTACCTAACATTTCAACAGGCAGAGTTGTTATTTAGAGAGTTGAAACAGATGTATGGTCAGTTTCAGCTAAAAAAGTTGCCATCGCCCATCTGGAAGGGAAAAGCGTGGTAACAGAAGGAGAGGTTTATGCTAGTCCGTTCCTTATTACTGAAGACTATGAAAACCTCTTGCTTCCCCTCATTCAATCGATACTTACTCGCTCTGAATTTGCAAATTACAGCTATCAAGAAAAAAGGGAGTATTTTGAGAACCAGATTTATCCTGTATATAAACAAAGTATGGGATTGTCTGATTCTTCTCTTCCTATTTTCCCAGCTGAAGGTGAGACGATGGCTGTTTCACAACCTAATCGCTTGCCGCCTGTTCCAAATGCAAGGAATCAAACAGATGTTACGGCTCCCGTATCTCAAAAGCGGTCAACTTCTCTGAAGAAATTTTCTCTATTTTTAGGTGTTTTGGGAGTGTTGTCAGTAATAAATATCATTTGCGTATTTTTTGCTTTCGCTCAACTATCAAACCAGTCCGAAAAAGTAAATTTCTTATATCAGGAACAAAAAATACTCAACTTATCATTTCAACAAAAAATGAAGTTGATGTATTTAGCCGTTATTTCTTACCTTCTTATTACTCGGGCAAAAAGAAAACCTAGTAGATTTTCTTTCTGAAGGTGATGCAAAATTTACCAAACCAAAAGAAGGGATTTTACAGTCCGTTATTTTAGAGAAATTGAATTATGATTCAGAAACTCAAAAATATACGGTTTCCTATATCCTGTCTGTCAAAAGAGGGGATAAATCATCTAGCGTTAGATTAACTTTTGATGTAAAAGCTTCTGATTCTTCAAAATATGGATTTGTTGTAGAAACAGAACCAAAAGAATCAAATTATCTTAAAAATTAGAAAAGGAAAATTAAAATGAACAAGAAAAATGTATTAGCTGCACTAGCACTTTCAACTATCGCACTTGCACAAGCTGGTTATGTATCAGCAGACGAGCTTGCACCAATTGATTCTTCTGCTCCAGCGACAGAAGTTGTTACGCCAACAACACCTAGCGCTTCAACAGAAACAGAGGCACCAGCAACTCAGCCAGCAGAGCCTTCAGTTACTCCAGTTGACCCAACAACGCCAAGTGTACAAGACAAAGACAATGC
>AFUT01000009.1 GCA_000223255.2 Streptococcus infantis SK970 | reverse complement strand
TAGGGCTTAACTTCTGTGTTCGGCATGGGTACAGGTGTATCTCCTAGGCTATCGTCACTTAACTCTGAGTCATACATACTCAAAATTGAATATCTATCAAATACTTAGAAAACCTTCACACTTCGTATTCTCAGTTACTTTGGATAAGTCCTCGAGCTATTAGTATTAGTCCGCTACATGTGTCGCCACACTTCCACTTCTAACCTATCTACCTGATCATCTCTCAGGGCTCTTACTGATATAAAATCATGGGAAATCTCATCTTGAGGTGGGTTTCACACTTAGATGCTTTCAGCGTTTATCCCTTCCCTACATAGCTACCCAGCGATGCCTTTGGCAAGACAACTGGTACACCAGCGGTAAGTCCACTCTGGTCCTCTCGTACTAGGAGCAGATCCTCTCAAATTTCCTACGCCCGCGACGGATAGGGACCGAACTGTCTCACGACGTTCTGAACCCAGCTCGCGTGCCGCTTTAATGGGCGAACAGCCCAACCCTTGGGACCGACTACAGCCCCAGGATGCGACGAGCCGACATCGAGGTGCCAAACCTCCCCGTCGATGTGAACTCTTGGGGGAGATAAGCCTGTTATCCCCAGGGTAGCTTTTATCCGTTGAGCGATGGCCCTTCCATACGGAACCACCGGATCACTAAGCCCGACTTTCGTCCCTGCTCGAGTTGTAGCTCTCGCAGTCAAGCTCCCTTATACCTTTACACTCTGCGAATGATTTCCAACCATTCTGAGGGAACCTTTGGGCGCCTCCGTTACCTTTTAGGAGGCGACCGCCCCAGTCAAACTGCCCGTCAGACACTGCCTCCGATAGGGATCACCTATCCGGGTTAGAGTGGCCATAACACAAGGGTAGTATCCCAACATCGTCTCCTTCGAAACTGGCGTCCCGAATTCATAGACTCCTACCTATCCTGTACATGTGGTACAGACACTCAATATCAAACTGCAGTAAAGCTCCATGGGGTCTTTCCGTCCTGTCGCGGGTAACCTGCATCTTCACAGGTACTAAAATTTCACCGAGTCTCTCGTTGAGACAGTGCCCAAATCATTACGCCTTTCGTGCGGGTCGGAACTTACCCGACAAGGAATTTCGCTACCTTAGGACCGTTATAGTTACGGCCGCCGTTTACTGGGGCTTCAATTCATACCTTCGCTTACGCTAAGCACTCCTCTTAACCTTCCAGCACCGGGCAGGCGTCACCCCCTATACATCATCTTACGATTTAGCAGAGAGCTGTGTTTTTGATAAACAGTTGCTTGGGCCTATTCACTGCGGCTGACTTAAAGTCAGCACCCCTTCTCCCGAAGTTACGGGGTCATTTTGCCGAGTTCCTTAACGAGAGTTCTCTCGCTCACCTGAGGCTACTCGCCTCGACTACCTGTGTCGGTTTGCGGTACGGGTAGAGTATGTTTAAACGCTAGGAGCTTTTCTTGGCAGTGTGACATCACTAACTTCGCTACTAAACTTCGCTCCCCATCACAGCTCAATGTTATAGAACTAAGCATTTAACTCAATTCACACCTCACTGCTTAGACAGACTCTTCCAATCGTCTGCTTTAGTTAGCCTACTGCGTCCCTCCATCACTACATACTCTAGTACAGGAATATCAACCTGTTGTCCATCGGATACACCTTTCGGTCTCTCCTTAGGTCCCGACTAACCCAGGGCGGACGAGCCTTCCCCTGGAAACCTTAGTCTTACGGTGGACAGGATTCTCACCTGTCTTTCGCTACTCATACCGGCATTCTCACTTCTATGCGTTCCAGCGCTCCTCACGGTACACCTTCGCCACACATAGAACGCTCTCCTACCATACCTATAAAGGTATCCACAGCTTCGGTAAATTGTTTTAGCCCCGGTACATTTTCGGCGCAGGGTCACTCGACTAGTGAGCTATTACGCACTCTTTGAATGAATAGCTGCTTCTAAGCTAACATCCTAGTTGTCTGTGCAACCCCACATCCTTTTCCACTTAACAATTATTTGGGACCTTAGCTGGTGGTCTGGGCTGTTTCCCTTTCGACTACGGATCTTAGCACTCGCAGTCTGACTGCCGACCATAATTCATTGGCATTCGGAGTTTATCTGAGATTAGTAATCCGGGATGGACCCCTCACCCAAACAGTGCTCTACCTCCAAGAATCTTGATGTCGACGCTAGCCCTAAAGCTATTTCGGAGAGAACCAGCTATCTCCAAGTTCGTTTGGAATTCCTCCGCTACCCACAAGTCATCCAAGCACTTTTCAACGTGCCCTGGTTCGGTCCTCCAGTGCGTCTTACCGCACCTTCAACCTGCTCATGGGTAGGTCACATGGTTTCGGGTCTACGACATAATACTAAAACGCCCTATTCAGACTCGGTTTCCCTACGGCTCCGTCTCTTCAACTTAACCTCGCATCATATCGTAACTCGCCGGTTCATTCTACAAAAGGCACGCTCTCACCCATTAACGGGCTCGAACTTGTTGTAGGCACACGGTTTCAGGTTCTATTTCACTCCCCTCCCGGGGTGCTTTTCACCTTTCCCTCACGGTACTGGTTCACTGTCGGTCACTAGGGAGTATTTAGGGTTGGGAGATGGTCCTCCCAGATCCCGACGGGATTTCACGTGTCCCGCCGTACTCAGGATACTGCTAGGTACAAAGACTATTTAAAATACGAGGCTCTCACTCTCTTTGGCTGACCTTCCCATGTCATTCTTCTATAGTCTTTGAGTCCACATTACAGTCCTACAACCCCGAAGAGTAAACTCTTCGGTTTGCCCTCCTGCCGTTTCGCTCGCCGCTACTAAGGCAATCGCTTTTGCTTTCTCTTCCTGCAGCTACTTAGATGTTTCAGTTCACTGCGTCTTCCTCCTCATATCCTTAACAGATATGGGTAACAGGTAGTACCTGTTGGGTTCCCCCATTCGGAAATCCCTGGATCATCGCTTACTTACAGCTACCCAAGGCATATCGTCGTTTGTCACGTCCTTCTTCGGCTCCTAGTGCCAAGGCATCCACCGTGCGCCCTTATTAACTTAACCTTACTTTTTGACCTTTCAGTCATAAACTCTTATTAATACTACAGCGTTTTCGGTTTATTTTCTTGTTACTATTTGATATAGATATTCAATTTTCAATGTGCATGACTTGGTGATCTCTCACCAATGGAGCCTAGCGGGATCGAACCGCTGACCTCCTGCGTGCAAAGCAGGCGCTCTCCCAGCTGAGCTAAGGCCCCACAAGACCTCTCAAGACTAAACAAGACCAATGTGCTTTCCTTATCCTTAGAAAGGAGGTGATCCAGCCGCACCTTCCGATACGGCTACCTTGTTACGACTTCACCCCAATCATCTATCCCACCTTAGGCGGCTGGCTCCTAAAAGGTTACCTCACCGACTTCGGGTGTTACAAACTCTCGTGGTGTGACGGGCGGTGTGTACAAGGCCCGGGAACGTATTCACCGCGGCGTGCTGATCCGCGATTACTAGCGATTCCGACTTCATGTAGGCGAGTTGCAGCCTACAATCCGAACTGAGATTGGCTTTAAGAGATTAGCTTGCCGTCACCGACTTGCGACTCGTTGTACCAACCATTGTAGCACGTGTGTAGCCCAGGTCATAAGGGGCATGATGATTTGACGTCATCCCCACCTTCCTCCGGTTTATTACCGGCAGTCTCGCTAGAGTGCCCAACTGAATGATGGCAACTAACAATAGGGGTTGCGCTCGTTGCGGGACTTAACCCAACATCTCACGACACGAGCTGACGACAACCATGCACCACCTGTCACCTCTGTCCCGAAGGAAAACTCTATCTCTAGAGCGGTCAGAGGGATGTCAAGACCTGGTAAGGTTCTTCGCGTTGCTTCGAATTAAACCACATGCTCCACCGCTTGTGCGGGCCCCCGTCAATTCCTTTGAGTTTCAACCTTGCGGTCGTACTCCCCAGGCGGAGTGCTTAATGCGTTAGCTACGGCACTAAACCCCGGAAAGGGTCTAACACCTAGCACTCATCGTTTACGGCGTGGACTACCAGGGTATCTAATCCTGTTTGCTCCCCACGCTTTCGAGCCTCAGCGTCAGTTACAAGCCAGAGAGCCGCTTTCGCCACCGGTGTTCCTCCATATATCTACGCATTTCACCGCTACACATGGAATTCCACTCTCCCCTCTTGCACTCAAGTTAAACAGTTTCCAAAGCGTACTATGGTTAAGCCACAGCCTTTAACTTCAGACTTATCTAACCGCCTGCGCTCGCTTTACGCCCAATAAATCCGGACAACGCTCGGGACCTACGTATTACCGCGGCTGCTGGCACGTAGTTAGCCGTCCCTTTCTGGTAAGATACCGTCACAGTGTGAACTTTCCACTCTCACACTCGTTCTTCTCTTACAACAGAGCTTTACGATCCGAAAACCTTCTTCACTCACGCGGCGTTGCTCGGTCAGACTTCCGTCCATTGCCGAAGATTCCCTACTGCTGCCTCCCGTAGGAGTCTGGGCCGTGTCTCAGTCCCAGTGTGGCCGATCACCCTCTCAGGTCGGCTATGTATCGTTGCCTTGGTGAGCCGTTACCTCACCAACTAGCTAATACAACGCAGGTCCATCTGGTAGTGATGCAATTGCACCTTTCAAGCACATATCATGCGATATCTACTGTTATGCGGTATTAGCTATCGTTTCCAATAGTTATCCCCCGCTACCAGGCAGGTTACCTACGCGTTACTCACCCGTTCGCAACTCATCCGCTCGGTGCAAGCACCAAGCTTCAGCGTTCTACTTGCATGTATTAGGCACGCCGCCAGCGTTCGTCCTGAGCCAGGATCAAACTCTCATTAAAAGTTTGAGTTCTCACTCATTTCTGTCACTGACAGATTTATTGTTTTTCATTGTTCAGTACTATAACCTTAAGTTATAGTGCCCTGCACATTGGTTCGTCTTGTTCAGTTTTCAAAGGTCTTTGTCTCTCGTTCTCTTCGAGCGACAACTATATTAGTATATCACAGCATCTGATCTTTGTCAATAGCTTTTCCAAACTTTTTTCAACTTCTACTGCAATACACCCATAGTCCGTACGGGATTCGAACCCGTGTTACCGCCGTGAAAAGGCGGTGTCTTAACCCCTTGACCAACGGGCCTTGAGTT
Organism: Streptococcus infantis SK970; assembly: GCA_000223255.2. Lineage (GTDB taxonomy): Bacteria > Bacillota > Bacilli > Lactobacillales > Streptococcaceae > Streptococcus > Streptococcus infantis_G. The sequence continues at coordinate 238,073 of AFUT01000009.1, read as the reverse complement.
TTTCAGCTCTTTCTATTATACCGACTTTTAGAATCTTGTCAACTAGTTTTTTAAAAATTAGTTGACAGGATTCTAGACTCACAAGTAGATCGGTAACTGATATTACAATTCAGCAATTTGATTTAAGTTTACTTCTGCTACTGTATCATTACCAAACATTGAAATAATCATTTTCACTTTGTTATTATCAATTTCAGTAATTTTTCCTGTGTAATCAGTAAAGGCACCATCAATGATTCGAACTGTTTGACCAACTTCAACATTGATATCGAACTCTTGAACCGTTTGTCCCATTGATACCAAGATATCTCTGATTTCTTGTTCCAAAAGTGGAGTTGGTTTAGATCTGTTCCCATGCGAGCCGACAAATCCTGTAACGTTTGGAGTATTACGAACTACAAACCAAGCTTCATCAGTCATGACCATTTCTACAAGGACATACCCTGGGAATCGATTTTCTTCAACTTCTTTTTTCTTCCCGTTTTTTCAACTTGTACAGTTTGAGTTGGGATTTCAACCCGCAAAATGTTATCTAACATATTGTATGTTTGCGCACGTTGCAAGAGATTTTCTTTTACTTTATTTTCATAACCAGAATATGTTTGTAGGACAAACCATCCTTTATCAAAACTATCCATCTTTTTTCCTTTCGTAACAGCGAACTTGTTTTATCCAAATAAATTATACTGTTTTCTAAAAAATATTAATAAATCGGATTAGTCCGCTAACGATTAATTGATCGAATATATATATAATGACGACAAAGAAAGCAGTATATTCCATAATAGATCTAAAATCTATCCAACTTTCTTTACGAGTCGGCCAAGTTGTGTTTCTAAGAAGCTTAAAAATATCCTTAATAAATCCCATTATATTCTCCTATCTCGTTTCTCTGTGTGTAGTGTATTTGCCACAATGCTTACAAAATTTATTTACTTCTAAGCGAGTCAGTTTGGAGGTTCCACTGATTTTAATCGAGTAATTTCTAGAGCCACAAACCGCACAGGCTAAACTTGCTTTTTTATTGCCATAAAGCCTCCATATTATCTATTATAACAATTATCCCTAGCTTTGACAAGCTAAATCATACTATACATGTCACCTATTTTAAAAAATAAAAAGCCTAGGAATCATCCTAGGCTTTATAGTTCTTATTTACCAAGGTAGTATTCAGAAACTACGTTCAATTTTTCGTCAAATTCGAATACCAATGGTGGGAAGTTAGGGATTTCTACGTCCATGATTTCGTCATCTGACAATTGTTTGATGTGTTTAACAAGGGCACGGATTGAGTTACCGTGTGCTCCTACGAATACGTTTTTACCGTCTTTAAGAGCTGGAGCGATTTTATCTTCCCAGAATGGAAGGGCACGTTCCAAAGTCACTTTCAAGTTTTCAGCATCTGGAATGACTGAGTCGTCAAGTGAAGCGTAACGACGGTCAGTATGAGCTGAGTACTCATCATCACGAGGCATTGCTGGAGGCAATACATCGTATGAACGACGCCAGATGTGAACTTGCTCGTCACCAAATTGTTCAGCTGCTTCAGCTTTGTTTTTACCAGTCAAACCACCGTAGTGACGTTCGTTCAAGCGCCATGATTTTTCAACTGGAACCCAAAGTTGGTCAGATGCTTCAAGTGCAAGGTTAGTTGTTTTGATAGCACGTTTCAATACTGAAGTGTATGCTTGGTCAAATTCGATACCAGCTTCCTTGATCAATTTACCAGCTTCAATCGCTTGTTGTGTTCCTTTTTCAGACAAATCAACATCAGCCCATCCTGTGAAAAGGTTAGCTTTGTTCCATTCAGACTCACCGTGGCGAGCGAAAACCAATTTTAACATTAGTTGGATTCTCCTTTTATTTTTCGAGGTTGCCCTCGTTTATCTATTCTATTTTACACAATTTTTCACAAAAAAGCTAGTTAAAATCAACGAAAAAGAGAAGAGCTCTTGGACTCTTCCCTTATAAATATTTTATTCTTCAATTTTGAATTGTTTCAAGCTTGCTAGATACAAAGCTCCACCAATTACGAGGACAATTCCACCAATCCATCCAAAGAATGGGATCAAGGCAACTACAGAGCCAACGATAAATAGAATAGATGGCGCCAATGAGATACGTTTGTCATCTTTATAGTAGACAAGAGTAAGAATTCCAAGAATGAGGGTTGCAATTTTCACCAAAGAGAAAACAATGAAAATGATTCCCAATACAAGCCCCGCAACATCTTCATCTTCAGAAATAGCTGCAAGAAAAATAATAAAAATTGGTAAGAAAGCTAAAAGAGCTCCTGCAATAATACCAATAATGCCATCTACTTGTGCTAGTGCTTTTGTCTTCATAAATATCTCCTTTTATTTTAATAAGGTATATTATACCATATTTTAATAAAGTTTTATTTTTAAAAAAAATACAGGAATTTCTCCTGTATTTTTGTTAGATTATTTAGCTTCAAAGCCTTCTGCTACTGCGTCTGCAAAGTTTTCTTCAACGATGCTTGCACAGTGATCACAGATGGTTGCATTATAGCTACGTTCTGCAGTACTTGGATCGATACGACGGCAACGATCACAAACTTCACCAGTTGCCCGTTCAACTGTGAAGGCCACATCTTCAAAGGCCACTGCAGCTTCTGGAGCTGGTCCTTCTGCGATGGTCAATTCAGAAACAATCAAGAGTTGGGCTACATTGCTATCAACAGCTCCAAGAAGAGTTTTCACTACTTCATTTGGATAAACTGTCAAGTGAGCTTCAAGTGATTTACCAATCACTTTTTCGTTACGTGCTTCTTCCAAGGCTTTTTGAGCTTGTCCACGTAAGTCCATGAAAGCTGACCAGGTATCCAAGATTTCCTCTTGGTTGGCGAATGTTTGAGCTTCTGGTAATTCTGACAATTGAACGAAGTCTTCCGCTTCAAACTCAAGGTAAGACCAGATTTCTTCAGCAGTGTGAGGAAGAATTGGCGTCAAGAGTTTAGTGATTTTCACCAAAATATCATAGAAGACCGTTTGCATTTGACGGCGTTCAAGTGATTTAGCTCCTTCGATGTAAACAACATCCTTGGCAAAATCAAGGTAGAAGGCTGACAAGTCAACGTTGATAAAGTTTACTAGCGCCTTATAGATCGTCAAGAACTCAAAGTTTTCATAAGCGTCACGAATCGTCTTAACAAGTTGGTTAAAGCGAATGGTCATGTACTTATCAACAGAACGAAGTTCTTCGTAAGCAACTGCATCCTCAGCTGGGTTAAAGTCAGATGTATTGGCAATCAAGAAACGAAGGGTGTTACGGATCTTACGATAAGTTTCAGAGACTTGGCTCAAGATATCCATAGAGATACGTACGTCGTTACTTGAGTCTACACTGGTTACCCAGAGACGTAAGATTTCCGCACCGAATTGTTTTTCAACATCGCTTGGAGCAATGGTATTCCCAAGAGATTTAGACATCTTCTCACCTTTACCATCTAATGTGAAACCTTGAGACAAGATTTGCTTGTAAGGTGCTACGCCATGGTTAGCAACAGATGTAATAAGTGATGAGTTAAACCAACCACGGTATTGGTCAGAACCTTCAAGGTAGAGGTCAGCTGGATAAGTCAGATTTGGACGATTCACCAAAACACCATTCCATGATGAACCTGAGTCAAACCATACATCCATGATGTCTGTTTCTTTCTTGAACTCGCCATTTGGTGAACCTGGGTGAGTAAATCCTTCTGGCAAGAGGTCTTTGGCATCACGTTCCCACCAAACGATTGATCCGTGCTCTTCAAAGAGTTGCGCTACATGTTCGATGGTTTCAGCTATCATGATTGGTGTGCCATCTTCAGCGTAGAAGATTGGAAGAGGAACTCCCCAAGCACGTTGACGAGAGATGACCCAGTCACCACGGTCACGGATCATGTTGTAAAGACGGACTTTACCCCATTCTGCATGGAATTTAACTTTATCAATAGCATCCAAGATTTCTTGGCGGAATTTTGAAACAGAGGCGAACCACTGTGGCACAGCACGCCAGATGATTGGTTTTTCGTACGCCAGTCAAATGGATATGAGTGAGAGATTTCTTCTTGAGCAAGAAGGAGGTTACCGAGTTTTTCGATAACCGTTGGCACAACCTTGTCGTAGAATTGACCTTCGAACTCTGCACCAGCATTGGCCATCATGATCCCGCGTTCGTTAACAGTCACTGCGACTTCAAGCCCATTAGCAATACCGACATTGTAGTCATCCTCACCAAAACCAGGGGCTGTATGGACAATACCTGTACCAGAGTCTGTTGTAACGTGGTCACCAAGGATAACGAGTTCATCTACTGCTGTATCCCATGGGTGCTCTGTCACAATTTGGTTCAATTCTGAACCACGGTAAGTAGCCAAAACTTGAACATCCGACCAACCGAATTTCTCAGACAAACTGTTCAACAATTCTGCAGCAACGACAAACTTACGAGGTTCACCAGCTGGTTGCACCAAGACGTAATCAATATCCGCACCAACAGTCAACCCACGAGAAGCTGTGATGGTAAATGGAGTTGTTGTCCAAACAACGATGTAGGTATCTGTATCTAAGATACCTTTTCCGTCCTTAACCTTGTTGGCATAGTAAAGTGACGTAGAAACCAAATCATGGTATTCGATTTCCGCTTCGGCAAGGGCTGACTCAGATGACCATGACCAGTAAACAGGCTTCGCTCCACGGTAGATATAGCCTTTATTAGCCATTTCACCGAAGACACGAATTTGCGCAGCTTCATAGTCAGGCGTCAAGGTTACATATAAATTTTCCCAGTCACCTGACATCCCCAAGCGCTTGAAATCATCACGTTGTTTATAAACTTGAGACAGAGCATATTCACGGCAAAGTTTCAAGTACTCAACCAAGTCCATCTCTTTGCGTTTGACACCTTGTTTAGCTAAAACTTGTTCGATTGGCAGACCGTGAGTGTCCCAACCTGGAATATATGGTGCGTAAAATCCTGACATAGACTTGGAACGAATGATGATATCTTTTGAGATATGATTCATGGCATGTCCTACGTGGATATTTCCGTTAGCGTATGGAGGGCCATCATGCAAGACAAAATGAGGTTTCCCTTCATTTAGTTCCTGACGACGTTGGTAGAGTTTAGCTTCGTCCCACTCTTTTTGCCAAAGAGGTTCTTTGGTTGGAAGGCCAGCACGCATTGGGAATTCTGTTTTCCCAAGATTTAAAGTTTCTTTGAGTTTCATTGTATCTCCTTTATATATAGACAAATTAAAAACCACGATTCGCAAAAAGGACGAAAATCGTGGTACCACCTTTGTTCGGAAAAAGACCTAGTCTCTTTCCCTCTTTTCCCGTAACGTGGGCAACGTCAAATCTTACTATTTTCAGATTTGATACTAAGAGAGGATAAATTTACCAACAGGGATTGTAGGACTTTCACCATCTCCTACTCGCTAGAAATATGTTTGATAAACTCTTGTTCTCTAATAAGTTTCTTATAAAATTAGAACTGATTCTTGTTGAGCATCAGCATCATCTTGAGGCCCTTCCTCATGTGCTGGTTCAACAGGAGTTTCAGCAACTGGCTGAACTTCAACTTCAGTTGACTCTTCAGCAGCTTGTTCAGCCTCTAACAATTCCTTGTTAGCTGCTTCAATACGTGCCTGAAGTTCTGCAACTTCTTCTGGAGAAAATTGACGAGTCATGTCAATCGGCTCTTCTTCATGGTATGACGATACATCTTCACCTAATACTTCTTCGACAACTTCCTTGAATGCCTCATCACTTGTTTGAAGATAAGTTGCAGTTGGGCGTAAAATTTCTTCCCAATCTGATGAATCAACAATAGCCAACTGACTTTCGATTGTTGATTTCAAACGTTGGTGGAAGACGCGACTCTTGTTCTTCAACTCTTCAGTTTCCACAGCAACTTTTTTAGCATTATCTGTAGCTTGTCGCAAAATTTCATTGGCTTTATACTTAGCTTCATCAAGTAAACGTTGAGCATCTTGCTCAGCCTGCTTAATGATGTTATTAGAACGGTCATTCGCAGCTTGTTTTACACGTTCAGCTGTGTCTTGGGCAATCAAAACTGACTGACTCAGCGAATCTTTCATTTCATCAAAATACGATAAACGGTCCTCTAAATTTTTAATATGTTGCTCTTTTTCATGATTACTACGAACTAAATCTTCATAGTCCCGAACAACAATATCTAAAAACTCATCAACTTCTTCACGGTTAAAACCTCTAAACTGAACACCAAAGGTTTTGTCCTTAATTTCTAACGATGTAATTGGCATACTTTTCCTCACTTACTTAATAAAAAATAGAATCATTTATTGCTTCTGGTTCTTGCTCTTGCTTTTCGTCATTTGTTACTGTTCTCTTAGGAATATCATTCGTATAATAGGACAGACGTTCTTCTAGTCGTTTAATATAACGTTCCGTCTCATCCTTGTAACGGGTTAATTCCTCGTAATCAATATATATCTTATCTAAAAATTCGTCAACTTCTTCCTGATCGTAGCCTCGAAATTTTGTCGAGAAAGCTTTATCAACAATATCTTGTGGTGTAATCGACATATTTCTTCTCACTTACTTAATAGTAGCTGAACTGTTAATTTTCTCTTATCTTTCTTCGTTTGACCGTTTTCTTTGAGCAAGATGATTCGGCCAAACCGTCTGACACTTATCAAATCCCCAACTTTTACTTGATAGTCAGATTTTTCAACTATATGATAATTGACTTGAACCAACTTCTTTTCAACTAGGGCTGAAGTTTGTGAACGAGATAATTTCAATATACTTGATAAGAAGGCATCCAGTCGCAGGCTTGAAACCAAGACTTCTTTTTCTTGATACTCGTCTTTAGATTCTATCCTATCTGAAAAAGGGCGTTCTACTAAACTTACAGGCAACTTGGAGATCTTTTGAATCCCATCCTGGAACAAGGTAATAAATCTCTGATCCACAATAATCTGAGCCTTTTCTTCAGTCACTAGGATATCACCAAACAACTTACGGTCAATACCCAGACGATTGAGAACTGTACCCAGAATTTTTGAATGAGTTAGTTGTTGAAACTTGCTGGGATACTCAATCTCAAGTAAGGTCATTTCAAAATCTTCCAAACTTGGCGTAAAATAATCTGGCGCCAGAATCACTCTAGCGTACTCTGAGGGAATTTGGCTAGTACTAGTAAAAGCCTTGACTCCCCTATTATTTCCCAGTGTTTCTAAAATAAAAACTTGATGAGGATTTATAAACGGCGTTAAAATCGGTGCGTAATGCTCTTCTACCTGTCTTAACCATTCTAAACCCTTGTCAATAAATGGAATATCCTCAGTTGCAAAATGTTGGTAAAGTTCCTTGCTCATAATACGACCAGCAAATTGATGAGATAGCGGCTAATCATGCGTAAGAAAATTAGAGCTATCCAAACCGAAAAATCCAAACCTGCGATTTGAAGAGGTAGACGTTTTAGAGGCTCAAGAATTGGTTTACACAAAGTCTCTAAAAATTTCCCCAACTGTGTGTCATAGGCATTTGGAAACCATGATAATAGAGCAAAAGCTACAAGTATCAGTGAATAGATATCTGTAGCATTTTGGATAAAACGAATTATTAGAAACATTAACGTACTCTATTTCTCTTCATGTCAAAGTCGTATTCTTCGCTTTGAGCTTCTTCAGGTAAACGAATATCTTCAATATTTACCACAACACCAACAGGTGTCAAAAGATACATTGTGTTCGCTACTTTTCTTAACTCACCAGCAAGGACATGACGTGCTCCATCCAAGTAATCCAAACAACGACGAGCTTGAACTTCTGTCATATATTGGAAGTCAATCAAGATACTTTCATTTCCAGCCAACAAATCAACAATATCTGTTGCATCTTCGTAACGGCGTGGGTAACGAACATCGATGGTTACTTTTTCAGTAGAGCGATGGCTTTCAATTGCTAGTTGTTGCTGACGGGCATGAAGTTTTGTAATATTTTTCTCTTTTGCTTCGGCTGAAGAAGATTCTTGAGCAGCAGCTTGCTGTGGCAATTCTCTTTTTTGAGGAACCGAAGCTAGTGAACGTTCAGGTTGTGCAGCTACAACTTCTGAAGCAACTTCATCTCCATCTTCTGTAAAGTAATCTATAAATTTATCAAATTTATCTTTTAATGACATGATTATTTCCTATTTAAAAAATGCTGTACCAATTCGAACAAAAGTTGAGCCACACTGAATCGCTTCTTTGTAGTCACGACTCATTCCCATACTTAGTTCTGTCATTGGCATATTGGGGAATTGTTGTTCACGAATGTATTGTTGCAACTCTTGCGTTTCTTTAAAAATTTTTTGCAACTCTTCTGTTTCAGCTTCAAATGGAGCCATAGTCATAAGACCAACATACTCTATTCGATCCAAGCTTGACAAGTCTGGCAAGACCGCCAAAAGTTCTTCTTTTGAAAAACCATGCTTGCTTTCTTCTCCAGAAATATTGACCTGCAAAAAACATTTAACCTTTCGATTGGCACGTTTTTGAATTTCTTGAGCTAATTTCAAAGAATCTAAAGCGTGAAAATAATCGACATAAGGAATAACATCCTTCACTTTTCTTCTTTGTAAGCTACCAATCAAGTGCCAAGTAACATCTTTATCACTTAAAGCATGATACTTTTCAAGAAATTTGTCGACACGGTTTTCACCAATGTGTTTGACTCCTTGGTCGAGCAAATTTGCTGCAGTTGCAATATCAACATATTTTGTTACGGCAATTACAGAAACCGAACCGTCTTCACGGCCGGTTTCTTGAATTGCTTTAGTAACCTGTTGAAATACCTGATTTGTATTTTCTTTTAAATCCATCTTTATTAACGGTTTTTAAAGAATGGTGGTGTTTCCAACTCATCTTCGTCAGAAGATGGTGCTTCAAAACGTTCAACTGGAGATACCACTGATTCACCTTGACGAACAATTGAATCACGTCTCAAGTCCCAATCACCGAAAGCTGATGCTTTAGGAGCTTCAGTTTGACGTTGTGAAGGAGTTGGAAGTTCAGCTGTTTCAGCCAAATCAAAATGACGGTCATAAGTGTGAGTGTGACTATTTCTTACTGGTTCACGGAATGACGCTTGTCTTGGTTGTGGCGCTACAACTTTTTCGACTGCATCTTGACGAACTCCAGTTGCAACAACAGTTACACGGATTTCATCTTTCATAGATTCATCAATAGAAGTACCGAGCCAGATGTTTACCCCATGACCAGCAGCTTGATTGACGATTTCTGAAGCTTCTTCTGCTTCAATCAAGGTCATATCCAAACCACCAGTTACGTTAACGATAACATCTTCTGCACCATCGATAGTTGTTTCAAGAAGTGGTGAGTAGATAGCTTTACGAGCCGCTTCAATAACGCGTTCTTCTCCGCTACCGATACCGATACCCATAAGGGCATTTCCTTTGTTTGCCATTACAGTCTTCACGTCTGCGAAGTCCAAGTTAATCAAACCAGGATTTGTAATCAAATCTGTAATCCCTTGAACACCTTGGCGAAGAACGTTATCCGCTTCAGACAAAGCTTCAAGAAGTGGAGTTTTCTTGTCAACAATTTCTAATAAGTTGTTGTTTGAAATAATCAAGAGAGTATCAACGTGTTCACGAAGTTCATTAATTCCTTCAACTGCGAATTGACCACGTTTGCTTCCTTCGAAACCAAATGGACGTGTCACGACACCGACAGTCAAAGCACCTAAACCTTTAGCGATACGAGCGATAACTGGTGCAGCACCTGTACCAGATCCACCACCCATACCAGCAGTGATGAAGACCATATCTGCACCACTAATTGCCTCAGTGATTGCTTCTTCGCTTTCTTCAGCAGCCTTGCGACCAACTTCAGGTTGTCCTCCAGCACCAAGTCCACGAGTTAATTTAGGACCAAGTTGGATAACTGTTTCAGCTTTTGTACTGCGCAAAGCTTGCACATCTGTGTTGGCTGCGATGAACTCAACACCTGAAACGCCTTCGTCAACCATGCGGTTAATGGCGTTTCCACCGCCACCACCGACACCAATTACTTTAATTACTGCACCTTGTGCTGCTGCTGTATCAAATGAAAATGTCATATTTTATTCCTCTATCCTATTCATCAAACATGCTTCCGATTAATCTACGGAATCGCTCAGTTAATTTTGGTTTCTCTTCTGATTGATTTTGAGTTGTTGAATCAGCAACATAAGTTGATTCTGCTGATTCAGTTGAAGTTGTACCAAACACTGAACGTTGAGAAGCCGCAGGTTTTTCCTGACTTGAAGTTCTGAAGTCAATTGGTTGTTGACGCAAAACTTGATCTCCTCTGATAGCTCTTTGAGCCAAAACATTAATTTCTGTAAGGCTTCCAGCAAATTCAGACAAACTAATTACATGAGCAAATGCAGGATTGCGGATACCCACTTGGTTTGGAACGTAAAGTTTTACACGAACTCCAAGTACTTCTTGGGCAAGCTCAACGATACCTGGTAGAATAGCATTTCCACCAATCAGAGCAATACCTCCCGGCAAGTCCAATAAATGTCTTCTTTCCAAATCTTGTTTGATTTGTTCAAAGATGTGTTTCAATCTAGCTGAAATAATTTGAGCCAAGTATTCTTCTGTAACTTCTACAGGTTCTACTTCCCCAATCACTTCAACTTGGAAAGTTTCTTTGCTTGCAAGTTGCGGATAAGCTTCACCGTAGTTAAGCTTCAAACCTTCTGCAATCTTCTTAGAAGTTTTAAGAACTTTTGAAATGTCTTTAGTGACGTAATCGCCACCTTCTTGGTAAACATTTGTGTATTGTAGCTCTTGATTACGGATAGTAGCAACACTTGTTTGGCCACCACCCATATCGATAACAGTCGCTCCAAACTCACGTTCGCCTTCGTTAAGAACAGAATTTACAATTGCAAGTGGTGAAATAATCACGTTATCAACTTGAACTCCAACACGTTCTACAGTTTTACGAAGGTTGTGAAGAATGGTTCTTGGACCTGTATAGAGAAGTCCACGCATTTCCAATCGAACACCCATCATACCACGAGGATCACGAATACCTTGGAAACCATCAACTACGAACTCTTCTGGCACAAAAGTGATTACTTCACGGTCAGGTGTCATGCTTTTTGTCAAAGCTGATTTGACTACATTTTCAACATCCTGATCTGTAATTTCTTTTGTGTCTGAGGTTACAGGAATCATTCCTTGAGTTGGCTCCACTTGCAACAAGTTTGCTGGAAGTCCAACATTTACAGACTTGATAGAAATTCCTGCTTTTTCTTCTGCTTGAGAAATTGCAGACTTGATAGCCGTTGCTGCGGCTTCAATGTCAACGATAATCCCATCCTTGACACCTTTACTTTTGGCGTTGCTAACACCGATTACATTTACTTCACCATCTACAAGCTCAGCAACTAACACTTTAATTGAGCTCGTTCCAATATCTAAGCCTGTAAAGAAACCATTTCTAGTCATTACATTGCGTCCTCTCTATCTTCCAAGTTTCACACTTTGATTTTTTAACAGCTACAAGAAGGCATAGCTATTCACAGAATATTATATCACAAAAATCCGATTCGTGCCTAATTTTTTGTGATTTTATCGAAGGTTTTTCATTAAAATTTTTTTAATATTCCATTACAAGTGATTGTTTTTATCTTTTTTCCAAAAATTGGTGTAAAAGAGTCAGAAAAACTGAAAAATGCGGTGTAATTTGTTGTATTTTTTCGAGTATTTTCATTCCGTGCACATTTCAATTTTACATTGGAATGAGGTACTTAAATTTTCACTAACAATCAATCACTCTTTTGCAAACTAATACACTAGTATGACCAACTTTGTAACAAAAATAAGAAGTCCAAAAAGACTTCTTATTCTGTGAATTTTTTAAGAGCACTGGTTAGATAAAAACCATCTCGTATTTTTTACCAATATTTTTTGCATTTGCAACCAATTCTTGATAATCGGCATCCGATAGATTTTCAATCGTGTTTTTTAAATCATGAAGAGACTCCACTGCAACACCACAGTTCTTCTCAAGCACAAAGTGAGACAAGGCTGACTGTTTCCACACCACCAGCGGGAAGCCCGATGCTAGATAAAGCGACGCCTTGTGAGAGTTGTTGTAGCGAAGGTACTCGCCAAAAACACCACTACAGGTTTCCGCACTATCCCCATCCCAGACAAGTCCAAAACCACCCTCAAGGGCCACAGGAAGCTCATCAGGCAGGAAGGAACCAAAGTAGGTTTCGTTTAAAAGAGCTCTATTCTCATCAAAGCCGACACCATAGAGATTATAGGCAGGTTCTGCAGGAAGTTTATAAAGATAACCCGCTTTTTCCTGAGCCAAATTACCTGCTACAATGATTGGCTGATTCTTAGTTAGACCAGTCTTCTCTTGGAAATTTGGAATCAAGTAGTCGAAAATGCCAAGGCTAACAATCTTTTCTTCCGCAATTCCTTTATCCACCAAGACAGATTTCATAACCGGGTTGTGGGCGATGATTCCATCAGCTGCTTTGAGAAAACTTGCTTCTTGAAGGTACATCCGAATTCTGTGTTTTAAGGGTAGTGACGTCATGTTGGCATGGCGAAGCACTTCTAGGTCATGAATCAAGAGATAGACTTTAATCCCTCTTTTTTGCGCTTTTTTGACTAAATGGGTGGAGAAAAAACTATGGTGAAGCATTGGAAACTGGATCAGCAACTCATCTCCTTGCTTTAGTTGATCCAAGGCTTGACCAAAAGCCCTTGCCTTATGGCGTTGAGCCTCAAGGGTACTCATCTGATACCAATTGTCGACAGAAAGGACCAAGGGATGATAGCCTTCTTCTTTCACAATACTTTCTACGTCATTGCGTGCTTTATTTCCTGCGTTCTTTGCGTTGACATCATGCAGGAATTCTTCTTTTAAGTAGTATTTCATAGATTATGGTTTCTTTCAATCAAACTCATTTGCTACAACTTCTAGAGCACGCTCAATGACCACGTGCATGTCGTAGTATTTATAGTCTGCCAAACGTCCACAGAAGATAACCTTGTCATTTTTGGCAGCTTCTTCTTGATACTTAGCAAACATGGCGTTGTTCTTTTCATCATTGATTGGGTAGTATGGTTCATCCCCACGTTTCCAATCAGCTGGGTATTCACGTGTGATGACTGTCTTCGGCTGGGTTCCATACTCGAAGTGCTTATGCTCGATGATCCGAGTATAAGGAATCTCACGCTCTGTGTAGTTGACCACGGCATTCCCTTGATGGTTTTCCTCATCCAAGACTTCGTGTTCAAAACGAAGACTACGGTACTCCAACTCACCGTGTTTGTAGTCAAAGTACTGGTCAATCATTCCTGTAAAGACAACTTTATCAGCTGAAGCTTCTAGCTCTTCACGATTGGCAAAGAAGTCAACCCCAAGTTCTACTTCTACATCGCCCAGCATATTTTCGATAATGACATTGTAACCACCAATTGGAATACCCTGATAACGATCGTTAAAGTAGTTATTATCAAAGGTCAAACGAACTGGAAGACGTTTGATGATAAATGGAGGAAGGTCTGTTGCAGAACGTCCCCATTGCTTTTCTGTATAGCCCTTGATCAACTTTTCATAGATATCTGGACCAATCAACTTGATAGCCTGTTCTTCAAGGTTCTTGGGCTCAACATCTTTCATATCCGCCGTTTGTTCTGCAATCTTATCCTTGACTTCTTGTGGTGTCTTAGTTCCCCACATAGCGTAGAAGGTATTCATGTTGAAAGGAAGATTGTAAAGGCTCCCCTTGTAGTTAGCCACTGGCGAGTTGATATAGTTGTTAAACTCAGCGAATTGGTTGACATAGTCCCATACTTTTTTATTGGAAGTATGGAAAATGTGGGCACCATACTTGTGAACATTGATGCCCTCAACATTTTCACAGTAGATATTTCCACCAATGTGATCACGCTTGTCAATCACTTTTACTTTTTTTCCACGTTTTGTAGCTTCGTGTGCAAAGATTGCTCCAGACAAACCTGCACCAACGATTAAATAGTCATACATATTAAAACTCCGTTAATAAACTCTACAATTTCTTATTAATGCCGACTCAGAATCAGCAAAAGTTAGTTGTTTTTTAGAAAGGTATCATATCATGCATTAGACCAGCCTAATATCTAGTACTAGAGCTAGGTCGCATTTAATGCAATAATATCATTTGATTCTTTTTTGCTAAAAGTATTTGTCGTAAATAGTAAAAACATGAATATATTATATGTAGGAACAAACCAAAAGGCTTCAATCATACAGTTAAAAGCAATCAATGATAAAATCGCAACGAATAAATATTGACCATCCTTATACTGTTTTCTCGAGGCGACAACATAAATTACGATCAATAGGACTACAGGAACTATTCCATATGTAAACAACATCTGCACATAAGAGGAATCTACATAGTTATACCCAATTACAGATTCTGTTTTTCCACCTGATCCGATAAATTGAACGTTTCTAGTCCCAAATAGATGCACTTCAAATGTAGTAAATGCATTCCTGCCTAGAGCCAGCCTTCCCGTAATTAATTTGTTTATCGATACTAAAAATGGATCAGACCATGAAAACTTGTATGATAAATAGGTAACAACTGAAGCGAAGACAACAGCCGAATAAGGTAGCAAGGCAAAAATTTTTAATTTTTTCCCCTTGCTAAAATAAAAATAAGTGAAAATAACCGTCGCTAACAAGATTGACAAAGCATTTAAACGTGCATCACAGTATTTTATAATAAAAGCTGATAGCAAGAAGCCAAACAGAGTTCTGGTCCATATCAATTTATCTTTTAAAAGATAAGAAATTGCTAAAAATAGATAGAAGCAATGTGATGCAAAGTCCGTAGGATAAATAAACCCAAACGAATTTCGAATAACGCCCGCACGATTATACTGCAAGTTAGGAACCATGCCAACCAGCGATAAAAGAAAACACCAACTACGAGAATACCAGCTACAACCACATAGTTTCTCAAAACTACTTTCATATCTACATTAACCAAGAGGACTAGTAGCATCGAATAGACTAGAAAATTAAGTCTGTTCGTTTGAAAATACACTAAAACCCCTGAAAGCAACAATAGAATAGAAAGTATTAGATATTTGTATGAGACCCGCATTTTATACAAAAAACGAAGCCCTAAAAGCAATACAACCAAAAATAGGAAATTTACTTTGACTTGAAAAAAAGTCCTATCCAGCATCGTAGTTGATATGGTATTAAAAAACACCACTACAGATACAACAATGCTGACTAGTAGGTTTTCAAATTTAATTTTTATCATATTTTTTGAAAAAGAATCATACAGGGTGAATGATAAGAAAAAGAAATATGGAATTGAATGAGAAAAAATAATATTTCTTTAATCTTCTAGTTCACTTATACTCTTCTATCCTCCCTTTCCTAACTATTTAATCAACCAAAGCGAATTTAATCTATACAAGAGTTTATTTTACAATAAGACTATAAGCTACTGAAATTTCTATTTATTCCTTTCAATTTCACTTATTCAATAACTGCTGTTTCAACTCTTTTGGACTAATTACCTTTAAGAATAGTATTTGAAAAACGTAAAGTATCGCTCCTATTGTAGCAAATACCATAACATTTATAACAGGCGTAAAATTCACTGTAGTTTTTACAACGAATAGTGCACCGTACATGAGAGCTGATGCTCCTATAATTTTAACTGTCGAAGCTAAAAGAGGTACTTCCTTTAAATAGTTTCTTGTAAAATACAGTTGAATAGCCCATACTAAGGCTTCTGTTAATACAGAAACAATGGCTGCTCCGATATAACCTAATTTAGGTAGTAATAATAAATTTAAACCGACACTCACAATAGCTGGAATAGTTGTCGAAATCATAAATTCTTTATTTTTATTATGTGGAATCAAGATTTGAATACCCATAATATTTGTCCAGCCAATAAAGAACATTCTAAAAATCATAATTGCTATCGCATATTTAGCATCTTGGAAATCCTGTCCTAAGAAAAATTGCACGAAGTCATCATTAACAATTAACATTCCTGCTATTATAGGAAAAATGACTAAATTGTATATTAAGAAAGACATCTGATGCATTTTGTTTACAGCCTTATGATCTCCAGTTGATAGGAGATTGGCAACACGAGGAAGCATTACGCTTCCTAACGAAGTCACTAGTGTAAGCAAAATATTGACCAATTTTAAGGCTTGGTCATAAATTCCGACGTCTTTAGTTGAGGCTAATGCCCCTAGCATAGTACGATCCAAAGTAACATATAGCGAAATAGCTATTTGCGGCAAAAACAAGAGAACAACTGGTTTCAAGTGTTGTTTAGCATAGGACCAATCAAAATGTGGTTTCCCTATAAATTCTCTAGCTGGCAACCACATACTCAACTGCCCTAGCAATTCAAATATTGTTAGCAAAAACACATAAAGATATAAATCATTTGCTGATTTAACAAACAAGAAAATCGAAATAACACCAACAAGTTTGACAGTAATATTTCTAACTGTTATCTTGCGAAAATCCTCTAACCCTTGAAATAACCAGGAGATATCCATCCCTTTAGATACCAGACTCAAGCCCAAAATATATGCAACGGGATTTTGCATAAATGACAAGGACAGACATAAGAGAATGTATAAGCATATCGACAGAATGGTTGCACCAAACTGCAAGGTGTATATGCCCCAAAAGTTTTTTCGGATATCTTTACGATGGCCTGAAATTTCTTTTGTACCATAATTGGCCACGCCCAATGTCGCCAATAAAATAAAGTAGGTTACAATTGAATTGAAATAACCATAAGTTCCTAAATCAGCTGAACTAAACACCCTGGTTACATAAGGTGTCGTTATAATAGGAAGAATTATCACTAGAAGTTGATAGGAAAGATTATACGCATAGTTTTTTAAGACTTTCATAAGTTTCTAACCAATCTTTCCTCTAATTCTCTTATATAATCTTGGTGATAGCAACAATAACAAATATTTCACTTTATTTTTCCCTGTCACATTTGAATTAAAAATGATATCTGTAAAATACTGAATGTATTCTTTTCTGATTTTATTAACATCTGAATACATGTCTGAACCAAGCATAGCATGAACGACATGTAAACCATTAAAAACATAGCGAACGTTTAGAGCTCTTCTCATTTCCTGATCATTAGGATAGTCTCGTTCGACATAGCTTCTATTCCATTCCATGGCTTTGTAAAAATTCAAGAGACGTTCACTGTACTTCGAGTTAACAGTACTTCCCATGCGTCGGTAGTATTTATAAACACTTCTATACCCAACCGCAATTTCAGGACAGTAATGAATATGCTCATAAGCCATTGCCAAATCTTCGTATATCATTCCCTCTGGATAAGGATACTGAAGTAAAATCTCTTTCTTATAGAGTTTACCACCTGGATGTGTTCCAACACTATTTCCGTAAAACATCCGAACAAGGCCTGTATAACGATCTAATTTCTCACTATTTTCGAGAGAAATGTCGTCAGTATTCAATTCTGTTTGATAAGTTCGTACTTCAACAATTGACGTGACGACTAAATCGACTGCGTATTTATCTCTCAAAGCAACTAAATACTCGACGGCTTTCAAATCGTAATAATCATCAGAATCTAAAAACATAATCCAATCAGAAGATGATGCTTGAACTCCAATATTTCTAGCACGAGATTGCCCCCCATTTTCAATATGAAGAACTCTAATGCGCTCATCTTCCTGAGCATACTGGTCACAAATTTCTCCAGAATGATCTGTAGAACCATCGTCTACCAGTATAATTTCTATATTTTTATAGGTCTGTTGTCTTAGACTGTCCAGACAATAGCTTAAGCAATCTTCGACATTGTATACTGGTACAATAATAGAAACCTTAGCCATTATCTCTATCCTTCCAAAATAATATCGACGATTCTTTCACAAGCTTTTCCATCTCCGTATGGGTTGCTAGCCTTACTCATCTTGTTATATTCTGTTTGGTTTTCTAAAAGAAGTTTAAAATTAGAGTAAATATTTTCTTCGTCCGTACCCACTAATTTTAATGTTCCAGCAGCAATCCCCTCTGGGCGCTCTGTTGTGTCACGCATGACCAAAACTGGTTTTCCTAGGGATGGCGCTTCTTCCTGCACTCCACCTGAATCTGTTAAAATCATGTAGCTTTGATTCATAAAATTATGAAAATCGATAACTTCTAAAGGTTCAATAATCTTCATACGTTCATTATCGCCGAATACTTTACTTGCTAATTCACGAACTTTAGGATTTTTATGAATTGGGTAAACAACTTTTACATCTTCAAATTCATTTAAAATACGATTAACAGCATTAAACATATTTTCCATTGGTTGCCCAAGGTTTTCACGTCTGTGAGCTGTCAACATAATCAATTTACTACCCTTAGCCCATTCTAAAATTGGATGGTCATAGTCTTCTTGAACAGTTGTTTTCAGAGCATCAATGACAGTATTCCCAGTCACAAAGATATTTTTTCTTCCTTCTTTCAGAAGATTCTCCTTGGCTACTTCAGTCGGTGCAAAATGGTAGTCTGCTATAATAGAAGTTGTTTGACGGTTAAACTCCTCAGGAAAAGGGCTCTGGAGATTATAAGTTCGCAAACCCGCTTCCACATGCCCAACCTTGATGCCCATATAAAAGGCTGCTAAAGCTGTGGCAAATGTTGTGCTGGTATCCCCATGTACCAGAACAATATCAGGATTTTCTTGTTCAAGTACAGCTTGAATCTTATCTAGAATACTAGTCGTAATTGTAAAGAGAGTTTGATTGGCCTTCATAATCCCCAAATCATAATCTGGAACGACCTTAAAGACATCTAAAACTTGCTCCAGCATTTCCTTATGTTGTCCAGTTACACAGACAATAGTCTTGATTGAATCATTTTCCTTCAACTCATTTACTAACGGACACATTTTTATTGCTTCTGGGCGCGTCCCAAAAACCAACATGACTTTTTTCATTTTGATTCTCCCTTTAGTTCTCTATACAATGCTCGATAGTTTTCCAAAAACATAGGATAACTAAATTTATTTTCATAGTCTTTCTTTGCTTGGCTAGCAAGTTCCTGTCTTAGTGTTGCATCTGTAGCTAATTTATCAATAGCAGATGCTAGAGCAGCAGGGTCTTTTGCTGGGACTAAAACCCCATTTTCATTTGTAACAACTTCGTTTAATCCCGGTATAGCCGTCGCAACTAAAGTTTTACTATTCATAAATGCCTCAATGGCAACTAAGCCAAATCCTTCAAATACTGAAGGCAAAACACAAAAATCAAAACTATTGATACATTCAGCAATATCCTTACGATATCCTAAAAAAGTTACCGAATCTTGAAGATGTAGCTCTTTAACCTTATTCTCAAGTTCATTTCTAAGCTCACCATCACCAACGATAAACAATCGAATATCCTTAACAGTCAATAAAGACATGGCATCAAGGAGATAAGTCAAGCCTTTTTGCTCAGATAACCTGGCAATACAACCAAGTTTAATCCCACCATAACTGATAATCTCATCGACCTGGTCATCCGTTTCTTTTAAAATGACTCCATTATAAATAACCCTGCTATCAGTAATACCTACATCTTCTTTTAGGTTTTATTTACTGCTTCTCCCACTGCCACACTTTTAGCATTTTTTAAAGCAAATCCATATAGAGGCAGTTTATCTTTAAAAACATTGTGGGCTGTATAAACGTGTATCAATTTTGGATGAACAAGTTTTAATAAACGGATATAAAAAGCAGCCATCCGATGATGAGTGTGGACTATGGTAATTTCATTCTTTTTGATTATTTGACGAATACTAGTTAGAAGCTTTAATACTGTCAGTGGATTTTTGCTATCAATATCTAAAATTTTATGATGTTGAATCCCTTGAGCAGCCAATTCGCTCTCCCAAAGCCCACCTGTAGACGCCACATGGACACTATCAAACTCATCTTTCAAATCTGAGCTCAACTGGTAAACAATACGCTCTGCACCACCTATATCCATGGTACGAGAAATATGTAAAATATTATTTTTTGGTTTTCGTTTTTCATCTAATACTCGCTTAATAAACGTGACATTTCCTACGAAATAACGTTTAAAGAGGCGTTTAGGCTCATTTGCCACGCGGAACAACCACTCAAGATGTGCATTTTGCATCCATAGAGGAGCTCGTTTAATATGACCAGATAAAACGTCAAAGCTACCTCCAACTCCCATAAAGACAGAGTTTACTCCATTGTCCATAAACTTCTGGATCAAGTACTCCTTTTTAGGAGAGGTAATGCCAACAAAGACAAAGTCAGGATTTTTCTCACGAATATCCTCTTGAATAGCCTCCTCCTCTTCTGCAGAGAAATAGCCATTGCGATGACCTACTACTCGGAGATTCGGATAATCCTTTTTAAAGATGGTCAGCATATCGCTCAAGACTTCCTCTTTTGCGCCGAAAAAGTAGACAGAGTAGCCTTTTTCATTGGCCAAGCGAAGCAATTCCTGCATCAAATCAATGCCTGCCACGCGCTCTGGCACAGAATAACCCAAATAGCGCGCAGCAAGAACAACTGACGCTCCATCCGCATTAATGATTTCAGAATCGTTCACTATTTTTTAATAGATTCATCAGTTTGGCATTGATTGATTTTGTCCGCGTTCACTCCCATTAGATGGAGTGGCCGTTGCTCAAGAACAAATTTTTCAACAGCTTGGACAGTTTCGTCCATTGTTAAGGGGTCAATTCTGACCCCCATTAAATCAAAACTATTCAATTTAATCTCCCCACGTAGACTCAAAATGACCCTTACGCTCAGCTTCTTTGGGTAATTGCATGTAATCACCATATATTTTTGTCAAATATTCATCGGGATTTGCATGACAACTAATTTTTAAGTTTTCAAACTCTAGTAATTGCGGTTCCCCGAACACTTCTTTTCTTGCGAGTTCTCGTTCGCGGTAAGAACCTAAGACATTTCCGACCATGGTACTAGTCTCGTAATCATATTGTTTAATGATACTTTGTAATTTTTTGTTAATTTTTGAAGTGTTTAAGAGTTTATTTAATTTTAAGGC
Organism: Streptococcus infantis SK970; assembly: GCA_000223255.2. Classification (GTDB taxonomy): domain Bacteria; phylum Bacillota; class Bacilli; order Lactobacillales; family Streptococcaceae; genus Streptococcus; species Streptococcus infantis_G. The sequence goes on along the minus strand of AFUT01000009.1, from coordinate 216,942 downwards.
TCTTGAAACTTTCACAATCGCATTTTCGAACGAACCTCTATCTCGCTCATGCAAACGATCGATAACAGAAATTTTAGACAAGGCACGATAGAACTTTATTTTATTTGTATGCACCCAGTAATGGATTCCGTCTTCTGGGTAACCATCTAAGGGAAAGATATCAATAAAAGGACTACACCATTCATTGCCAAATTGAATTTTGATTGAAGTATCCATAATCGAAGTATTGCCTAGATTATCATCGTGAAGTCTTAAGATAACACTTTCAGGAAGCTCTTGCTCACAGATTGACAAGAATTTTTCGTAATCTTTCCTAGGCATCCCTAAATCCATATCGTCATCCCATGGTATAAAACCCTTATGACGAATAGCGCCGAGTAACGTCCCACCCAAGGCGTAATAACGCAAATCATGTTTTTTACAAAGATCGATATAACTTTCTAAAAGAGTTAACTCTCCTGATTGAATCTCTCTCACTTTATTCATTGAATCACTTTGCTCCATCTCTCATCACAACTACTTTTATTGTTTTTAATAAAATTTCAAAATCTTTCCAGATTGTCCAATCATCGATATAGGCCACATCTAGTTTGACAACATCATCAAAGTTGGTAATTTCACTACGACCACTAATTTGCCACAAGCCAGTAATTCCTGGTTTGAAACTCAAACGACGTTTTTGTTCAGGTGTGTATTTTTCGTATTCGTCCACTGTTGGAGGTCGAGTTCCTACTAGGCTCATATCACCAATCAACACATTCCAAAATTGGGGCAGTTCATCTAAACTTGTCTTTCGAATAAAGTGTCCAATTTTGGTAACGCGAGGGTCATTGTCCATCTTAAACATACCACCCTGCATGGTATTTTGGTCCATCAATTGCTGCTTTATTTCTTCCGCATCTACCCTCATAGAACGGAATTTATAAAAAGTGAAATGACGACCATTTTTTCCTATTCGGGTTTGAGAAAAGATTGCCGGACCACCATCTTTACGTATCATTGGAACAAGGACTATACTTACTAGTCCAAAGATGATTAGCCCTACAATAGCACCAAGAATATCAATGATTCTCTTGGCAATGATATGACTAGGTTTATATAAGTTTGTAGAAAAAGTTACTACATTCAAACCAGCCATCTCATGAATTTGTTTGTTTCGACCTAAATTTTTATTAAAGGCATTTAGATTGACTGTAACATCAATCCCCATTGTTTCAAATTGTGAAATAATGCTACCGATATCATAATCCTCACTAGGTAGATTTACAAACACTTCATCTACTACCTCATGAGTTGCATAATTAATGAGATTTTCTCGAGGAATAACCGTGACTTTATTGTGTTTAAAATCCGGTTTATCTAATACACTTACAGCAACAAGTTTTCCACCGACATCACTTGCATTCAACAAGCGGTCTAACACTTTCTCAATTCGAGATGTCGCAGTAATCAAAATGATTTTACGACTCCCCTTTAAATTATGATTAAAATGGACCCAATATTTTTTGATAGCAAAACTCAGGAAATAATTAAACACTCCGTACAAAGATAGGAAGTAAATCATACCACGCCTTGAAATAACAAATTGGTCTTTCAGGAAAAAACTAGAAAAACTAATCAGCAATGCGAAAAAGATGATGTATTTTATTATCTCTATCAATTCGACGGATTGACTGCGTTTAAAAAAATCCTTACCGTAGCCACTGATATAGAAAGCTGCAAAATGAAGAAAATACAGAACAAAAACCGTTTTTGCAACGATTTCTGTTTCAGATACAGAGATTAGTATATAAGCTAATATACTGACCAGAATACTCTGTAAAAACGCTAAAGTTACGTTGTAGAAACCCCTTCCTTCCATACTTCCTCCCTAAACTTATTTTTTACCGTAGGCACCGTAATTCCCATATCCACCATATGTACCATATTTTTCAAGTTTAATATTAAATTTATTCAGAATAACTCCTAAGAATGGTGTTCCTGTTTGCTCTAGCTGGTCTTTAGCTTTTTGAACTTCTCTCCGTTTTGTTGCAGAAGCTTCAGTCACCAGGATAGAGGCATCACATTTTTGTACGATAATCGCTGCATCAATGACAACTCCGATAGGGGCTGTATCTACAATGATATAGTCAAAGTATTTGCGCAAGGTCTCAATCATTGCTTCAAATTTTTCACTTTGAAGAAGAGCAGTTGGGTTTGGTGAAACGGCTCCTGATTGAATGACAAACAAGTTTTCTACGTTTGTTTCACACAAACCATGAGATAGATCTTTGGTTCCTGACAAGTAGTCTGTCAAACCTGTAATTTTTTCTCGAGACTTAAAGACACCTGACATGACTGAATTACGAATGTCAGCATCGATAAGGAGCGTCTTGTACCCTGCACGCGCGAAAGCCCAAGCTATATTGGTTGAAGTGGTAGACTTCCCTTCTCCAGGTCGAACCGAAGAAAGTGCAATCACTTTGAGACCATCCCCACTCAACTGGATATTGGTACGTAAAGCGTTATAATACTCTTCAGCTTTTTTTACAGAGTTTAATCGTTGTTGTGATAATTCTAACTTTGCCATATTTCCCTCTTTACTTTAATTTCTCAAGATTTGGAATAACACCTAAAAGTGATAGGTGCATCACTTCTTCGATATCTTCTGGACGCTTCACTCGATCATCCAACAATTCGACTAAAAGCACAACAACTATAACAATTCCTACACCTGCTATAGTGGCCATCATTGTGTTTCGACGAATATTTGGTGAAGATGGAGATGTTGCAGGTCTTGCTTCCTCAAGTGTCGTCACATCTGATACTCGTGTTACTGAAATAATCTTCTGAGCAGCTACTTCTCTGAGTGCATTGGCGATACGACTTGCTTCCTCAGGATTGCCATCTCGAACCGAGATAGATACAATACGAGTGTCTGCCGGAACTGTTACTGAAACTTTTCTTCCAAGAGTTTTTGCATCCATAGTTAATTTTTGGTCGGCCACTACTTTTTCAAGAACATCCTGAGAGAGGATGATTTCACGGTAGTCTTTTACCAGGTAAGCACCAGCCTGCAAGTCTTGGTTGGTCAAGCCAGGCTTATCTGCTTGGTTACGATTGACTACGTAGATGCGGGTAGTACTGGTGTACTGAGGTTTTATCACAAACGAGCTATAGGCAAAAGCTGCTAGACCTGCTATTATTGCAGTTAAGACGATGAGGAATTTTCGTTTCCAAATCACTTTTACCAATTGAAATACATCAATTTCAAATTTATCTTGTTCTTTCATCATTTCTCCTAAATAAGTTGATCATTTATAATGTTTGATGGGTTTGTCTCAAAAAGTTCACGAGCTTTCTCTGCTCCGTATTTTTTAGCAATGAGCTCATAAGCTTCTCTCATATAAGGCGGTCGATTATCTAAATTGTGCATATCGCTAGCCACTACATGTACTAGGTCCTTGTCCAAGAAGTATCTAGCACGCTTTTTCATAAACTTGTAGTTGTCACCAAACAGTCGTGGTTTTAATACACTCGAACTATTAATCTGCATATAGCATCCCATATTAATGAGCTCTCTTACTTTTTTCTCATCGTTTTCCAAGGTGTGGTAGCGCTCAATATGAGCAACCACAGGCGTAATCCCTAACATGAGAACTTTGGTCAAAGCGTTATGAATATCTCTGTAGGGTGTATTCATGCTAAACTCAATCAAAGCATAACGACTTCCATTGAGTTTTGGTATGATACCCTGTTCAAGTTTTTCTAAAACATCACTTGAAAAATAAATTTCAGCCCCGTAAACTATATTCAAATCTGGCGCAATTTCTTGAGCCAACTGTTTAACTTCGCTAAAATTAGCTGCAATTTTGTCTTCTGGCGTTTCAAACATCCCTTTTCTACGATGAGAGGTCGAAACAATGGTTCGAACACCTTGCGCATAAGCTTCCTCAAGGAGAGCCTTGCTCTCAGCTCTATTTTTAGGTCCATCGTCAACATCGAAAACAATATGTGAATGAATATCAATCATCTTATTTTCCTTCCATGGTAGCCTTAATGGCTGCTTTAACAGTTTCCAAGCTTGTTGGGTCGATTTCTAACATGTAAAGATTACTATCCGGCATAGCGTAAGACGGAAGACCCATACGACCAGTCCCTTTCAAATCTTGATTGGTAACGGTATATTTTCCTCCGCTTGCCAACTGAGTATTGACAAGACTGACCATTGTTTCTGGTGGCATATTGGTCTGAATTGAATCCTGCAAGCTCTGAATAATACTATCATAGTTTTTTAGGGATTCTGCCGAGGTTAATTTCTGGATAATGGCTGCAATGACTTTTTGTTGGTTACGACCTCGATCCCCATCACCATCCGCAAGCGAATAACGTTCACGTACAAATCCTAAAGCTTGTTCGGAATCCAGATGGACATTGCCGACCGGGAAGTGGTATTGTCCATGACGCGATGTGAACTCTTGGTCGTTATAGACATCCACACCTCCGAGAAGATCAATCAACTTTAAGAAAGAAGTGAAATTGAGTCGGGCATAGTAGTTCAAGTCGATACCATAAAGATTTTCTAAGGTATGGATAGAGGCATCGACGCCATAGATACCTGCATGCGTCAACTTATCGTTTTGGTTGTTTCCACCATCTGCAATAGGGACATAGGCATCTCGAGGAGTTGTCGTCAAAAGAATCTTCTTAGTATCTTGATTCACCGTCATGATGATATTGACATCTGAGCGCGAAACAGAACTGATAGGACCATAGGTGTCAATCCCACTGATGTAGACATTGAAAGAATTTCCTGTAGCCACCTTAGGCGCTTCCACTTTCTTTGTCAAATCCTTAGTATAGATTTTCTTAATCTTTTTAGCATGGTCAGGATATTCCTGTTCAATTAGATTTTCAAAAACGCCATTCAAAACAATCGCTTTGGTTTCTCCATTTATCAAACTCTTATAGGATGCTAGGTAAGAAGAAGCTTCCTCAACTGTCAATTCCTTACTTTGAGTTGCTTTAATGTCATCTATCAATTTTTGAATATTCTCACCATCTGTTCCTGTTGGAGCAGTTACACTGGATAATTGAGAAACATTATTGATCTCACTGTCAGCTAGTACCGCCACACTCATAGAGTAGCTTGAATAATTTGACGTTGCATTGAATTGATTGGCAAGTCCTAAAAATCGATTTACAGCCACCAAAGCTACAGAGCTAAATAAAACTGAGAGTAATAGGACTATCAAGGTAAACACCTTGGCTTTGCGCTTAACTATCAACAACAGGGATAATAAAGCTATGAGCACTAAAACTACTGCCAAGATAATATTAAAATAGCTGACCGCTAAAATCTGATATTTAAAAATCAGAAACAATAAAAAAGAAGCTAGAACAGCATAGATTAGCAACAAACCCACATTTAAACTCTGCTGAAACTTACTAGATTTACCTTTTTTAATGCGTCTACCTTTCATGGAATACCTCTTCAAAACATTTTATTTTAATTATATCATAAATTAGCTCTCAAGGCTATCTACATTATACAAGAAAGCGCTTGATTTTAAAAATATATTTAGTTAGTGTATATTTATCTGTGTTTTTATAGCATTTTGTGTTTTAAAAAAACATATAAAATAAAAATAGAGCTCTTAAAAAGCTCTATTTTTTAATTATTTAACATGACTTTCGAATTCTTTTTGACTCTTTTCAACAGAATTTTTACGTTCTTGTTCCCATTTGGCTTTGGCTTCGTCAAATTGAGCAGTTGTTACTACTTCAGTTTGCAATTTCATGTACTTATAGTTACTTCCAGTACCTTTGATACCGACAAGTGAGTAAGCTCGTGTAAATGGAGTAACACGTGTTACTGAAGCCCCGCCACCATTTGAATTTACAGGGAGTAATAGCGAACTATCAATCAACCATGCCTGTGCGTCTGCATAGTTTTCATAGCGTTTGGCTACGTCTGTATTTTCTGCATCTGCCGCTTTCAATTTTTGAGTATATTGGTCCAATCCGATACTTGCAATCTTATCAGTATCCTTGCTTGGATCAATTCCTAAAATCTTGAGATAGAATCCATCCTCAGCATTGAAAGGATTGAGATAAGTTGATGGATCTTGGTAGTCTGCAGACCAACCATCCAAGTTCAAGTCATAGTCATGATCAGCTGTGGTTGGCGCTTGGAATGTCGCATTAGCATAGTCTTCCGTTGAAATTTGAACGACATCAATCACTACATTTTCTGCCCCAAGAGTTGATTCGACAGATTGTTTAAGTGAATGAATCTTTGGAAGCAAGGTCTTGTTAACTTGGTCTACAGGCAAGTCCAAATGAATCGGGAAGGTCACACCTTGTGCTTCTAATTTTTTCTTGGCCTCTGCAAATTGAGCTTGTGCTTTCTCTTTATTGAAGTAGCCGTCTTGAGCGTCTTCAAGATTCATATTTAACCACTGTGTACCGTAGTTTACCAACTTAGATGAAACTGTCTCACCAAAAGTCTTGTCACCTACTTGCACGAAAGTTGGTGGCACAAGTGTGTTACGAAGAGTGTTTTTAGCTGCTTCTTCTCCATTAGACTGAGCCGAATAGGCTGTACGGTCAATTGCAAAGTTGATTGCTTGACGGAAATTTTTATTTAAAATCGCAGCTTGGGTTGCTTGTTTTTGCTCATCGCTAGTCTTAGCTGTATGGTTGTATGTTTGGCGATTAACGTTAAAATTATAGTACCAAGAAGTCGCATCCTGCAAGCTATAGACGATATTATCCTTGTATTTTTCCTTTGTCTTAGCAAAGTTTGAACTATTTGGGTAAACACCAGCAGACGAGTAGGCTCCACTTTCAAAGTTACGAATCGTCATATCTTGGTCAGAACCATCAACATAAGCCAACTTAACTCTTTCAATTGTTACTTTTTCTTGGTCGTAGTAATGAGGGTTCTTCATGTACTCAAGTGATGATTTTGATGTGAATTCTTTTAACAAATAAGGACCACTATAGAGAATACCATCTGGTTTTAATTCTCCAAACTCTTTACCTTTAGAAGCCAAGAACTCTTCATTGACTGGAAAGAGGATACTATTGGTTGTTTTAGAGTTCCAAAATGGCTCTGGACGTGTCAAACTATATTGGACAGTGTAATCATCTATAGCTTTCACACCAACATTTGAAAAGTCAGTGTTTACTCCTGTCACATAATCATTTAATCCCTTAATTGAGTTCTGAATCAAATCGAGAGCTTGACTCTTGTTGTCCGCTGCGTATTTGATACCTGTGACGAAATCTTGTGCTTTGATAGGCGCATATTCCTCCCCATCAGCAGTGAACCACTTAGCATCTTGGCGGAGTTTATAAGTATAGGTCAAACCATCCTTTGAGACACTCCAATCCTCTGCAAGAGCAGGAATAAGATTTCCATAATTGTCATTTTCAAGCAAACCATCTACCAAGTTGGTAATAACAGCGGTATTGTCACCAGAGTAGTCCAACAGGTAGTTGAAGGTTGTTGGGTCGGCACCAAATGTTGACGAGTAGGTTTTAGCATCTGTTGCTGTTTTACCACATGCCGTCAATAAGACCGTCGCGGCAAGCGCCAACCCCACTCCAATCAGTCGTTTTTTGAGTTTCATGATTCATGTTCTCCTTATATGTTAGCTTTTGTAACATAGAATAATTTTATCAAATTTTGCCCCAAAAGTAAAGTTATTTAATTATTTGAACTCTCATCAGTATAAGAAAAAAGAAAGAAACCCCGCGTAAAATCAGGATTTCTTTCATCGTTGTTTAAGATTATTTAACGTGGTTCGCTAACTCTTTTTGGTATTTAGCGTTTGTTTCAAGTTTTTCTTTTTGCCATTTTTTGAGAGCTTCTTCGTATTCTTTAGTGGTCACAATATCATTCTGCAACTCTAAACCTTTAAATACAAACGGATCTCCCTTGATACCAACTTGAGAGTAGGCTTTCGAAAACGGTACTGTACGACTAACTGTAGGAGAACCTCCTGAAGACGCTACAGGGATGAGGAGTGAGCTATCAGATACCCAAGCCTGTGCTTTGGCATATTTTTCATAGCGTTTGTTAAGATCGGTTGTTTCTGATGCTGCATCATCCAAGAGTTTCTTGTACTCATCAAGACCAACTTGTGCCATGACTTCTGGATCTTTACCTTTTGTGATACCCAAGTGCTTAAGGGCAGAACCCTTCTTAGCATCTAGGATATTGAGATAGGTAGCTGGATCTTGATAGTCTGGTCCCCAACCAGTTCCATTCAAGTCATAGTCTTTTTGAGAAGGAACCTTAGCTTGAGAAGTAATGCTCATTTTCTCATTGTCAGTCATTTGAAGCACATCGATAACAACATTTTCAGTTCCAAGTGCTGCTTCGACAGATTGTTTGAGGGAGTTGGTTTGTTGAACAGCAATAACGTCAGTTTGTTCAACTGGAATATCCAAATGGATTGGGAAGGTTACACCTTTAGCTTGCAATTCTGATTTTGCTTTTTCAAAGGCAGCTTTTGCTTTTGTTGGATTGTAAATAGTGTCTTTACCATCTGTCAAAGCTACATCTTTCCACTGGTCTCCGTATGTTACCAATTGTTCTTGAGCCAGTTCTCCGAAGGTCTTTTCACCAACCTGAACATAGTCGTATGGTACAAGGCTGGTACGAATAATCTTGTCTGCACCTTCTTCACCATTCATCTGAGCAGAGTAAGAATGACGGTCAAGAGCAAAGTTGATTGCCTGGCGGAAGTTTTTGTTGAGAAGCGCTTCTTTTGTAGAAGTCTTTTGTGCTTCATCTGTCTTTGCTGTTTTATTGTAAGACTGACGATTCACGTTGAAAGTAAAGTAATAGCTGGTCGCTTCTTGCGGACTATAGACAATCTTATCCCCGTATTCTTGCTTAGTTGAGTCAAAGTTTGAACTTGTTGGGAAGAGACGAGCTGTTGTGTAGGATCCTGATGAGAAACTACGAATCAATGATTCTTGGTCAGATCCATCGTAGAAAGTAAGTTTGACGTGGTCAATCTTAACATTGTCCTTATCCCAATAATTTGGATTTTTTCGTACTCAATCACTGATTTTGAAGTGAAGTTCTTCAAAATATATGGTCCATTATAGAGAATACCTGAAGGTGTTGCTGCACCATAATCTTTACCTTGAGAGTTTAAGAATTCTTCATTAACTGGGAGCATAGTCGCTGTTGTTACCTTAGAATTCCAGAAGCTTTCTGGTTGGTTTAAGGTGTATTGAACAGTGTAGTCGTCAATTGCTTTAACTCCAACTGTTGAAAAGTCATTGCTTTCCCCGCTGACGTATTCTGCCAAACCTTTAATAGAATCTTGGATAAGAGTTAAACCATCCGATTTGCCATCAGCAGCATGTTTCAAACCAGTCACAAAGTCTTGAGCCTTGACCTCGGCGTACTCCTCACCTTCAGAAGTATACCATTTGACACCTTTACGTAGTTTGTAAGTATAGGTCAAACCGTCTTGTGAAACCGACCAGTCTTCGGCAAGAGATGGAATCAAGTTTCCGTATTTGTCATTTTCCAAGAGTCCGTCGACCAAGTTAGCGATAACGTCTGATGTTGAACTTTTACTAGTAACGCTATAGTCCAATGTTGATGGATCGATGGCATATACGTACGAAAATGTTGTTGGAGCGTCTGCTTTTTTCTCAGCCTTACTACAAGCTGCCAAAAGAAGAGCTGCACTCATCGTTATCCCTGCTACTGCGAGCAACTTTTTCGATTTCATCGGTATTCTCCTTTAAAATACTATTTTTCACCATTATACCCTATTTTTTATAAAAGCAAGGGGTTTCACGTAATTTTTTAGAAAATTCAAAATAATATTTTTTAAGAAATTTCTACACTTATTTTAGAAAAAACTCAAGCATCGAAGATACTTGAGTTTTTAGGTTTAATTGGCTAATTCGACACAGAATGCATCCCAAGGAGCTAGTGTTAGTTGCTCGAGGTTTTCTTGAACCTCGGTGTTAGCAAGCAAGATTGATTTGAGAACCCCATTAAAGTGAAATTCTTGTTCTTGATTTGAGAGATTAGCTACTACTAGGAAACGGCGTTCCCCGTCCTTACGGATATAGGCAAAGACCTTCTCAGCCGTTTCTAATAATTCAAAGTCAGCTTGAACTAGCCAGCTGTTTTCTTTGCGAATCTGAACTAATTTTTGATAAGTATAGAAGATGGAATCTGGATTTGCTAAAGCCTCTTCTACATTAATCTTCGCATAGTTTGGATTGACTCCTAACCATGGTTTCGAGCTTGAAAAGCCAGCATAATCTGTAGTATCCCACTGCATTGGGGTACGAGCATTGTCACGTCCAATCACACGAATGCTATCCATAATTTGCTCTAGCGGTACACCTTGTTCTAGCGCTTCTTTAGCATAGTTGATAGATTCAATATCTTCTACTTGGTCCAGAGTTTCAAATGGATAGTTGGTCATTCCAATCTCCTCACCTTGGTAAATATAAGGTGTCCCTCTCATAAGATGAAGCAAGATTGCAAAGGCTTTGGCGGATTTTTCGCGGTATTCTCGGTCATTTCCCCAGATAGATACGATTCGTGGAAGGTCATGGTTATTCCAGAAAAGGGAATTCCAGCCATCCTCAACTCCTAATTCTATCTGCCACTTGTTGAAAATCTCTTTTAATTTCCCTACATTTAGCTCTTTTTGGTAGTGCCACTTAGGTTGTCCTTCCTGATACTGAAGACAGATATGTTCAAATTGGAAGACCATAGACAACTCTTGACCTTCTGGATTCGAATATTTCTTGGCCTCTTCTGGATTTGCTCCCCAAGTCTCCCCTACTGTCAAAAGGTCTTTGCCGCCGAAAGTAGCCTGATTCATTTCCTTGAGGTAGGGATGAAGCATGGGACCATTGTTGACAACCTTCTGGTCAGGTATCTTCCCAATCATGTCAATAACGTCCATACGGAATCCACCAATCCCTTTATCAATCCAGAAATTAATCATTTGATAGATTTTATGGCGGAGCTCTTCGTTTTCCCAGTTAAGGTCTGGTTGTTTCTTACTGAAAAAGTGTAGATAGTATTGACCAGATTTTTCATCATATTCCCATGCAGAACCACTAAAAGTAGAGGTTAAATCATTGGGTTCATCACGCCAGATATAGTAGTCTCGCTCAGGACTATCAGGGTTTTCACGCGCTTCAATAAACCAAGCATGCTCGTCTGAGGTATGGTTGACCACCAAGTCCATGATGATTCGAATGTCTCTTTTTTAGCTTCGGCGATCAGCTGGTCCATGTCTTCCATGGTTCCAAAGATAGAAGCGATGTCTTGGTAGTTGGCAATGTCATAACCATTATCATCCATTGGACTGTCATAAACTGGAGAAAGCCAAATTGCTGTAATTCCTAACTTAGCTAGATAGTCTAACTTGCTAGTAATTCCAGGTAAATCACCAATCCCATCTCCATTACTATCCTTAAAACTTTTTGGATAAACTTGATAGACAACTGCATTATGCCACCATTTTTCTTGCATCTTTTCACCTCTTTTAAATTAACTTTACTCCATCATAGACTTTTTTCATGATTTGTGCAAGCGTTTGCTTTATCTTTTTTCTTACTTTTATTACTCTCTAGTTTCTTATCTTCTATTTTTTTATATAATAGAAAACAGAGGTAAAAAATGAAAAAACAAGCTTTTAGTTCTGAAAAATATCTAAATTTACAACGCGACCATATTTTGGAGCGTATTAACCAGTTTGACGGCAAGCTCTACTTGGAGTTTGGGGGAAAAATGTTGGAAGATTTCCACGCTGCCCGCGTCCTTCCTGGATATGAGCCAGATAACAAAATCAAACTCTTGCAAGAGTTGAAAGAACAAGTTGAGGTTGTCATTGCCATTAACGCTAGCAATATCGAGCACTCAAAGTCTCGTGGCGACTTGGGTATTTCATACGACCAAGAAGTGCTTCGTTTGATTGATAAATTTAACGAATTGAGTATCTTTGTTGGCTCTGTCGTTATCACACAATACGCCGGTCAACCTGCTGCAGATACCTTCCGTAACCAATTAGAAAAAATGGGATTGATTCGTATCTCCACTACCCAATCAAGGGATATCCAACAGATATGGACCATATCATCTCGCCTGAAGGTATGGGTAAAAACGACTATATCAAAACGAGTCGCAATTTAATTGTCGTGACTGCTCCAGGGCCTGGTTCAGGTAAGTTGGCAACTTGTATGTCTAACATGTACCACGACCAACTGAATGGCGTCAAATCTGGTTATGCTAAGTTTGAAACCTTCCCAGTTTGGAATCTACCTCTCCATCATCCGGTTAACTTAGCCTATGAGGCTGCTACTGCAGACCTAGATGATGTCAACATGATTGACCCATTCCATCTTCAAACTTACGGAGAAACAACTGTCAACTATAATCGTGATATCGAGATTTTTCCTGTTCTCAAGCGTATGCTCGAACGTATCTTGGGTGAATCTCCTTATGCATCTCCAACTGACATGGGTGTCAATATGGTTGGTTTTGCAATCACGGATAACGACGCTGCCATTGAAGCATCAAAACAAGAAATTATCCGTCGCTACTACCAAACAGTTCTCGACTTCAAGGCTGAAAAAGTTGCTGAGTCTGCTGTCAAGAAAATCGAACTTCTCATGAATGATCTCGGTATCACACCAGCTGACCGTAAGGTTGCTGTTGCCGCTCGACAAAAAGCTGAAGAAACAGATGGACCTGCTCTAGCACTTGAGTTACCTTCTGGTGAAATTGTCACTGGTAAAAATTCAGAACTCTTTGGTCCGACAGCTGCTGCTGTGATCAATGCTATCAAAAAGTCAGCGAACATCGATGCCGAAACCAAATTAATTGAACCAGAAGTGGTGAAACCAATCCAAGGTTTGAAAATCAATCACTTAGGTAGTCGAAATCCACGTCTTCATTCTAACGAGATTCTCATCGCTCTTGCAATTACAGCCATGCAGAATCCGGATGCAGATCGCGCCATGAAAGAACTCGGAAACCTCAAAGGAAGCGAAGCTCATTCTACGATTATCTTAACAGATGAAGACAAGAACGTTCTCCGTAAATTGGGAATTAACGTAACCTTTGATCCATACTACCAATACGATCGCTTGTATCGAAAATAAGCAATAGAAATCTGACTTATTTGCAATTACCCCCAAGAAGTTGATTCTTCCCTATAACTTCTTGAGGGGTTATTTCTTATTTAAGAGATACAACATCATTCTCTATGTTTTTTACAATCATGTATTATCAAAAACAGATTATTTTATTTATTTTCTTTATGATGTAGAAAAGTTATGTCTGCTAGAGTCTTTATTTTTATAGACGGTTATTTATTTTGCCAATTTTTACAAAATTCATATTAAATTTCATTGTTTTTTAATATTCTAGTGATATAATTGTAAGAAATTGCAAATTATTTATAAGTAGATATTAGTTTATCGCAGGAGTTTATTTTTCATGAGAGAATTACTCAGCCCCAAAGAACAAAGGCAATTAAAGATCTTGGAATATTTATTTGAAAATCCAGACTGGATTTACCTTGATAATTTATCTAAAACCATTGGTCACAATGCTCGTATCATTAAAAGTGACATCAAGGAATTACGCGAGATCTTTCCCGACTTTGATATCAAACATTCAACCGCAGGGATTATGATGGTAAATATTCAAAATAATGGCATTGAGCGAATCTACCAATATTTTTTACAAACGTCTGATTATTTTCGAATTTTGAAAGCATTTTTCCTATTGGACAGTCCCTTCACCTATGAACACCTTGTCGAATCATTGGATATTTCTCTTCCTTCTTTGCGTAAGAAGGTTGCGGATATCAATAAGATTCTTGATGGAACCTACCGCTTTAAACTTAAGGTAACTCCTATCTCTATCATCGGGAACGAAAAAGATATTCGCTTTTTCTTCTCCCAATATTTCCACGAAGCTTATAGTTTTCTAGATTGGCCTTTTACAGAGGTCAAAGAAACAGATATTGATAACTTTGTTTCTTTCTTTCTCAAATTGACAAAATTTCCTGCAAAATATCAAAATCTTTATCAAATTAAAACACAGGCTACAGTCGATTTGCACCGAATGAAGAGAGGTTATTTTATTCAGTTATCTGAACAAGCTACTTCCTGGTTAAATCCAATCTTCAATAAACTTCCGAAATATCAAAATCAATTGCTAACCTTGGAAAAACAACTCAATATCACAATTACTCCTGAAACACTCAGTCAAATCTTTAGTCCTTTTGCTGAGCCTGGTCTTTTCTTTACAGTTGAGGAATTTCTAGATGCTCGTCAAATCTATGAAGAGGTCAACCGTTCCTATCATGCTGCACGAGATATACTAGACAACTTAACTCGTAAATTTGGTGTTCAATTTTCAAATGCAGATGCATTGATTTGGAATTTACATAATACTGCTCTACTAGAACGAAGAGAAATTAACTCTGAATCTATTATTTCCAAAAATAAAGATTATACACTTGGAAAGATTAAAAAGTTTTTTCCTAAATTTTACGATGCTGCTGTTTTTGAAATGGTTCGGTATAAGAACATTATAGGACAAAAGAAGAAGTCTCTTGCTCTTTCACATCTTATTTATACTCTTTTTACCCATGCCGATAGCCTTACAGAACAATTATTTGAACACAAAAAAAGACAAAAGTTCTTGTTCTTAGTGAGTATGACTTTGCCCATCCACGATTCTTGATTTCATTTTATGAATTTCACACTTCTAACAATATTCAGTACGAGACATGGGACAAGGCAACTTTAAACATCAATGAAATCATAGAAAGTGACTATGATGCCATCATCACAAATTTTGATATAAAAGGGATAGAAAACAAGAGAATTATCAATATTAGTCGAATGTCTATTATGCAGGTTGTTAATGAACTCAATAAAATTTCTATACATAATCTCTAAAAAGTTACTTTGTCAACTAAACTGAGTTAATAATAAGTTATCAAATAGAGAGGACTATCCTTGTCCTCTCTATTTTTATGCTCGGATTTATAAGAATTCATTTCTTTCATTGTTTTAATTTCTCTTTCATCCCTAAAATAAAAGGCAGATTCTTTTCGAACCTGCCAATATCCAAAGACTAATCTTCAAATTTTTCATGATTTTTATTGTAGAAATCAATTAAGCCGAGGGCTGTTTCAAAGGAAATGTTTTTAACTTTTGCACGTCCTTGAGCCAAAGCAATGATAGACATCTCACGCGCATTCGTTTCCTTAGAAATACGATACCCTGTGATCTTCTTATCACGAACCCAGCTAACAACTGCTTCTACTTTTTCAAAGTTAGACTTAGCCATGTTATTCTCCTATTTTTTTCTTTACGCAACTTCATTCTATATGTTTTTATAATCTTTGTCAATTAAAACACATATATTAACTAGATTATTGCGTTAAGATTATAATTATTTAGCTTTCAAAGCTGATAATATATGGGTTCGTATATCTTCAACTCCATTAGGATTTGCTGGCAAGAATATTGCATTATTTCCTTGTTTATCTGCAAAATTATTCAATGTATCCAAATACTGATTGGTTAATAGGATTGACATAATTTGTTCTTCAGTTAATTCGACATTGGCTCCTTTTAACTCTTTAATAGAATCAGCAAGTCCATCAACAATTGCTTTCCGCTGCTCTGCGATCCCCACACCATGAAGGCGATCTTTTTCTGCCTCAGCTTCTGCCGCTGTAACAATCTTAATTTTATCTGCTTCAGCCAATTCTTGAGCTGCTACTCTCTTACGTTGGGCAGCATTAATCTCGTTCATTGATTGTTTGACTTCTGCATCCGGCTCAACTTTGGTAATGAGCGTCTTAACGATAATATACCCATACGTTGACATTTCTTCCGCTACTTGCTTTTGAACTTCTAATGCAATTTCATCTTTTTTCTCAAACAATTCATCCAAAGTTAACTTAGGAACAGATGAGCGCAATGCATCTTCAATATAAGATTTGATTTGAGCTTCAGGTCTCATCAATTTATAGTAAGCGTCTGTAACGTTTAACTCATTTACACGATACTGAGTTGCGACATTCATAGTCACAAAAACGTTATCTTGGGTTTTGGTTTCAACCACGATCTCACTTTGTAAAAGGCGTAGCTGCACACGAGCTGCAATTTTGTCAATGCCAAATGGTGCCCGTAGATGAATACCACTATTACTTAACTTTTGATACTTACCAAATCGTTCGATAATTGCAACAGACTGTTGACGAACGACATAAACAGAGCTCACTAACACAGCTCCTACAATAAGCATTAGAATCACTAGAACAAGTAAAACTTGTAAAACCATGGGAATCTCCCCCTTTCTTCACTTACATTATAGCACTCATAAATAGGTTAGGCAAATGATATGATAAAAATTTTATAGGATATTAAACAAGCATATTATATAGAGTTTCATTCCCATTCAAGTTAATATAAGACGGGTCAAATTTCTCCATTCGGTGAATCAAGCCCGCATAATCATGCTTGTTAGCAAGAGCAATCCCGATTAAGACTGGTCCTGTTCCCTTGCTGGCACGTTTAATATACTCAAAACGAGTGATGTCATCATTTGGCCCCAAGATATCATTTACAAACTCACGAAGTGCACCTGGACGTTGTGGGAAGTTTACCACAAAGTAATGCTTGATTCCATCGTAAATCAAGGCACGCTCTTCCATCTCTGGCATACGGTTGATATCGTTATTTCCTCCAGAGATGATACAACAAATAGTCTTTCCTTTTATATAATCTGACAGTACTTCCAAGGCCGCCACACTAGCAGCACCTGCAGGCTCAGCTACAATCCCCTGTTTAGAGTAAAGATCTATCAAGGTCTCAGATATTAAACCTTCATCCACTCCGATAAGCGTTTCAACGTTTTTACGGGTTGCTTCATAGGTCAATTGTCCAACCTTCTGCACAGCAATCCCGTCTGCAAACTTATCAATTTCTTTAAGTTTAACCGGACCTCCAGCCTCAAATGCTGCCTTCATGGAACGAGCTCCGTTGGCTTCTACACCCAGAACTTCAATAGCCGGATTCGTTTCCTTTATATAAGTAGAAACTCCTGCAATGAGTCCTCCACCTCCTACAGGCACCAAGACAGTATCAAAATCAATGGATTCTTTTCGCGCTTCTTCTAAAATTTCATAAGCTACTGTTCCTTGTCCTGCTTGAACATAAGGATCATCGAAAGGATCGATAAAGGTACGATTTTCAGCAACTGTATAGTCTTGAGCCGCCTTAGCCGAAGCATCAAAGGTATCTCCTACCAATTTGATAGTTACAAAATCTCCACCAAAGAAACGAACCTGACCAATTTTCTGTTGAGGCGTTGTAATGGGCATAAAGATTGTTGCAGGAATCTTCATCTCGTTACAAGTGTAGGCAACACCTTGAGCGTGATTTCCCGCTGACGCACAGACAACTCCGCGCTCACGTTCTTCCTTAGTCAATTGTGAGATAGCATAATAAGCTCCTCGAATCTTAAACGACCGAACTCGTTGAGCATTTTCTTTTTTGAGATAAATTTTAGCTCCGTATTTTTCTGATAAGTAATGATCATATTCTAGTGGTGTATTGACTACTACACCACTCAATACTTTATGGGCTTTCACCACATCTTTTGCACTAAGCATAATCTTCTCCTTGATTCTTTTTCAAGATAAAAAGCGGGTTAGGTACCCCCAACTCGCCTTCTATTTTTATTCTCAAAAATTAGTTGTAGATTTTGAATGCATCATCGTCGTTTTTACCAACAAATGGCATCGCTTTACGCAATTCTGCACCAACCTTTTCAATTTCAAGGTTAGCTGCTTGTTCACGGTAAGCAGTCAATTTTGGACGTCCAGCTTTGTAGTCGTTCACAAAGTCGTTGGCAAATGTACCATTTTGGATATCAGCAAGAACTGCTTTCATGTTTTCTTTCACTTGTTCAGTGATGACACGTGGACCTGACACGTAGTCACCGTATTCAGCTGTGTTAGAAATTGATTGACGCATTTTCTTGAATCCACCCTCGTAGATCAAGTCAACGATGAGTTTCATTTCGTGAAGAACTTCAAAGTAAGCCAATTCTGGAGCATATCCAGCTTCAGTCAAGACTTCAAAACCAGCTTCGATAAGGGCAGTCAAACCACCACAAAGAACTGCTTGTTCACCAAACAAATCTTCTTCAGTTTCTTCTTTGTAAGTTGTTTCAAGAAGACCTACGCGTGCTGCACCAACACCTTTACACCAGTCCATAGCGATGTTTTTAGCATTTCCTGTAGCATCTTGGTATACAGCGTAAAGCGCTGGAACACCAAATCCTTCTTCGTAAGTACGACGTACCAAGTGTCCTGGTCCTTTAGGCGCGCACATGAAGACATCAACATCTGCAGGAACTTTGATGAATTCGAAGTGAATGTTGAAACCATGCGCAAATCCAACTGCATTCCCAGCTTCCAAGTTTGGAGCAATTTCTGCTTCGTACAATTCTTGTTGGATTTCGTCTGGTGCCAAAATCATGATAACATCAGCCAATTTAGTTGCTTCTGCTACTGTATAAGTATCAAAACCATCTTCTTTTGCTTTATCAAAAGATTTACCTGGACGAACACCGATAATCACATCGTGACCTGAATCACGCAAGTTTTGAGCGTGCGCATGCCCTTGTGAACCATAACCGATAACGGCGATTTTTTTACCATCAAGTGCTGCTACTTTTACATCTTTTTCGTATTCCATTTGAACTGCCATAGTTTTTCTCTCTTTTCTATATTTATTGTCTGATAGGCTAAATTAACAAATTTAGATTGGATTCTTTTACTCAATGAAAATCAAAGAGCAAACTAGGAAGCTAGCTGCAGGCTGTACTTGAGTACGGTAAAGCGACGCTAACGTAGTTTGAATTTGATTTACGAAGAGTATTAATCACGGGTAAATCCAGTTGCACCCGTACGAGCAATATTCTTGATACCATATGGTCGAATGACCCGAATCAAAGCTTCACTCTTTTCCGCATTCCCAGTCATCTGAACGGTAATGGAACTCGGAGCCACATCAACAACAGTTGCACGGAAAGGCTGGATAATAGCTAAAATTTCTGCTCGCTTCTCAGCTGGTGCTGCAATCTTAACCAAGATAACTTCTCGCTCTAGATGAGGTTTATCAGTGATATCGCGAACACGAATCACATCGACTTGACGATTGAGTTGCTTAATGATTTGCTCCACTTCATCATTCGATGCAACATCAATGATAATGGTAATTCGTGATACATTAGGATTTTCTGTTGCACCCACAGAAATGCTTTCGATATTGACTTGACGTCTCGATAAGACACCCGTAAAGCGATTAAGAACTCCTGACCGGTTTTGAAGTTTGGCTGTTAACATTCTACGCATTAAACTTCACCCCCAACATCTCATGATTACTCTTACCAGCTGGTACCATCGGTAAAACATGCTCTTTACGAGAAATATCTACCTCGATAAACATTGGTACATTTTCCAAGATGACTTCCAAATCCTTTTCTAAGGTTTCAGGATTATCAAATTTATAATTCTTAATTCCATAGGCTTGAGCCATCAATTGGAAATCTGGGAGGCTATCAAAGACTGACTCTGATGTTCGACCATCGTAGAAGGCTTCTTGCCACTGACGGACCATCCCAAGAGAGTGGTTATTAAGCATGATGACCTTGATTGGAATCTTGTAGATGTTCAAGATTGCCAATTCTTGATTGGTCATTTGGAAACCACCATCACCGACAAAGAGCACGACCTCCTTATCTGGATTAGCAATTTTTGCTCCAATAGCTGCAGGAACTCCGAATCCCATAGTTCCTAGACCACCTGAAGTTACGAGTTGACGCTCGTTTTGATAAGGGTAGTATTGAGCTGTCCACATTTGGTGCTGTCCGACGTCAGTTACGACAATGGCATCACCCTTAGTCAATTCGCCTATACGTTCAATAACTGCTTGTGGTTGAACGACACGTTCCTTTTTATCATAAGAACGAACACGATTCTTATCTTTTGTAACTTTTTCAACCCATTTTTCAGTATTGTTACGGACGATTGGCTCCGCTAGCAACTGCTGCAAGGCCTTTTTAGCATCTCCAACAACTGGAATATCAACAGCAATAATCTTACCAATTTCTGCTGGATCAATATCAATATGCGCTACTTTGGCATTCTTTGCAAAGGTCTTAGGATTTCCAGTTAAACGATCATCAAAACGGCAACCAATAGAAATCATAAAATCAGCCTCAGTCATTGCGATATTGGCTGCAAAGGAACCATGCATTCCACCCATCCCCAAAAACAGTGGGTGGCTAGTTGCAATTGTCCCTTGTCCCAAAAGACTGGTTACAACCGGAATTTGATACCGTTCTGCAAATTCAATCAACTCTGTGGCAGCCTCTGCGTAACTAATACCACCACCAGCAAGTAATACTGGTTTTTTAGCTTTAGATAACTGCTTCAAGATTTTCTTGATTTGCATATCATTTGGCTCAACGGTTGGTTGATAACTTGGTAAGATTACTTCTGGTGAGTAGATGAAATCAGTCTCAAGCGCAGAAACATCTTTTGGTAAATCAATCACAACTGGTCCTGGACGACCTGTTGTCGCAATATGCACCGCCTCTGTAATCACACGTGGAATATCTGCTGTTTCACGAACCTGATAATTGTACTTGGTAATTGGCATGGTAATACCGACAATATCCGCCTCTTGGAAAGCGTCTTTACCGATACCCGCTCTTGCCACTTGTCCTGTGAAAACCAAAAGAGGAACACTGTCGCTCATAGCATCTGCAATACCCGTAATGGCATTTGTAGCTCCTGGTCCACTTGTGACGACTGCAACACCAAGTTTTCCTGTTGACTTAGCATAACCTTCAGCTTCATGAAGACATCCTTGTTCATGGCGACCTAAAATATGACGAATGCCTTTAAAATTATAAATAGCATCATACAAAGGCAATACGGCTCCGCCTGGATAACCAAAAATCGTATCAATTCCTAAATCACGGAGTGTTTCCAAAACAAGTTCTGATCCCGACTTTGGTGAATCTAAAATGATTTTCTCCATTGTTCCCCTTTCAGTTCTCTTAAAATGACTTGTTTCTATAATACCATTTTTTCAAAAATTTTCAAGACAAAAGAAACAATTTTCTGAATTTTCTATATAGATTGTTTTCAATATCAAATTAACTTAGTAAAGATCTTACTGAGACAACAAAAAAGGTTGAGGCAAATCAGCCTTCAACCTTTTTATATTAAATTTTTTACTTATTAAAGTGAGTTAACGTCAACCTTGATACCCACACCTTGAGTAGTTGTGATTGTCAAGCTTGTTACGTAAGTTCCTTTAGCGGTAGCTGGTTTAGCTTTTTGGATTGTTTCGTTGAATGCTTTGAAGTTTTCAACCAACTTGTCAGCTTCAAATGAAACTTTACCGATGATAGCTTGTACGATACCTGCACGGTCTGCACGGTAAGTGATTTTACCACCTTTAGACTCTTCAACTGCTTTAGCAACATCCATTGTTACAGTACCAGTTTTAGGGTTTGGCATCAAGTTACGTGGTCCAAGGACACGTCCAAGACGTCCAACAAGAGCCATCATGTCAGGTGTAGCGATAACTACGTCGAAGTCCAACCAACCGTCGTTAATTTTAGCAACAAGGTCGTCTTCCCCAACGAAGTCTGCACCAGCTGCTTTAGCTTCTTCAGCTTTTGCACCACGTGCAAATACAAGAACGCGAGATGTTTTACCAGTACCGTTTGGCAATACCATTGCTCCACGGATTTGTTGGTCAGCTTTTTTCACGTCGATGTTCAAGTTGTAAGCAACTTCTACAGTTGCATCGAATTTTGCAAAGTTAGTTTCTTTTGCAAGAGCTACAGCTTCTTCTACGCTGTATGCTTTTGTGCTGTCGATTTTCTCAAGAGCAGCACGAAGTTGTTTGCTTTTTTAGCCATTTTCTATTCTCCTTGTAAGTGGTTCAATCGATTTTCATCTCCCACGTCACTTCTCGAAATGATGAAGTCTTGCGGGTTATATAGGGAAGTTATTGATTAGTCAACAACAGTGAATCCCATAGAACGAGCAGTACCTTCGATCATACGCATTGCAGACTCAATGTTTGCAGCGTTCAAATCTGGCATCTTAGTTTCTGCAATTTCTTGTACTTGTGCACGAGTAACTGTAGCAACTTTAGTTTTGTTAGGTGTACCTGATCCTTTTTCAACACCTGCAGCTTTTTTCAAAAGAACAGCAGCTGGTGGTGTTTTAGTAACGAAAGTAAATGATTTATCTTCGTATACTGAGATAACAACTGGAATGATCATACCAGCTTGATCAGCTGTACGAGCGTTGAACTCTTTTGTGAATCCCATGATGTTGATACCAGCTTGACCAAGAGCAGGTCCAACCGGTGGAGCTGGTGTAGCTTTACCAGCAGGGATTTGCAATTTTACAAGTTTTTCGACTTTTTTAGCCATTTCTAAATCCTCCTTTGTGGTTTTGGCGGTAATTTAAAGATTTTTACCTCCCACAAGTATGTTTTACACATACCCTACTATTATACACTAATCTATCTCAAATGCAAGAGAAAAATTCTATTTTTAGAGAAATTTTATTACTGAATTTGGCTATTATTTCTTTCGTGAAAGAGTTCTGAACTACAAACAAAAAACCGCTCTGTTTTGAGCGATTTTAAGGGATACTAAATTTTGTAGGAGTCCAGCTTTAAGAGCAGGCTTGTCCCTTTTTCAGTACTTCCGCTCTCCACAAATCCAAGGGACTCAAAACATCTTCTAGAAATCCGATTGAAAGTGTAAATTTCTTGAACTTCCAATTGTTTCCAACCCTTTTGACGAGCTAGATCAATCAAAGTCTTCAATACCTTGCGTCCAATTCCTTGATGTTGATAAGTCGGATTGCCAATCACAATAGGAAGATTCTCCTGAGATAAGGTTACATCCCCAATTGGAAACCACTCTCCCTTTGCTCTAAACTCAATCCAAAACAAATCCCCGTGTTTTTCTAAATAGGAATACATAGCATTTAATTTTTCCGAACTATAAGGTATTCTAATACCGTCTACAAGTTCCACCAAATCCACATCTTGATACCAGGCCAAAGCTGTATCATGATGATCTGCTAAAAAATAGGGAACTAAACGTAAGGAATCATCTATCTGAATGATTTTTGTCATCATTTTCTACTCCTAATACTAGCTCCGCTGCTTGATTAAAACCATCACACCAGTTATACCATTTTGCTTCATACTCATCTTGGGTTAAGATATGATTTTTTAAATCCAGAATAGAGTATATCTTTCTTTCATCGCAAACTTGCGCATAAAGATGATATAGTTCATCACCGCCATCTTTATCCCACTCAGCAGAAATCGTATTTTGACCTGCTAACAAAGCTTGGTAAGCTCTGTGATGCCCATCTGTAATCAGCAAGCGATCTCCAAATGCAAGAACACTGATTGGATTTATATTTGGCCTCTCTACCGAGTGATAAAGCATCTGAATATCTTGCAACTTCTTTTCTGATAAGTATAGTTGAGTCGGATGAAGATCTTTTATGTTGACTTCCATTTTTATCTCCTCAAGAAGGGCTAAACCCTACTTCTGCTTGCCAGTAAATCTCCATTGAAAGCGAAGTTTGTCATAAAATGGAAATTCGATAAATAAGATTCCTAGACCTAAGCATAAGCTAGCCAAAACATCTGACGGATAATGGACTCCTAGATAGACCCTAGAAACAAGGACACTGATCAAATAAAGTCCTAATAGTCCTTGCAAAGCTAGCTTTATAGTAGTGTTTTTCACTCTCTGACCTAGGATAATAATCAAGGAACCAATGAGTAAGGTCACCGCCAGTGAATGCCCACTTGGGAAAGAAAATCCTTTCTCCTCCACTAAATGTAAAATATCTGGTCGGGGACGTTGATAGAGGTGTTTTAAGGACACAATTAAAATTCCAGCCAAGCTAAGATTGCCAGCTACTAAAAGACTTTCGGACTTCCACTTTTTTAGATAAAAGATTGCAGTCAATAGAATTGCCCAAGAAATAACGATTGGCAAGTCAATCAGGCGAGTAATCCCACGAAAGATAGTTGTCAATATAGCTGGTAAATCACCACGTATTGCTGTCTGGATAGACGAATCCAATGGTATCAATTGTTCTGGAAAAAACTTAACGACATAACCCAGAATTACAAATAGTAAAAGGGCAAAAGAGCCCTTTGTTAAATATGTTTGTTTATCTTTCATAACGTTTTAAAGTTACCTTTAGGAAGACATAAATCAACCAAAATGCTAGTGCAAAGATAATACCCTCAATTAAGTTAAAAGGTAAAACCATTGTCAACAAATAGTTACTTAGTCCTAGTATTTTCTCAATATCAAAATTAGCAAATTTAGCATATAATGGGACAGCATAAACATAGTTAAGAACTAGCATAGCCAAGGTCAAACCAATCGTACCAGCAAGAGAAGCTAGAGCAAAACGAATTGGCGTCCGATCTTTTTTCCAAATCAAACCAAATGCAAGAACAAAAACTCCTAAAGCCACAATATTCATCGGCAAACCGATATAGGTGCTGACTCCTTGATTGTTTAAAATTAACTTAAGCAAGGAACGGAGTAAAATTATCACAAAAGCTGCAGGTAAATCGAGTACTATTAACCCTACCAAAACCGGTAAGATGCTGAACTCAATCCTCAAAAAGGATGCCGCAGGCAAGAGTGGAAAGTCAAAGTACATCAACACAAATGAAAGTGCTGATAAAATTGCAATGGTCGAAAGTCGACGTGTGTTTGTCATAACAGGTTCCTCCAATTTTCTATAAAATCAGAAGAAGTTGGAAAGTCCCACTCTATCTATCAACTCAACTATATCAAAAACAATCTATTGATCAAAAACACCAAAAGAACTTCCTATATATTTAAGTGGAATAGATAAAATTATTCTTTCGTCTTCTCCCATCCAGACTATACTGTCGGTTGTGGAATCACACCACATCAGCTTGCGCTCGCGGACTTCTTTTAGAGTAAAGAAATGGAGATTTTTCTTTTAGACTAGGCGACAAGCTGTAGGCATAACTTTTGGTTAGGCAAAGCTTGGCAACAAAGTATAAGAGGAAAAGAACATTTCCAAGTAAAAGTCACCGCCGGTCGGGAATTACACCCAGCCCTGAAGACCCTTTTATCATAACAAAAAACGCTTGCAAGTGCAAGCATTAAGTATTCGTTTTCATGATTATTTCAACTTGTCAGTCTCATAGATATGAACCAAGTCCAAGCCAGCAAAATTCTGTTGACGTAGAGCTTCGTATACGATCATACAAACAGTATTCGAAACATTGAGACTGCGGACATGTTCATCATTCATAGGTATTCGAAGTGCCTTTTCTGGATGTTCTCGCATAAATTCCTCAGGCAAGCCTTTATCTTCTCTTCCAAAAAGAAAATAATGATTTCCTTCTATCGTGAAATCAGCATCTGAATAGACCTTTTCTGCAAACTTGGAAATCAAGTAGAGTTGACCATCCATTTTATTCATAAATTCATCTAAACTGTCATAGAAATAAATGTCAAGTTTGTCCCAATAGTCTAGCCCGGCTCGCTTCATTTTACGATCATCAATCGGAAAGCCCATTGGTTTGATAATATGAAGGGGCGCATTCGTCGCCGCACAGGTTCGTGCAATATTTCCTGTATTTTGTGGTATTTGTGGTTCAAACAATACAATATGATTGGCCATGCCTTGCTTCCTCTCACTAGTGTAAAAAAAATAGCCACACTGCCCGGAGTCAAGCTCAGCAAACAGCGTGGTTAAGGCATCGTTAACTTACCTCACAACAGGTTTGAAGTAAATCAGCGAAACTACTTTTTTAGTATAACACTTTCAGCCTGATTGTCAATAGAAATGACTTGATTTTTTCATTTTTTTACAAGCATATTTACAAAAGTTAAAAAATCTCCTATAAGCCACTAATATCGAAGGATAGGCATGGGTGAATAATTTCGGAAACACGTGCTTTTTTTCATAATCATATTTTGTTTAAAGTAGAATATTTCCTAGAATTCATCTAATCCCTTTATTAAAGAAGGAAACAGTCGGTTGTTGAGTGCATTTTTTTCTAAAAAAAGGTATGATAGAGACATATTGAAAAAGTAGGTTAACTAACTATGAAGATTATTCTTGTCGGAGGGGGAAAAGTCGGTTCTGCCCTTTGTCGTTCACTTGTTGCTGACAACCATGACGTTGTCTTGATTGAACAGAACGAAACTGTTTTAAATTACATGACAAGTCGCTTTGATATTATCGGTATCGCAGGAAACGGTGCTGACTTTGCTATGTTAGAGGCAGCCAATGTTCAAGACTGCGATATTTTCATCGCCATGACGCAGTATGATGAAGTTAACATGGTTTCAGCCGTTCTCGCTAAAAAATGGGAGCCAAGGAAACCATCGTTCGTGTTCGTAATCCTGAATATTCTAATCCTTACTTTAAAGAAAAAATATTCTCGGATTTTCACTGATTGTCAACCCAGAACTCCTAGCAGCTCGTGCTATCGCCAACATTATAGATTTCCCTAATGCTCTTTCTGTTGAGCGTTTTGCAGGTGGATTAGTCAGCTTAATGGAATTCAAGGTACGAAATGACAGTAATATTTGTCAGATGTCTATTGCTGATTTCCGTAAAAAATTTGGAAATGTAATCGTCTGTGCCATCGAACGCGATCACAAACTCATGATTCCTAGCGGAGATATGATTTTAGAGGATAAAGACCGTATCTTCGTGACAGGAAGCCGTGTCGATATGATGCTCTTCCACAACTATATTAAGTCCAGAGTTGTTAAGAGTCTGCTCATTATTGGTGCTGGAAAAATTGCTTACTATCTTTTAGGTATTCTAAAAGACAGTCGAATCGACACAAAAGTGATTGAGGTCAATCCTGAAAGAGCTGCCTTTTTCAGCGAAAAATTCCCTAAACTCTATATCGTTCAAGGGGATGGAACAACTAAGGACACCCTCTTAGAGGAAAGTGCCCAAAACTACGATGCTGTTGCCACTCTGACAGGAGTCGACGAGGAAAATATCATTACCTCTATGTTCTTGGATAATGTAGGCGTTCAAAAGAATATTACTAAGGTAAACCGAACAAGCCTATTGGAAATCATTCATGCGACAGATTTTTCAAGTATTATCACGCCTAAGACAATCGCTGTTGATGCCATCATGCACTTTATCCACGGTCGTGTAAATGCGCAATATTCCGACCTTCAAGCTATGCACCACCTTGCAAATGGCCAGGTAGAAACCCTTCAGTTCCTAATTAAGGAAGCAAACAAGATGACTGGCAAACCTTTGTCTCAACTGAAGCTCAAAAAGGATGTCTTGATCGCTGCTATTATCCGCAATGGAAAAACAATCTTCCCAACTGGAGAAGACACACTTCAAGTCGGTGATAAGCTTGTGGTTATCACTTTGCTATCAAACATCACCAAGATTTATGATTTGTTAGAGAGGTAAGCTATGAATAGAAGTATGGTACGCTTTCTTCTTGCAAAGCTACTCTTGATTGAAGCTGTTCTACTCTTGGTACCAGTTAGTGTCGCTTTTTACTATCAAGAATCCAATCAAGTGTTTACAGCACTTTTCTCTACCATTGGTATTCTTGTCGTCCTGGGTCTTCTAGGCATCATTAAAAAGCCAAAAAACAACGAATTTATGCAAAAGAAGGGGTCTTGATCGTTGCTCTATGTTGGATTCTCTGGTCTTTCTTTGGCGCCCTTCCCTTTGTCTTTTCAGGACAAATCCCCAATATGATAGATGCCTTCTTCGAAGTTAGTTCTGGTTTCACAACAACGGGTGCAACCATCCTAAATGACGTATCGGTCTTAAGCCGTTCACTTCTATTTTGGCGGAGTTTTACCCACCTCATTGGAGGGATGGGGGTGCTGGTTTTTGCATTAGCTATCATGGACAATGCCAAAAACAGTCACTTAGAGGTTATGAAGGCTGAGGTCCCAGGACCAGTATTTGGTAAGGTTGTGTCTAAGCTAAAAAACACAGCACAAATCCTCTATATCCTGTATCTGGCAATGTTCGCCCTCTTTGTAGTTATTTATTACATTGCAGGGATGCCACTCTACGACAGCTTTGTTATCGCAATGGGAACAGCTGGAACTGGGGGATTCACTGTTTATAATGATGGTATTGCCCACTATCATAGTTCTCTCATCACTTATTTGACAAGTATTGGGGTTTTGATGTTCGGTGTCAATTTCAACCTCTACTACTATCTCATGCTTCGTCGAGTCAAGGAATTCTTTTTCGATGAGGAGCTTCGTGCTTATCTTTTGATTGTCGTTGTTTCTACCGGCTTAATTACTCTCAATACACTCCACCTTTATAGTGGCGTTTCACAAAGTTTTGAGATGGCCTTCTTCCAAGTTTCTAATATCATTACCACTACTGGTTTTGGTTATGGTGACATCACGAACTGGCCTTTGTTTTCTCAATACATCTTACTGATGTTAATGGCAATTGGTGGTTCTGCCGGATCTACTGCCGGTGGTCTAAAGGTCATCCGTGGAGTTATCCTTGCTAAAATTGCAAAAAACCAATTCTTGTCTACTATATCCCCTCACCGTGTCTTAACTCTTCATGTTAATAAAACGGTCATCGACAAGGATACCCAACACAAGATTTTGAAGTATTTTGTAGTTTACATCATGATTCTACTCAGTCTGATCTTCATCGTTAGTTTAGATACTAACAATTTAATGGTTGTTACGAGTGCTGTTTTCAGTTGCTTTAACAATATCGGCCCAATTCTCGGAACAACTGCAAATTTCTCAATTTTTAGTCCATTTTCAAAACTCCTCCTATCCTTTGCAATGATTGCAGGACGTCTTGAAATTTATCCAATCATATTACTCTTTATGAAGCGAACCTGGTCTAAACGTTAGAATTTTATCAACAAAAACACACCCTACACGAAATGGTTGTAGGGTGTGTTTTTATCTAAAAATGGAAAAAGACAGTTGAGAGGCAAAAAAGAACACTTGGGAAAAAGCTGTTTTTTTGTAAATCCTTTTCGTTATAATATTAAAAAAACTAGAGGTTATATATGGAAAAAATGAATAAATCAATCCAGCTTCTCTTATTGATTTCCTTGGTCTACTTAGGGTTTTGTAGTTGCTTATTTTGGACCGGTATCTCTTTAACTCTCAAGCAATCCTACTTTTACTTTTTATTCCTTCTACTGATATTATCTAGTATCTGTACATTTATCCACTATCTTTCAGTTCATAATCATGTGAGTAGTCATTTGCGTAATCCTAGCCGCTCTTTCTTTTTATTGTATAGTAGTATGGTTATCATTAACGTTGCTGGAGTATGTTTTATTTTATTTGAAAGCATAAGCACTGACACTCTACTACAAAAAGAAATCGTTGACTTGTTACTCATCTCCTTCTTTTCCTTTTCGGGCTTGATATTGCTACCTTTTTGCCCTTAAATAAGTGGAAAAAAATACCAACTCATAAAAAGAGAAGAAAACTAACTATCCTTACCTGTTTTAGTTTATTTTTTCTGCACAATCCTTTAACCATACTTTCTGTCAGTTTTTATATCCTTTTGGGAGTCAGCTTTCTAAACTTTTTATTTCCTAAAACCTTAAGACAAGATTTATCCTTTTATAGTCATTTAATTCGAAACATCTTACTTGTTTTATCTACACTTATGTTCTGGTGATTAATAGAATTCCTATCCAAAGTATGCTATAATGAAATAAATTTTTTAGGAGATATTTGGATGAATTTTTTTAAAGATTATCGTAAACGATTGATTTGGCTAGGAATCTTTCTTGTCGCTATGTGCCTATCGCAAGTTCCTATCGTAACTTTAATGTTACTTCAAAAAACTCAACTTGGATCTATCTGGTCATCTCTAATAGTGGGACTTGTCTCTACTGCTGTTGTTACACTCTTTTTATACAGTGCTCACAAAAGTAAGTTATTAAATCTAAAATCAAAACTCTTTACTATTAATGACGCCCCTCGAATCGTTCTTAGTTATGTAGCCATTATCGCAGGAAATATAATTGGTGCGATTTGGTTACAACTTCTGAAGCAAACTACTACTTCGAATCAAGAGGTTGTCAATAGCATCATGTCAGGAAGTTCTCTAATTTCCAGCATTTTCGTGGTTGCAATAGTGGCTCCTATTTGTGAGGAAGTTATCTGTCGAGGTATCATCCCTACTAAACTCTTCGAAGGATACGAGAAAATTGGATATATTTTCGGTTGGTTTCTCTTCACTATAGCCCATATCCCAAATAATCTTCCTTCTTTCTTGATCTATGGCTGGATGTCTGCCGTCCTAACTTGGACTGCTTATCGCACCAAACGACTAGAGATGTCTATCTTACTGCACCTAGTGAATAATGGAGTCATCATTCTACTGCTTATCCTCCTGACAATTCTTATCAAGGTTGTTGGTATAGATGCTTTTCAATAAATAGAAGTTCCACTGCTAATAAAATTAAAATAAAAAGACTAGAAATCTATTTAATTTCTAGTCTTTTTTGTCTATTTAAGAACGAAACACGAATTAGGTGCGAGAAGTTACAATACGGAGATAGTGACAGTAAGCTAGTCCACTCCTAAATGTTACGACACGAAGAGGCGAAAACGATTATTTTTCGCCGACGAGTTAGTATGGCAGTTAGCTAGTTTACTTCCTTTCTGTTACGACGGCAAAACCCACGAATCGACACCATTCGTGGGTTTTGGCTAGTGAAGCGTTTAGGTAAACCGCCATAGCGGTTACCGTCAAATGACAGCAACTTTGTGTTGCTAGTCATTTGTAACGATTTACATCTTTTCTTCCAACTCCACGTCTGGATATTTATCTGCAAACCAACGAAGAGCAAAGTCATTTTCAAAGAGGAAGACAGGTTGATCAAAACGGTCTTTGGCCAAGATGTTTCGGCTTGAAGACATCCGTTCATCTAAATCTTCAGGTTTAATCCAACGCACTGTCTTTTTACCCATTGGGCTCATAACGACTTCTGCATTGTACTCATTTTCCATCCGGTGCTTAAAGACTTCGAACTGGAGTTGTCCAACAGCCCCAAGCATGTATTCACCTGTTTGGTAGTTGGTATAAAGCTGAATGGCTCCTTCTTGCACCAATTGTTCAATCCCCTTGTGGAAGGATTTTTGCTTCATGACATTCTTAGCAGATACCTTCATGAAGATTTCAGGGGTAAATGTTGGCAATGGTTCAAATTCAAACTTGTTTTTACCAACAGTCAGCGTATCCCCAACCTGGTAGGTACCTGTATCATAAACCCCGATAATATCTCCAGCTACGGCATTGGTGACATTCTCACGACTCTCCGCCATAAATTGGGTGACATTAGAAAGTTTAGCTCCCTTACCAGTACGAGGCAAATTGACACTCATACCACGCTCAAATTCACCCGATACAATACGAACAAATGCGATGCGGTCACGGTGTCGAGGGTCCATGTTGGCTTGGATTTTAAAGACAAATCCAGAGAAGTCCTTATCATAAGGGTCGACAAGTTCACCGTCTGTTTTCTTGTGTCCATGAGGTTCTGGAGCAAACTTAAGGAAAGTTTCAAGGAAGGTCTGCACCCCAAAATTAGTCAAGGCGGAGCCAAAGAAGACTGGTGTCAAATCACCTGCAAGAATGGCTTCCTCTGAGAATTCATTTCCTGCTTCATTCAAAAGCTCAATATCCTCTTTCACTTGCTCATAGAACGGGTTGCTGGCAAAGAGTTTATCACCATCTTCTAGGCTAGCAAAACGTTCATCCCCTTTGTAGAGTTCCAAACGTTGGTTATAGAGGTCGTAGAGCCCCTCAAAGGCTTTCCCCATCCCGATTGGCCAGTTCATTGGATAACTTGCAATTCCCAAGACTTCTTCCAATTCTTGCAAGAGATCTAGTGGTTCACGACCGTCACGGTCCAACTTATTCATAAAGGTAAAGACTGGAATCCCGCGGTGTTTGACAACCTCAAACAATTTCTTGGTTTGGGCCTCGATACCCTTGGCAGAGTCCACTACCATGACCGCAGCATCCACCGCCATCAAGGTCCGATAGGTATCTTCTGAAAAGTCCTCGTGTCCTGGAGTGTCTAGGATGTTTACCCGTTTCCCATCGTAGTCAAACTGCATGACAGATGAGGTTACCGAAATCCCACGTTGTTTCTCGATATCCATCCAGTCTGACTTAGCAAAGTTTCCTGTTTTCTTCCCTTTTACAGTACCTGCCTCACGAATCTCTCCCCCAAAATAGAGCAATTGCTCAGTGATGGTTGTTTTCCCCGCGTCCGGGTGAGAGATGATGGCAAAGGTACGGCGTTTCTTAATTTCTTCTTGAATACTCATAAGTTCTCTTTCTTTCTACTTTTTTAATTATTTCAATTTATAATCACTCTTTATTACATCGGACCCTAACATTCCTTTCAACACTCCATTATATCGGATTTTAGAGAGTTTTTCAATTGCTTACACAAGAAAAAGCAGGTCAAGATACTAGACCTGCTCTTCAGATTCTTTTGTTCAATATTTATTTTGTATCGCTAGTTACAATCTCTTCAAAATTTAATTTTTTCTGGAGCAATTTTCTTTTCCCAACGTTTTTTAAACAAAATATCAAAGAGCACTAAGGCTGAAGAAAGAATGATTGAAACCAGAAGATACTTTATCCATATAGGGGCATCTGGGATAAAAGGCGTGGTATTCAAAAGCCCATAGTTTCCACCTGTCACTTGATTGACTCCAACTAGAAAAAGATTAAGAATAAAAGTGTAGGCGATAATTCGATACTTTTTCAGCAAGGTCTTATCGTAGTGATTCATGAGATAGACCAGGGAATTGACCAAGAGGGCATAATGGCCAATCAGGAAAGAAAAACTGGTAATATGCGGAAAGTCATAGGGGTCGAAAACAGGGTAGCCCAAGGCAAACACTGCTCCACTAGCTCCCATAAGGGCAAAATACTGCTTGGTTTTCCATTTGTCAGGTAAGAATACAACAGCGAACATGGCCAAACGACAATGGTAAAGAGGTAGACTGTTTGAAAACGGAATGCCAAAGCCAATATACCAAGTGTAAAGAGCCAGCAGTTGCCCTATTTGAATCCACTTAAATAATCGAACAAATTTGGGATTTTTGTAGTAAGTAAGAGAAGCATAAATAGACAAGGCAAGAAGGCCTATCATGACACCGTACCAAAAAATGGGAATAGGCGGTGGTGTGGTTTGGGTTCTTGTAATAAAATGATGCATAAGATCTCCTTAATTTATTAGCTGACGATTCTTCAGTTTATATTTAACAAATTGATTGATGAGAATGAGGATTCCTGTCATCAGACTGGTTACTATCAAATAATTAACCAAGTCGCCATGATCTCCAATCACAGGTGGCTTGCTCATAAAGCCATAATTCCCTCCTGTCAAGAGGTTGGCAAAAAAGATAATGGCATTGACTCCAAAAGTCATCTGGCATATTTTCCAAATATCCCCTTTTTCAACTTTATAATATCTAACAAGATAAATCAAGCAGTTAGCCAAGAGGGCCCAATGTCCGAAAACATTGTTCACAGACGAAACATGAGGGAAAGGAAAAGGATAAAAGACTGGATAGACCAAGGCCATGATAGAGCCAAAAACTCCCACTAAGGCAAAATATTGTTTGAAAAAAGTCTTATTAGGGGCAAAAAGAATCATCCACATAGCCATGCGACTATGGTAAAAAGGGAGAGCCTCAGATAGGGGCAGACGTGCAGCAATATACCAAGCGTTGATAATGAGCAACTGAATCAATTGTCCCCAATACCAAAAGTTTCTGTAACCTTTAGATGATGCGAAACGAATCGATAAAACAGCTATGATTACCAAAGAAGTAGGTAATAAAAAGTACCAGGCTCCCAAATGAGGAGGAACTGTCTTTTTACTGGTAAAAAGTAACTCCCAAAGCGTCATATATCATCCTTAACGTGTTCTAGTTGAGTCAATTCTACATCCTTTTTACCAACTAGAAACGACTGTTATTCTTTCTTCTAATTTCAACCATTATATCGAAATAAAAAGTATTTTTCAATTTCTGTTTCTTTTTAGCTTGGCTTGCCTTATTTATAGGAAAATATGGTAAAATAGAACAGATAAAGAATCATCATTTCACGAAAGGATATCCGATGAAAATTACGCAAGAAGAGGTAACCCACGTTGCCAATCTTTCAAAATTAAAATTCTCAGAAGAAGAAACTGCAGAGTTTGCGACAACACTCTCAAAAATTGTTGATATGGTCGAATTGCTCAGTGAAGTCGACACTACTGGTGTTGCGCCTACAACAACTATGGCTGA
Source organism: Streptococcus infantis SK970 (assembly GCA_000223255.2). GTDB lineage: Bacteria > Bacillota > Bacilli > Lactobacillales > Streptococcaceae > Streptococcus > Streptococcus infantis_G. Next base: position 182,465 of record AFUT01000009.1, on the reverse strand, counting down.
CCGTAAAACTGTTCTCCGACCTGATGTGGCCGAAGAAGGAACAGACCGTGACCGCTTGTTTAAAAATGTACCTGAAAAAGATAACTACTATATCAAGGTGCCAGCTATCCTAGATGATGGAGGAGACGCCTAATGACTTTTAATCATAAAACCATTGAAGAGTTGCACAATCTCCTGGTCTCTAAGGAAATTTCAGCAACTGAACTAACTCAAGCAACGCTTGAAGATATCAAATCTCGTGAGACAGCTATCAATGCTTTCGTCACTATCGCTGAGGACCAAGCTCTTGCTCAGGCTAAAGCTATTGATGAAACTGGTATTGATGCTGACAATGTCCTTTCAGGAATTCCGCTCGCAGTTAAGGATAACATTTCTACAGATGGTCTCTTAACAACAGCAGCCTCAAAAATGCTTTATAACTACGAGCCAATCTTTGATGCGACAGCTGTTGCCAATGCAAAAGCCAAGGGCATGATTGTCGTTGGGAAAACCAACATGGACGAGTTTGCCATGGGTGGATCAGGTGAGACTTCTTACTACGGTGCTACTAAAAATGCTTGGGACCACAGCAAGGTCCCTGGTGGATCATCAAGTGGTTCTGCTGCAGCTGTAGCTTCTGGACAAGTCCGTTTATCAATTGGTTCTGATACTGGTGGTTCTATCCGCCAACCTGCTGCCTTTAACGGGATTGTTGGTCTCAAACCAACTTACGGAACAGTTTCACGTTTCGGTCTCATTGCCTTTGGTAGCTCATTAGACCAAATTGGTCCTTTTGCACCAACTGTTAAGGAAAATGCTCTCTTGCTTAATGCGATTGCCAGCGAAGATGTCAAAGACTCTACTTCTGCCCCTGTCCGCATTGCTGACTTTACTTCAAAAATCGGTCAAGACATCAAGGGCATGAAAATTGCTTTGCCTAAAGAATATCTTGGTGAGGGGATTGACCCAGAAGTTAAAGAAACCATCATCAACGCAACCAAACACTTTGAAAAACTTGGTGCTATCGTCGAAGAAGTGAGCCTTCCTCACTCTAAATACGGAGTTGCGGTTTACTACATCATCGCTTCATCAGAAGCTTCATCAAACTTGCAACGCTTTGACGGTATTCGTTACGGCTACCGTGCAGAAGATGCAACTAATCTTGATGAAATCTATGTAAACAGCCGCAGTCAAGGTTTCGGTGAAGAAGTTAAACGCCGTATCATGCTAGGTACTTTCAGCCTTTCATCAGGTTACTATGATGCCTACTACAAGAAGGCTGGACAAGTCCGTACCCTCATCATCCAAGATTTCGAAAACGTCTTTGCGGATTATGACTTGATTTTGGGACCAACTGCTCCTAGTGTTGCTTATGACTTGGATTCACTCAACCACGATCCAGTTGCTATGTACTTGGCTGACTTGTTGACAATTCCTGTCAACTTAGCTGGTCTTCCTGGGATTTCGCTTCCTGCTGGATTTGTCCAAGGTCTACCTGTCGGTCTCCAAATGATTGGTCCTAAGTATTCAGAAGAGACTATCTACCAAGCTGCTGCTGCTTTTGAAGCAACAACAGACTACCACAAACAACAACCCGTGATTTTTGGAGGTGATAACTAATGAACTTTGAAACAGTCATTGGACTTGAAGTCCACGTAGAGCTCAACACCAATTCAAAAATCTTCTCACCTACCTCTGCCCACTTTGGAAACGACCAAAATGCCAACACTAACGTGATTGACTGGTCTTTCCCAGGTGTACTACCAGTTCTCAATAAAGGTGTTGTCGATGCTGGTATCAAGGCGGCTCTCGCCCTCAACATGGACATCCACCAGAAGATGCACTTTGACCGCAAGAACTACTTCTACCCTGATAATCCGAAAGCCTACCAAATTTCTCAGTTTGATGAGCCAATCGGTTACAATGGCTGGATAGAAGTGGAACTAGAAGATGGTACGACTAAGAAAATCGGTATTGAACGTGCTCACTTGGAAGAAGACGCCGGTAAAAACACGCATGGTACAGATGGTTACTCTTATGTTGACCTCAACCGCCAAGGGGTACCTTTGATTGAAATCGTATCTGAAGCAGACATGCGTTCACCAGAAGAAGCCTACGCTTATCTAACAGCCCTCAAGGAAGTTATCCAATACGCTGGTATCTCTGACGTTAAGATGGAAGAAGGTTCTATGCGTGTGGATGCCAACATCTCGCTTCGTCCTTATGGTCAAGAAAAATTCGGTACCAAGACAGAGTTGAAAAACCTCAACTCCTTCTCAAACGTGCGTAAGGGTCTTGAATACGAAGTCCAACGCCAGGCTGAAATCCTTCGCTCAGGTGGTCAAATACGCCAAGAAACACGTCGTTACGATGAAGCGAACAAAGCAACTATCCTCATGCGTGTCAAGGAAGGCGCTGCAGACTACCGCTACTTCCCAGAACCAGACCTACCACTCTTTGAAATCTCTGATGAGTGGATCGAAGAAATGCGCACTGAGTTGCCAGAGTTTCCAAAAGAACGCCGTGCTCGCTATATCTCTCAACTCGGATTATCAGACTACGATGCTAGCCAGTTGACTGCCAATAAAGTCACTTCTGACTTCTTTGAGAAAGCTGTGGCTCTCGGTGGTGATGCTAAACAAGTCTCTAACTGGCTCCAAGGTGAAGTCGCTCAGTTCTTGAACGCTGAAGGCAAGACACTTGAAGAAATCAAATTGACTCCAGAAAACTTGGTCGAAATGATTGCCATCATCGAAGACGGCACTATTTCATCTAAGATTGCCAAGAAAGTCTTTGTTCACCTTGCTAAAAATGGTGGAGGCGCTCGTGAATACGTTGAAAAAGCTGATTTGGTTCAAATCTCAGATCCAGATATCTTGATTCCAATTATCCACAAAGTCTTTGCTGATAACGAAGCTGCCGTTGCCGACTTCAAGTCAGGAAAACGTAACGCTGACAAGGCCTTCACAGGATTCCTTATGAAAGCGACTAAAGGACAAGCCAACCCACAAGTCGCCCTCAAGCTACTTGCCCAGGAATTAGCTAAGTTGAAAAACGATCAATCACCAATCTAAATATAACTGTCACAAGCTAATGAAAATAGTTATTGCTTGATGCCTTGCACCTCGTACTCACATAGTTAGGAGACATATGAAAAAGTTATATACTCTAATCGCTACTTGCTTGCTTCTTCTCTTTGTGACACCTCTACAATCAATCGATGCTGGCGTCGGCCATTCTCGAAGTGGTAGCTCTAGCCGAAGCAGCTCTCGTAGCAGTAGCAGTTCTCGAAGTAGCAGTAGCTCACGAAGTAGCAGCAGTTCTCGAAGCGGATCTAGTGGTAGTAGTTCTTCTTACAGAAGCAGCTATCGATCTGGTGATAGTTACTCAAGTTTAGATGGTTCTCTAGGAACCGGAATAAGCATTCTTATCATGTTTGGTGTGGGAGCTTTCTTACTCTACAGGCTCATCAAGTACCTTAGCGACCAAGATACTTCTTATTCAAAACCATATAGAAGACCTACTCCTAGCTACCAACCACAACCAACTATCCATCGTCGAGTTGAAAATAATAGCCAAGCCATTGATCGACTTAGATACTATGATCCAAACTTTGATGCCTCTGCTTTCACTTCATGGGCTAAAGAAGTTTATATCCAGTTGCAGGCTGCTTGGACTAAAAAGGATTGGAACTTGGTGCGTTCTCTTGAAAGTGTTAGTCTCTATACTCAACACAGTGCTCAACTGGAAGACTATATCCAATCTCAAACAACGAATGTTTTGGAACGCGTTTACGTTGAAAATGTTCGAATCAAAGATTTCAATAGTAATCCAGATGGAAATGATACTTTAGTCGTTATCTTATCATCTACCTTGAGAGATTATGTCATCGAAGACAAGACTCGTAAGGTTATTGAGGGAGACCCTCAAAAAGATTTATTTACAGTTTACCAAATGAACTTTATTCGTAAACACGGTAGCCAAACTGAATCAACTGTTCAAGAGGAAGCTGTTAGCGACCGCTGTCCAAACTGTGGCGCTCCACTCAAAATATCAGCTATCAGCAAATGTGACTATTGCGGATCTGATATCACCCGTAGTCCAAACCAATGGGTTCTTGACACCTATGACGTTGTGGATGAAGACGAATTATATAATTAGGAGGAAATTATGGGATTTATTCGTGTTGCCAAAGAGCAAATTAAGGGAGTTGTTGATGTTGCCAAAACTGCTGGTATTAATAGTCTTAATGACAGTAAATTTAAGGAAGCCGTTGTACTTCCAGAACACGTATCATCAGAAGCATTAGCTGTGAAAGGAATTCTTCTTACAAAAGACCCTGACGGAGTTTCTAGACAAGCTAATCAACATACAGGACTTTTAACAGATGGTTCGGTGGTTATTGTCCCTCAAGGATATGTTGCTATCCTTGTAAATAACGGTACCTTCCTTGGTGATGTTTTAGAAGCTGGTAGCCATGAATGGCGCTCTGGCGACAACGCTTGGCTTCTAGAAAAAGGTGGAATTAGAGGAACTTGGGAAAACTTCAAGCACCGCTTTTCATTTGCTGGTCAAGTCGTTACTCAACAAGAAATCATCTTTGTCCGTGTCCAACCGATTGCGGGGAATAAATTTGGCACTCAAAATGCTGTAGAATACTTCAGTGAGCGTTACCAACAATTGCTCAATATCCGTTTCTATGGTTTGTTCGATATCAAGATTTCTGACCCAGTACTTTTCTACGTTAGCTCTATCAGTCAACAAATTGACGAACATAAACCGTTTACACTTCAAGATATCGCTCAAGGTACTTTACGTCAAAATATCTCTCCTAAAATTGCGATTGCAATTGCCAAATTTACTAATGAGTACCGAGTTGATATCTATAGCCTAAATGCTAATCAAGATACTTTTAATGAAATCGCTAAACAAGAAGTCAATAAGGTATGGACTGGTCTTTACGGTATTGAAGCAACCAACATCCTTCTTGAGGATTTGAGCTACGACCAAGAAAGCTTGGAACTTGTTCGTAAACTTGATAGCGAACTCGTTGCTATGAAATACAATACCATCGAAATTGAAGAACGTCGTGCTCGTAACGAAGCTCTTATTGCTGCAGCTAATAACGAAGGTAATGGCAATGGTATGAACATGTTTATGGGTATGAATCTCGGTCAAACTCTCGGTGGCCAACTCACCCAACAAGCTCAACCTGTTAGCCCAAATCAAACCGTTCCCCCAGTACAACCCGCTGATCCAAACCAAGCATTTACTCCGGTCCAAACTGCAAGTCCTGAGCAAGCTGCTAACCCACTAGAGACTGTTAGCCCTGAACAAACCGCTAACTCAGTAGAAACTACTAATCCAGAAGTAACAACTCCTGTTCAAGAATCTACAACTCAAGAAGTAACAACTCCTGCAGAAGAAACTACTAGTCAAGAAAAACCAACTAATAAAAACTTCTACATCGAAGTAGATGGTAAATATGTCTTGGTAACCAGAAATGAAAATGGGGATATTGTACCCGTCAACTAGGTCATCTTCTCTGATATTTGAGAATTCTAGGCTATTATGATACAATAAAGAGTAAACTATTTATAAAAGAGGTATAAACATGATTGAAGCAAGTAAATTAAAGGCTGGTATGACCTTTGAAACAGCTGACGGAAAATTGATCCGCGTTTTGGAAGCTAGCCACCACAAACCAGGTAAAGGAAACACTATCATGCGTATGAAATTGCGTGATGTCCGTACTGGTTCAACATTTGAAACTAGCTACCGTCCAGAGGAAAAATTTGAACAAGCGATTATCGAAACCGTGCCAGCACAATACTTGTACAAAATGGATGATACAGCTTATTTCATGAACACCGAAACTTACGACCAATACGAAATTCCTGTTGTAAATGTTGAAAATGAATTACTTTACATCCTTGAAAATTCTGAAGTTAAAATTCAATTTTACGGAACTGAAGTAATTGGGGTAACAGTTCCTACAACTGTTGAATTGACAGTTGCTGAAACACAACCATCTATTAAAGGTGCTACTGTTACAGGTTCTGGTAAACCAGCTACAATGGAAACTGGACTTGTCGTTAACGTTCCAGACTTCATCGAAGCAGGACAAAAACTCGTTATCAACACTGCAGAAGGAACTTACGTTTCTCGTGCCTAATCTCTAGAAAGAGGTCATTCTATGGGAATTGAAGAACAATTAGGCGAAATCGTTATCGCCCCACGTGTACTTGAAAAAATCATTGCAATCGCTACAGCTAAAGTTGATGGTGTCCACTCTTTTTCAAACAAATCAGTATCTGACACCCTTTCAAAACTTTCACTCGGTCGTGGCGTCTATCTAAAAGAATCTGAAGAAGAACTAATAGCTGATATCTATCTCTATCTTGAGTATGGTGTCAAGGTTCCTAAGGTTGCAATGGCTATTCAAAAAGCTGTAAAAGATGCTGTTCGTAATATGGCTGATGTTGAACTCAATGCTGTGAATATTCACGTTGCTGGTATTGCACCAGATAAGACACCAAAACCAGCATTAAAAGATTTGTTTGATGAGGACTTCCTCAATGACTAGTCCATTATTAGAATCTAGACGCGAACTACGAAAATGTGCCTTCCAAGCACTGATGAGTCTTGAATATGGTTCTGATATTGAAACAGCTTGTCACTTCGCTTATACTCATGATCGAGAAGACGACGAGGTAAAACTCCCTAGCTTCCTAATCGATCTTGTATCTGGTGTTCAAGCTCAAAAAGAGGAACTAGACAAACAAATCACTCAGCATTTAAAGGCTGGTTGGACGATTGAACGTTTAACCTTAGTTGAAAAGAATTTATTGCGTTTGGGAGTTTTCGAAATCACTTCATTTGATACTCCTCAACTCGTAGCTGTAAATGAAGCTATTGAACTTGCAAAAAGCTTTTCAGATCAAAAATCAGCCCGTTTCATTAACGGACTGCTCAGTCAATTTGTAACTGAAGAAAATTAAATATAAAAAGTGTTTGATAGATATCAAACACTTTTTTATTTCACTTCAATCAAATGAATGGTTCTTTTCGAGAACAAGAAAAAGCTAGAACTATTTCTCAGTTCTAGCTTACTTTTTAGTATTTTCTAAAGCGTTGGTAACGTTCCTCAATGAGCTGCTCTAGTGGCAGTTTACCAAGTTCATCAAGTTCTTCTCGGAGTTGTTCTTTGACTTGCTTGATCAGATCTTTACTTGATAGACCTACCTCAGAGATAACCTTATCAACAATTTTCATATCTAGCAATTCGAAAGAAGTAATTTTCATCAACTCTGCAGCTTCCATGGCACGACTGCCATCCTTCCAAAGAATAGACGCAAAGCCTTCAGGACTGAGAACTGCATAGATCGAGTTTTCTAACATCCAAACACGGTCAGCTACTGCAAGAGCTAAAGCCCCTCCTGAGCCACCTTCACCGATAATAATAGCAATAATTGGCACCTTAAGATCGCTCATCTCCATAAGGTTACGAGCAATGGCTTCACCTTGACCACGCTCCTCTGCTCCGACACCAGGATAGGCACCTGCCGTGTTGATAAAGGTTACAACAGGACGGCCAAATTTTTCAGCCTGCTTCATCAAGCGAAGGGCTTTTCGATAACCTTCCGGATGAGGTTGTCCAAAGTTACGGTTAAGATTATCTTGTAAGCTTTTACCTTTTTGGATTCCAACAACAGTTACTGCTTGGTTTCCCAACCAACCGATACCACCAATAACAGCACCATCATCTCGGAAAGAGCGATCACCATGGAGCTCTACAAAGTCATCAAATATTCCTGTTGCGAAGTCCAAGGCAGTTAAGCGGGTTTGTTCACGTGCTTCTCTGACGATTTTTGCAATATTCATCAACAATCCCCCTTATGTAACCTTACTAATCGAGCAATCATATCTGGCAATTCTCTCCGTTTAACAATCGCATCCACAAATCCATGTTCTAACAAAAACTCTGCCTTCTGGAAATCCTCTGGCAAATCTTCCCTTACGGTATTTTCAATGACACGACGTCCAGCAAATCCTACTAAACTTTGAGGCTCTGCCAAGATGATATCCCCTTCCATAGCAAAGGAAGCTGTAACTCCTCCAGTTGTTGGATCCGTTAGGATAGTCAGATAAAAGAGACCTGCATTGGAATGACGTTTGACTGCTGCAGAGATTTTAGCCATCTGCATCAAACTCATGATTCCTTCTTGCATACGTGCTCCACCAGATGCAGTAAACAAGACGACTGGTAATTTTTCAGCTGTCGCATATTCAAACAATCGGGTGATTTTCTCACCAACGACCGTTCCCATAGATGCCATGATAAAGTTGGAATCCATGATTCCGAGGGCTACCTTTTCCCCCTTGATCAAAGCAGTTCCTGTAACAACAGCCTCGTCAAGACCTGTCTTTTCACGCATAGAGGCTAATTTTTTCTGGTAGCCTGGAAATTCCAATGGGTCCTGCGTCTCAATTCCTGTGAACATCTCAAGGAAGCTACCCATATCAATGGTTAAAGCAAGACGCTCTTGAGCTGAAATACGGAAGGTATAACCACAGTGAGGACAAATACGCTCACTCCCCAAATCCTTTTGGTAAATGGTATGTTTACAACCTGGACATTGGGAGAAGAGCTCATCTGGAACCTCTGGCTTGATCTGAGGTTGATTTACAGTCGAACGATTGGGATTGATTCGAATATATTTATCTTTTTTACTAAATAGAGCCATACATCCCCCTTTTCAGTCTTATACTATTTTTATACTCAATGAAAATCAAAGAGCAAACTAGGAAGCCAGCTGCAGATTGCTCAAAGCACTGCTTTGAGGTTGTAGATAAGACTGACGAAGTCAGTCACATATATAATCCAAGGCGAAGCTGACGCCGTTTGAAGAGATTTTCGGAGAGTATTACATTATTCTTTTTCTTGATAGTGTGGCAAGAAAGTTTCCATCAAGAATGAAGTATCGTAGTCTCCTGCTATCACGCGACGATCTGAAATCAAATCGAGTTGGAAATCAGCATTAGTGACAACTCCTTCAATTTCAAGCTCATAAAGAGCTCGTTGCATTTTCATGAGTGCATCAAAACGATTTTCCCCATGAACAATAATTTTAGCAATCATACTATCATAGTAGGGTGGAATGGTATACCCTGGATAAACTGCAGAGTCAACACGCAAGCCAACACCACCGCTTGGTAGATAAAGATTGGTAATCTTACCCGGACTTGGTGCAAAATTAAAGGCTGGGTTTTCTGCATTGATACGGCACTCAATAGCATGTCCTTTTAGAACAATGTCTTCTTGTTTCAGAGTCAAAGGTTGACCTGCTGCAATACGGATTTGTTCCTTGACAATATCCACACCAGAAACAAATTCCGTTACCGGGTGTTCTACTTGGATACGCGTATTCATCTCCATAAAGTAGAATTTCCCACTTGCTTCATCTAGTAGGAATTCAATGGTACCAGCATTCTCATAACCAACCGACTCCGCTGCACGGACTGCTGCAGCACCAATTTCATTACGCAGTGTTTTCCCAATGGCAATCGAAGGACTTTCTTCTAAAACCTTTTGGTTATTCCGCTGAAGCGAACAGTCACGTTCACCAAGGTGAATCACATGTCCCATCTGGTCAGCAAGAATCTGTACCTCAATGTGGCGAGCAGGATAAATCACACGCTCAAGATACATAGCTCCATTTCCAAAGTTGGCTTTGGCTTCACTAGAGGCTGTTTCAAAGGCTGACACGAGGTCTTCTGCCTTCTCAACCTTACGAATCCCTTTTCCGCCTCCTCCTGCTGACGCTTTCAGCATGACAGGATAACCAATTTTTTCGGCAATAGCCAGAGCCTCTTCTGCAGTGTGGACTTCTCCATCTGATCCTGGAATGACAGGTACGTTTGCCTTAATCATTTGAGCACGGGCGTTAATTTTATCTCCCATGGCATCCATGACACGAGCTGATGGTCCGATAAATTTGATACCAACTTCTTCACACATAGTTGCAAACTTGGAATTTTCACTTAAAAACCAAATCCAGGGTGAATAGCTTCAGCTTCAGTCAAGACCGCAGCTGATAGGATGGCATTGATGTTCAGATAAGATTCTGTAGCCTTCCCAGGGCCGATACAGATAGCCTCATCAGCCAAAAGCGTGTGGAGAGCTTCCTTGTCAGCAGTCGAATAAACAGCGACTGTTGCAATTCCTAACTCTCGTGCCGCACGAATAATACGAACAGCGATTTCACCACGATTGGCAATTAAAATCTTACGAAACATGGAAAACCTCCCTAGTTTCCAATAGCAAAGGTTAGAATACCGCTTGCTGCAAGCTTACCATCTACTTCTGCCTTCGCTTCTACTACGGCGATTGTGCCACGACGCTTGACAAAAGTTGCTGTCATGACAAGCTGATCACCAGGAACAACTTGTTTCTTAAATTTAACCTTATCCATACCAGCATAGAAGACAAGCTTCCCTTTGTTTTCTGGTTTAGACAATTCCAAAACACCTGCTGTCTGAGCCAAGGCTTCCATAATGAGGACTCCAGGCATAACTGGGTATTGAGGAAAATGACCGTTGAAGAAAGGTTCGTTAATCGTTACATTTTTAATAGCAACAATGGTGTCTTCGTTAACTTCCAAGACACGGTCCACTAAGAGCATGGGATAGCGGTGTGGCAAAGCTTCTTTAATTCCTTGAATATCAATCATTTGATACGTACCAAGCCTTTCCCGAACTCAACCATTTCTTCATTTTCAACAAGAATTTCTGTTACGACACCATCTTTAGGTGCTGGAATTTCGTTCATAACCTTCATAGCCTCGATGATGACCAAGGTTTGGCCTTTTTTAACAGCATCACCGACTGAAACAAAATTAGGTTTATCTGGTCCGGCAGCCAAGTAAGCAACTCCAACAAGCGGACTTTCTACAAGGTCTCCTTCAGCTACAGATTCAGTTGTGTTTGATTCTGAAACTGCTTCTGCAGCTGATGTTGTAGTTTGAGCTTGTGGTGCAACTGCTGGAACCACAGGTTGAGGTGCTGGACTTGTTTCTGCAACAAGTTTTGCTTCATTCTTACTGAAGACCAACTCGTCCGTTCCATTTTTATAAGAAAATTCTTTCAAGCTCGACTGGTCAAATTGTGCCATCAAGTCTTTGATTTCATTTAAATTCATTTTACTTATTCTCCCAACGTTTGAAAGCAAGAACTGCATTATGCCCACCAAATCCAAAAGTATTTGAGATAGCATAAGGAATTTCACGTTCCAAGCCTTGTCCATAAATAACGTTTGCTTCGATGTAATCTGATAATTCTGTTGTCCCAGCTGTCATTGGAATATAGTTGTTACGGATTGCTTCAATTGTTGCAATGGCTTCAACTGCACCTGCTGCACCGAGCAAGTGTCCTGTAAATGACTTGGTTGAAGATACAGGTACTTCCTTACCAAGAACCGCTACGATAGCACCACTTTCTCCCTTTTCATTAGCAGGAGTTGATGTACCGTGAGCATTGACATAAGCTACTTGGTCTGGTGTGATCTCAGCTTCCTCCAAAGCAAGTTTGATAGCTTTAATAGCCCCTTGGCCTTCTGGATGCGGTGAAGTCATATGGTAGGCATCACAAGTGTTCCCATAACCGACAACTTCAGCTAGGATAGTTGCACCACGTTTTTCAGCATGCTCTAAACTTTCAAGGACTAACATACCTGATCCTTCACCCATAACAAATCCATTACGGTCTTTATCAAATGGAATAGAAGCACGAGTTGGATCCTCTGTTGTTGAAAGAGCTGTTAAGGCTTGGAATCCGGCAATCGCAAATGGAGTAATTGAAGATTCTGATCCACCAACTAACATGATATCTTGGAAACCAAATTTGATAGAACGGAAGGCATCTCCGATAGCATCATTTGATGAAGCGCAAGCTGTGTTGATAGATTTACAGATACCATTGGCACCAAAGCGCATAGCAACATTTCCTGCAGCCATATTTGGCAAGGCTTTTGGAAGTGTTAATGGTTTAACACGTTTAGGCCCTTTTTCGTGAAGTCGAAGGACTTGGTCTTCGATTTCTCTGATTCCACCGATACCTGATGCAACAATGACACCAAAGCGGTCTTTATCAAGTGCTTCTACGTCAAGATTAGCATGGTCAACTGCTTCTTGAGCAGCATACAAGGCATACAAAGAATAATCATCGAAACGATTGGTATCTTTTTTACAAAATATTTGTCAAAAGGAAAATCATTAATCTCTGCTGCATTATGGACGTCAAAAGCACTGTGATCAAACTTGGTGATTTCACCAATCCCAATCTTTCCATTCTTTAAACTGTTCCAAAATTCTTCTGGCGTATTCCCAATTGGAGATGTTAATCCATAACCTGTTACTACTACACGATTTAGTTTCATTTTCATACCTCTATTTTAACTCTTATTGCATGGTTAGTCCACCATCAATTGCAATGACTTGTCCCGTTAGATAATCTTGGCTTGCAAGAAAGACTGTGACCTCTGCGACTTGCTCAGCTTGGCCAAATTGTTTCATCGGAATTTGTGCCAACATAGCATCTTTCACCTTATCAGATAGAACTGCAGTCATATCAGATTCGATCATTCCTGGCGCAATGGCATTGACACGCACATTACGATTGGCAACCTCACGTGCTACTGATTTAGTAAATCCAATCAGACCAGCCTTAGAAGCAGCGTAGTTTGCTTGACCGATATTTCCCATCAAACCAACAACACTAGACATATTGATAATGGCACCTTCACGTGTTTTTATCATCTGCTTCAAGACTGCCTGCGTCATGTTGAAGGCTCCCGTTAGATTGACTTTCAAGACCTTCTCAAAATCTTCTTCTGTCATCTTCAGCATGAGTGTGTCTTGGGTAATCCCAGCGTTATTCACTAGAACGTCAACTGAGCCTAGCTCTTCAATGGCTTGGTCTACCATGCGTTTTGCATCCGTAAAGTCAGAAACATCACCAGAAATAGCAAGAACCTTGACCCCATATGGTTTAAACTCGTTTAGAAGCTCCTCGGAGATTTCACCACGACTATTCAAGACAACGTTGGCTCCCAAGCTAGCAAATTTATGAGCAATAGCAAGACCAATTCCTCGACTTGAGCCTGTAATAAAGACATTTTTCTGTTCTAGTTTCATTTTTCTCCTTTCAGAACTTCTACCACATTAGTCTAATTTTCTAAGAGTGCTTGTAGACTTGCTTGATCTTCCACATTAGCAAGTTGAGCCGTTTTATCAATTTTTTGACAAATCCTGACAAGACTTTACCAGGGCCAACTTCGATAAAACGAGTTACACCAGCTTCTTGCATGACTGCAATACTTTCATAAAAACGGACAGGTTCCTTAACTTGACGAGTCAAGAGTTCTGCTATTCGTTCTTTTTCCATGACCTTTGCTTCTGTATTTCCGACAAGAGGACAAGCAAAGTCAGAAAATTCAACTGCTGTCAGGGCTTGAGCTAATTTTTGACTTGCAGGGTCCAATAAAGCTGTATGGAAAGGTCCAGAAACATTTAGAGGAATCAAGCGTTTTGCTCCTGCTTCCTGCAAAAGTTCAACTGCACGATCTACTGCAGCTACCTCACCACCGATAACAATCTGGCTTGGAGTATTGTAGTTAGCTGGAGTTACAACGCCAAGTTGAGAAGCTTCTTGACAAGCTTGTTCGATAACTTCAACTGGTGTATTGAGTACGGCTACCATTTTACCAGACCCAGCAGGGGCCGCTTCTTCCATATAAGCTCCACGCTTAGCAACTAGGGCCACTGCATCTTCGAAATCCAATGCACCACTAGCTACAAGGGCCGAATATTCTCCAAGCGACAAACCTGCCACCATATCAGGCTGGTAACCTTTTTCCACTAGAAGTCGGTAAATGGCAACGGATGTAGCCAAAATAGCTGGTTGCGTGTAACGAGTCTGATTTAACTTTGCTTCATCATTGTCAATCAAATCACGAAGGTCATAGCCTAAGACTTGGCTAGCTTGGTCAATTGTTTCCTTGACGATAGCATATTGGTCGTATAGTTCACGTCCCATTCCAAGGTACTGGGCTCCTTGACCTGCAAATAGAAAGGCTGTTTTAGTCATTTCTTGTAACTCCTGCCCATCGAGCGGCTTCTTTTTGAATTTTCTCAGCTGCACCATAGTAGATATCTTTTAAGATTTCTTCAACAGTTTCTTCTTTCGATACCAAACCTGCAATCTGGCCGGCCATTACTGAACCACCATCAACATCACCATGGACAACAGCCTTAGCTAAAGCTCCTGCCCCCATTTGTTCAAAGATTTCTAAGTCTGGATTTTCTTGTTTAAAGGCATCTTTTTCAGCTTGCTCGAAATCACGAGTCAATTGGTTTTTGATGGCACGAACTGCGTGACCAAAATGTTGTGCTGAAATCGTTGTATCGATATCACGAGCTTTTAAAATCTTAGCTTTATAGTTTGGATGAGCATTTGATTCTTTAGCAACTACAAAACGAGTTCCCACTTGCACAGCTTCCGCACCAAGCATAAATCCAGCAGCAGCTCCCTCACCGTCTGCAATACCACCTGCAGCGATAACAGGAATTGAAACAGCCGCCGCAACTTGACGAACCAAGGTCATGGTCGTTAATTTACCAATATGTCCACCAGCTTCCATACCTTCAGCAATGACAGCATCCGCACCAATTTTTTCCATACGTTTAGCCAAAGCAACACTTGGAACTACAGGAATAACGGTAATCCCTGCATTATGGAAACGTTCCATGTATTTGCTTGGGTTCCCTGCACCTGTAGTTACAACCTTAACTCCTTCTTCAATCACAAGGTCTACAATGTCTTCAACAAATGGAGACAAGAGCATAATATTGACACCGAAGGGTTTGTCTGTCAGTGATTTAATTTTATCGATATTTGCCTTTACGACTTCTTTAGGTGCATTGCCACCCCCGATAATTCCTAATCCACCAGCTTTAGATACAGCTCCAGCCAAATCGCCATCTGCCACCCAGGCCATTCCGCCTTGAAAAATAGGATATGTAATATTCAATAGTTCAGTAATACGTGTTTTCATTTTGCCTCCATAAGTCTTGCTTACGTAATAGTTCGATTTTATTATAATTTGACGGTCAAACTATTACCTAAACAAGAGGGAGCGGGTCTCCCCTACTCCTTCTTTATTTATTCTAATTATTTTGTTTGCTCTTCAACGTAAGCCACCAAGTCGCCAACTGTTTTCAAGTTGTCTTCTGCTTCGATTTGGATATCAAAAGCATCTTCAATTTCTGAGATAACTTGGAACAAGTCCAATGAATCTGCATCCAAATCATCAAAAGTAGATTCAAGTGTTACTTCTGATACATCTTTTCCAAGTTCTTCAACGATAATTTCTTGTACTTTTTCAAATACTGCCATGATAGACTCCTTTAAAATAAATAGTTTTTTATAACAATGTGATCACCACATGATTACCTAAATTGTAACAATAAGTGTGCCCCATGTCAAACCTCCACCGAAACCTGACAAGAGAATTTTTTGGCTACCGTCCAAATGGATGAGCCCTTCTTCTACACACTCAGAAAGTAAAATCGGGATACTTGCCGCACTAGTATTTCCATACTTCATCATATTAGCAGGAAGCTTGTCACGATCGACACCGATTTTTCTAGCCATCTTATCTAAAATTCGAATATTAGCTTGATGAAGCAAGAGATAATCGAGTTCATCTGCTGATATTGGACTTTTTTCGATGGTCTGTTTAATAGATTTAGCCACGTCTCGAATTGCAAAGTCAAAAACTGCTCTCCCATCCATTTTCAAGAAAACATCTGGTTCTTCTTGAATCGAAAATGGTGAAATCAATCCTGTCTGTCCATATGTGAGACACTCACCACGAGAACCATCGCTATTAAGACTTTCAGCTAAGAAATGTTTTTGGTCACTTGCCTCAAGTAGTACACCACCAGCTCCATCTCCAAACAAGACAGCTGTTGAGCGGTCAGACCAATCCAAAGATTTTGACATGGTCTCACTACCGATAACCAGACCCTTGCGATATGTTCCTGAAGAAATGAACTTTTCTGCAGTTGATAGGGCAAAAACAAATCCACTACAAGCAGCTGTTAAATCATAGGCAAAAGCCTTATGAGCGCCAATCTTTGCCTGAACATGAGCTGCGGTTGAAGGCATCATCGAGTCAGGTGTCATAGTCGCTAGAATAATGAAATCTAACTCTTCAGCAGAAATCCCCGCCTTGTCCAGAAGTTGTCTTGCAACCTCTGTAGCCAAATCTCCTGTTGATTCTGTTTTAGAAATATGACGTTCTTTAATCCCTGTCCGACTTGAGATCCATTCATCACTCGTATCCATGACCTGAGCCAAGTCTTCGTTAGTGATAATCTGCTCTGGAGCATAATGAGCGACCTGGCTTATTTTTGCAAAAGCCATTACTTCAAATCCTCCAAAAAGTGATAAAGATTAGTCAACCCTTTACCCATAACTTCCATCTCTTCAGGACTCATGCCTTCGATAATTCTTTCGACCATGGCCTTATGGAAACGTTTATGAAGACGGTGAACGAGACGACCTTTCTTTGTCAAATGCAGATGTACTACACGACGATCTTGATCTGAACGGATACGTTCGATGTATCCTTTTCGCTCCAAATTGTTTAAGCTCGTTGTCACAGTCCCTAGAGTTACCATCAACTCTTTGGAAACTTGACTCGGAGTCACTTCTGGATACTTACCGATAACATCAATCGTATGCATTTCTTTGATAGAGATATCTTTAAAACGACTACCTCGCAAACTTACTTCCTCGATCACTAGGACGTTGTTAAAAATTGATGTTAAATAGTCATTGACTTGTTGGTAGTCCATTTCTCTTCCCTCCTTTATCAAAAAAAGTTTAATGATCAAAACATTTGACAAAAAAAGTATATCAAACTTCAAAGAATAGTGCAAGTGTTTTTTATTTCCCGATAAATTTTGGACGTCTTCTTTCAGAATGTGCACGAACACCTTCTTTAAAATCTTCCGTATAGGATAGTGATTTTTGTAGTTCCAATTCAAGTTGAGCATATTCATGCCACTGCTTGAACTCACTTTCCCAAACAAGTTTCTTAATCGCAGCATAGGAATTTGAAGAGCCACGTCTCAACTTCTTCAACAATTGTTCTCTTGTTTTTTCTAATTGTTCACTAGTACATAGACGATATAGAGCTCCTGCCTCCATTGCCTTTTCAGCGGTGAAAGCTTCTCCAGTCATAGCTAATTGAGTTGCTCTAGTTGCGCCGAGCGATCTTGTCAGCAAGAATAAGCCACCCGCGTCAGGAGCCAAGCCTACGCCTACAAAGGCTTGAATAAATTTAGCCTTGTCAGATGCGATACAGAAATCAACTGCCAAGGCCATATTGGCTGCAGCTCCAGCAACTGCTCCATCCACCTCCATGATAACAGGCTTAGGAATCTGTTTAATCTTATAAGAAATAGTATTAACCAATTCAGCAATTTGAGTTAAGGAAGCAATATCATCTTCATCAACAGCACGTTTCATTTCAACTAAATCGCCACCAACAGAAAACACTTTACCTGCAGCATTGATGAGAATAAATGAAATAGAATCGTCTTTTTCAGCTAATTCCAGTGCTTCTAAAATTTCTTCACACATAGAAATATGGAAACCATTTGCCACCTCGGGACGATTTAATGTAATCACCGCTAAATCGTCTTGAATTTGAAAGATAATATGATTCATAGGCACTCCTTTAATTTAAAAAGCTGATTAGATTATTTTATTTTCAAAGTATATCTTTTTATTTCCATTTACACAAGCAAAAATCGATTAAAAGTGTATCAGCCGATTTTTAAAGAATATTTTCTATACTTAAAATAGCTAGGTTGAGTTAACCATGTTCATACCTCTAATAAGATGTAGCCTTTCCTATTGCAGATTGAAAAAAGCCCCTCTTTCTGCTATAATCGTATAAAATACTAACTGAGGAGTTCTTATGAAGGTTGTAAAATTTGGAGGAAGTTCACTCGCCTCTGCAAGCCAATTGAAAAAGGTTTTAAACATTGTAAAAAGTGACCCTGAACGTCGTTTTGTAGTTGTATCTGCACCAGGAAAGCGCGATGCTGAAGATACCAAGGTTACAGATGCTTTGATTAAATATTATCGTGATTATGTAGCAGGAAATGATATCAGTGCTAGTCAAAATTGGATTATCGATCGTTACGCTGCAATGGTTAGCGAACTAGGACTTAAACCAGCTGTTTTAGAACGAATCTCTAAAAGCATCCGAACTCTTGCTACTCTTCCAATTGAGGACAATGAGTTTCTTTACGATACCTTCCTTGCTGCAGGGGAAAATAACAATGCTAAACTGATTGCAGCTTACTTTAACCAAAATGGATTAGAAGCTCGCTATGTTCATCCACGAGAGGCTGGTATTGTTGTTACAAGCGAACCTGGAAATGCTCGCATCATTCCTTCAAGCTATGATAAAATCGAAGAGCTCAATAATGGAACGGAAGTTCTAGTTATTCCGGGATTCTTTGGTGTGACTAAAGAGAATCAAATCTGTACCTTCTCACGTGGTGGATCTGATATCACTGGTTCAATTATCGCAGCTGGAGTTAAAGCTGACCTTTATGAGAACTTTACTGATGTTGACGGAATTTTTGCTGCCCACCCTGGTATCATTCACAAGCCACACTCAATCCCTGAATTGACTTACCGTGAAATGCGAGAATTGGCCTATGCAGGTTTCTCTGTACTACATGACGAAGCACTCCTTCCGGCCTACCGTGGAAAAATCCCTCTTGTTATCAAAAATACCAATAATCCTGACCATCCAGGTACTCGCATCGTTCTGAAACACAGCAGTGATGAATTCCCAGTAGTGGGGATTGCTGGTGATTCTGGTTTTGTCAGCATCAATATGTCTAAGTACCTGATGAACCGCGAAGTAGGTTTTGGTCGTAAAGTACTTCAAATTCTAGAAGACCTGAATATTGGTTGGGAACATATGCCAACTGGTATCGATGACCTATCTATCATTTTACGTTCACGAGAATTAACTCCTATTAAAGAAGAAGAAATCCTTCGTCAGTTAGTTCAAAAAGCTGAAGTTGACCACGCTGAAATCGAACATGACCTGTCTATCATCATGATTGTTGGCGAAAAAATGAAGCGCCATATCGGGGTAACTGCTACAGCTACTCGTGCCTTATCTGAAAACAAGATCAACATTCAAATGATGTCACAAGGTTCGAGCGAAGTTTCTATCATGTTCGTTGTTCAAAAAGACCAAGAAAAAGCTGCCATCAAGGCTCTCTACCAAGCATTTTTCGGTGAAAGTAAGGAAGACTAAACATGGCACAATCTCTCAACAAAGTCATTGACCTACAAACAACTGGAACTTCCTATCTTTCCATTTCAGGAAAGGTTGGAAAATTTCTGGTTGGAGATCAGGCTTTAGAATTTTACGCAGACCGAAATGTCGAGGATTATATTCAAATTCCATGGTCTAGCGTTCATCAAATTGGAGCTAATGTTTCAGGCCGTAAGGTTAGTCGTCACTTTGAAGTTTTTACAGACCAAGGAAAATTCCTCTTTGCCTCAAAAGATTCTGGAAAAATTCTTAAAATTGCTCGTGAAAAACTAGGTAATGATAAGGTTGTCAAGCTTCCAACTTTAGTCCAAATCATTGGGCATAAAATTAAAAATCTATTTGCAAAAAATAGAAACTTTAGTATAATCATAGAAACGGATAAGTAGGTTATCCTCTTCTTTCAGAAAGTCTGCGGGTGCTGCGAGCAGATAGGAGGGGTAAGTGAAATTCTACCGTTGTTTTAAATCAAATACACAATCAAGTGCACATCTGTGAAGTTGGATGGAACCGTGGCTCTGCCACTCCAACGCTTTATCAGGTGTGCTTTTTTCATAAAGGAGTTTATATGCTAGATATCAAACGTATTCGTACAGACTTTGATGCTGTCGCAGAAAAATTAGCTACACGTGGTGTAGACGCTGCTATCTTGAACGAGATGAAAGAAATCGATGCTAAACGTCGTGATATCTTGGTCAAGGTTGAAACGCTTAAAGCGGAACGTAATACAGTTTCTGCTGAGATTGCTCAAGCTAAGCGCAACAAGGAAAATGCAGATGACAAGATTGCTGCCATGCAAACCCTATCTGCTGAGGTCAAAGCACTCGATGCAGAATTGGCAGAGATCGATGCGAAATTGACAGAATTTACCACAACCCTTCCCAACATCCCTGCTGATAGTGTTCCTATCGGTGCTGACGAAGACGATAACGTAGAAGTTCGCCGTTGGGGAACTCCTCGCGAGTTTGGTTTTGAACCAAAAGCTCACTGGGATCTTGGTGAAGATCTTGATATTCTTGACTGGGAACGTGGTGGAAAAGTTACTGGTGCTCGATTCCTCTTCTATAAAGGCCTCGGAGCTCGTTTGGAACGTGCCATCTACAACTTTATGCTAGATGAACATGGTAAAGAAGGTTATACAGAAGTCATCACACCTTACATAGTCAACCATGATTCTATGTTTGGTACCGGACAATATCCAAAATTCAAAGAAGATACGTTTGAATTAAAAGATACGAACTACGTCCTCATTCCTACCGCTGAAGTTCCTCTGACTAACTACTATCGTGATGAAATCCTTGACGGAAAAGACTTGCCAATCTACTTTACTGCTATGAGTCCATCTTTCCGTTCTGAAGCTGGTTCTGCTGGTCGCGATACTCGCGGTTTGATCCGTTTGCACCAATTCCACAAGGTAGAAATGGTGAAATTTGCTAAGCCTGAAGAATCATACGAAGAACTTGAAAAGATGACAGCCAACGCTGAAAACATCCTTCAAAAACTCAATCTTCCATATCGCGTAGTTGCTCTTTCTACAGGAGACATGGGCTTCTCAGCTGCCAAGACTTACGACTTGGAAGTTTGGATCCCAGCACAAAATACCTACCGTGAAATCTCAAGCTGTTCAAATACAGAAGATTTCCAAGCACGTCGTGCCCAAATCCGTTATCGTGACGAAGCAGATGGTAAGGTTAAACTTCTCCACACCTTGAATGGTTCTGGACTTGCTGTTGGACGTACCGTTGCTGCTATTCTTGAAAACTATCAAAACGAAGATGGTTCTGTTACTATTCCTGAAGTCCTTCGTCCATACATGGGTGGAGATGAAGTTATCAAACCATAACAATTTCAGATAAAAAAGAGGAAGCTGAGCTCCCTCTTTTAAAGTGATTCAAAAAAAACAGGTAGAAATCATAATTTCTCCCTGTTTTTATTTATTAGTAACCACCCATCATTGATGGATCCATAGCTGGAGCTGGTGCTACAGGTTCTGGTTTGTTAGCCACAACTGCTTCTGTTGTCAAGATAAGACTTGCTACTGAAGCTGCGTTTTGAAGGGCTGAACGGCTAACCTTAACAGGATCGATAATACCTGCTTCAATCATGTTCACCCATTCACCTGTCGCAGCGTTAAAGCCTGTACCAGCTTCTGCATTTTTCAAACGATCAATAACGATTGAACCTTCATAACCTGCATTGTAGGCAATTTGGCGAACTGGTTCTTCCAAGGCACGAAGAACAATGCTACGTCCTGTTGCTTCATCACCTGTCAATTCTAAAGCTTCAACAGCTGGAATGACATTCACTAAGGCAGTACCACCACCTGCAACAATACCTTCTTCCACTGCTGCACGGGTAGCGTTAAGGGCATCTTCGATGCGGAGTTTCATTTCTTTCAATTCAGTTTCAGTTGCAGCACCGACCTTGATAACTGCTACTCCACCTGACAATTTAGCCAAGCGTTCTTGGAGTTTTTCTCGGTCGAATTCTGAAGTTGTTGTTTCAATTTGAGACTTGATGACAGCTACACGATTAGCGATTGCTTCAGGATTTCCTGCACCTTCAACAATAACTGTGCTATCTTTATCTACAGACACTTTAGCTGCTTGACCTAAAGCTTCGATGGTAGCATCTTTCAACTCAAGACCAAGGTCTTCTGTAACAACAGTTCCACCTGTCAAAATTGCAATATCTTCCAACATCGCTTTACGACGGTCACCGAAACCAGGAGCCTTAACAGCAACAACGTTGAAAGTTCCTCGAATCTTATTCAAGACAAGAGTTGGTAGAGCTTCTCCATCAACATCGTCTGCAATAATCAAGAGCGAACGGCTACTTTGAAGAATACTTTCTAGCAGTGGCAAGATTTCTTGGATATTTGAAATCTTCTTATCAGTGATTAAAATGTATGGATTTTCAAGGTCTGCAACCATTTTTTCATTGTCAGTGACCATGTACTGTGATAGATAACCACGGTCAAATTGCATTCCTTCTACAACTTCAAGCTCTGTTTCCATACCACGTGATTCTTCAATAGTGATAACTCCATCTTTGCCAACTTTTTCCATGGCTTCAGAGATGTACTCACCAACTTTTTCAGAACGAGATGAAACGGCAGCGACTTGTGCGATTGCTTCTTTATTAGCTACTGGAATGGCATTGTTCTTCAAGGCTTCCACAGCAGTTGCAACCGCTGCTTCAATCCCACGACGAATACCGATTGGGTTTGCACCAGCTGTAACGTTTTTGATTCCTTCTCGAACAATTGCTTGAGTCAAGACAGTTGCAGTTGTTGTCCCGTCACCCGCGATATCATTGGTTTTAGAAGCTACTTCTGATACCAATTTGGCACCCATATTTTCAAAATGATCTTCCAATTCAATTTCTTTAGCGATTGTTACACCATCATTGGTGATCAATGGTGAACCAAATGATTTTTCAAGAACAACGTTACGTCCTTTAGGTCCCAAGGTTACTTTAACAGTATCTGCTAGAATATCAACGCCACGAACCATAGCTGAACGAGCGTCTGATGAAAATTTAATGTCTTTTGCCATACTTACTTTCTCCTATTATTCTTCAACGATTGCCAAGATACTAGATTCACCCACGATGAGGTATTTTTCGTCACCATCTTTAACATCAATACCCGCATGAGCTTCCACTAAAACCTGATCTCCAACCTTTACACTTGGAGCAACCAAATCACCGTTCAAGGTACGAACACCTTCCCCAGTAGCTACAACTTTAGCTGTTTTGTTTTTCTTGGGCTGATCCTGCCAGGACAAAGCCTCCGACAGTTTGTTCTTTTCTTCAATTTTTAAGACCACACGGTCGCCTAATGGTTTCAACATTTATCTTCCTCCATAATACAATCATATTGTTAGCACTCTTTGTATATGAGTGCTAAACCATAGTTCTATTGTATCACTTGGTCAAAAATAGTCAAGAAAAAAGTCTGATTTATAGCATAAAAAAGAGAGTGGGACAGAAATCGGTAATTCGTTAGAATTCGATTTCGTCGTCCCACCTCCGCACAGTTGAGTAGGGCTGTAAAAGCTGATGAAATCAGCGTAGTAGAGCCCACTCAACCACTGCGTCTTGCTCGACAACCCAAAGACAATTGAGAGGCTAGGACTTTTGTCCCAGCCTCCTATCATTTTAAAAGGGAAGTTCCTCCTCTTCCAAAACAAGATCTGCTAAGTCTTGACCTGCATTATTTTCACGCATAGCACGTTGGGCACGACTTTCTAAAAGTTGGAAACCTGTAGCGAGAACTTCGGTCACATAGTTGGTCTGACCATTCTTCTCGAACTTACGGGTACGAAGCTCCCCGTCTACAGAAATCAGACTACCTTTGCTTGCATAGCTGGCCAAAGTTTCAGCAAGTTTCCCCCAGACAACAATATTGATGAAGTCAGCTTCACGTTCCCCATTTTGGTCCTTGAAACGACGGTTAATGGCAATGGTCGCACGAGCCACTGACTTGTCATTGTTGGTTTTGTGCAATTCTGGTGTTGCAACGATTCTTCCAATAAGAATAACTTTATTATACATTTTTCATCCTCCTACTTAATAATTCGGAAGAATACAAAAAAAGTTACAAGATTTGTAACTTTTTTAAATAGTATTAATCTCTATGAATCATAAATCCAGTTGCTTGTTGATTGGCCATGATGGTCATATCTGTGATTTGTACACGTCGTGGTTGACTGGTTACATAGACAACAGCATCTGTAATATCTTGCGCCTGCAAAGCTTCGAGGCCCTGATAGACCGTCGCCGCCCGTGCCTCATCTCCATGGAAACGAACTTTTGAAAAATCAGTTTCTACAATTCCTGGCTGAATAGTGGTCACCTTGATATCTGACGCAATGGTGTCAATCCGAAGCCCGTCTGAAAAAGTTTTGACTGCAGCCTTGGTTGCTGAATAGACCGCTGCACCAGCGTAAGCATAAATCCCTGCAGTAGATCCCATATTGATAATATGCCCTTGATTAGCTGCTACCATGGAAGGCAAGAGGCGACGCGTAACTGCCATTAAACCCTTGACATTGGTATCCAGCATGGTCAACATATCCAACTCTTCATAGTCCTGATAAGGAGCTAATCCTAGAGCCAGTCCTGCATTATTGACTAAGATATCAATCTGACCTACAGTCTCTATAATTTCTGAACAAACAGTCTTTACCATGCTCATATCTGTAACATCTAACGGAAAGGTCCAGACTTTTTGATTCGGAAAGGCTTCTGCGAACTCAGTTTTTAGAGTTTTGAGCCTTTCTGTTCGACGCCCTGTGAGTATAACATTCTCACCTTTCTCTAGATATGCACGCGCAATGGCTTCACCGATACCTGATGTTGCACCTGTAATGACTACATTTTTTGCCATCTTATTTCCCTCAAGCAAAGATTATAAATCACTTTTAGTGATTAAGCAGTCCAGTGTGTAGCTGGGTCAAAGGTTGTTCCAACTACCTGGTCGTCTGATAATTCAATGACACCACGTTTTTGGGGAGCATTTGGTAAGGCAAGTTCACGAGGACTACACATCATCCCAAAACTCTTTTCTCCACGAAGTTCCCCTGGAAAAATGAGATTGCCTTTTGGCATCATAGCTCCTGGAAGAGCTACGATGGTTTTCAAACCGACACGTGCATTAGGAGCACCTGCCACGATTTGTACTGTTTTGTCATTCCCAACAGCAACTTGACAGATATTGAGGTGATCACTATCTGGATGTGCAACCATTTCTACAATCTGACCAACTACAAATTTTGGCTCCTTGTCATTGATAATTTCTTCAGTAAATCCTTGCGCCTGCAATTCTTGGTTCAAACGAGCTACTTGGTCGTCAGTCAAAAAACTTGACCACGATTCTCAATCTCAAACATGCTAGAAACTTTAAAAATGTTCCATGCGACAGTTTCACTAGTTTCTTTTAGGAAAACATGTGCTACATTACCTTTACGCTCAACATCTAGTTTGGCATCTCCACTGTTTTTCACGATGACCATAAGGACATCGCCGACATGTTCTTTATTATATGTAAAAATCATTCTTTTCTCCTATTTCAATCCTGCTAAAAAGTCATTGATTTGCTCCTTGGTTTTACGGTCACGATTGACAAAACGTCCAATCTCCTTGTCCTTGTCTAAAACAACAAGACTTGGAATCCCGTATACATCCCAAAGTTTAGCAAGTTCCATGTACTCATCTCGGTCTACCCATATAAAAGCGAACTCTGGATTTGCCTCTTCGATCTCTGGCAAGGCAGGATAGATATAGCGGCAATCGCCACACCAATCCGCAACAAAAAGGAAGACCTTCTTGCCATCCTGCTCTACTAGATTTGCTAATTCTTCTAAACCGTTAGGAAAAATCATAAGACTTCCTCCTCGTAGATGAGATCTTCATCTTCATAGACAAAGGTATAGTGACGGCCATCTTCAAAAATGACACCACCAACGAGACGCTCTAGGCTGCTTTCATATACTTGGACATAGAAAGTCGCGATTTCACCCATCTCTGAAAAGTAGTCACGCACAAGCGCAGTCAACTCTTCTTGCGTCTTCATGAGCTTGTGCTCATCAGCTACTTTCTTAGCTCCAAAGGCAAGTGCTCCAAGCCCTGCCACGACTAGACCTGTTTTAATAATATTTTTCGTTTTCATGCTAACATTGTAACACAAAAAGATAAGTAGGACAAATTGTGAATGCTATTTTCGTTTGAACTATATGTACCTCATTTTAAGAAATATTGACTCCTATCTCCTCTTGTGTTACAATACCTCAAAGTAACGATTTACTTTTTCATAAAATTCTAAGGAGACTCTAAATGAATAAAGAAAGTTACTTTGACGGTGGACTTTTAAGCTACATTGGACACTCTCTTCTTGCTGCTTTTATCATCGGATTTACATTTGGACTAGCAACACCTTGGGCTGTCTGCTTCATGCAAAATTGGAAAACACGCCACACCGTTATAGATGGTCAGCGTTTATACTTTGACGGAACAGGTTCTCAATTATTCGGGAACTGGATTAAGTGGTTCTTGCTCACCATCATCACTTTGGGCATCTATTCATTCTGGTTGCATATCAAAATTGAACAATGGATTACCAAACACACACATCACGTATAAACAAAAAAAGTGCGTTCTTGCGCACTTTTTTATTTGTAACGATTAGTAATTTCGCTCGCCAAACAAACCTTCTGGTAAATCATGGAATCCCTTGCCTGCCTTGAAATTCTCAAATTTACCTAGTAAGAACTGATAGGCGTCCAAGCGACTCTCGTAGCGAAGCATGGCATCCTTAGCACGCTCATCTTGATCTTCTTCATAGACTTTCTGGCTTTCTTTGATTGCCATTTTATTAATCATGATTTGGGTATTGACCCAGGCTTCAAATTCCTTCATAAATTCTTGCTCGTAACTCATTTTTTCTCCTTATTCTAATCTACGGAAAAAGTCTGTATCAATCTCACGGTAGTGTTGGATGTCCTGAACATATTCCAAGACTCCTTGAAACTCTCCTGC
This sequence comes from Streptococcus infantis SK970, assembly GCA_000223255.2. GTDB lineage: Bacteria > Bacillota > Bacilli > Lactobacillales > Streptococcaceae > Streptococcus > Streptococcus infantis_G. The sequence continues at coordinate 155,515 of AFUT01000009.1, read as the reverse complement.
TTGATCGTGGACAGCTGCATAAGTGACATGGACAAACTTTCCACGTGATTCTGACTTGAACCACATCTCGTACTTGTCTTTTTTCCCTTCACGAAGACCTTGCATAATCGCTTTGACTTTCTCCAAATATTTTGGTGGATGGCATAGTTCGACATTTCGTCCAACTTGAGACGGTGCCCGCTTGAAAATCATTTCATCTGCTGGCGTATTATCGTTATAATACTGGAAGATATCATCCTTATTAACAAAGGTAATCTCCATCGGCAAATGATTAAGGATAAGATTTGCCTGTTCAACTGAGAGATAGCCATTGCCAAAAGCCTGCTGGCTATTGCGATCTAGCACCGTTTCCTTTTCCTTTGGTGTAAAGGTGATAGTAAACTGACCTTCTGGTGTATCGATCACTTGCTGAACTTGTCCATCTACAGTTTCTGGCTGAGTTGGTTCTTCTACACTTTTTTCCTCAACAAAATGTTGACGTTCAGGAACCCATTTCTCAGACGGACGGATAATAGCATATCCATAGGCATCACTTTCCTCAGCAATCTGAATCCAGTCATCCTGGGTAAAGGATTCAAGCAGAATCATGAGAAGAATTGATTCTTCCTTAAAAATCATACTTTCAAACTCTGTCGCAAAAGCTTCAAAAGCTTCCTTTACGGTGGAAATTGGCACTTCTGGGAGCGACTTAGTTGCCACTAAGGCTGTTTGAAAGAGATCCCTAATCTGATCATCAACTCCCCACATGACTTTGGGAGGTGAATCATGGCCATAACGTTCCATGATAGGAAAGAAGAGCTCTTCCTTGCGCTGGTAGTGAATATCAAATTGACCAACAAGCCCCATCTGACGTACCAAGCCTTTGCGCATCTCCGCCAACATTTCCTCATCGTCCACAGATTCATAAGTCGAGAGCAATCTACGGACCCGAATCAAGGCAGCACGGAAAGCTAGATTTTCATCCTTAAAGACACGCACAGGGTGACCAGGATGCTCGGTATCTTCAACTTCGATACCCTTAACAGCATTTTTAAAGAGATTAGCATGCACATCACAGAGTTCCATGACATCTTCAAAGGTGACGCCTGAGTCAGAGTTCATCAACTCGTGCTCCATAAGAGAAATCTCGATAGCTGATACACCAGTAAAGGTCGCATCAAAGCGTTCCTGAACGGACTCTGGAGAGGCTCCATTATGCAATTCTAATAAAATATCCCGCAGGATATGAATACGTTCATCTGTCATTAGTCTAACCCGATCACTTCGTAACCATTTGCTTCAAGCGTACGCACAATCTTATCCATAGGAGTCCCTTCGAGCTTTGAGCCTTGTTTGAGCGAAACTTTTCGCCCTACAGTATTACGCATCAAGGGATTTGCAAGAGGTTTAAAACCAAGCTCAACTAAAATATCTAAAACTTCTGGATGTTTATCCACCACTTCTGCAACGGGAATAGATACGTCAATAATATTATCCATCACAACCTCCATTTAATTCTCACACTGGATTTTCTTTTTTATTATACCACAAGGACTAGGATAAAAAAACTAGCAGTACAAGCCTACTAGTTTCTCCCTATTACTCTGCTTCGATGATTTCTGCTTCTTTTCGAATAGTTTCTATATCTTCCTGATATTGTACCTCGTCATAATTAACCAATTTAGACAATTCCTTTTGCAAGCTTTCTCCCATCGGCTTCATGGTCGCATAGGTTAGTCCACCTGAGATAACCCCACCTAGAATAGGAATTGCTTTCCCCAGCCCCTTGGCCAATCCTCGCCTTGTAAGAGTCACTCCAAAAATTTTCATAACCTTCTTTAAAATAGGGTACCATCCAGCCTTAACTAAAGCCTTCTGAGGGACTGTGGTCATTACATGTTTAGCGACAGCAACTCCACCAGAACGAAGTAAGGCACCTGCACCGTTGACCCCAAGCATGACTCCAAGATAAAGCAAAAGGGTATTTTTAGCTTCTTCACTTAACTCATTTCGTGAAGCCCAAAGATCATTAAATCCATAAATATATCCCAATTCTTGGGCTAATTTCAAGGAAAAAGCATAAAACTGAGCTACATCCGTTGGAATAGTAAGCGCCATTAGAATACCTCCAGGTAGACCTGCTAGAACAGATGTTCCACTTGCTCGTAAAACATTATCCTTTATGCAGGACCTGGCTACCCTATCTAAAGTTTCCTGAGGTAATAATGAAGGAGGACCTTGTTCTAACAATTTGGTAATATCCTTCTTGTCTAATTCTTTAGAAAACTTCTCCACTAAAAATTTTTCTCTATTTACTTTCACGACAGGAAGCTTTACAACTTGTTGTAAAACTTTTATAGCTATATCTTGTTTAGCCATCTATATCTCCATTTTATATTCAAGTTAAGCTTTATCATATCATACTATTAGAGATTTATACATTTTTTAACCGACTTTTAAGAAGGGCAACTAATTAATCTATCATCATGTTTAAAGTAACAAAAAAGAGGGTTGCCCCTCTTTTTCTTAGTTTTTATCCAGATTACGTAACATTTCGTCAATCTTATTACCATATTCGATGGATTCGTCTTTGACAAAAGTTAAGTCTGGAATTTTGTATAAGGTCAAATTGCGACCAAGTTCACGTTTGATAGTTCCAGTTGCTTTTTCAAGCCCAATTTGAGCTTTCTGATTATCTGATGCAAGATTACTCAAAATGGTGTAGTAAACCTTAGCTACAGACAAGTCACCAAGCATCTGAACATCTGTGATGGTCACGCCTTGGACACGCGGATCACGGACTTTCTTTTGCAAAATCTCATTGACTTCACGCTTGATTTCCATGCCCACACGATCCGAACGGAAATGATTTGCCATGCTATTCCTTCCTCTCTATTGATTCAAAAGCTAGGCCAGCAGATCTAGCTATTTCTAAACTTATTGATTTTCTGTTCAAATTGGAACGAAGTGCAATTTGAACTCATCTGCTTCTTTCGCCGTGGTGAAAGTGATGGGACTGATAATTCAGTTCCATCACTGGGGATTTTTGAGACTCTAGGCTCAAAAATAAGCAATGAAACCATCGGTTTGCTTGCGTCCCTTACCACCTAAGAAAGGAGCAAAAAATCTTAGCGTTTAATTTCTTCCATGACATATGCTTCAATCACATCATCCACCTTAAGATCATTGTAGCCTTCAATCATGAGACCACCTTCACGGCCGTTTGTAACTTCTTTAACGTCATCTTTATAGTGTTTCAAACTTGCTAGTTCACCGTCGTAAGTAACTACACCGTCACGAATAACACGGACTTTAGAGTCACGGGTAACTTTACCGCTAGTAACCATAAATCCACCGATTGTTCCGACTTTAGACACTTTGAAGGTTTCACGGATAATCGCTTCACCGATAACTTTTTCTTCAAATTCTGGATCAAGCATACCTTTCATGGCTTCTTCCATCTCTTCGATAACCTTATAGATGATGCTGTGGAGACGGATTTCTACATCGTCTGCTTCTGCTTGTTGACGAGCTTGTGGTGTAGGGCGTACGTTGAAACCAATGATAAAAGCATTAGAAGCTTCAGCAAGAGTCACGTCAGATTCGTTGATAGCGCCAACTGCTGAGTGGACGATGGTAACTTTTACACCTTCCACATCAATCTTTTGAAGGGAAGCAGCAAGAGCTTCAACTGAACCTTGTACGTCGGCTTTGATAATGACGTTAACAGACTTGAGTTCACCAGCTTTAAGCGTATCAAAGAGGTTTTCAAGACTTACACGTTGTGTAGCTTGACGTTGCTTCATAAGAGCACGTTTAGCACGTTCTTCACCAGCTGCACGAGCAGATTTTTCATCTTCGTATACAGCAAAGTGATCACCCGCCATAGGTGCTTCGTTCAAACCAGTGATAGAAACCGGAGTAGATGGTCCAGCCACCTTCACACGACGTCCAAGGTCATTGGTCATGGCACGGACACGACCAAAGGTATTTCCGACAACGATTGGGTCTTGAACGTTCAAAGTACCTTGTTGAACAAGAAGGGTTGCGACCGCACCTTTTCCTTTATCCAAGCGCGCTTCGATAACAGTACCGATAGCACGAACAGTTGGATCAGCTTTGAGCTCTTGAATTTCAGCCACAAGAAGAACAGTTTCCAAGAGTTCATCGATATTTTGGTTGAATTTGGCTGAGATTTCTACAAACTCAGAATCTCCACCCCAAGCTGTTGACATAACACCGTGTTCAGCCAATTCACCGATAACGCGCTCTGGATTGGCACCTGGTTTATCAATCTTGTTAATAGCAACGATGATTGGAACATTAGCTGCTTTTGAGTGGTTGATAGCTTCGATAGTTTGAGGCATAACCCCATCATCTGCCGCTACGACTAGGATAGTAATGTCGGTAACAGAAGCACCACGTGCACGCATAGAAGTAAATGCCGCGTGTCCAGGTGTATCAAGGAAGGTAATCTTCTTGCCATTTTCCTCAATCTGGTAGGCACCAATATGCTGGGTGATACCACCTGCTTCTCCTGTAGCGACACGAGAATTACGTAGGGTATCTAAAAGGGTTGTTTTACCATGGTCAACGTGTCCCATGATGGTTACAACTGGTGGACGTTCAACTAACTTATCTTCATTCAGATATCCATCTTCGACGAAGAAACGTTCGATATCCGCATTGTCCACTTCTACCTTTTGTTTAGCTTCAATTCCATAATCAACCATGAGGAGTTCGATTGTTTCTCCATCCAAAGATTGGTTTTGAGTGGCCATAACCCCCATCATAAATAGTTTCTTAACAATCTCAGCTGGTTCACGTTTGATACGTTTTGCGATTTCCGCAACTGTCATACCATCTGTATATTCAAATTCTGTTGGCAATTCATGGAATTTACGCTCTGTAATAGGTTTTGGAGCCTGATTACGGTTATTTTGTTTATTGCCTTTTTTATTTTCTTATTGTTATTCCAGTTACTATTTCTTTGATTTCTCACTTGATTCTGACTACTTCGATTCTTTTGTTGTTTTCTAGGACCATCTTCTTCATGATCGTAATCATCACGATCTTTGTCTGGTCGAGCTTGCTTTTTACGACGTGTATCCACTACAGCCTCTTTGGCTACAGGAGCTACTTCAACTACAGGCTGAGTTTGTTCAGCTAGTTTAGCAGCTTCCTCAAAGATTTCCTCTGGCTCCTTGCGTTTATTAGCTTGAGCCAAGGCTTCTTTGACAACTTGAGACTGTTTGAAGCGTTCCTCGCTTGAGCGTGCGTATTCTGCATTTTGCTCAGCCTTCAGAGCTGCTGCTCGGGCTTTAAAGTCAATACGAGGACCAGCTTGGTTGGGACGATTATCAGCTTGTTGGCGATAATCATTGCCACGATTTCCTTGGCCTTGTGGTTTCTTCCCTTGGTCGTTAAAACGACGATTGTCACGGTTCCCTTGACCAGGTTTCCCACCATTACGGTTATCGTTCTTTTGACGGTTACCGTTTTGTTGTTGATCGCGGTTGTTACCCTTGTTTTGCTTGCGTCGCTCTGCTTGCTCTTTTGCACGAGCTTCACGCTCTGCCTTAAAGTTTCGACTCTGTGGTCTTGTAGCTACAACTTTTTCTTCCTTAGAAGCTGCAGGTGTAGCTGGTTTGCTTTCTTCCTTAGCAACAACTGGTTTAGCTGATGCAGGCTTTTCAACTTTCTTTTCTACACTTGCTTTTGGTGCTACAGGTTTTGCTTCTGCTTTAGGTGCAGCAGGCTTAAAGCTAGCAACGATTTTTTCAGCAACATCAGCTTCAACGCTTGACGAGTGGCTCTTCACCTCTAAGCCCAACTCTTTTGCACGCGCTACAACTTCCTTACTTTCTTTTCCAAGTTCTTTTGCGATTTCGTACAATCTTTTCTTAGACAAATCATGTCCTCCTCTTCTATTCCATAAGAGACCTCATTTTCTTTGTAAATCCAGCATCTGTCACAGCCAGAACCTTTCTCGATTTTCCGACTGCTATGCTTAATTCCAGTGTTGAAAACACGGTAATAACTTCTACTTGATAATAGTGGCTTTTATCCTGAATCTTCTTGGTTAGATTTGGGCTAGCATCATGAGCTAGAAATACCAATTTCACTTTCTGGTCTTGGATAGCTTTAACAACCATTTCTTCACCCGAGATAATCTTCCCTGCTCGTTGAGCCAATCCCAAGAGATTACTTATTCTTTGCTTATTCAAGTCCTAACTCTCTTCTTTTCACTTTGTGATCAACATAGGCGATCAACTCGTCATAAAAGCTTTCTTCAACTTCCATATTAAAGCTACGGTTAAAGACTTTTTCTTTTTAGCCTCTAGGGCTTCTGCATTGTCTAGCTTGATATAAGCGCCACGGCCATTAGCCTTGCCTGTCGGGTCGATAAAGACCTCTCCTTCTTTGTTCTTGACAATACGGAGTAAATCTCGCTTGTTAATTACTTCGTTAGAAACAACAGACTTGCGCAAAGGGATTTTTCTTGTTTTCATCTTTCCCTCCTCTTGCAGCTTTTATTCTTCAGTCAATTCGTCTGTATCAGCGTAATCAACTTGACCTGCTTCTTCCATAGCTTCAAACTCACTAGCAGACTTGATATCGATACGGTATCCAGTCAAATGAGCTGCCAAGCGAACGTTTTGCCCACGACGACCGATTGCAAGAGATAGTTTGTTATCTGGCACGACGACCAAGGCACGCTTGCTGTCATTTTCATCAAAGATAACTTGGTCAACTTCGGCAGGAGCAATGGCATTGTAGATAAACTCAGCTGGATCTGCTACCCACTCGATAACGTCGATGTTTTCTTCTACAGGAATCATGCGGTCGCTCTTAGCATCGTAGCGAGCTGGGTGGAATTTGCTAGTGATTTTCTTAATGTTTGCACCACCACGTCCAACGATTGTTCCGATAGCATCAACGTTAGGATTGTGGCTACGAACAGCAACTTTCGTACGATCACCTGCTTCACGGGCTACGCTCATGATTTCAACAGTTCCATCGTATACTTCTGGAATTTCTTGTTCCATTAAACGTTTGATCATTTCTGGATGGCTACGGCTAACAAAGACGTTAACTCCACGAGGGTTGTCTTCCACTTTGTAGACATAAACTTCGATACGATCGTGGGAAGCAAACACTTCTCCAGGAATTTGGTCTTGTTTTGACAATTGGGCTTCGATGCTACCAAGGTTGACATAAATGAAGCGGTTGTCAAAACGTTCTACTGTACCTGACATGATTTCTTGTTCATGCTCTTTGTAAGTATTGTAGGTAATGGCACGTGTTTGCTTACGCATTTTCTCCATGATGGTTTGTTTAGCAGATTGGGCTGCTACACGACCAAACTCTCCTGGTGCTTCTTCAAATTTGATTTTGTCACCAAGCTCATAGGCTGAATTAATGGCAAGGGCATCTTTTAAACTGATTTCCAAACGACTATCAAATACTTCATCAACAACTTCACGGACAGTGTAGACAGTAAAGTCTCCTGTCTTTTCGTTGAAATCGATAGCTACACTGTCTGATTGACCATAGCGTCTGCGATAAGCGGAACGAAGCGACTCTACTACTGCGTCGATGATATCTTCTTTTTTGATTCCCTTGTCTTCTTCCAGAATACGGAAGGCCTCTAGCATTTCTTTACTCATGTTCTTTTTACTTTTGAATTCTCAAAAGTTATCCTTTCTTTTCTATAATTTTACTGCTAAACGTGCTTTTGATACCAAGTTATATGGAATTTGGACAGTTTTCTTGCGCGTTTTATCCATATATTCCATTGTCAACTCATCCTCTTCAAAGGCCAACAAGGTTCCCTCAAAAACCTTTTGCTTATCGATGGCTTGATAGAGCCCGACATGGATGTATTTCCCAACCGCTCCAGCGACTGCTTCCTTGGTTTTCAAAGGACGCTCCAATCCTGGACTGGTAATTTCTAGGAAATATTGTTCTGGGAAGGGATCCGGCTTGATGGTATCCAGAACAGGACTGATAATTTCAGTCAAGTCTGCTGTATCATTCAAGGTGATTCCTTCAGGCTTGTCTACAAAAATACTAAGAATCATGTCACTGCCAATCTTTCCATACTCGATATCTACGAGTTCAAAAGGAGCTTCAATAACAGGTTCTACGACTTCTCTGACTAATTCAACGATAGTTGCGATTGCGTCCACCTCCTCATAAGCAAGAGGCGAAGATATCTCCCCGCCTCTCTTTCTTATATTCCTGTCATTAAGTATAGCACTTTTTAGTAATAATGTAAAGCATAAGCACTCAAGTAGCCTGACTTCAAGCTTTTTCTTAAAATTCTGCTTCAACTCTGTAAATGACTTGACCCTTGCTTGAGAACTTTTGCTCATACTCAGTCATGACATTTCCCTCAAAGCCGCTGGCATGTAAATCTAACCAAACACCATTGAGTTTCATGCCATATTGTGAAAAGCTCACTAAGCTATATTCAAACAAGCCACGATTATCTGTCTTGAAATGAATTTCACCATGTTCAGGTAAGATTCGTTTGAAAGTATCCAAGAAGCTCTTATAAGTCAAACGACGCTTCTCATGGCGTTTTTTAGGCCATGGATCCGAGAAATTCAAATACAAGCGATCAATTTCACCATCTTCAAAATAATTTGTCAATTCTGAACCATCAACCCATAGAAGTTTGATGTTGGGAACTCCAACTTCTAAGACCTTGTCTAAAGCATAGCTTAATACAGACTTCTGAATATCAATCCCGATATAGTTGATGCCAGGATTTTGTTTGGCCATTCCTGTTACAAAAGCACCTTTGCCGCTACCAACCTCTACATGGATTGGATTGTCATTGCCAAATAAATCTCGCCACTTTCCTTTAGCTTCTGCGGGGTTTAAGACAACATACTGCGGATTAGCCTCTAACAGTTCTGTTGCCCCTTTACGATTTCTAACTCTCATTTTTTCTTTCCATACTTATCTCGGAAGCTACGCAAAGCATAGATTTCCCGATTTACATTATCCAAATCTTGATTTTCATAGTATTTGGTAATGAGGCTCAAAAATGACAGTTGAGCATACCAATATAACTTATTCAAGACAGTTTGATTATACTTATAGCCATAATTAGTTAGCCATTCTTGCCACTGATACTCTGGAATATAGTGACAAAGCAGATAGGCCACATCAAACATACGATCAGTCAAGCGAACGGAATCCCAATCTACTAAGTAAATCAAGCCACTCTCTGTCTCAAACCAGTTGCTATGACGGACATCCCCATGGACTATGGTTGCATAGTCTTCCCTAAAACCAGGAAGATTCTCACGTAAATCACCTAAAACCATACGTAGATACTGGTTGTTTTTTAAAGCATCCGGAGCCTTGTTTACCCATGACTGAAGTAAATCCGAAGGTGTTTCCATTGCATATCCCAATCGTGTCAACTGGGTCATTAAGGGACGTGAACAGTGTAAACGTGTCAAAATATCGATAATTTGTTTACGGTTCATATCGCTTGGCGTCAAAATTTTTCCTGCCAACCATTCCTGAGCGGACATATCACGGCCGTCTGGTAAACGACGACTCCAGAGCAATTGTGGTGCAATTTGCTCTCTAGCTAAACCAGGCAGGATCGGAGAAGTATTCATTTTTATAAAAACACGTTTTCCATCAGGATAACTTCCCATATAAGCTTTCCCGCTCTTCCCAGATATCGGGGTTAGCGTTAGCTCAATATCACCCAAGTCCATTTCTTTCCTCCGAATAAAGTTTCCTTATTATTCTACTAATTTTTATGCTATTCGTCAACCAATCTTCTCAGTTGATACGGCAAATAAAGAAATTGCAAGACAAGACTTGCTCCCACAAGTGCTAGAACAAGAATTTTGTCCTTAAAAACAAGCAATCCTATGAGACTTTCCAAGATTAATACAAAGACCCCAATCGCTCTCAAAATTTCCTTCAAGCCTTTCTCTTTTTGCCCCTTACCTACTGGGAATAATTGCGTCAAATATTGATAGTCAAAGGCATGATAGAGGGCTAGAAGCTGGAATAACAAAAGATAATTGAATAAAATTACAATTGCGACTGCAATCCAAGATTGCTCAATGAAGATGAGAGCAGTCAAAGATAGAATTATGAGTCGCAGACTAAGGGCGAATAAATCTCCATTTCTCAGATAGGAACGAAGATAAAGATTCTGCCAGATTTTTCCTGGCACTTTCTGAACTCCCTTGAGGATAAAGTCCAGATAAGCTCGGCGCTTAACACTATTTGAAATCCCTTTGACCTGTGTAAAGAGGGCAAAGAATCGAAGCAAGAACTGTTTACGTTTACTTTCTTGTGCAATGACATAATCCCAGTCAAGTCCATTTCCAAGGAAAAAGTTGCTAGACTTTTGGCGAAAAATCACATATTTTACTATCCCCAAGACAAGGAGATAGACTCCAAAAATCGGCAAACCAAGACCCATGGCTAAGAATAAAGGCGCAAACAGGAGCAAAAAGAGAGTCTGTACACTGACCCAAAAGATGAAAGAAATCAGACTTTGCTTCTGGATGTGTCCTCTCACTTCTTCTTCAGCAACTAAAAGAAATAGTTTGTCAGACGCTTCTAGATAGGTCGCAATACCACCCCAAAGCAAAAGTAAAATAGATATCATCCCAATCAAAATTAGGATTGGGAAATGATTCTCAGGAAAGTGTTGGAGCAACTGGTTGTACTGGTAGGCCAAAAATCCTAACAACACCAACAAAAATAAGACAAAATGATCATTGAGCACATAACGGAGATAGGCCAAGCATTCCTTGCGAAATTCCTGCTTTCGTTTTAAAAACAAGTCCTTCATAGCTCCTCCTCTTTGGTCAGAGCCAAATAGATATCATTGAGGCTTGCTTCTGGCATATCAAAGGCTTCTCGGAGTTGTTGGAGATTTCCTCTGGCTCTTACTTGACCTTTGTGAAGAATAACAAAAGAGTCACACATCTTTTCAGCAGAATCAAGAACGTGGGTGCTCATAAGGATAGACTTTCCTTTTTTCTTTTCCGCTTCTAGAAGTTGAATCAAATCTGAAATCGCCAAAGGGTCAAGACCAAGGAAAGGTTCGTCTACGATAAAGAGACTAGGATCCACGACAAAGGCACAGATAATCATAACCTTTTGCTTCATCCCTTTGGAAAAATGAACCGGGAACCAATCCAATTTCTGATCCAAACGGAACATTTTCAAAAGCGGTTCTACACGTTCAAAAGCTAGATTTTGCTCAATACCATAAGCCATGGCAACCGTCTCAATATGCTCTCTGAGAGTCAATTCTTCATACAAGCTAGGAGTTTCAGGGATATAACCAATTTTCTTGCGATAGCTCGTAGCATCCTCTCCTAGAGTCAATCCGTCAATCTTAATCTCCCCACTATATGGCGTCAAAAGACCAATAATCTCATTGATAGTCGTTGATTTCCCTGCACCATTCAAACCTATCAAACCTACCAACTGTCCGCTCTCAACTGTAAAGGACACATCTTTCAAGACAGGGACATGAACATAGCCTCCTGTCAGATTTTTAATTTCTAACATATTTTCTCCGAATCTGGTATAATGTAGCTATATTATATCAAAATTCAATACACTAGAGGTGGTTTTTATGTCAGATTGTATTTTTTGTAAGATTATCACAGGAGAAATCCCTGCAGCCAAGGTTTATGAGGACGAGCAAGTCCTTGCCTTTCTTGATATTTCTCAAGTAACACCTGGTCATACCTTGGTCGTACCCAAAGAACACTATCGCAACCTTTTAGAAATGGATGCTTCGAGTGCTAGCCAACTCTTTGCTAAGGTTCCATTGGTAGCACAAAAAGTCATGACTGCTACTAAAGCCAAGGGTATGAATATCATCGCCAACTGTGAAGAAATCGCTGGACAAACCGTTTTTCATACCCATGTCCACCTCGTTCCTCGTTATAGTGCCGAGGATGACCTAAAAATTGACTTTGTTGCCCATGAACCTGACTTTGACAAACTTGCCCAAGTCGCTGAAACAATCAAAAACGCTTAAGGAGTTCCTATGAAACTATCAAATTTACTACTTTTTGCTGGATCAGCAGTCGGATCTTACCTCCTCGTTAAAAATCATGAAGTTATCACCGAAGAAGTTTTAGATACAACTGATCGCGTTGAAGCAATCAAAGGCGATTTAGATGTTATCCAAAATAGCTTACAAATTATCAATCAACAAAAAGAAGTCATCAAGGAGTATCAAGAAGACCTCACTTACAAATTTAAAGCCTTAGAGAAAGACTTCCAAGCAAGACTTGCTGTGATAAAAGAACTACGAGAAACTGAAGAAAACTAAAAAGAAAGCATCCAACTTTCCTTATATCCCCTTAAATCCATCTTGGATTACCAGCTTCTAACAGAAAAGGGAGGGACTAAACATGAAACAGTTTTTAAAAGTCATCTTGATTATTTCTGGTTGCTTCTGTCTTTTTGTAACCCTAGCATTTCTACTTGTGACCAATCTTTTCAAGGCTTCATCAAGTGACATCCGAGAGGGGAATGAAGACTTAAAACAAATCTTTATCTCTCTTGACATGCCTCCTAAAAAAGTAGAATCAGATGGACACTATGAATTCGAGGGTGGAGGCTTAAATTTTTATGTGACTTTCTCAGACGAGGTCATCAATAGCCACCCTGTCCTGAAAGAAAGTCCAAACCTGACTAAAAATCGACTCAAAGTCTATGTATTACAGGCAGGTGATATTTCTTACTATAAAGTAGGGGATAACTTGTTCAATCACGGTTTAATACAATTTTTAGAGGAGGAAGGCGAGAAGTATTTCCGAGATAACGGAAAGAAATCACATTCTTCTTACACAATTTTAACTTCGAAGGATTCGGAAAGCATGAAAAAGGGGATTGCATTCTATGAAAAAGCCTTGACTTTAGTGGATATTCAGGATAATTCGGCAATCAACCATATTGATACCATTACTATTAAACCAGGTAAGGAAGCCGAACTCAAGCAACTGATCCAGGAAATGGATGAAGCTGGCTTGCTCACTCAAAAATATCAATAGCAGATTTGTCAGAGAATCTTTTCCCCGTTACTAACTACAAACAAAAAAGAGCCTGATGGCTCTTTTTCTTTTATTCACCCTCGAAGGCATCTTTTATATGGTCAAAGAAGCCTTTTTTCTTTGGATTGACTTTCAAATCACCTGCAGCTGCGAATTCTTTCAAGGCTGCTTTTTGGCGTTCATTCAAACCTGTCGGAGTCACGACATTAACAGTGACGTATTGGTCACCAACAGCACCACCACGTAGGCTCGGAGCTCCCTTACCACGTAGGCGGAATCGTTTACCGGTTTGAGTTCCCTCTGGAATCACCAATTCGACATCACCGTGAACGGTTGGGATATCGACAGTATCACCAAGAGTTGCTTGGACGATATTGAGGTTCAGCTTGTAGAAAATAGTTGTTCCTTCACGTTCAAATTTATCGCTTGCTTCTACAGAAACTACTACATACAAGTCTCCATAAGGACCACCGTTAAAGCCTGCCTCCCCTTGACCAGCTAGACGAATTTGTTGACCTGTTTCGACACCAGCTGGAATTTTCACATGGACACTGTGTGCTTGTTTTTCATGACCTGTTCCATGACATGTTGTACATGGATCTTTGATTTCTTTTCCGCGACCATGACAGACATCACAGGTTACTTGGCGACGCATCATACCAAGCGGTGTTTGAGTATCGACGTTGATAACACCAGAACCGTGACAGCGTCCACAAGTAACTGGACTTGTTCCAGGCTTAGCACCTGATCCGTTACAAGTACGACAGCTTGATTCACGATTGTATTTGACTTCTTTTTCAGTACCAAAAATGGCTTCTTCAAAAGTCAAATTGACGCGATACTGGAGGTCATCGCCTTGACGAGGAGCGTTTGGATTGCGAGAAGAACCGCCTCCGCCGAAAAAACTTGAGAAGATATCTTCAAAGCCGCCAAAACCACCTGCACCATCGAAGCCACCGAAACCGCCAGCACCGCCAAAACCGCCATTAGCTCCAGCCGCACCGTATTGGTCATAGGCAGCACGTTTCTGTTCATCACTCAAGGTCTCATAAGCTTCTTGAACTTCCTTGTACTTGTCCTCAGCACCAGGCTCCTTGTTGATATCTGGGTGATATTTTTTAGATAATTTCCGATAGGCTTTCTTGATCTCATCTTGAGATGCATTCTTTGAAACGCCCAAACGGTCATAAAATTCAGTATTGTTCATAATTCAAGATACAAAGGGCGTTAAACGGACACAGCCAAAATAGGAGTTTTGACGACGGACGCTTGCGTCCTAGAAAAAACTATCTTTTTGGCACCGTCCGTAGCCCGTGTTCAGTTGCGAACACTCTTTGTTCCTTTCTATAATTTTCATGTAATCTTTAGAGGGCATTTTCTATACTTCGCTTCACTTCATCAAAGTCTTGGTCCGATAGAGTAAATATCAAATCCTCTTCTGAGTAGTCGTTTCGTTCTTTAAAATAGTTGTCCGTATTCTCTGCCAACCCTAAGCTTAGAATTACTTTTCTCGCAAACTCTTGATGTGCAAAACCGATAGCCGTAATGATTTGTTTATCTTTCACAACCAGTTTGGGTTGGAAATTTTCACGTGAAAGAAATTCAAAATAATCAAAGAAGTTTTGCCAAATGCCACCTGTAAATTTCGTATCCTTCAACAGACCTGCTTTCGCTAATAAAAGAGGGGCTGAAGAAATGGATGCAATTATGATATCTTGCTCACCAAGATCCCTCAAGAACGAAATCAATTTCTCATTCTGTAGGGCAGGTCCTATGTTGACCATTCCTGGCAAAATCACGCAAGAATATTCTTCTATACGGATTTGATCTAGTGTTTTCGTTGGTTGACAGGGCAAGCCATCTTCAGAGACCACTATCGAATGATCTGAAGCGACATAATCAATCGTGATATCAAAAGACAAAGCTAAAGTACTCGTTAAAGCGGTTATTTCATAAAGAGAAAATTAGGATAAATCAAGCAAAGTACTTTTTCATACGCAACATCCTCTATTTTACCGAAAAACAGAGGCTGGGTTGCAACCTCTGGATTTCTTTTTATCATTTAGTTGTTAAGCTGAATTGAGCACGCCCTAACCTCTTGGTGAAAAAGACACATCTTTCTAGAAACTAAAGTTTCTGCGTCAGATTTCCTATTTTCACTGTGAGGTTTTAACGGGCTTTGCATCTTACTTTTCAGTAAACTCTCCGTCTACGACGTCATCGCCTGCGTTTCCTGTTGCTTGTGCGCCTTCTGCTCCTGCTTGAGCTTGTTGCGCTGCTGTGGCTTGTTCGTAGAGTTTAACCGCAAGTCCTTGTGCTTTTTCGTTCAATGCTTCAAGTTTTGCTTTCATTTCGTCCAAGTTGTTGTCTTCTTGAGCTTTCTTAAGATCATCAAGGGCAGCTTGTGCAGCATCACGTTCTGCATCGAAGCCTTTGCCTTCAGTTTCTTTGATTGTCTTTTCAGTCGCAAAGATAGCTTGGTCTACTTCGTTACGAAGGTCAACTTCTTCTTTACGTTTCTTATCTGCTTCAGCGTTTGCTTCTGCATCTTTCATCATGCGATCGATTTCTTCGTCTGTCAAACCTGAGTTTGATTGGATAACAATTGTTTGTTCTTTTTGAGTTCCAAGATCTTTAGCCTTAACAGATACGATACCGTTCTTGTCGATGTCGAATGTTACTTCGATTTGTGGAATACCACGAGGTGCAGCTGGGATATCAGTCAATTGGAAGCGTCCAAGAGTCTTGTTATCTGCTGCCATTGGGCGTTCACCTTGAAGAACGTGGATATCAACGGCTGGTTGGTTGTCCGCTGCAGTTGAGAAGACTTGTGATTTAGATGTTGGAATAGTAGTGTTGCGGTCGATGAGTTTTGTGAAGACTCCACCCATTGTTTCGATACCAAGTGACAATGGTGTTACGTCAAGAAGGACAACGTCTTTGACGTCACCAGTGATGACACCACCTTGGATCGCAGCACCCATAGCAACTACTTCGTCAGGGTTTACTGATTTGTTTGGTTCTTTACCAGTTTCAGCTTTAACAGCTTCTACAACGGCAGGAATACGAGTTGAACCACCGACAAGGATGACTTCGTCGATATCTGATAAGCTCAATCCTGCATCTGAAAGGGCTTGACGAACTGGAGTTTTCGTACGTTCTACAAGGTCACGAGTCAAATCATCGAATTTAGCACGAGTCAAGGTCATTTCCAAGTGAAGAGGTCCAGCTTCACCAGCAGTGATGAACGGCAAGCTGATTTGAGTTGAAGTTACACCAGAAAGGTCTTTCTTCGCTTTTTCTGCTGCGTCTTTCAAACGTTGAAGGGCCATCTTGTCTGTTGACAAGTCGATACCATTTTCTTTCTTGAATTCTGCTACTAAGTAGTCGATAATTTTTTGGTCAAAGTCGTCACCACCGAGTTTGTTATCCCCTGCTGTTGCCAATACATCAAAGACACCATCACCGAGTTCAAGGATAGATACGTCGAATGTACCACCACCAAGGTCGAATACCAAGATTTTTCTTCTTTATCAGTCTTATCCAAACCGTATGCAAGGGCTGCTGCAGTTGGTTCGTTGACGATACGTTCTACTTCAAGACCAGCGATTTTACCAGCGTCTTTAGTTGCTTGACGTTGCGCATCGTTGAAGTAAGCTGGAACTGTGATAACTGCTTTCGTTACTTTTTCACCAAGGTAGTCTTCAGCGTAACCTTTCAAGTATTGAAGGATCATAGCTGAGATTTCTTGTGGTGTGTATTCTTTACCATTAGCAGAAACTTTTTCAGAAGTACCCATCTTAGATTTGATAGAGATAACTGTATCTGGATTTGTTACTGCTTGACGTTTTGCAGCATCACCAACGATGATTTCACCGTTTTTGAATGATACTACAGATGGAGTTGTACGGTTTCCTTCTGGGTTTGCGATGATTTTTGATTCAGTTCCTTCAAGGACTGCTACTGCTGAGTTTGTTGTACCTAAGTCAATACCGATAATTTTAGACATGTGTTTTCTCCTTGTTATTTTAATTCTAATTTTTATTTTTCTTGATATTTCCCTTAAGTGGTGGGGACGTGAGCAACTCCCTTCGGGATTTCATCACTTATTTTTGAGCCTATTGTCTCAAAAATCCCCTGTTTCAGTAGCACACGCTACTGAAACTTTCACCACGGCGGGAAATATCTTCCTTGCAAGCCTCAGGCTTGCGTCTTATCTTTCTTTCATAGTTTAGTGTCGTTTCGGACAAGGTTTTTAAGTTCTCTAGCCTAGTTATACACAACCACCATAGCCGGTCTTAGGATGCGGTCATGGAGTTTGTAGCCTTTTTGGAAGACTTGTGCGATGGTATCTGCTGGATGCTCATCATCAGCTGGGACTGTTTGAATAGCCATATGGTAGTTATGGTCAAATTCACCGTCCGCTGGAATTTCTTCAATTCCTTCTTCTTTCAGGGCGTGAATCAAACTTTCTTGCACCATTTCCAAGCCTTTTTTGACATCATCTGTCAACCCTTCAACAGCAAGAGCGCGTTCAAGGTTATCAAGCGATGGCAAGATTGCTTTTGCCAAATCTTGGCTGCGATAGCGTTGCAAGAGTTGGCGTTCTTCGTTGGCACGGCGCTGAATGTTTTGCATTTCTGCATGAGCTCGAAGGTATTTGTTTTCAAATTCTTCGGCACGTTCATTCGCCAAGTCCAATTCGGACTTCTCAGGAGTTGTTTCTTCAGCTGTTTCCACAACTTCCTCTTCTTTTATTTCTTCATTTTTTATATCTTGGGCCATTTTCGCCTCCTTTAATGATTTCAATCTTATACTCAATGAAAATCAAAGAGCAAACTAGGAAACTAGCCGCAGGCTGTACTTGAGTACGGCAAGGCGACGTTGACGTGGTTTGAATTTGATTTTTGAAGAGTATTAATTCACTTCATAGTGATTGCTGCTGAGATAGCGGTAAAAATCCGTCAACTTCATAGTCAAAACTCGATTGACAACATTAAGTTGATTGACCAATTGCTGGTAATCCAAATTGACTGGACCTATAATCGCAAGGATTCCAAATCCACGATAGGGAATCAGGAACTTACTGCTAATCACTGCTAAGTCAGCAAGACAAGATTCTTGGCTATCCGCAACTCGGACACTTTGCATCTGGTCACCAATCAGATTCTCTCGAATTTCCAAAGCTACCTTTTGTGGCTGATCAAAAAATTGATAGGCCGCTAAATTAGCGAAATTCAAAAGATTGACTTTCCCAGAAACCACGATGTTTTCATTGAACATTTCTTTGAAGATATGCTCAACAAGATCCATAACGTTATCCGTTGTTGTGAAGTAACGTTGGATAATTTGTGGAATCTCTGTCCGAATCTTATAGTGAATATCCAAAACAGTCTGATCCAGGAAACGTTCTTGAATCATGGTCTTGAGGCGATTTAAATCCTCCTGCAAGAAATTTCTCGGAATCAAAAACTGACTGGTAACTGTTCTAGACTCATCAAGCGTAAAAACTGCCAGAGCTGTATGTTGTCCGAGGACAACAATATCAAAAGCTGTCAGCTTCTGCCTACTTGGTTCGACATCCAGTGCTACAACCGCACAACCACTCAAGTCTGACAAGATTTTCGTTGCCTCTTGAAGGATATCCTCAAGCTTGAAGAACTCCTGATCAAATGCTTTTACAATCTCATAAACTTGATTCTCAGCTAAACGGTCAAAGGATAAAGAGTGTTTGACATAGTATTGAAATCCAGCCACACTCGGCATCCGACCACTGGAAGTATGAGCCTTTTCAAGTAAACCTTGCTTTTCAAGAGCTGCCATATCATTTCGAATGGTAGCACTACTAGAGTTGATAGACTCTTGCAAGGCCTTAGATCCAACAGGTTCGTGCGTTTTGGTAAAGATGTCAACAATCAGATTTAAAATATTCTGCTGACGTTCTGTAACCATCTTGTCACTCCTCTCTGTCAGAATTTTTAGCACTCTGTACATCCGAGTGCTAACTTATAATTCTATTATACACCCTTAAAAGAGAATGTCAAGACAAAAACTCAAAAAATTAGCACTCTTTTGTCAAGAGTGCTAAAAATCAGTCTAAGGACCTAGAAACCAATGTCAATTAACCAGATATTTTCGTCTAAGTCTGTAAAAACTATAGATTAGATAAGAAATCATGAGGGCATAAAGGGCAAAAATAAGGAAGAAAGATTGAGAGAGACTTTCGCGAAACAAGCTCATACAAATAACTAGACCGCCAGAGATAGAAACTGTAGATGTACGAAGTCTAGATTTCACATCAGCCCATCGAAGACGATTGTCCACGAAAGATTGATCATTTAAATCTACATCACAAGTTGCTTTTCGAAAAACAGTATAAGAACAATTTTCCACAAATTCCCATCCTCTATCCTTAATACTTTGTAAATCTACCTCATTTTTTCTAAGGTAGCTAATATTCCACACTCGGTAAATCACATCATCTGGTCGGCATCGTTCAAAATAGAAAAAACAAAACGATTCGATTTAAATTTCCAACCTTTCAAATGCATCTCATGCAAATAATATTCTACCTTATCCAAATCAAAAATGGTAAACATTCGAAATTGTACTTTGCTATTCATTGTCTAACCTCCAAAATCATTTTATTTATCAGATAATTCTTTCCACTTTTGAAACAATCTCCAAAAAATATAAGAAATCTGAATCGCGAAAACGATCAATAAAGCACAGTCTATGATAACAATCAAAAATATTCCCCAACTGAAATAACCTCTTCCACTGAGTAACTTTGAGAAAACCGGTAGTAGCGCTGAAAAGAGAAGCAAAATAGGAAGCATCCGCATTGTTAAAATCTTCTTGACCATTGCTAACTTCCCGGACGCGTCATTATAAATTTCAAACTCAGCATCCGACTCAACTCCAGAATAAAGCTTTCTAAAGTAGGAAAAACCATTAAAGTCTGTAATATGCTCCCAGCCACAATCTTTAAACAGTTGTAAATAGGAAGCTCTCTCTGACTTTTTCATAGGATAAAAGTCCAACTGATAAACCACCTGCTCCGGTTGGCACTTTTCAAAAGTATACTTAACCGCAATTACTAAGCTAGAGTAACTTACTTCCTTAAGTTTCCAGCCCTCAGCATGCATTCCCCTGAGATAGAGAGCCTCTCTATCATAATCCGCAATGGTACAAATCCTATAAACAACCTTCTTTTCCATCAAAGCTCCTCCCGACTGTTTCTGTAGAGCCGTTCAATACGTTTCAACTCAATCTCTAAAACTTTTCGGCCCAAGTCTGTTATCTGATAGATTTTACGTTTCTCCTCTTCTCGGACAAAGGAAACCAAACCATCCTTTTCCATCTTCGATAGGGTTCCATACATAGTTCCAGGACTAATCGAAACCTGTGAATCTGTCATCTCTTTGACCTTTTGTGTAATACCATAACCATGGTTCTCCTTTTGCAGACAGAACAGAATATAAAAACCCGTTTCAGTCATAGGAAGGTAAACACGCCTAATCTTATCTGTTAATTCCATTTAATCAGACCTCCTATTTAGTTCGATATATCGCACCTCGTTATACACAATATATCACACTTCGATATAAATTGCAAGAAAAAAAGATCGTCCTCACGGACAATCTTTCTGATTTATCATTAGTATAGATCTAGGTAGTTATTAATTTCCCATTGTGAAACGAAGGTTGCATAGCTTGCCCACTCAATTCGTTTGGCTTCAAGGAAGCTAGTGTAGATGTGTTCACCTAGAGCCGCTTTGACCACTTCGTCTTCTGTCATAGCCTTCAAAGCGTTGTGAAGAGTTGATGGAAGGTCTGTGATGCCAGCCTCTTTACGCTCTTCTGCAGTCATGATATAGATGTTTTCTTCAATTGGCGCTGGTGCTTCGATTTTGTTTTCAATACCGTGCAAACCAACTTCCAAAAGAACAGCCATTGCGATATATGGATTTGCCATTGGGTCTACTGAGCGCAATTCCAAACGTGTTCCCATTCCACGAGTAGCAGGAACTCGCACCAACGGTGAACGGTTACGACCAGCCCAAGCGATGTAAACCGGCGCTTCATAACCTGGAACCAAACGTTTGTATGAGTTAACTGTCGGGTTCATAATAGCTGTGTAATTGTAAGCATGCTTGATCAAACCACCAAGGAAATGATAGGCTGTTTCTGACAATTGCATTCCTTTTGGATCATTTGGATCAAAGAAGGCATTGTCCCCTTCATCATCAAACAAGGACATATTGCAGTGCATTCCTGAACCAGCGATACCAAATTTAGGTTTAGCCATAAAGGTTGCATACAAACCATGTTTACGCGCAATTGTCTTTACAACAAGTTTAAAGATTTGAATCTTGTCACATGCACGAAGAACTTCATCATACTTAAAGTCAATCTCATGTTGACCTACGGCAACTTCGTGGTGACTGGCTTCTACTTCAAATCCCATTTTAGTCAAGACATTTACAATTTCACGACGGGTATTATCGGCAAGGTCTGTAGGCGCCAAATCAAAGTAACCACCCTTGTCATTCACCTCAAGAGTTGGGTCTCCATTTTCATCAAGCTTGAATAGGAAGAATTCTGGCTCTGGACCAAGGTTGAAAGATTTAAATCCAACTTCCTCCATGTGACGAAGAGCACGTTTGAGGTTGCTTCGAGGGTCTCCTGCAAATGGTTTTCCTTCTGTTGTATAGACATCACAGATCAATCCTGCGACACTACCATTCTCATCTCCCCAAGGGAAGACAGTCCATGTGTCTAGGTCAGGGTACAAGTACATATCTGATTCATTAATACGAACAAACCCTTCAATTGAAGATCCATCAAACATAGCCTTGTTTGACAAGACCTTGTCTAGTTGTTCATCTGTAGCAGGAATTTCGACGTTTTTCATTGTTCCCAAAATATCTGAAAACATAAGACGGATAAAGGTTACATTTTTTCCTTAACTTCACGACGAATATCTGCAGCTGTGATTGGCATGGTTTTTCTCCTTATATATGACGACTAGCGGTTGCCTAACCGCGACCAAAAGGCGATTGTTGAGAAGCAAAGCGACTTTGTTGAAGAACTTCATTCCGAAGGGCTCGACGCACCTCAGTTTGACTGACTGGTTTCTTGGCTTTCGCCTCACGTTCGGCATATTTTTTCTTGATAGCAGCAATGTTCAGACCTTCAGAGATATAATCCTTAATCTCAAGCAACCGATCCATATCATTTAAAGAATACATCCGGCGATTGCCTTCGTTTCGATCAGGTTTTATCAACTCTTGATCTTCATAATAACGAATTTGACGCGCCGAAAGATCGGTCAGCTTCATAACACTACCAATGGGGAAAACTGCCATATTGCGACGAAATTCTTTTTCCTTCATGTGCACTTCCTCTTCTTTCTGTCTATTATAGTCTAAAAAAATTCAATCGTCAATTGTTAATGTCATATCTTGTGACATTATTTTATTTTTTCTGTATGAGACTCCGCAAGCGATCAATATCGTAATTGACTAGAATTGCTACAAAAACTCCCATAAAAGTCTCAAAAACTCGAGCAAACACGTACAAAACAGTCTCTCCGCTCGGAATTGATAGGGTAATAATCAGCATGGCTGCAACTCCCCCAATGACCCCTGACTTATTGTTCATGGCAACATTTGTCATGATGGTTAACATGGTACACATCGGAACCACAAGGAGAGTTACCCAAAAGGCTCCATGAAAAAAGTTGTTCAAGAGAAAGAAAATCAGCGCATAAAAACCACCGATACTATTCCCTAAAATACGTGATGTCCCAAAGTGGACACTCTTATCAAAGTCTTCTCTCAAACTAAAAACGGCTGTAAGAGCTCCAATCTGAAGTCCCTTCCATCCAAAAAACCAAAATCATGAGGACCAAAAAACAGCGATTCCTGTTTTAAAGGTGCGCATCCCTAACTTAAACTTGCTTTTATCAAATGTATACTTTTTAAAATAACTCATCATTTCATCTTTCTTTTTTCCATTTTATCATAATTTTACTTTTTTGAGAAAAGGATTCCTCAATTGAAGAAAATAGGAACTAAAAAGAGAAGGGTATAAATCCTTCTCTTTTATAGTCCAATATTCTATTTTAGAATAAATACATGAAAGCCAAGGTGACGAGACTAGCAAGCAAGCCCACTCCCCAGAAGAAGAAATCGACCTTCCACTCACTCCAGGCTTGACCTTTACCTGAAAATCCACCCAACTCAAAATGGTGGTGAACTGGCGTCATCCGGAAGATACGTTTTCCTCCAGTCAACTTAAAGTAGGCAACTTGCATCATGACAGATGTTGTTTCAAAAACATACACTATCCCAATCAGGAGTAGCGTCCATTCTTGGTGCAGCGCCATAGAAATAGCGGCCAACATTCCTCCAAGAGCAAGACTTCCGACATCTCCCATGAATACCTTAGCAGGCTTATGGTTAAAGACAAAGAAACCAAGAAGACCACCAATCATGGCAAGAATCACTAAGAGAATATCCAATTGATTTTGTACATAAGCAATGACTCCATAGGCAGATAGGCTAATCACTACTGAGATACTTGCCAAGCCATCAATTCCATCAGTCAAGTTAACAGCATTTGAAAAACCAACTAACCAGAAGAGGGCAAAGAAAATGTAAAGAACGCCTAAGTGCAATGGATACCCAAATACATTTAAGACATCCCCTCCTCTTTCATAAAAGAGATAGAAGATAACTCCTCCTACTAATTGAAGCAAGAGCTTTTGTTTAGGATTGAGCCCTTCATTGATTTTACGAAAAACCTTGAGGAAATCATCTAAGAAGCCAACCAAACCATACAAAACGAGAATAAAGAGGATCATTCCAACATTGTTGGTTAGTTGATTGGTCAAAAGAGTAAGAACTAAACTAACTAAAACACTTGTTACGAGAAAGACAATTCCTCCCATTGTTGGCGTCCCAGCTTTTGCTTGGTGTTGTTTAACATCCTCATGCATCTGTTGACCAGTAATCTGCGCTTTACGGTAAAAACGGATAAAAGCTGGAATTCCTACCACTGTAAGAACAAAAGTAAGGATTCCAGGAAAGATAGAAGCTAGCATTCTAATCTCCTAAAGTTATTTTTATTTTCTGTATATTTTTTAAAGCTGTATTGGTACGAACACTTTGTTTTTTTACAGTTTCTCCTGTACCTTCAAATTCAACTTCAATATTCAGCCAATTTGCAAAAGTTTCAACGTTCTTCTTAGACCAACCATACAAGTCAGGCATCTCTTCTACCTTATCAGAGAGCAACAGAATTTGTTCATTAGCATCGAGATTAGTTCCTTCCGCCACTGAACTTTCTTTGATTTTCGTTCCTGAACCGATAACGATTGGTTGAACAAGGTTACGTCGTAGTTCTTCTGCCAAATCTCCAGGGCTATAGTCTTTTGTCGAAGGCATAGCATAGTTAGTCGTTGTTGTAACCTGATCCAGACTTTTAGCAGTTGATTGAAGATTGAGAGATTCCTTCATCGCTGAAGCTCGCTCCAAGATAGGGTTGGCGAATTCACCCAACTGAATCCCAGAATAATGCTGAGGTTGTTGAACGGTCACATAGAGGATGAAATCAGGATTTTCAGAAGGATGCATGGTTACTACAGAAAAGATATTATTGGTTTCCCCAACTAAGTATCCTCCATTTTGCTCATCAGCAATCTCCGCAGTCCCTGATTTCAAGGCTACATTATAGCCAGGAACATTGACTGTTCCCTTACCTGTACTGTGGTTGTACATCGTACCATAGGTAGGATCCGTACCAACCATAACCATGTGATCTCGAGTCAAGCTAGCTGCTTCTTTAGAGACCGGATTCCCCACCACTTCTTTTTGTGATTTACGAACCGTTTGATCATTTGGATCATAGAGCGCACTGATAAACTTAGGCTCCAACATAATCCCATCATTAGCTATCGCAGTAAAGGCACGAAGCATCTGAGTTTGTGTAACGGAAATACCTTGACCGAAGGAACTCATGGCAATATTAACGATATTGTCCTCAGGTAATTGCCCAGCATACTCATCACTCATACCAAAACGAGTCGGCACTCCAAATTTGAAACGATTGAGGTAATCTAGCCAAGTAGTGTCCCCCATCTTTTGCTCAAGGAGAGTCATACCGATGTTACTAGAGTGAGCAAAACCTTGCGAGAAGGTCATCATTCCACCGCTTGTCAAACCTTCGTTAACATCCCAGTCCTTGATAGTGGCATCAGCTACCTTCAATTCGCTACTGTTGAAATACTCTCCTCCAGGGAAGGTATTATTGTCAATTGCTGAAGCTAAAGTAATCACCTTCATGGTTGAACCTGGTTCATAGTTACTTTGGTAAAGGATATCACGCCAGACAAAGTCCTCGGTAATACCTTCTTTGGTATCAGCATCAAAGGTTGGTCTTTGAGTTGTAGCGAGAATCTCTCCCGTCTTGGCACTAACCAAGGTCGCAGTCATATATTTACCCTTGACTTTTTCTTGGAAGGCATCCATTTGACTTTCCATGAAAGATTGTAAAGGACTAGATAGGGTCGTATAGACATCTTTCCCGTTTACAGTCTGTCGGGTAACTTGCTCCGTACCTGGAACAATATTCCCTAAGCGGTCTTTTTCGTAGGTAATGATACCATCTGTTCCTGCCAATAAACTATTCAAGGAACTCTCGACACCAGACGTCCCAATGAGACTCTTTGAACCATCCTCATTTTCGTGCAACTGCGCTAGTCCGATGAAAGACGAAGCAAATTTCCCATTAGGATAGCTTCGATTTGGGCTTGTTGTAAAATCAACTCCCTCAACCTTAGCTGCTTCCAAATCCTTTTTTATGGACATCATATTGGCATAGGTAATACCATTTCCCTTTACACCAAAGGAAACTTGCTTAAGATTAGGTTGAGAAAGTTGTTCCTTGACGTAGGACTCATCCATATCTAGATATTTATGGAAGACTTCTGCAACCTTGCTATACTGAGACTCCTCTACATAGAGAATTTTCCCATTTGCAGATTTATATTCCTTATCGATAATAGCATAAATGTTGTAGGATGTTGCATCCTCAGCGATTGGTGTACCATTACGGTCATAGATAGTTCCTCGTTTTGCAGGAACTGTCCGAGTTGTTTGGTGGACCTTGCTTGCTTCCTTAACTAGGTCAACACCAAATTTTGAGCCTGTACCAATAATTACCGCAAAGTTAACCAAAAAACAGCAAAGAGAAAGACGGCCAGAAGGCTCAAATTCTTTCCCACTAGTCTGCGGTTTTCTGTTGGAGATTTGCGATTTTTAATGGCAAAGCGTATGATTCGTTCTTTCCAGTTTTTCATTTACTACTCCGCCGATCGGATATTTTCATTATTTAATTGCAAGTCTTGTGAGTCTGCAATTCCGGTCAAACGTTCTGATCGGATCAATTCATTAACTTCTTGTTTAGCATCATCCAGCTCTGTCTTTTTTTCCTCAATTTGTGAATTGACTGTTGTCAAATCACTCTGAACCTGCAAAAGTTGAGTCTGCATATAGACTACACTGATTGCTAAGACAAGTGCTGTGATGGCAATTGAAAAGTAAAAGGCCTTTTCAACACGTGAAAATTTTTTATACGAGCTTGTAGTAATTGGCTCGTTGTTCCTCTGTTTTCTGCCATTATTTCCTCTTACTTGTGAATTTTTCTTGCCACTCGAAGCTTGGCTGAGTGGGAACGATTATTGGCTTCCAATTCTTCCTTGCTTGGTAAAATCGGTTTACGAGATACCAATTCCATTTTGGGCTTGAGATCATCTGGGATGAAAGGCAAACCTTTAGGAACTTCAACTGTGGAAGCTTCCTTAAATAACTGTTTGGTCAAGCGGTCCTCCAGCGAATGAAAGGTAATCACTGATATTCTGCCATCTAGAGCCAGCATATCCATAGCCTGCTGGATTGATTCATCTGCAGCACCCAGTTCATCATTAACCTCTATACGGATAGCTTGGAAAATTTGTTTGGCTGGGTGGCCTTTTTCTTGAGCTCCTTTGCCGGTTTGGCAGATTTAATAATCTCTGCCAATTCGGTTGTTGTCTCGATCGGTTTCTGTTCACGCGCCTGTTCAATTTTTCGAGCAATCTGTTTGGAAAACTTGTCCTCACCATATTTGAAAAAGATTCTTACCAAATCATGGTAGTCGTAGTGATTAACGACTTCATAAGCGGTCAAACTAGCTTCCTGATTCATGCGCATATCCAGCGGTGCATCCTTCTTATAGGAAAAACCACGTTCACGCTGATCCAACTGCGGGCTTGACACACCTAAATCATAACAAATTCCATCAATTTCAGTCACACCTAAGTCATGTAAGCGGTCCTTCAAATGACGGAAATTATCCTTGATGAAGGTGACCATTCCCTTTTCGATATAGGGAGCCAATCGTTTTTGCGCATTATCAATGGCATTCTGGTCTTGGTCAAAGGCATAGAGATGCCCTTTCTCGCTTAACTTACTTAATAAATACTCGCTGTGTCCTGCTCCTCCCAAGGTCGCATCAACGTAAATACCATCAGGTTTTACATCTAGCATATCAATGGTCTCATGGAGCATGACCGTTACATGATGAAATTCTTTTGTCATATCTTATCTATTTTACCACAAATCCGACTAGCTTGCACCCACTAAAGCAAAAACATTCCATTGCTACTTTATTTCTTGTATTCAAGAGGTTTCTCAGCTACTTGAGCTAGCGCTGAGTCTACTTCTAGATTTAAGTGTTGATGAACTGCCTCTGCCACTGCTCTTGGTATACCAACTGCAACAATCTCGTCCACGCTAGCTTCCTTGATTTTTGTCAGAGATTTGAAATATTTCATCAAATTCTGCTTGCGTTTGGGACCCAGACCTTCAATCCCATCCAATTGAGATGAGAAAGAATTTTTAGAGCGTAGTTGACGGTGGAAGGTAATGGCAAAGCGGTGGACTTCATCCTGAATGCGTTGCAAGAGGAAAAATTCCTGAGAATTCCTAGACAACTCTACCACTTCAAGAGGATCTCCAAAGAGCAACTCATGAGTTTGGTGCTTGTCATTTTTTTGAAGTCCTGCGATCGGAATATCTAAGCCTAGCTCCTCTTGTATAACTTGCTTAGCAATGTTAACCTGTCCCTGACCACCATCGATGACGATTAGATCTGGCGGTGTCAAACCGTCACGCTGGACCCGTCCATAACGTCTACGAATAACCTCTCGCATACTTGCATAGTCATCTGGTCCGACCACTGTCTTGATTTTATACTTACGGTAATCTTTTTTGCTTGGTTTTCCGTTAACAAAAACAACCATAGCAGAGACTGGACTAGTCCCCATAATATTAGAGTTGTCAAAAGACTCGATACGGACTGGGGTTGGAATTTGTAGAAGTCGCCCAAGATTTTCAATAGCTCCTTGAGTCTTTTCAACTGATTTTTCCAGAAGATTAAACTTCTGTTCTAAACTAACACGAGCGTTTTTGATAGCCAGATTAACCAGTTGCTTCTTCTCCCCTCGTTGGGGTTTGAGAACCTTTGTATCCACCAAAGCCTTGATAGCTTCTTCGTCAATATCCTGAGGGATCAGGATCTCATTGGGGATCAGGTGAGATTTCTCCTGGTAAAACTGTCCCACATAGGTCAAGAAATCCTCGTCTGGATCGTTGTAGTAAGGGAAGAGATTGACATCACGTTCAATCAGTTTGCCCTGACGGACAAAGAAAACCTGAACGCACATCCAGCCCTTATCCACGTAGTAACCAAATACATCACGATTTTGAAGATCTTTGGCCATGACTCTTTGTTTGGTCCTAAGGGTGCCAATAGCCTGAATCAAATCACGGTATTCCGCGGCACGTTCAAACTCCATACTTTGGGCTGCCAAAGCCATTTTACTCTTGAGGTCATCGATTATTTTGTCGTCTTGTCCCTTGAGAAAATCAGAGACTTCTTGGGACATAGCTTTAAAATAGGCTTCATCCTTTCGACAAACCGTATGAGCCATGCACTGCCCTATATGGTAATAAAAACAAACCTTAGAAGGCGGATTGGTACACTTGCGAAAAGGGAAAATCCGATCCAATAGCCGTTTGATTTCATTGGCTGCTCCCACATCCGGATAGGGACCAAAATAGAGACCTCCGTCTTTTTTGACCTGACGGGTGATAATCAAGCGAGGATAGCGCTCATTGGTGATTTTGATAAAAGGATAAGACTTGTCATCCTTGAGCATAATATTGTACTTAGGCTTGTTTTCCTTGATGAGATTAATCTCTAAAAGAAGGGCCTCAATATTAGACTCCGTAACAATAAACTCAAAATCTACAATCTCAGACACCAGGGCTTCTGTCTTGGTATCATGGCTTCCACGGAAGTAGGACCGCACCCGATTGCGCAGATTTTTAGCCTTTCCTACATAAATGATAGTACCGTTTTTATCTTTGTGAATGTAACAACCAGGGCTAGTCGGCAAGAGCTCCAGTTTTGATTTGATCAAGTTATTCATAATTCCATTATAGCAAAAAGCCCCCTGTATTGCTTAAATCAGAGAGCTCCAGTTTCCTTTGAAAATCAGTTATTCTCCAGACTCATATAGCTCTTGAACTGCTTTTACATCTTGAGCTTGGATACCATAATAGGAGCCTGCTGGTTGCATAACCGAAACTTCATTAGTATGTTCCAAACCAATCGCATGACCTAGTTCATGCTCTGCTGTATGCATGATACGATCATAGGTATAGCCATAGTTTGGATTGGATAAATAATAATGATTCAAGCGAACGGTCACTGAAATGAATTGTTTGGTTAGGAGATTTGTCTGACTCTCCGCCTCACCTGCTACAGCTGTCGAACCATCATTCATTTCGGTAGCGAAAATATCGGCCTTATCCGCTTCTGTTACAAGCTCAAAGTTAAAAGCCCCTGTCTGGTTCCAGTTAGCAATAGCTTCAAGGTAGGCCTTTTGGAAAGTGGCATCCATTTGAGGATCAATATAGATAGTTGCTTGCGCCTTTGACCATTTTGCTCCTGAATCTTGATGATGATCTGTCTGAGACAAACCTTGCAACTTGCCAGTCTCTTGCCATTGATCCCAACCTGCTTGGCCGACTTGAACAAGATTGCTTACTTGATTGAAGGCACCTGATAAATCACCTGTCACATACCAGAGAATCCCAAAAGTAATGAGGATTAAGAGTATAAGTGTCCACATAAGGCGCCAAAACATACGCAAAATCCCTAGTAAAAATCGACATAAAACACGAATAATCCAGCCCATGATTGTCCACCTTTCTAAAAAATAAGAACCCATCTTTGAGTAATGGATTGCCATTCTAAAGATAGGTTCTTAATTCTACTAAAACAAACTGAAAGAAAGCTAAAATTAGGATAAACGTTCTTCCAAAACAAAATCAATTGGCAAGGTAGTTAAAAAACGTTCCAATTGCTTTTCCCAATAATACCACTCATGAGTTCCTGCACTATGGTTATAGGTCACATCGAAACCAAGTTTCTTCAGATTTTTAACTGCTAGATTATTGGCAGAATAGAGATAATCTTGTTCTCCACACCAAACCCAGAGCTTGGTTTTCTTATCAGACTTTTTAGCGAGTGTTTCAAGTGAATAAGGACTATTCACCCAATCATTAACTTTGCCAAAAACACCTCTCCAGTAGGAACGCGTCCCTAAATCTTGACTCTCAGGAGAAAATTCCTCGAAACTAAGTGCCCCAGAAAAGCTAGCGGCATGCGAGAAACGGTCAGTTGACAGTGCCAATTTGAAGGAACCGTAGCCTCCCATTGATAAACCAGCAATAAAAGTCTTTTCACGCTTGTTAGTCATATTTGGGAAGAAGCGTTTGAGCACCTTAGGTAATTCTTCCGCTAGAGCTGTATAGTAGTTATAGCCATACTGAGTATCTGTGTACCAGCCATTACATGTATTTGGCAGGACAACAATCAGATTGGTTCCTCGCACCAAGCGCTCTACGTTGGTCCGTTTAAGCCAACTGTTATGATTTCCTGACATCCCATGAAGGAGATAGAGAACAGGGATATCTGTAGAGTCTGGTTCTGTCACCCGAGACGCATCTGGATAGAGTACATTTACTCCCCACTCCATATCTAAAACTTCAGAGTAATACTCAATCTTCATTACTGCCATAACTTGCTCCTTATACACTTAAGATAAGAAAAAGCCGAAACTCGACTTTCTCTACTGTTATTTAATCCTTATTTTGCTTCCATGACTACTGGTAGGATGGCTGGACGACGCTTGGTTTGGTCAAAAAGGAATTTTGCTAAATTGTCACGGACCTTACCTTTAAGGTCTGCCCAGTCAAAGTCCTCACCTTGGAGGTAGTCTTCAACTGTTTGATTTACCAACTCTGTACTTTCGCGCAGAATATCACGACTCTTCTTGAGATAGACAAATCCACGTGTATGCACTCGAGCTTTGGCAATGATTTTCTTTTCACGACGGTTAACAGTGATAGCAACGATGAAAATACCATCTTCTGACAAGACCTTGCGGTCACGAAGAACAACGTTCCCAACATCCCCAATGGCATTACCATCAATCAAGACATCACCTGCAGTAACGGCACCAGACGGAACAAAGTCCCCATGCTCATAAGACATGGTTGTCCCTTTTTTCGGGATAAAGATACGCTCTGGTAGCATACCTACTGCCATCGCGGCCTTGGCATGTGCGTCTAACTCACGGTATTCACCCTGGATCGGAAAGAGATATTTCGGTTGCAAGAGATTGATCATCAATTGAAGATCACGTGCATTCCCGTGTCCTGATACACGCAAACTTTGAGTAATCGGCTTAACGACACCACCTGCTTGATAGACCATGTTTTCTACACGAGCCATAACAGCTTCTTTAGCAATTGATGGCGTTGTAACGATATAAACCAAGTCTCCATCCTTGATTTCAACATAGCGGTGACGACCGATTGACATTTTACGGAGTCCATTAATTGGTTCACCCATACGACCGGTTTCAAGGATAATTAACTCGTGGTCTTCAAAACGAGACATATCTTTAGGTTTAATCAAGAGACTTTCGTTAGCCAATGACAATTTTTTCAAGCGAATAGCTGTACGAACGATATTTTCAATATCAAACCCAGTCAAAACAACGCGACGTCCTGTCTCTGCAGCAGCATCAAAGACTTGCTGAATACGAGAAAGGTT
The DNA here is from genome assembly GCA_000223255.2 of Streptococcus infantis SK970. Lineage (GTDB taxonomy): Bacteria > Bacillota > Bacilli > Lactobacillales > Streptococcaceae > Streptococcus > Streptococcus infantis_G. Next base: position 123,231 of record AFUT01000009.1, on the reverse strand, counting down.
ACTTGCAACAGCGGCTACAATGATACGTCCATCCCAGTCAGAAATGGTTTGCGTAATTTCATCACCAACTTCACTTTCGCTGGCTACTTGAATATTACTGTCTGCGTTTGCTGAGTCGCTTAGAAGAGCTAAAACTCCTTCGCGACCAATTTCTGCTAAACGACCGAAGTCAGTCGCGTATGATTCGCTAGCCGTTTGGTCAAATTTGAAGTCCCCTGTATAAACGATACTTCCTTCAGATGTTTTCAAAACGACACCAAGACTCTCTGGGATAGAGTGAGTTGTGCGGAAGAAGGAAACCTCCGTACCGCCAAAGTCGATTTCTGTATTTTCATCAATAACATGGAAATCATCGAATTTTTTAGCACTATCATTTCCTTTAACAAAAAGCTTAGCAAGCTCAATTGTCAACTCTGAGCCAAAAACAGGAACTTTCACTTCTGACAAAAGATAAGGAAGAGCTCCAATCGCATCCGCATGTCCGTGCGTTAAAAAGGCACCTGCAATACGGTCGCTATTTTCAAACAGATATTCCATATTTGGAATAACGACATCGACACCCAACTGCTCATTTTCAGGATATTTTAAACCTGCATCTAAAACAAAGATTGAATCGTTAATTTCTGCGATGTACATGTTTTTCCCGTTTTCACGAACACCACCTAAAGTTGTTAATTTAATATTGGTCATTTTCCCTCCGAAGTATTACTATAACGTGTTTGTAGAGTCTTCACAACTCTCTTTTTGTAAAAGTCCAATTTACTTTTATCCGAATCTTTTCCTCTCATTATACCATTTTTTTACTAATTTTCAAAATGAAGATAGGATTTCAACTAGAGAACATTCACCACTGATAACCGAATCGCTTTGCTTTGTTTTCTCTTTGCGAAATCTCTGTCCGCCAAAGGACCTAGGGCCTTACTTCACAAACAGCTACTCGGCAAAAAATCGTAATAAGGAGCTTACTCACAAATAAAAAAGATTTAGAAGCTCTAAATCTTTTTAATCATCTTTAGTTTGGATAAATGTAAGTAACTTTACCTAAAAATTCATGTGGATTAAAGAAACCACGATAGTTAGCAATTTGTTTTTGACGTCTGTAGTTTGCTTCCAATACCTGGATAGAATTCTCACTTTGTACATCCGTCACATAAGCAACGTGTCCATATTCACCACCGTCCCAAACGGCGATTGCGCCTACTACTGGAACATCTCCTACACGATAACCTTGAGCACTAGCATAAATCGCCCAAGTATTAGCATTTCCCCACCAGTTGCTAGCCCAAGGAGCCAACTCTTTCACGCCCCATGTACACTGACCAACAGGATATGAGTTTCCATAGTCTGTCGGAGTATTCACGACAACATCATCATCTGAAGCAGGATTCAAAGTACTAGTTGCCTCAGAAGCTGGAGCACCGTATGAATAAGTAGCCTGAGCTGGACCGCTTACTTCTAGCACATCCCCTGGGTGGATTATATCAAAAATGCTTTTTCCGTTATTTGCTGCCAACTCATAAGGATCCATGCCATTTGCAGTAGCAATAGCAAAAAATGAATCCCCGTCTTGGACTACGTAAGAAGATGCACTAACAGTTTGAGCACCTACTGACGCTAAAATAGCGGTGGACGTCAAACCAAGAGTCAGTTTAGCAACTGTTTTTTTCATAATTAATTTCTCCCTTTATTTTGTTTATCATTTCCTATTTGTTGTTTACAAAGAGAATCATACCTGATTTACATGTCAGTTGTTTTAGAGTTATGTTGTAGTCATGTTACAAATATGTATACTTTTACTACATAGCATTCTAAAGAACAAATAATTTAAAAATTATAAGAGACAACAAAAAAACTGAGATAGATTATCTCAGCTTCTTTCTATTTTGCCATTAAAAAGTCATAAATTTCTTGCACCGTACCTAGCGCCATCATCTCTTGATCCTTAACAATTTGTTTGAGATTTTGATAAATCTGACTTTCAGCGATGTCCCGCTTGGCCGCTTCTTTATTTACTTTCATCACACCATTCTCAATTGTAACAAAACCAAGTTCTTCAAAAATCTGAATCATCTTTACTAATAAGATTTGCTCAATTTTGAGATAGGTTGATAAGTCTTTTAGTTTATAACGAATATCAAATTCCGGGAACTGGTAGATTGTCTTATAAAGCTTAGCGAATTGCTCTCTTGTACCATAACCTGTCAAATAGTATGCTTTAGCAATATCATTTTTAAAGTAAATAGCAGAGAAATTCTGTTCTTGCAACACTTGTTTGAGAAGACTGAGATCCTCGGGAATATTTTTTACAACGATTGCTGGGCTAGAAAGCATTTCTGGTAAATCACTGGTAAAATCTAGGACAGGCACTCCCTCTGGTAGCTCTACACTCTTACTACGGATGTTAAAAAGTTGAACACCGTCCACACGGGCATCTACCATCATCAACTGGAGGGTTGTTTGCCCATTCCATTGGTTAACAGAAAGGGTAACTGCCAATTCCAGTTGTTTTACCTGAGAAAACTCTGTAGCCTTTGATCCTTGACCAAAAGCTACTACCTCAAAGCTCGCGGTCCCTTTGGAAATCTTCAATTTTAGATGACTATCTCCCGCTCCCATAGAACGAGCATTTTCAACTTGAAAATCTCGAATATAGAAGATAGGTTTTTGATTGTCCATCCCAAAAGGAGCTAAGCGTTCAAAACTCTTAACCGTTTCTAAACTCAAGTTTTCCAAATCTAGTTCTTCATCTAGATATAATTTACTCTTACCCTTGGCATCTATCCCTTTGTCTTTTACATAGGTTTCTAAAATATCTGACAAGGCATCTAACTGTTCAACTTCGAGCGTCATGCCTGCAGCACCTGCATGGCCACCAAAGGCGATAAATAGAGCACGATGCGGATCCAAGGCTTCAAAAATATTGACAGCTTCAATACTTCGCGCACTTCCCTTAGCACGGCCGTCTTCAATATTCAGAACAATAACTGTCTGTCCTAACTCTTCCAACAAGCGCCCAGCTACAATCCCAAGCACTCCTGGATTCCAGCCTTCCTTGGCCAAAACTTGAACGCTTTTGTTAGGGTCAACCAAACTCTTAGCTTCTTCATAAATGGCTTGAACGATTTCCTTGCGTTCTTCATTTTTTCTTGAATCATGAGGGCAATCTCATGCACCTCTTCATCATCAAATCCAGTCAGTAAGTCAATAGCTGGATTGGGATCGTCCAAACGTCCTAGGGCATTCAAACGAGGAGCTAATTGGAAACCAACCGTCTCTTCTGTAAGGTCACTGCTAGAAATTCCAGCAACTTTAAAGAGTTCTTGGAGGCCTAGTCTTTGGGTATTTCGCAAAACTTCTAGACCATATTGAACCATGATACGATTTTCATCCGTCAAGCTGACCATATCCGCAATCGTTCCAATGGCAACCAAGTCAAGCAACTCAACCTGCACTTCCTCCAAGAGGGCGCAAGCTAGTTTGAAAGCAACTCCACAGCCTGCTAAATGTTTAAAAGGATAATCTGCTTTTGGGTGTTCAGGATGGACGATTGCATAAGCATCTGGTAAAACCTCTGGCATGGAGTGGTGGTCTGTCACAACGACATCCACACCCATAGACTGAGCCAAGTCAATGGCTTCATGCCCGGCAACACCATTGTCCACCGTCACAATCAGAGACACTCCCTGCTGCTCGATAAAATATTTGTAGACACTAGCATTTGGTCCATAACCATCTGTAAAGCGATTAGGGAGATAGACCAGACACTCTGCACCTAATTGTTCCAAACTCTCCTTGACAATCGAAGCCGAAGTCATCCCATCCGCATCATAGTCTCCATAGACCAGAATCAATTCTCCTTGCTCAATTGCCTGGCGAATACGCTCAACTGCCTTATCCATATCATGTAAGAGATAAGGATTATGTAAATCTTCCAAAGAAGGTTCTAAAAATTTCTTCAGGCTGCTTTCATCCCTGATTCCTCGTTGATACAACAAACAAGCGACTTCAGAACTCAAGCCTGCACTCTTGGCTATCTTTGTAAAATCCGCATCCTCAACTTGAGGTGCAAATTGCCAATTATAAGTCGGAATAATCAAAATTCATCCACTCTTTCTTACGATTCTATCGTTTTATTATAACATGATTTCAAGTTTTTCTCCTCTTTATTTTCTTAACTCTTTCAATCAAAATCCCAAAAAAATCCTGTTCTCATCAAAGTTAAAAAGCTATACACCAGTTGATAATTCTATACCTTTTCAACAAGACGTAGCCAAAATTTTAAAACATCTTCTCTTTATGCTACACTATTGATATGGAACATCATTTTAATCATCGTGCCGAATCGTTTGATTCTCCCAAAAATCAATTTCTTGCTGAACTTATCAGAAAAAATATTGAAAAACAAATGCACGATTTATCAAGTAAATCAATTCTAGACTTTGGAGGAGGAACTGGTCTAATCTCTCTACCTCTAGCCAAAAAAGTAAATTCAGTGACCTTGGTTGATATTTCAGATAAAATGCTGGAGCAAGCTCGTATCAAGATTAAAAACCAAAAACTTGAATATATAGACTTGATTCATCAAGACTTATTGCATAAGCCATTAGAACAAACATTCGATCTCATTATCGTCAGTCGTGTTCTTCATCATATGCCTAATCTTGATGACAGTCTCGCCATGTTTAAGGAACATTTGACTCTCGGAGGACAACTATTTATCGCTGATTATACCGTACCAGATGGAGAAAACCATGGTTTTATTATTTCGGAACTTGAGGAGACTCTTAAAAATCATGGCTTCTCAGACATTCAGACCCAAATACTTTATAGTTCCGACAATCTTTTCCTTGGTAAACCTTCTCAACTATTTCTCACATCGGCGATAAGATAATCACTTCTTAGAACAAGCGCTGAAATAATTCTACTTCATTTTTTCTTCAGTAATCAAGCTTTTTAGTCTACTTTTTTCAACTATTTCTATTATAAAAACTCTCCTCATTTTCAAGGAGAGTTTCTTATTACCAAAGAATTCTCTTATAGAATAAAAGAAGAGCTAGGAATAATAATCCGTAGAAGAACACAAAGAGCCACTTCAATTTCACACATAGAGCTACAAATTCACGGATAAAGGCTAATACAATTCCTGTAACAAGATACATCTTCTTCTCCTTTATCTAATTACATTTCATCATAATTAGCTAAAATAAAAGAGGAACTCAGGTCCTCTTATCCTTCTATCCTACTCTCTGCATCTGCCACTACTTGAGCAAGACTGGTTTGGCTTAATTCTTCTTCCATAGCTTCTTGAATTTTATCTAACTTTTCATCTAAAACCCCATGAATATTGGCTCCTACTGGACAGGCTGGATTAGGATTATCATGGAAACTAAAGAGTTGTCCTTTCTTCCCTAAACACTCAACTGCTTGGTAAACATCTAAAAGACTGATGTCCTCTATGTCTTTGATAATCTCCGCTCCACCAGTTCCACGCGCGACTGAGATTAACCCTGCCTTTTTGAGTTGGGATAAGGTTTTTCGGATAATAACAGGATTGACTCCTACACTGCTAGCTAGAAAATCACTGGTTACTTTACTTTCCTTCCCTTTTAGGGCGATAATAACTAGCATATGGGTTGCGATGGTAAATCGACTTGAAATTTGCATGCAGTCCTCCTTTTTCGTTAACTAAACTCATTCTTCTCTTATATTTATTATAGCTTCTATAGTTGTAATGTCAAGAGTTACGACTAAGCCAATCATCCAATTCTGCATCATGTCCTTCATTTTGAGCAATTTCATGGAGTAATTCTTGATTATGAGTGTGGTGAATTCCATTGACTAAGCTTTCATAGTAAATTTTATAGTAGGGCAACTGTAACTCTCTAGCCAGCTGTAATTCTGACTCAACATCATAATCAACACGACGAAAGTCTACATCCTTCAATCCTTTGTCATCAAAGTCCAAAATCATATATTGGGCCCGCAAGTCCTTACGTAGATGTGCTGATAAAAAGAATGGTTGTCCAATCGAACCTGGATTCAAAATAAGTTGTCCACCACTTCCATAACGTAGAAATTGCTGGTGGATATGGCCATAGATGGCAATATCGCAGTCAGGATTAGTCACCAAACGGTCAAAATCCTCCTGCTTGCCAAGATGGATCAGTTCTCTTCCCCAATTTTTGTCCGGCAAATGATGGCTTATCCCTACCTTCAGATTCCCAAACTGGCAGTGACTGTGCATAGGAAATGCCTGTAGAGCTTCAATTTCATCTAGACTAATTTCTTCCATGATATACTGGCATTGGCGCAAGAGGTAGCGATGGCTAGGTCTACTTGTATCTAATTTTCGATAAGCAGCTCGCCATAAGCTCTCCTCCCAATTCCCTAAAACTCTAAGAGTGATGGGTAAAGTCTCCAATATATGGAGAATATTTTTTCGTCCTGTTCCAGGCATGAGAATATCTCCCAAGAGCCAATATTCCTCAGCGCCTGCCTTCTCTGCATCTGCTAAAACAGCTTCCAGTGCTCTTGTATTTCCATGGATATCCGATAATACTGCGATTTTTGTCATATCTCTTCCTCTGACCTTTTCTCTTTTTATTATAACAAACTCCAAGTCAAAGTCAAAAAGCATCTATCTTCTTCCTATCGTTTTTTACTTTACTTTTTTAGTGAAAAGGAATACAATGAAGGTGATAAGAAACGAGGAGGTTTTTGCTATGACACAACGTTATGAAAACATCATGGTAGCGGTTGACGGTTCCAAGGAAGCTGATTTGGCTTTTATCAAAGGAGTTCAGTCAGCATTACGTAACCAGGCTAAATTAACCATCGCCCATGTCATTGACACTCGTGCTCTTCAAAGCATTTCAACATTTGATGCAGAAGTTTACGAAGAGTTACAAGTTGAGGCCCAAGACTTGATGGCAGAATATGAAAAGCGTGCAAGAGACGCTGGTCTTACAGATGTTCAAGTTATCATCGAAATGGGAAATCCTAAAACACTTTTGGCTAAAACAATCCCGGACCAAGAACATGTTGATTTGATTTTGGTCGGAGCCACAGGACTTAACGCCTTCGAGCGTTTGCTTGTCGGTTCTTCATCAGAATATATCCTACGCCACACAAGCGTTGACCTTCTCGTCGTTCGAGACAAGGATAAAACTTTATAAATAGACTAAAAAAGGAGCCAATGCGCTCCTTTTTATTGTTTATTTTCTCTTTCCTTATGACGTTCATAAGCCTTAATTTTGCGCTCTATCTCCTTTTTAATCGCAGGTTCTGGGGCGTATTTTTCTTTCCAGTTATCTGGTTTCAAGATTTTGTGGGTCACAGGATCAAAATGGGCCTTGCCATCTGGGAAAATTTTACCCATGTTGGCTTGATGGACAATCTCAAAGATTCTCTCCGGGTCTACCCCCATTAGAACAAAACTTCCATAGGTAAAGTAGAGCGTATCAATCAAAGCATCTACTTGACCAACGAGGCTTTTCTCAGCTGGTGTTGACTTGCTTACTTTTTCGGCTGCTTTATCAAGTGCCTGATGCAAATCCTGAACAGCCTGTTGAAATTCCTCTTCAGAATTGCTGGCAGCACGGACAAATTCAACTAACTCTTCAATCTTAAAGCCTGCACGGTGGGTTGCCCCTTGCAAATCCCAAGCTATAGGCTCTTCTTGAGTTCGCTCGTCCATCATATGATGGAAAGTTTTAACCTTGTTAAAATGATAGTCACGACTGACAAAGACTTTTTCAGAAGCCAAGACCCCAAAATATTCTAAAGCTTTGTGAATCCCATCATTTTGGTTGCTAGCAGTGATATGCTTGGCAACTTCTTTTACACTGCTACTACCATTTCCCATGGCAACAGACATTCCAACGCCCGCCAACATTTCCAAGTCATTATCCGAGTCTCCAAAAGCCATGACTTGGTTGAGTTCAAAACCATACTCTTTTCCGACACGGCGAATCCCTTCTAACTTGGAATTTCCTTGATTGATAATATCAGCCGCAAAAGGATTACTTCTGGTAAACTTCAGATGATTTAATTCTTCAGCAGCATGGTTTGTCTCTTCAGGTGTCATCAACATGAGCACTTGATAGATCGGTTGATTGATTAAGTCCAACAAATCATCTTCCTTCTGAGGAAGGGCCTTACTAACCATACGATTAAAGGAATGACTAACAGTACGAGTCAAAAATTTAGGTACAAAACGACTGACGAGTTGTGAAAGAGGACTGAGCCCAAAGGACATAATCCGAGAACCGACAACGTCTTGTCGCGTTCCCATGGCAATCTCTTTTCGATTTTTCTTAGCATAAGAGATGATTTGTCTGAGACTTCTCTTATCAATAGGGCTAGCAAAAAGAACACGATCTTTGTTAAAGATATATTGGCCATTGTAGGTCACTGCAAAATCCAGATCCAAATCATCCATCAAATCCTTAACAAAAAAGGTCCTCGCCCTGTTGCTACCCCAACAAGCACCCCTTGTTCTTTCACAATCTTGATAGCTTCCTTAGTGGACTTCAAAACACTCTTACTGTCATTTACAAGCGTTCCATCAATATCAAAAAACACAGCTTTGACTTCCATTCTATCTCATTCCTTTCTTTTATGATACAATGATTATACCACATTTCAGAAAAAGTGAGTGAATCATGACTAAGAAAATCCTTGTTTTACATACTGGTGGCACGATCTCCATGCAGGCAGATGAATCTGGAGCTGTAAGGACTAGTGCTGATAACCCTATGAATCATATTTCTAATCCTCTCGAAGGTATCGAAGTCCATTCCTTGGATTTTTTAAATTTGCCCAGTCCTCACATCAAGCCCAAGCATATGTTGGCCCTCTACAAAAAGATTAAACAAGAGGCATCGTCCTATGATGGTGTTGTCATTACACATGGGACAGATACACTAGAAGAAACGGCTTATTTCCTCGACACCATGGAGGTACCTCATATGCCTATCGTCCTGACAGGTGCTATGAGATCTTCCAATGAACTGGGAAGTGATGGTGTCTACAACTATCTTAGCGCCTTACGCGTTGCGAGTGATGACAAGGCTACAGATAAGGGTGTGTTGGTCGTTATGAACGATGAAATTCACGCCGCCAAATATGTCACAAAAACGCATACTACTAACGTTAGCACCTTTCAAACACCAACTCATGGACCACTCGGGCTCATTATGAAGCAGGAAATTCTCTACTTCAAAACGGCAGAACCTCGTGTTCGTTTTGACCTTGAGAGCATTCAAGGGTTGATTCCTATCATCCCTGTTTATGCGGGAATGACCGATGAACTCCTCGATTTACTTCCTGTCGACCAGTTAGATGGACTGATTATCCAGGCTTTTGGTGCTGGAAATGTACCTAAGGAAACAGCTAAAAAATTAAAATCTCTTTGTCAATCAGGACTTCCAATTGCACTTGTATCTCGTTGTTTCAATGGGATATCAGAACCTGTTTATGCCTATGAAGGTGGTGGTGTCTGCCTACAAAATGACGGTGTTTATTTTGTAAAAGAATTAAATGCTCAAAAAGCTCGGCTTAAGCTACTCATTGCAGTTAATGCAGGACTTAAAGGCGATGAACTCCGAGCATATATGGAAGGATAAGAAAACCCAGGAAATCAGTTAGATTCCTGGGAATTTTTATTACTTTTTGCGAGTTGATTTGCGTTCTGTCAAACCGTGAGGGAGAAGAACTTCACGTTCCTCCAATTCTTCCTTATGCATAATCTTAGTCAACATACGCATACTAATCGCACCAAGGTCATACAAGGGTTGTGCGATAGTTGTCAGATTTGGTCGAGTATAGCGTGCGATTTGAGAATCATCACTTGTAATGATTTCAAAGTCTTCTGGTACTGAAACTCCATGGTCAGCTAAGCCGTTCAAGAGACCAGCTGCCAATTCATCACCAGTCACAATCGCTGCAGTTGCTTTTGAAGAAACTAAGCGTTCTGCCAAGGCATAGCCATCATCATAGCGATATTTAGACTCAAATACAAGACCTTCACTGTAGTTGACTCCTGCTTCTTTCAAAGCTTCTTTGTAGCCAACCAAGCGAATTTTACCGTTAATATCATCTACCAATGGTCCACTAACAAAAGCAATCTTCTTGTTACGCTTCAACAAATGACGAACAGCATCCGCAGTAGCATTCTTATAGTCAATATTGACACTTGGAAGCTGATGTTCAACGTCCACTGTTCCTGCAAGAACTACAGGGGTACGTGAACGTGAAAACTCTGAGCGAATTTTCTCTGTTAAGTGATAGCCCATAAAGATAATACCATCAACTTGTTTTGAAAAGAGTGTATTCACTACTGCCACTTCTTTTTCATCATCCTCATCGCTATTAGCAAGGACGATGTTGTATTTGTACATTTCGGCAATATCATCAATTCCTTTTGCCAGAGCAGCAAAATAAGTATTTGTGATATCTGGAATGACAACACCGACAGTTGTTGTACGTTTGCTTGCCAAACCACGAGCTACTGCATTTGGACGATAGTCTAGGCGTTCAATAACCTCTAGAACTTTCTTGCGAGTGTTCTCTTTGACATTCTTATTACCATTGACTACACGACTGACTGTTGCCATTGAAACTCCTGCTTCTCGGGCAACGTCATAAATTGTTACTGTATCATCTGTGTTCATACCGTTTCCTTTCTAATGTTGAAAATTTTGCTTTCATGTTTACACCACTACTAGTTTACCACTAATTGTAAGCATTTTCAAGGGATATATAAAGTTTCTTTGAAAAAATTTTACTGTAAATCATATTTTTGTAAATCAGTTTACTTTTCTTGATTTTTAGGCCAGTTTGCAGTATGATAATAAAAATTAAGTAGGAGGTATCAATGGCTTTTACGGATTCACATAGACGTTGTGCCAGCTTTGGTGTGGTAACCAATCTCCCAGACGATGTCATCGACTCAATCTGGTATATTATCGATCATTTTTTAAAGCATGTATTTGAACTAGAAGATGAGTTAGAATTTCAACTTTTAAACAGTAACGGTTCCATCACCTTCCGTTTTTCTAGTCAACATCTACCGACTACGATTGACTTCGATTTTAATCATCCCTTTGACCCATTGTATCCACCGAAAGTACTTGTTATGGATATGGACGGCAAGGAAACTATCCTCCTCCCTGAAGAAAATGACCTATTTTAAAAACTCTAGCCTTCTGACTAGAGTTTTCTTTTTTAATATACAGAACGACTAACCACGATGCCACTCGGTTTTTTAAATTCTAAATCAAGATAATCCTGATAAGTCCCAGGAACGATAAAACCTTGTGGGCTTAGGATATCCGTTCCAGCCTCCCCAACGATAGAGTCGGCTAGTAGGACACAGTTGGTACTAAGAACAAAATAGGTTTTAAATTTAGATGATTTAAACTTATAAAGGCTTGCATCTGCCTCGTGTTTCAGCTGATAGGAGTAGGTATGTTTAATTTCTCCTTCCCTTCTTTTCATCAGTTGCGAACTTGGTTCCCAAGGTATCAAGAGGCTGTCAATCTCTCTCAATCGTTCTTCGATAGCTTTTTTCTGTTGTTCAGACAGGCTTAAACCATAGGCAAATAGGGTTTTCTGGCTTTCTCTCTTACAAAGTTCAATATATTTTTCACGATTAGCCTTAAATAAAACTCCATCGCCGATTGTCCCAAACAAGCGCTCTGAGTGAGGGTCATAAGAACCGTAAGAAATAACCCGACCTTGGTAGCAAATATCTACATGACCCATGGCCAAGAAGAAGGATGATTCTGAAGTATGGATGAAAATTTCTAAATCAATAGATTTTTCATTTTTTCTCTCCAAATGCACTTCGTTTTCTTCTACCTGATGAGTAGATAACCTTTCATTCCATCGTCGTAAGGTACTGATGGGAATCAAGGCTGTCATAAATATAGGCAGGGTCATTCTCATTCTACGCTTGAGCTTAGGATTGCTTCTCCCTTTTTCAAAAAAGAAACCATCTCTGAGGTTGCTTGCCCCCAACATGATCAAGTAAAAACCAAGTAAGAGTAATTCAAAATTTGTCGCATCATGAAAAGGAGAAATACTATAGAGACCAAATCCCATCATCCATAAAGCATCAAATAAGTAATTAATCCTCGGATGAATATGATTTTTCCGGTATAGCAACCAGGTAATCAGACTGATTAGACCTGTAAAGAGCTGATAACTTCCAATGATAATAACCAAGAGATAGAGAGCGATATCCTGCAAGATGACTGAATCAAATAGGATGACTGCAAGAAAGAGCTTGGATAGAGTTACAAATATATTTTCTCTACGGGACTTTTCTTGAAACCATCGCGTCAATAGTTGCCAAACTGCCGACAAGAAAAAGTAGGCCATCAGGAGTTGGTAACCCAGTATCGGAACTACCTGCCCAAAACAAACCAAAAGAAGGCCTAAGACAATAGCTACAAAACCTTCCCCTATACTTTTCCATTTACTATAAGTTTCAGAAACCTTGGCCATTTTCTTTCTCCAATTGACGATATAAGTGACGAACCGGTCGTCCCAGCACTGGATGAATAAAATGTGGGGCTATTTCTTGAAGGGATTCTAAGACAAAAAGGCGCTCGGCGATATAAGGATGAGGCAAGATGAGGTCATCTGTATAGATAACTTGATCCTCTACAAAGAGCAAGTCCAAGTCAATCAAGCGAGGTCCCCAATGTACCTCTCTAACCCGTCCCATTTCTGCCTCAATGTCCAACAGGATTTCTAACAAGATTGGCGCCGGCAACCAAGTTTCCACTTCAAGAACTTGATTAGCAAAACTATCTTGCTCGACTCTGCCCCATGGCTTAGTTGCAATCACACTAGACTCTTTGAGAACATGGATGCCACGAGCTCGCATTTTTTCAATCGCTTGCTTGAGATTAGCCGTCTTATCTCCCATATTGCTACCTAGAGCGATAAAGGCTCTTTGTTTACGACGATGGATGGTTACTGAACAGGTGTCTAGCGGTAGATGAATAGGCGCCCATGGTTTTTTAGTTCCAGTTTAATTTCTTGAACTATTGGATAGGTTTCAAAAGTGCGCTCTACTAGTTTGTAGGCTACGGTTTCAATCAAGTCTTCCGTGGTTTCCTGAAACCAAGTCGTCCATTGCTGACAGAGCTCGCCATAATGGACAGAAGCTTCCAAATCTAAGTCCGTAGCAGCCTTGGTCATATCATAGGATAAGCTTGCATCAATGATAAACTTTTGTCCCAGTTCCTTCTCACTCGGGAAAAGACCATGATAGGCAAAAATTTCCAAATCCTTAATGCACAATTGATCCATAACTAGTCCTTTCTAGAAAAAATCGTTTGAAGCGATTTTTATAACCCCATGAGACGGTAAGCCTGATCTCGAAGATCTTTGTCTGTCTCAAAAACTCCACGAGCTACTGTTGTCAAAGTTGCAGTTCCTGGTTTTCGAACACCGCGCATACTCATACACATATGCTCTGCTTCAATAACAACGAAAGCACCTTTGGCACCTAGATATTCCATCAAAGCATCTGCCACTTCAATATTCAAGCGTTCTTGAATCTGTGGCTTTTTAGCATAAACCTCCACAGTACGAGCTAGCTTTGACAACCCTGCCACACGTCCGTCTGGAACATAAGCGATATGTGCTTTCCCATAAAATGGCAAGAAGTGATGTTCACACATGGTATGGAAAAAAATATCCTTTTCCACTACCATATTATCGTCGATAATCTCAAAGGATTTTGACAAATGCTCCTCCGCAGTTCGACCAAGTCCTGAAAAAATCTCTTGATACATACGAGCTACACGAGCAGGTGTCTCCTGTAATCCTTCGCGGTTAACATCTTCACCTACCGCTTCGATAATCATTTTTACAGCCGTCTCAATCTTTTGTGTATCCATTCTCTAGTTTTTCCTCTCCATCAGATAGGCTCTCACCTGGCTCAAGAAATACAAGGAGCCCGTGATGATCCTAACTGTTTTTTCCTCTTCATCGTCTGTCATTTTTTGATCTAGAAATTCCTGCCAACTTTGGTAGTTTAGATTTCTAGAATGAGCTGCCTGTTTTAGCACCTCTTCGTCTGTTGCTCGACCATCATCAAAATGTGTTAGTGTAAGGTTAGTATCTGGCAAAGTTCCTAACAAGTCTAACATATCCTCCAAGGCCTTGGTTTTGATACATGTAAAAAGTATTTCCTTGTGATAGTCAGCAAATCGTTCTTCCAAGGTAGCTAACAAAGCCTTGACAGCATGTGGATTGTGAGCTCCGTCTAAAATCATCAAAGGTCTTCTAGAAACAACTTCAAAGCGTCCAGGCCAACTTGTTTCCTCTAAAGCTTGAACCACTAAATCATTTTCTGGCAATTCTAGCCCAATCTCTCGACAAAAGGCATCTAATAAGGCTAGAGCCATCCCAGCATTTTCTATCTGGTGCAAGCCGAGTAGACCTGTCTGAAAATGGCCTTGTCTTACCGAACTAGAATAGTCAAAGATCTCTCCCGTTACAGTACTCTCACGATGATTGACCTGATAGTCATCACCATAGGAAAGTCTCGGTGCCTGTTTGACTTTTGCAATCTGATCGATAACCGCCAAGGCTTCTGGGACAATATTCCCTGTTACCAGGGGAACTCCTTGTTTGATAATTCCAGCCTTCTTCTCTGCGATGGCTTCCAAGCTATCCCCTAGTAGAGCTACATGGTCCAACCCAATGGTCGTGATGCCAGTCAAGATAGGCTGGCAAACATTGGTACTATCCAAAAGTCCTCCCATACCGACTTCCATAATAGCCACATCGACTTGCTCTGAGGCAAAGTAATCATAGGCTATAGCAGTGATAATCTCGAATTCTGTCGTTCCTTGTAAGGCAGGAGCGTGGTCCCCTTCAAGTAGTGAGCGATATTCCGACATTAAGACTTCTAATCTCGCTTCTGGGATGGATTCCCCGTTAATGGCAATCTGATCGGTATAATGAATCAGATAGGGTGAGCTAAAGACTCCAACTCTTAGCCCCATCTTTACCAACATATTCTTCAAAAAGGCTATAGTAGATCCCTTACCATTGGTTCCTCCGATATGGATAACTTTGAGTTTCAGATGGGGATTGCCGCGTAAAGCTAAAAGCTCTACCATTCTTTCCAAACCAAAATGAGGTTGGTCTGTCCGATAGTTGGCTATCCACTGATTCGTTTCGTTCTTATTCATCTTACTTATATTGTTTCAAATCTAAATTTTCTGCTTGGTCTGCCAGACGGATAGCAGACGCGATTTCAACTGCCATCTTGTGGCTGGCTACATCGTGTACACGCACCACTTCCACACCTTGTCTAGCTGCAATACTGGTAACATGAGCCGAAGCAATATCACGATTGCGGAATCCAGCTTCGGTATCTGGATTTACTTCAAATCCATTTTCTTCTAGAATATTGATGACAAAGCGCTTGCGAGAGACTCCTAAAAAGATAGGATAGCCCATCCCGTGTAATTCATCAAGGTCACGTAGAAGTATGAGATTTTCCTTTTTGGTCAAGCCAAAGCCAATCCCAGGATCTAGCATGATCTTTTCTTTTGCAATACCAGCTTCCTTCGCTCTTGCCAATGCACGATCAAGGAAAGCTGACATCAATTCTTCAACAGATAGTTGTTTAAATTCAGCCAAGTCTTCCTTTGTAAAAGGCTCTCCAAAGCCAAAATGAGGGAAGATAAGTGAACTAGGGTGCTGAGGGCGTGCCATGACTGGATTAAACATGATGACTACCTGAGCTCCAGCTTTAGCGACCACTTCCGCCATCTTCTCATCCCCCATAAGACCTGTAATGTCATTGACTATATGGGCACCAGCCTGTAAAGCTACTTCTGCCACTTGACTCTTCCAAGTGTCGACCGAAATCAGAACATCACTTTCTTGACGGATAGCCTTAATGACTGGAACTACCCGTTGGATTTCCTCTTCAATCTCAACATAGTTACTTCCAGGTCGAGTGGATTCCCCACCTATATCTAAAATAGTGGCACCTTCAGCTATCAATTTTCTAGCCTGTTTTAAGGCTTCTTCAATAGCATAAAATTGGCCCCCATCAGAGAAAGAATCTGGGGTGACATTGATAATACCACAAATAGCTGTTTTTGTATGATTGTCTCTTTTTTCCACGATTATCACTCAAATTTCATTTAGATTGGTATTCCTCTATTTTACTGTTTTTTTGGATTCTGTCCAATTATCCCTCGGGACTCTCAAACTTTAAAAGAGCGAAAAAAAGAGAGTGGGACAGAAATCGGTAATTCGTTAGAATTCGATTTCGTCGTCCCACCTCCGCACAGTTGAGTAGGGCTGTAAAAGCTGATGAAATCAGTGTAGTAGAGTCCACTCAACCACTGCGTCTTGCTCGACAATCCAAAGACAATTGAGAGGCTAGAACTTTTGTCCCAGCCTCTTTTTTATATTCTTATTTTTCAGTCAAAGCTGCAAGTCCTGGAAGAACTTTACCTTCAAGGAGTTCCATAGAAGCTCCACCACCGCGTCACAAATACCTCCACTAACACAAAAAGGTGACAGAGCCACCCTTTTGTTAACGTTTCAGTTTTGTTCCTTTTTCTACAAAATCAGGATTTTGCAGAGACTAACGGGCTGAAATTATTTTTCTGTAAGTGCAGCCAGGCCTGGCAATACTTTACCCTCGAGAAGCTCCATTGAAGCGCCTCCGCCCGTACTAATCCATGAGAATTTGTCTGCACGACCAAGGTTGATCGCTGCAGCAGCTGAGTCACCACCACCGATGATTGATTTAACGCCTGGTTGTTTTACGATCGCGTCCATCACACCAATTGTCCCAGCTTGGAAGTCAGGGTTTTCAAATACACCCATAGGTCCGTTCCATACAACAGTTTTCGCACCAGTCAATTCTTGGTCGAATTTAGCGATAGATTTAGGACCGATATCAAGACCAAGGAATCCTGGGTCTACTGCTTCACCTTCAGTGTCTTTCACTTCAGTGTAGTCAGCAAATGCGTTCGCTTCTTTTGAGTCAACTGGCAAGATCAATTTACCGTTTGATTTTTCAAGAAGAGCTTTGGCAACATCCAATTTGTCTTCTTCTACAAGTGAGTTACCGATTTCGATACCTTGTGCTTTGTAGAATGTATAAGTCATCCCACCACCGATAAGAACTTTATCAGCTTTTTCAAGCAAGTTTTCGATAACACCGATCTTGTCAGATACTTTAGATCCACCAAGGATAGCTACGAATGGACGTTCTGGAGCTTCAACTGCTTCTTTGATGTAAGCAATTTCGTTTTCAAGAAGGAATCCAGCAACAGCTTTATCAACGTTTGCTGAGATACCAACGTTAGATGCGTGTGCACGGTGAGCTGTACCGAATGCATCGTTTACGAAGATACCATCTCCAAGTGATGCCCAGTATTTACCAAGTTCAGGATCGTTTTTAGATTCTTTCTTGCCGTCAACATCTTCGTAACGAGTGTTTTCAACCAAGAGAACTTGTCCATCTTCAAGAGCGTTAATTGCAGCTTCCAATTCAGCACCACGAGTAACACCTGGGATAAATTTAACTTCTTGACCCAATTTAGCAGCCAAGTCAGCAGCTACAGGAGCAAGTGATTTACCTTCTTTATCTGCTTCTTCTTTTACACGTCCAAGGTGAGAGAAGAGGATTGCACGTCCACCTTGTTCAAGGATATACTTGATAGTTGGAAGAGCTGCAGTAATACGGTTGTCGTTAGTAATCACGCCATCTTTTACAGGTACGTTGAAGTCAACACGAACGAGAACTTTTTTCCCTTTCAAGTCAACGTCTTTAACAGTCAATTTTGCCATTAGATATGACTCCTTCTTTTTATTTACGTGTTAATTATATCACAAAATCAATAAAAGAGATAGCAAAACCTTAAACTTTTCCTCCAATCATTTCACAAGATTAAATAAGGATAACCTTTGAAGCTATGACAGTATACACCACAATTTTTCCTCATCTACTATGCAAAAAAGATTTGACCATTAAAAGTCAAATCTTTTTTATTGTATGAAGTCAATTTTAGATTAAAATTCTAGCTTAATCTTCTTTTCTCTTTTGAGCGAGTAGTCCAAAACCACCTAGAACGCCGACCAATCCAAGGGCAAGGAGATTTGCATCTACTCCTTCACCTGTACTTGGAAGTTGTTTTCCTTCAGGTTTTTCAGCTTGTGCTTCTGCTTTTGCTGGTTCCTGCTTAGCTGCTTGTGTTACTGGAGCAGGTGCAAGAGGTTTGTCAGCTTGGACATTCTCTTTTGGCCCAATTTCAACAATCTCAGTAACAGTTTCTTTGATAAGCTCTGTTCCCTTAAGACTGCGGTTGCCTTCAGTGTCAACTTCTACCAGATTTCGACGAAGTCCTTCAACTCCTGCTTGAAGGAGGCGACGTTCTCCTGCTTTAAGACTAGGATTTACTCGTTCTTCATGGCCGTATGCAACCTTTTCTTCCTCAACCACTAATGCTGGATTGCTGATTGTCAAATCTTTGACTCCGTCTAGTGGTTGAACACGGCTTTCTACCTTGGTACCAACTTCAGTAATCTCAGCCACTGCTTCCTTGACTACTTCTGTCTCAAGAAGAGTACGGTTGCCTTTAGCATCAACTTCTACAAGATTTCGACGAA
This sequence comes from Streptococcus infantis SK970, assembly GCA_000223255.2. Classification (GTDB taxonomy): domain Bacteria; phylum Bacillota; class Bacilli; order Lactobacillales; family Streptococcaceae; genus Streptococcus; species Streptococcus infantis_G. Next base: position 104,565 of record AFUT01000009.1, on the reverse strand, counting down.
GTCCTTCAACTCCTGCTTGAAGGAGGCGACGTTCTCCTGCTTTAAGACTAGGATTTACTCGTTCTTCATGGCCGTATGCAACTTTTTCTTCCTCAACCACTAATGCTGGATTGCTGATAGTCAAATCTTTGACTCCATCTAGCGGTTGAACACGACTTTCTACCTTGGTACCAACTTCAGTGATTTCTGCAACTGCTTCCTTGACTACTTCTGTCTCAAGAAGAGTGCGGTTGCCTTTGGCATCAACTTCAATCAAACGACGAGTTTGACCTTCTACGCCTTCCTGAACGATTCTACGTTCACCCAACAAGAGGTCTCCTGACGGACGTTCTTGACGTTCGAAGACTTGAGTTTCTGTTTCAACCACTAGCTCAGGTAGAGCTTCAACTGTTGGAGCAGTTTCATCTTCTAAGCTACCTACATGATGGCTTTCTTCAACTAGAAGTTTTTTGTTGAGTTCTTCCTTCAGGTTGGCAAATGCTTCTGGACTTGGATTTGTTGAGCCAATAAGAGTTTCTGCTGGAGCGATGATTGGATCGTCTGCATTTTTCTCACGAACTTTTCCTAGAAGAGTTTCAAGCTCTTCCTTAGCTGTTTGATAAATTTGTACACCATTCAAGTCAGAACCTGCTTGTTTCAAGTCGTTCAAGGCTTGGTTGACTGCTTCTTGACTAGCGTCGTGGTTTTCTAGGACAGCTTTTGCTGCTTCAATCTTCTCAACGAGAGCTGCTTGTTTTTCTGCATCAGCAAATGTATAAGCTAATGTTTCTTTGCGTCCTTGAGCAGATGTGATTTCTTGTTTCAGATATTCGTCGTTAATGGCTGCCTTAGGTGATACTAGAACATCAAATTCGACAGTTTGTCCTTGATAGTGCAACTCAAGTTTTTGACGACCTGTTTTTTGAGTATCATAACCTGTAATTTCGACACCCTCGTCTGTAAAGCTATGTTCTGTCTCAGTTTCATCGTCATACAAGACCTTGAAGCGTCCCTCTGATAAGTCAAGAGCATCGCCTACAAAGTAATCAATCTTCGGTTGTTTACTAATATACAGGGCTGCGACTTCTTTTGGACCAGCTTCTTCACCAGTCACTTGAACCTTGAAGCTTCCTGCAACTGGAAGACCAAGATAGGTCACTGTCAACTCTTGTTCACCATGATGGTGAGCATCGTAGCCGTTAACAACTACACCTGCATGACTGAGGTTGATGACTTCGTCTGCTTCTTCACCCTCATATTTGACACGTAGAAGACCACCTTTAAGATTCAATTCCTCACCACCTTGGTAAGTTGTCTTTTTAGGTGCTGCTTCTAGACTGACAGACTTAATCTTTCTTTCATCCTGAGGAATCGTCACAGCAAGAGTATTACTGATTTCTTTCCCTGGCAATTGTGTGCGGTAGTAAAGAAGGCTTGGACGTTTTTCAAAGTTTAATGGTTCTGTTGCCAAATCCCCTCCAACTACTGTGTTTAAGGTAGCGATTGGAGTTTGTGAATCTGCCTTGTCATAGACTGTAATGGTTGCTCCAGCAGGAACTTCTGAGAAGCCAACTTGTACTTTATTATCAGCTAGAACACGAGCCGCTACTTTTGCCATTGGAATGTTTTGGCTCTCCGTATCAAGAGTTTCATACATCTTCCAGTTGTAGATACGAATGGCTTTCCATGGTGTTCCATTATCAGATGTGATGACATTCAAGCGCCAGTCTTGCGCTGTAATTGGGCTGTCAAGGGTAATATCTGAAACATGGGCTCTATTACCACGAACAGCCTTGGCTAGTTTCCATTCTCCAGCTTCATCCTTATAGTAGAGATCGAAGTCTTTGGTATTCATCAAACCATCGTTGACAGATTCTCCACCAGCACCGGCATGGTCCATAACCCATCTAACGACACGACGTGGTTGTGTCAAACGGATATCAACACTACCACTCAACTGAGCAGAAGACCATTTGTCAGATAGACTAGTGATGGTACCATTCAACATACCTTCGATACCTTCGCCGCCTTCTGTGTCTGGGAAGGTACTTCCGATAACAGTCGCTCCTGGAACGATATTTTCTGCTAATGGTCTTGGAAGACTTGTATCTTGGACAGTCATTCCCCACTCAAAGTTTGTAGTTGCTACTTCAGAACGAAGCCCATTCTTACCAACTGCGACAACCTTCAACTCTTGACTAGTACCAGTTGCACTAGCTGAACGGCTAACTTTTGGTAGGTAGATAGTAGTGGCAGACGAGCCTGTCAATAGGCGCCAAGCATCGCCATCCTTCTCATAAACTTCATAGAAATCAGCATCTTTATTTCCACTAAATTGGACAATGGCTTCTGCTTCTTGGGCATTTTTAAGGGATTGTTTAGCTACTTTGAGAGCTGTTGGTGCTTGAGGAGCCTCTTGATTATCTGTTACAGTCAACTCACCCAAGTTAAATTGATAGCCCTTAAGGGCAGCAGTATTTTCAAAAGTGAGCTTGATACCGTAAATAGTCTGACCTGCCAAAGCACTCAAATCAAATTCATCTTTTGTCCAATCGTCAGATAGAGTCAGTTCTTTACGAGCATTCTCGCCACCATAGGTGTAGTTTTTCTGGGTCGCAAACTCTACATAGACCTTGCTTCCCTTACCACCTTTATGAGCAACACGAAGTTTTGTTTTATCTGTCACTTCGAGTTTTGTAGAGTAGAGACGAACATCTTGGTTGGTATTTTCAGCTAAATCACCCGCAAACTTAAGTGAGTTACCACCATTGTAGGCATCTTCAAAGTCATAGTCAGCTTGAAGTTTAGCACCTGATGAAGTTTGCCACCAGCGCCATGTAGGTAAGATACCTGATACAGAACGATAGTTCCATTCAGAATCCTTAGAAACTTTACCGTCTACAAACCATTTCTTCCCATGTCCAGTGTTAAAGGATGTTGTAAAGGTACGTCCCACTGCTGGTGTACGGTCAGCTACAAGGTTAGCAATCCCGTACCAGTCCTTGTCCTCTGGTTTTTGACCAGTTGGATCTCCTTGGTAACCTGTAAAGAAGATATTTTCATTCTTGTGATAGTCTTCTCCTGTCTTACCAAGACTAGTGATAGTATCAGGTGCAAAGAGTCCAAGCGACAAGCGAAGTTTGCCATTTTCATCAAAAAGGGCATCCCATTTCACTTTTGTCTTGTAGGAACCACCTTGTTGCAATTCCAAACCTGCAAAGACATCGTACTGACTACGTCCAAGCCATTCTGCCATTGTTACAGAGTAATCATTTTTCTCTTTAGTCCAGTTAAAGTTGGCAAAGAAGTGATCAGCTGGTACTTTGTCTCCTTCTTTTTCCATGAATTGGTAATTGTATTCACCCAAACCATCTGCATGATAACGACCATATTCATAGGTCATGGCATCGTACCAAGAATACTTGACAGGATGGTTGACTTGAGCTGCATATTCCTTGGTATAAAGCATGAAATCACGCATTTTCTTACCAAGAGGCGTTACGATATCTCCTGTTGTTTCTTGGTTGATAAAGTAGCCGTCAAAGCCATAGTATTTAGCCAAATCAACCAACTTACGAGCGATAGGGAAAGTACCGTCTTCGTCTTGTTGAAGAGCTGCAGCAAATTTTTCTTGGTCTGCAATACTATTAGACCAGTTGAAGAAGAGTGTACCCAATACAGGGACACCATTACGGTGCCCAGCATCAATCACGTCTGGAGTTGGAACGAGCCCTTCCCAGAAGACCATTGAATTCAAGTATTGCCAGTAGTCAAAAGCATAGGCCTTAAACTCTTCACCACCTACAGAAGCGTGGTCTTTAGCCTTAGAGTTGGTATTGGCAAGAGCTTCAACCTTGGCGTCCTTATTGGCTTTTTCGTTGACTACATGCCCACGGTAACGTTTAGCCAATTCAACTGAAGAACGGTTAATAGCATCGTCTTCACGGGCACCCGGTTCCCATTTCAACAAATCTTCCCAAGTGTCAAATTTAATTTCTTTTGGTCGAAGACTTTTTTCTTCTTTCTTAGGAACATCTGAGACAGTTGCTTTCTCTTCAGCCTTATTTTCTGTAGCCACAGGTGCTTCTTCAGCCTTATTTTCCTTAGCTACAGGCGTCTCTTCAGCCTTAGGCGCTTCGGCAACCGGACTAGCTACTTCCTTATCAGCTGCAGTCATTTGGTCCAAGGTTGGTTTTTCTTCTGAAATAGGTTGTTCACTAACCTTGTTTTCTGTCTCTTCCAACTGCTTTAATACCTCAGGTGAAGCTGTAGTTGGTTGCTCTGATGTGGCAGGCGATGCTTGCTCTGTAGCCACAGCAGTAGTCCTTGTTTCATTCGCTGGGGTTGCAACTTCTTCTGCTAGAGCTTGGTTGGCAAATAAAACCGAACCAATCATCAAAGAGCAGGCACCCACTGATAATTTTCGAATACTATAGCGGCAACGTTTCTCAAAAAATGGATTCTTCATCTTTTCCTCCTTTTACTTCTAAAAAGTAAGCGCTTTATTTTTGTTTAAAAAAAGTAACTGCCCTTAAAATAGCAGAACTGTTCACTTTTATTTTACGATATTTATAAGTAGAGTCAACAGTCATCCTAAAATATCTATAAAGGGGTGAATAAATGATATAAATTAGACAATTAGAAATAGCTTTTTCGTTTTTTGTAGCATTTTTCTTAAAAAAACTTCATTTACTACTTGTTAGATTGCTATTAATCCTTTAAAATAGAATGGGAGAAATTCCGTGATTATTTTTCGGAGGAAAAGGAAATGTCCATTAATTGGCAGGAAATTATTTTTCACTTTTTAGGTGGTCTGGGATTATTCTTATATAGTATCAAGACCATGGGGGACGGTTTGCAACAAGCTGCTGGAGATCGCCTTCGTTATTACATTGACAGATATACTAGCAATCCTTTCTTTGGAATTTTAGTTGGAATTGGGATGACTGCCCTGATTCAATCGAGTTCAGGTGTTACGGTTATTACAGTTGGTCTGGTTAGTGCCGGACTATTGACCCTGCGTCAGGCTATTGGGATTGTTATGGGAGCCAATATTGGAACGACCGTCACATCCTTTATCATTGGTTTTAAATTGGGAGACTACGCTTTACCAATGCTCTTTATCGGAGCTGTCTGCCTCTTCTTTACAAAAAATCGCTCGATAAATAATGTTGGACGAATCCTCTTTGGTGTCGGTGGTATCTTCTTTGCCCTCAATCTTATGAGTGGCGCTATGGAACCCCTTAAAGATTTACAAGTTTTTAAAGACTACATGGTAGAACTAAGTAAGAATCCAATCCTTGGTGTCCTTGTCGGAACAGGTTTAACCCTTCTGATTCAAGCCTCCTCCGCAACCATCGGGATCCTACAAAATCTCTACGCTAGTAATCTGATTGACCTTCAGGGTGCCCTACCAGTACTCTTTGGAGATAACATCGGAACAACCATCACTGCTATTATCGCTTCCTTGGGTGCTAATATTGCAGCCAAACGTGTGGCAGCAGCCCATGTGGCCTTTAACGTTATTGGGACTGTTATCTGTATTATCTTCCTCGTTCCATTTACAGGCTTAATCCAATGGTTTGAGAGTTTCCTAAATCTGGCTCCAGAAATGACCATTGCCTTCGCCCACGGAACCTTCAACATTACCAACACAATCATTCAGTTTCCATTCATCGGAGCTCTTGCCTTCTTGGTAACCAAACTTATCCCTGGAGAAGACGAGGTTGTCAAATACGAGCCGCTTTACCTTGATGAGCAACTGATCAAACAAGCTCCATCTATCGCCCTTGGAAATGCTAAAAAAGAACTTCTACACTTAGGTAATTATGCTGCGAAAGCCTTTGACCTCTCTTACGACTATATCATCAACTCTAATGAAAAAGTTGCAGAAAAGGGACATAAGACTGAAGAAGCTATCAATACCATTGATGAAAAATTGACTCGTTACCTCATTAGTTTATCTGGTGAAGCTTTGAGCCAAAAAGAGAGTGAAGTCTTAACAAACATCCTTGACTCTTCACGAGACTTGGAACGTATCGGAGACCACGCAGAAGCTCTGCTCAATCTTAATGATTACTTGCAACGTAAGAATGTTCAGTTCTCTGAGGCTGCATTAGAAGAACTAGCAGAGATTTATCTTAAAACTAGCGAATTCGTCAAAGATGCTCTTGAGAGTGTGGAAAACAACGACCTCGAGATGGCAGAGTCTCTTATCGAACGTCACGAAGACATCAACAATATGGAACGTGTTCTTCGTAAGACTCATATCAAACGTCTAAATAACGGAGAATGTTCTACCCAAGCAGGTGTCAACTTTATCGATATTATTTCACACTACACTCGTGTATCAGACCATGCTATGAACCTTGCTGAAAAAGTTTTAGCAGAACAAATTTAAAACGAAAAAATGCTTTGATTCTTTCGAATCAAAGCATTTTAAATAGCTCTCCAATCATAATGGAAGATGCAACTGCGCCCTTGTACCTAGCTTCTTCCTTTTGGATAAAGCGGGCCAGATTGACTAACTCTGGCGCTGGTGTCTTGGGATTCTTGAGAAGTTCAAGAGTGACCAGACCTGATAGCCGTACTGCTAGCAATCGCTCATTGGTGCTGGGCAATTGCTTAGCAGTTTCTAGGAGTGCCGCCACTAAATCTTCACTCAAGTTTTGACGGGCATGATTGTAAAGGTCCCGAATCAAGGTTTCTAGGTTTGGTTCTTCCATCCCTATTACCTCCATCGTTTCTGTTTAATAATTTTTAATCAAATCTACTGTTGAACGATCCAATTTTTTAACCAAGGCTTGTAAGAAAGCTTGAGCTTCAAGGAAATCATCCATAGCATAAAGGGTTTGGTGAGAGTGGATATAACGGGCACAAACACCAATTGTTGTTGATGGGACCCCACCATTTTTCAGATGAGCTGCACCTGCGTCAGTTCCACCTTTCCCACAGTAGTATTGGTACTTGATTCCAGCTTCTTCAGCAGTTGTCAAAAGGAAATCCTTCATGCCTGGGAGAAGCAAGTGACCTGGATCATAAAAACGAATCAAGGTTCCATCACCAATCTTACCTTGGTCACCATAAACATCACCAGCTGGTGAACAGTCAACTGCAAGAAATACTTCTGGGTCAAATTTGGTTGTTGAGGTATGAGCACCACGAAGTCCAACTTCTTCTTGGACATTGGCACCAAGATAAAGTTCATTTCCTAGTTTTTGACCTGACAAGTTTTCAGCCAACTCGCTAACCATGAGAACACCATAACGGTTATCCCAAGCTTTTGAGATGATATTTTTTTCATTAGCAGTTAGGATCGCACTACTATCTGGAACAATTGTATCTCCAGGACGGATACCAAAACTTTCAGCCTCAGCCTTATCTGCAAAACCACCATCAAAAACGATATCAGAAATAGCTGGCACTGTTGGCCCACCTGTACCACGAGTCAAATGTGGAGGAACTGAACCTGAAATTACTGGGATTTCACGTCCTTGGCGAGTGAAGAGCTTAAAACGCTGGCTACTAACAACCATAGGGTTCCAACCACCAATGCTGACTACTCGGAAAGTCCCGTCTGCTTTGATTTCACTAACCATGAAACCAACTTCATCCATGTGAGAGGCTACCAAGACGCGAGGTGCATTGACTGCTTCTGAGTGCTTAACCCCAAAAATACCACCCAAGCCATCAGTCACGACTTCATCCACATGAGGTGTTAATTTTTCACGAAGATAAGCACGCACAGGTGCTTCATGACCTGAGATAGCAGAAAGTTCTGTTACTTCTTTGATTTTAGAAAATAATGTTGTCATTTTAGTCCCTTCTTTCTTTCAACCATTTTACCACTTTTTATAGGAGAAAGGTAGTAGAAATCAACATTTTACCATGTAACTTATTTCCTGCAACAAAAAGAATCACAAATGTGATTCTTTTATTTTGAATTTCTCTTTTTTGAATTTCTCTTTAAAGAAAAGTGATCTGGTACGGGGTCCTTACCTATTTCAGACCAAGGATGACATCGTAAAATCCGTGCCAATCCCATCAGAACCCCCTTAAATCCATGCTTTTCAATAGCCTCAATCATGTAGTTTGAACAAGTAGGCTCAAATCTACAAGAAGGTGGGAATGCAGGGGATATAAAGCGTTGGTAAAAACGCACAGGCGGAATTAAAATTTTTTTCATTATTTATTAGTTGTTACAACCATGGTGTGTAGCTGGCTGATTTCTTTTTATTAAGACGACGTGATTCGCCTGGACGAAGACCCGTTAAGTCTAGATGGCCAAAACGAGTTCGAGAGAGTTTATCCACTTGAAGACCCACAGCTTCAAACATCTTTTTAACCTGGTGGTTACGTCCTTCATGGATGGTCAACTGTACTACGGAGCGGTTTTTGACTGGGTCTACTTTAAGAATCTCATAAACTGCTGGCTTAGTCTTCTTGCCATCAATCTCAACCCCTCGAGTCAAGGGACGGAGGTTTTCTTTGTTGGCAATTCCTTTCACACGCGCAACATAGACCTTATCGATTTCATTACGTGGGTGAATCATCTCGTCCGTAAAGTCACCATCATTTGTCAAAATCAAGACACCTGAGGTATCCCAGTCTAAACGTCCTACAGGATAGATACGCTCTTTCACATTAGGCAAGAGATCAACAACAGTTTTACGTCCCTTGTCATCAGTCACACTAGAAATCACACCGCGTGGTTTATTAAGCAGATAGTAGACTTTTTCTTCGTTATAGATTGGTTGGCCCTCGACCTCAACCTTATCGCCAGACTTAATGGTTGTCGCTAGTTCACGTACTACCTGTCCATTGACGGTTACCAAGCCTTGCTTGATCAACTCCTCTGCTTTTCTCCTACTGGCCACTCCTGCGTGGGCAATATATTTATTGATTCTCATCTTCTTCTATCCTTTCACCAAACAATTGGCTTTCTTGCGCTTGAATTTCAAGCTCGTCAATCACAGGCAATTCTTCCAAATGGTTAATACCCATATAATCTAGAAAATAATCCGTAGTTACATAGAGATTAGGGCGACCAAGAACTTCTTTCTTTCCATCTTCTCGTATCAAATCGAAGGCCTGTAACTTAGCTAGAGCTCCGCTTGAATTGACCCCACGAATAGCATCGATTTCTATCCTTGTGATAGGCTGCTTGTAGGCAATGATGGACAAGGTTTCAAGGGCAGCTCGAGATAGACTCTGGTTAATGGGCGCCTTAGAATATTCTTTTAAAATATCAGAAAATTGAGGCTTGGTTACCAATCTGTAGGCCCCTCCTGTCTCAATCAGTGCCAGACTAGAATCCTGGTCTTTTTCATATTTTTTGACTAATTTTTCAAGACTCTGCTGAATCCCTGTTGGTGGAAGTGATAGAAGCTCCGCCAACTGGCGGACTCTAATCCCATCTTCCCCCGCTACAAACAAGAGTGCTTCTATTTCTGCTAAAGTACTCATATTTCCTCTCTATCAAGCTTGACTCTGCTCTACTTGATTTTCTTCATTCTTTTTCATTAGATAAATATCTCCAAAACTCTCTTTTTGAATCAAGAGAATTTCTTGGGTTTTAATCAACTCTAAGGTCGCTAAAAAGAGTGTAATAACCTCTTGCAAATCCTTGGTTTCTTTAAACAAATCCTGCAAGCATAGTTGCTCACTTTCAACCAAGGCTTCTCGAACGATGACCATCATATCCTCAATTTTATACTCATCTCGTAAAATGGTTGTATGATTTTTCGAGAATTCTTCCTTTTTCTTGGTTAGTAAAGTTGAAAAGGCTAAGAAAAGATCGATCGTTGTCTTATCATGCACAAGTTCAGCATCTTCGTAAATTAACTCTGTCGGTGCTTTTGAGTAATATTGAGCTCGTTCCTGGTGCTTGACTTCCAACTGCTCTCCCAAAAGTTTAAACTTACGGTATTCTTCGATTTGCGAAAGGAGATCCTGCTCTAGGTCATCCTCTAAATCAGACACTTCCGCAACCTTTGGCAATAGTTTACGACTTTTGATCAGCATCAGTTGGCTAGCCATGACCATATATTCACCTGCCACTTCTAAACGCATAGCTTGTAAGGTCGATATGTATGCTAGATATTGCTCGATAACTTCTGTGATCGGCACATCATAGATATCCATCTGATACTTTGAAACCAAGTGTAGGAGCAAGTCCAAAGGCCCTTCAAAATCTTTTAATTTAATATCCATTATCTATATTTTTCTAAGGTCATGACTGTCTTTAATCCTAATTTTTTAGCAATTTCGTACAATTCAACCTTTTCTTCAATTTGTCTCAGTATAAACTGTTCTCTCAATCCTTGAGCTGATAAGTCTGAAAAACCTTTTTCCTTTAGAAAAGCTTCTAACTGACGAAAGGCCCACTGACGAGAATAGGGCTTACCAGTTTTTTCAAAGAGGTAGGTCTGTCCCATCAAGGGTTCTAACTCCGTAAGCAAGTTTGTGGGAAAACTCAAGACTCTTTGTTGAGAAGCCCTATTGATTCTCAATACTTGGAAATCTAGGTTTACATCACTAGTTTTTATGGTTAGAATTTCACTCGGCAAGAGGCCTAATTCCACTATCAATAAAGCTAGCAAACGCCCTTCTGGAAAAGAACTTTCTTGCCAGAAAGAACTCAAGTCTAAAAGTTCTGACTTGACTTGCTTTTTCTCAGCCTGTTTCGGCAATTCCAAACGATAAAAGGTGCCTATCTTTCCTTTTTGGTACAAAAAGAAGAGAAATTGATTACAAGCAGAAACTTTACGCTTTTGGGCACTAATTTTAAAATTTGATAGCTGAGCTTGGTAGATTTTTAAACTTGTCTCAGAAATTCGTTCTCCAATAAAATCTAAAAACTGCTCCAAGTCATACTTATAAGACTGTTTAGAATTACTAGATAGATTTTGCTTTTCTTCTAAAAATGTTAAAATCCATTCTCTCATTTGCTTCGAATCTCATATTCCTTACAAAAATCGTGCAAGAGGGCATTAACAGCCTTGAGGATTGACTTCCGCGTGATAATCCCTTGGAAAATACCATCCTTATCAACGACTGGCAGGAAAGACTCATCCACTAGCTTATGTAAAACATCTGTCAGTGTATAATCTGGAGCCACCACTGCAACATCCTTCTTTGTCATATGAACGATATCCATATCTGCCATGACTTCCTGACTCAAACCCTGCTCCATTTGATATGCAAAAATATCTCTAAGCCCTATGGTCCCAACAAATTTTTTCTCAGCAGTCACTACCGGCACTCTGGTATAGGTCATCTGGCTAAGGAGTAGAATTGCATGATCTGCATTGTGAGTATCAATGAGTACAGCCAAATTTTCGGCAGGAGTCAAAAAAGTTTCCTCTTGCTCCAGCAAAAAGAGTTCAAATTCTTTGGCAATCATCGAGCAAACTCCTTGGACAAGCCTGGATAAACCTCATGATTACGTGTCAAAAAGTCCACTTTGAAATAGCTGTCATCAATTTCCACACGTGCATAAAGGCGTTCTCTGATAGTTCCACGTGGTTGACTGATAGAACCAGGATTTAGAAAGAGTGTCTTTCCTTCCATCCATGCATTTGGTACGTGCAAGTGACCATAGAGACAGATATCAGCATCTTCCTCTTGAGCCCAAAAATCAAGCTTTTGGAAATTGAAGTTAATGTCAAACAAGTGTCCGTGAGTTTGGATAATCTTGGTAGGACCTAGTTGAGTCACTAAGCGTTCTGGATAATCTGAATAAAAATCCATATTGCCTCTGACTACCTGAATTCCTTCCCAGAGTGGTGAATCTGGGCGAAGTTCCGAGTCACCATCGTGAAAAATGGCATCAACTTTCCCAAGATAGCGATCACGTATTTCTTCTACAATCAAGCTATCTCCATGGGAGTCGCTCATTACAATGATGGTTTGCTTTGCCATGATGGAAATACCTCCAAAAGTTTCTTAACGGCTAAGGCACGGTGAGATTGACTATTTTTTCTTCAAGGGTTAATTCAGCTGATGACTTGCCTGTTTCTCCTACTAGGAAAAGAGGATCATAGCCAAAACCATTTTCACCCTTCGGTTCAAAGTTAATGTAGCCTGGCCAATCAGCTTCGACCACCAAGCTTTCCTTACCTGGGCTAGCCACAACCAAAGTGGTGTGGAATTGTGCCGAACGGTCCTTGAGTTCAAAGACCATGGCTAATTCGTGCAAGAGTTTAGCATTGTTTTCCTGATCAGTGGCTCCCACTCCTGCAAAACGAGCTGACCAGACACCTGGCAATCCACCAAGGACATCGACTTTAAGACCTGAGTCATCTGCCAAAACCATCTTGCCTGTCAATTTGGAGATGGTTTCAGCCTTAAGCCGAGCATTTTCTTCAAAGGTCATACCAGTTTCCGCAACTTCAGGCAAATCTGGATAATCATTGAGATTCTCCACATCATATCCAAGTTTGTCAAAGATAGCACGAAATTCCTTGGTTTTACCTTCGTTACGAGTCGCAATCAGCAAAGTTTCTCTAACCTTGTTTGTCTCAAAAAAGGCTTCCACATCGACTCCTTCTTTAGGTAATTCCACATGCAAGAGCTGTCCATTTTCAGCTAAGAGCAAGGCACCTTGGCGTTGAATGACTTCCAAGTTTCGACCTGCTTCTGCATTTAAAATCTCAACGATAAAAGATAGCAAGCGGAAGTTGGAAGACCAGCGCATTACCGTAATCGTGATTGGAAAACCATTTTCCTCATCACGGAAAATACGAGCCAAATCCATAAAATCGAGATCAAGAGGATCTTTTATGAGGCTATAGATTCCACCGTAGACGTCCCAGACACCTACATACCAGTCCTGGTCATCCTTGTATTCATAAATTTTGTTTGTCATAATGTTACATGCTCCACATGAATCTCTTTTTCAAGCCATTCCGCTCCAATTTGGGCAAAACTATGGCTATTTGCAGTCGTATAAAAACGGTGTTGTAGAGGACCTGCATAACGGCCACGATTAATCTCGAAATAATTAAGTAAGACAGAGATATCCCGCACGCACTCTGCACCACTATCAATCAGTTTTACGTCAGGCCCCATCACATTCTGGATAATAGGTCTGAGAAGCGGATAATGGGTACAACCCAAAATCAAGCTGTCTACCTTGCCCACTAATGGCCGCAAGGTTTCATAAACTACTTTCTTAGTCACACTGGTTGAAAGGGCACCAGACTCAACCAAGGGAGCAAACTTGGGACAAGCCAAGCTTTCCACCTGTAAATCTGGATCTAAGTCATGGATTTTTTGGCGATAAATATCTGATTGTACGGTCATCGGTGTTCCAATCACACCGATTTTCCCCCCTTGGCTAGATTTGATAGCTGCTGACGCACCGGGTAAAATCACTCCAAGAACAGGAATATCTAACTGGGCTTTAATCTCTTCCCAGACGACTGCCGTTGCTGTATTACAAGCGATGACAATCATCTTGACATCCTTAGTCAAAAGAAAGTTGACCAACTGCCAAGTATATTCACGAATTTGCTCAGCAGGACGAGGCCCGTAAGGCGCTCGTGCCGAATCTCCAATATAGACGATTTCTTCATGAGGAAGCTGGCGCATGAGCTCACGTACAACAGTCAAGCCTCCAACGCCCGAATCCAAAAAACCAATTGGTCGATTATCCATACAGTCTTCTTTCTAGTCTCATTTTTCTGATTGATAGTTCATTATCATTATATTTCTTACTGAAATTTCTGACAGAATGGTAAACTCCAGACTATCTCCCTCTTAATCATAATCAAATATCAATAGAATGCAAGGAAAAAGTCTTATCCTTAAATATCAGTTGAACATAGTGAGAAGTCTGGAACTTTCATCCCAGACTTTTCCTATTTATTTCTTTTTATTGTTAGCGAGGGCTGCTTTTTGTTGGCGAATGATTTGGTGGTAAACTTGTTGTACCTTAGCTTCGCTTGGCTTTTGACCATTTGCACTCAAGAGAGTACGAACGGCTTCTGCATTCAAACGTGGGTTATCCGCAAATTCTTTTTCGATTTGCTTGCGCACCAAGTACATTCCTCCAAGAGCTCCACCAAGAAAAGCTAAAACAATCAATACAATTGCTAAAATAAGGTCCATAATATTTCTCCTGTTTCTTTTTGAATCTTCTATATTATACCATAAAGTCCCACGCCTGACTAGTTTGAGTTACGCTTTCAGATGGCTAATTCCTCATATTTCATTTAATATCTAATCATTTTTAAGTTCGATTTTTATAAAAAATAAAAGCACAAAAATATGGTAAAATAATTCAGTTTTTCCGAAAAAGCCTTGCATTGGATCGATTTATTTGCTATATTAAGATTATACAAAACAAAGAAAATATCTTTCTGCAAGGCTTATTTTTTTTACAAGAAAATGTATGCGCTTACAGATTTGAGAAAGGAGTTTTTATGGAGAAGAGCTATTGGGAAAAATCCTGTAAGTATAGCATCCGAAAATTGACCGTTGGAACTGCTTCTGTTCTACTGGGAGCTGTTTTTCTAGCAACACAGAATGTAGCTGCCGATGGCATCGAAGTGAAAGAAAATCAAGCAAGTTTCAGTGAGACTACGGTTCAAGTGAATACAAAAGTAGAGGAACCCACTCAAGAGGATAAGGAAAATCAAACAAGCACAGAAAATCAAACTTCTACTGAATTAGCTGACAAAGAGGTAAAACCTGAAAAGGAAATACCTCAAATACATCATCAATCAGAGACTAACACTGTAGTTGAACCTTCTGAAAATAAGGAGAGTGAAAAACCAGAACTTCCTATGACTAAGCAAGAAAACTATCAACTTCATTACGACCAACCAACTGCTCCTTCTTATGACGGCTGGGAAAAACAAGCCCTGCCAGTGGGAAATGGAGAAATGGGGGCAAAAATTTTTGGGCTCATCGGTGAAGAAAGAATCCAATACAATGAAAAAACACTCTGGTCGGGTGGACCGCAACCGGATAGCACCGACTACAATGGAGGGAACTATCAAGACCGCTATAAGGTTTTAGCAGAAATTCGTAAGGCATTAGAAGAAGGAAACCGCCAAAAAGCTAAACAATTAGCGGAGCGCAACCTAGTCGGACCAAACAATTCTCAGTATGGCCGTTACTTATCTTTTGGTGATATCTTTATGGTCTTTAACAACCAAAAGAAAGGTTTGGAGAATGTTACCGACTACCATCGTGGCTTAGATATTTCTGAGGCCATCTCGACCACTTCTTATACCCAAGACGGTACAAACTTTAAACGCGAAACCTTCTCTAGCTATCCTGACGATGTTACTGTGACCCACTTGAGTAAAAAAGGTGATAAGACCCTTGATTTTACACTCTGGAATAGCTTGACTGAAGATTTGATTGCGAATGGCGACTACTCTTGGGAATATTCAAATTATAAACAAGGAGCAGTTACCACTGATTCTAATGGTATTTTGCTCAAAGGAACTGTCAAAGACAATGGTCTAAAATTTGCTTCCTATCTCGGAATCAAGACAGACGGACAAGTCACTGCACAAGATGGCTATTTGACTGTCACCGGAGCCAGCTATGCGACCCTTTTACTCAGTGCCAAGACCAACTTTGCTCAAAATCCAAAAACCAATTATCGCAAGGATATTGACCTAGAAAAAACTGTTAAGTCTATCGTAGAAGCTGCCAAGGCAAAAGATTATGAAACCCTAAAAATAACCACATCAAGGATTATCAAAGTCTCTTCAATCGTGTTCAACTAAACCTTGGCGGTAGCAAGTCTAGCCAAACTACAAAAGAAGCTCTACATACCTACAACCCAGAAAAAGGGCAAAAACTAGAAGAGCTCTTCTTCCAATACGGACGTTATCTACTCATCAGTTCTTCTCGTGACCGGACAGATGCCCTTCCTGCCAACTTGCAAGGAGTCTGGAATGCTGTAGACAATCCACCTTGGAACTCAGACTACCACCTCAATGTCAATCTTCAGATGAACTATTGGC
This sequence comes from Streptococcus infantis SK970, assembly GCA_000223255.2. Taxonomy (GTDB): domain Bacteria; phylum Bacillota; class Bacilli; order Lactobacillales; family Streptococcaceae; genus Streptococcus; species Streptococcus infantis_G. The sequence goes on along the minus strand of AFUT01000009.1, from coordinate 88,600 downwards.
CTGCCTACATGAACAATCTTGCAGAAACTGCTAGGCCAATGGTCAATTATATTGATGACATGCGCTACTATGGTCGTATCGCTGCTAAAGAATATGCAGGTATCGAATCCAAAGACGGCCAAGAAAATGGTTGGCTGGTTCATACTCAGGCAACGCCATTTGGCTGGACGACTCCAGGTTGGAATTACTATTGGGGTTGGTCTCCAGCTGCCAATGCTTGGATGATGCAGAACGTCTATGACTACTACAAATTCACCAAGGATGAAACTTATCTCAAAGAAAAGATTTATCCAATGCTCAAGGAAACAGCCAAGTTCTGGAATTCCTTCTTGCACTACGACAAATCTAGTGACCGTTGGGTTTCTTCTCCATCATACTCACCAGAACATGGAACTATCACGATTGGGAATACCTTTGACCAATCTCTAGTTTGGCAGTTATTCCATGATTATATGGAAGCAGCTAATCATCTCAATGTCGACCAAGACTTGGTAACCGAAGTAAAGGCTAAATTTGACAAGCTCAAACCACTTCATATCAATCAAGAGGGCCGTATCAAGGAATGGTACGAGGAAGACAGTCCTCAATTCACTAATGAAGGAATTGAAAACCACCACCGTCACGTTTCTCATCTGGTTGGACTCTTCCCAGGTACTCTATTTGGCAAAGATCAGCCTGAATATCTGGAAGCAGCACGCGCAACCCTAAACCATCGTGGAGATGGTGGTACCGGTTGGTCTAAGGCTAATAAAATCAACCTCTGGGCTCGTCTGCTTGATGGAAATCGTGCCCATCGTTTGCTGGCAGAACAACTCAGATCCTCAACTCTAGAAAACCTCTGGGATACGCACGCGCCTTTCCAAATTGATGGGAACTTTGGTGCAACCAGCGGTATGGCAGAAATGCTCCTTCAGTCTCACACCGGCTACATTGCCCCATTACCAGCCCTTCCAGATGCCTGGAAAGATGGTCAAGTCTCAGGTCTAGTAGCTCGTGGTAACTTTGAAGTCAGCATGAAATGGAAAGAAAAGAATCTTGAAACGCTATCCTTCCTTTCTAATGTGGGTGGAGACTTAGTCGTAGACTATCCAAATATCGAAGCTAGCCTTGTCAAGGTAAACGGTAAGGAAGTACAAGCTACCCGCATCAAAGACAATCGCATCCAGCTTGCTACTCAAAAGGGCGATGTCATTACCTTTGAAAACTTCCCTGGTCGTATTACTCGTCTGACTGCCCAACGAAAAGATACAACGACTGCAGAACTTAATTTCAATGCTGTTGAAGGAGCGACTCACTATATCATCCATCGAGAAAGTACGGATGAAAATAGCCAAAGCCCTACTGTTCGTGACTTTACAACCAATCAAACGCGCTTCATCGATCGCTCTATTGATTCAAGTCACGCATATACTTACACTGTTCAGGCAGTTTTAGGAGAACGCTCAACATCTATTTCAGATACTGCTTCAATCTCTGCCTTTAGTGAGCTCATGGATGATCGTGACTCTCGCATTCAGTATGGTGCTGCCTTTGGAGACTGGTCTGACTCAGAACTCTTTGGCGGAACAGAAAAATACGCCGATATCTCAAATGGGAATTATTCCGATAAGGATGCAACAGCAACCATTCCTTTCAATGGACCTGGTATTGAAATTTACGGACTCAAATCTTCTCAATTAGGACTTGCTGAGGTTACAATCGATGGCAAATCTGTTGGTGAGCTTGATTTCTATACTGCAGGAGCCACTGAAAAAGGTGTCTTGATTGGTCGTTATACAAATCTATCTTCAGGACCTCACCTTATGACTATCACTGTTAAACGCGAACATAAGGGCCGAGGAAGTGAACGCTCAAAAATTTCCTTAGACTACTTCAAGATTTTCCCAGGACAGGGAGAAACCGTTGAAAAAATAGATGATCGTGATTCTCGTATCCAATACGGTTCAGCATTTAAAGACTGGACTGATGCGGAACTCTATGCTTCTACAGAGAAATATGCAGATATCAATGCAGACGATAGTCTTGCTCCTGAAGCAACTGCGACAATTCCATTCTCTGGTACAGGTATTCGTATCTATGGACTGAAAACTTCAGCTCTTGGCAAGGCTCTTGTGACACTCGATGGAAAAGAAATGCCAAGCCTTGACTTCTACACTGCCGGAGCTACCGAAAAAGGAGCTTTGATTGGCGAATTCACTAATCTAGCAGATGGCGACCACGTCTTAACTTTAAAAGTGGACCCAGATTCTCCAGAAGGTCGAAAGAAAATCTCCCTCGATTCATTCGATATTCTAAAAGCTCCATCAGTATCATTAGATACACCAGCCCTAGAGCCTGTTAAGGTAGAAGATAAGAAAGTAACACTAACTTTACCAAATGGCAACTGGGATGCTGTAGCTGTGACATTCCCTGGTATTACGGATTCCCTAGTCCTAAGAAAAGTCGATAAAGATCATCTTGTCACTTCTGGCGAGCAAACTGTATTAAGCATAAAGGATAACAAGGTTCAAATCGACATTCCTGAAACTACGGAACGTAAAACTGGCAATCCAATAGAAGCTTATGCTATCCAAGGAGAAACACGAAGCAGTACTATTGTAACAGTCTTTCCAAAAGGGGAAATTGCACCTGTAGAAGATCAAGTTGTTACAAGCAAAGGTGACGAGCCTGCTCCAGTAGTAACCATTCCTGAATATACTGACCCAATTGGAACTGCGGGAGAACAGGAAGCGCCTACTGTAGATATCCCTGAGTATGCTGGGCCTATCGGTACTGCAAGCGATCAGGCAGCTCCTAGCGTAGATATCTCTGAATACACTAAACCTATCGGTACTGCAGGGGAACAAGAAGCGCCTACTGTAGATATCCCTGAATATGCTGGGCCTATCGGTACTGCAAGCGATCAGGCTGCACCTAGCGTAGATATCCCTGAATATACTAAGCCTATCGGTACTGCGAGCGACCAGGCTGCGCCTAGCGTAGATATTCCTGAATACACTGGACCTATCAGTACTGCGAGCGACCAGGCTGCGCCTAGCGTAGATATTCCTGAATACACTGGACCTATCGGTACTGCGAGCGACCAGGCTGCGCCTAGCGTAGATATTCCTGAATACACTAAACCTATCAGTACTGCGAGTGACCAGGCTGCGCCTAGCCTCTCCCTTCCTGAATTTAAACTCAAAGCCTTAAAAGACCAGGCTACCGGAGTTCAAGTCATCAGTGGAGCAAATGAGCTCGGTGAAGCAAGTTATCTTGAAATCCATAAAGTAGACAAGCAAGAACTCTTGGGCAAGAAATATGATGCCTACAACATTCAACTCAAGGATGAAAATGGTCAACCAATCCAAGCAAAAGGTGCTGTACTGGTTCGATTACCAATTTCTGGTACAGTCCAGGTATTCTATCGCTTCAGTTCAGAAAAAGACTTGAAAGCACAAGATTTCACCATTCGTGATGGCATGCTTGAGTTTCTCACCATTGATTTGACTACTTATGCTATCGTCTACAAGACTGAAACAGAAGTCCAACAACCAAGCTCAAGTCAAATCGAAGAAGCTCGTCCATTAGCAAATAAAAACCAGCTCAATGGTGAAAATTCTACAAATGACAAGCAGCTTCCTGCCACTGGAGAAGAGTCTAGCCCACTCCTCTTCATGGCAAGTCTCAGTCTAGCTTTAACTTCTGCCTTCTTGCTAAAAAGTAAAAACAGTGATCCCAATAATTCTATAAAGATTTAGATAAATAGAAAAAGGATGAGTAAATTACTCATCCTTTTGATTTCTTTCAGAGTCTTTTAAAATAAACTAAAAAGCCAGTTATAAATCCAGTTAAAAAGCGAATATAACAAATTCAAAAGGAATTCATAAAAATAAACAAATGTGATACCAAATGAATTCTACAATCATAATCAGTGGCTTGACTAGGATATAAAATAAAATATCCCAAATAAATTTCATTTTTTATCTTCCTTTCTAGGAAGTCCCGCAATCCAAGGCAGAGCAGATATCATTTTATAAGCCGCAAGAAATTTAGCAACCTCTAAGGCTTTTGGCTCAGATTCCTTCTTCTCAGTCAGCACTTCCATTCCTTTTACCCAGAGGCATGTCCCAATCATTCTAGCCATTCCTGTAAAAAATTTGGTTGGTTGTCCATGTGATTCTCCCGTAGTTCATATCGTTTCTAACAGATTAGTTCTTATTGTATTCAGTATATCAAATTTATGTAGATTATCAAGTTTTTATCTGCAAAATAAAAAAGTTTCATAACCTTTCTAGAATAATACTAGGAAGATTATAAAACTTTTCATTATTTAATTTCTTTTTATATCGTTCCAATTCTGCTTGGTTAGCCCAAACATAATGTCCTGGACGAATTTCAACCATAGACGGTTTATCAGTTTCGTAGTCATGTTGATTAGGATCATAGACTTTCAAAACTTTCTTACGTTCCAAGATTGGGTCTGGAATCGGCACAGCTGATAAAAGTGCTTGTGTGTATGGATGAACTGGATTGTTAAACAATTCTTCAGTTTCAGCTACTTCTACAATGACACCCTTATAAATTACCGCGATACGATCAGAGATAAAACGAACTACTGACAAATCGTGGGCGATAAAGAGATAGGTTAAGCCCAATTCTTTTTGGAATTTCTTGAGCAAGTTCAAAACTTGGGCACGTACAGAAACGTCCAAGGCTGAGATTGGCTCATCCGCGATAACGAAGTCAGGTTGCATAACCAAAGCACGGGCAATCCCAATACGTTGACGTTGTCCACCTGAGAACTCATGAGGATAACGAGTTAAGTGTTCAGCCAAAAGTCCCACTTCACGAATGATATTTTGAACTTTCTCTTTTCTTTCTTCTTCATCTTTAAATAAATGGTGGTTGTAAAGACCTTCAGAGATGATATAGTCCACTGTCGCACGTTCATTCAAACTTGCAGCTGGGTCTTGGAAAATCATTTGAATGCGACGGATCAATTCCTCTGCTTGTTCACGTGATTTTTTACCATTAATTTTTTACCTTCAAAGATGATATCACCTTTGCTGGTATCATTAAGACCGATAATAGCACGACCGATTGTTGTCTTACCACTACCAGATTCTCCAACGAGCGAGAAAGTTTCTCCTTTGTTGATAAAGAAGTTTGCATTTTTTACTGCTACAAACTTTTTGCTTCCTTCACCGAAGGAAATCTCTAAGTCTTTAACTTCTACTAATTTTTCAGACATTTCCTTCCTCCTAGTCCTCAAGATGAGCAAAGCCCATCTTTTCACGAATCTTATCGTGTAAGTCTGCAATCACTGCTGGTTTTGCAACTTTTGGAGCTCGTTCATCAAGCAACCATGTTTTGGCCCAATGAGTATCTGATACAGCAAACTGAGGTGCTTTTTCTTCGAAATCAATCTTCATCGCATAGTCTGAACGAAGAGCAAATGCATCTCCCTTCAATTCAGTATAAAGTGATGGAGGTGTTCCAGGAATTGAATACAATTCACCTTTTTCGTCAGCCAACTGTGGCAAACTTGACAAGAGACTCCATGTGTATGGGTGACGTGGGTCGTAGAAAATTTCTTCAACTGTACCATACTCAACAATTTCACCAGCATACATAACTGCAACTTTATCAGCAATACTTGCTACGACACCAAGGTCGTGGGTAATAAAGATTGTTGTAAAGTGGTATTCCTGTTGCAGTGTCTTTAACAAGTCAATAATCTGAGCTTGAATGGTTACATCAAGGGCTGTTGTTGGCTCATCACAGATAAGCACATCTGGGCGACAGGCAAGAGCAATTGCAATTACGATACGTTGACGCATCCCACCAGAATACTGGAATGGGTATTCATCAAAACGTCTCTCAGCATCAGGGATACCGACCTTATTCATATAGTCGATTGCCAATTCTTTTGCTTCTTGAGCTGATTTACCTTGGTGTTTTACAATAACTTCAGTGATTTGACTTCCGATTGTCTTGATTGGGTCAAGGCTGGTCATCGGATCCTGGAAGATAGTTGCAATCTTGGCACCTCGGATTTGTTCCCAATCTCTATTAGAAGAAAGTTCAGTCAAATCTTGATCACGATAAATAATACTACCTTTCGCAATACGTCCGTTTTCTTCTAACATTCCTGTGAAGGTTTTTGTTAAAACTGATTTACCTGAACCTGACTCACCAACTAAAGCGAGAACTTCCCCCTCAATCAAATCGATGGAGACGCCTCGAATAGCTGTCAAAATCTTGTCACGAACATCAAATTCCACGACAATATCTTGAGCAGTCAAAATTACATTTTTTCTTTTGTCATGTCTACTCCTATCTATGTGTACGTGGATCACTAGCATCCGCTAGGTTTTGACCAACTACGAAAAGTGACAAGGATACCAAAACCAAAGTTGTCAATGGAATCCAGAAGAGGTAAGCATTTGTTGTTACGTTCTGAGAATAATCTGAAATCAAACGTCCCAAACTTGGTACTGTGATTGGCAAGCCAAGTCCAAAGAATGATAGGAAGGCTTCATATGAGATAAATGCAGGAAGCATTTGTGACATGGTAGTAACAATAACAGATACCAATTGAGGCATGATGTTTTTAATGACGATTTTGTAAGTTGGTGTTCCGAGTGTACGTGAAGCAAGGTTGTACTCCAAATCACGGTAACGCATGATTTGGATACGAATCATATAAGCAATACCAATCCAAGTGGTTACACTCATGGCAAAGATCAAGTTCCAGAAACCTGCACCGATAGAGTAAGTCAAAACAATAACAATCAAAAGTGATGGGATGTTATTGATAACGTTATAAACTTCCATCATGATACGGTCAACTGATTTTGAAATACCCCAGATACCGCCGACAATAACACCGATAACAACGTTGATGAAGGTCGCAATCACGGAAATCAAGATAGAGTTACGAGCTCCAAACCAGACACCGTCAAAAAGAGACTTACCATTACTATCTGTACCAAACCAATGTTCAGCATTTGGCTTAATGTAACGAGCACTAAAATCATTTACTTTACTTACATCGTTGAAGTCAAAATCTGAGAACATTGGGTAGATGAAACTCATCAATACGATGGAAATCAAAATACCGAGCATGATGATTGTTGATTTTTTCTTCAAAAACTGTCTAAAAACAGAACCCCAGTATGAGTAAGCAGGAGCATCAATTGCTTCAGAGGCAAAATCATCACGTTTTACAAATTGAAATTTATCATTGCTAATTGTAGACATTATTTGCCTCCTTTCTCTGTCAACTTAATACGAGGGTCAATAATAGTCATCCAAATATCTCCGATTAAGTAAGAGAAAATTGAGACACTTGTAAAGATGAAGACCAGACCAACAACCATGTTATTATTTGACGCTTTTACAGAGTCAATCAACATTTTACCCATACCTGGGAAGGCGAAGACTGTTTCAGTAAGAGTTGCTCCACCGATAACACCGATAATAGAACCAGGAATACCTGAAACAAGTGGTACCATAGCATTCTTAAAGATGTGTTTATTAGAAATTTCTTTTTCAGAAAGACCCTTAGCACGAGCAAAACGTACAAAGTCTTGTGATTGTAAGTCGATCATATAACGACGAATCCAGATAGCTAGACCAGGTGCTCCAAGCAAACCAAGAATAACTGAAGGTAAAACATATGAACGCCAGTCTCCAGCACCCAAGATAGGGAATGAATCTGGGAATCCAATTGAAGATCCAATCAAACGAATGATATAAACAAGGGCAATAGTTGGAAGAGCAAGCAAGAAAGTCAATACTCCTGTAGAGAAACTATCAATCCATGTATTCTTGTAACGAGCCATTGCAGAACCAAGTGGAATTGCAATCGCGTATGAAATAGCAAGACCAATCAAACCTGTGATAGCAGAGCTTGTAATCATTGAAGGATACTGATAATTACTTTCAGTAGCTGTATAAGGATCATCCTTACCATAGTTTGCTACTTCACGTGCATCTGCCTGACTTGGAGATTTGTATGTTCTTGAGTAAATGTTGACTGATGAAGTTTTCTTACCTGTTGGGAATTGAACTTCTGAAGTCTTGGTTTGTCCTTGACCTTGTGTGATAACCTGAAGAACAGGAGTATTGGCATAAGTTGGGTAAGAATCTCCTAAGTTCAAGTTAACAAAGTTTTGGTGAACAAATGGGAATTGACTATTGAAGTACAGGAGGTATTTATGTTTAGTCCCTGAACCTACCAAAGACCATCCAATCGCTGGATCGTTTTCAAATCGCAAATAACGCTCTAAATTAGGATTTTCTGGGTCTTGAATCTTGTTTGTATAGTCAATATCAAGCAAGTTTGCATAGAATTTGAACACACGCTCGAAAATAGGGATTTCACGAGTCGCATAGAACTGACCACTCTCAGTGAACTGACCTAAAGTCCAACCATTCCCAAGTTGTTGGATATATTTTTCATAGATAGCTTTATTTGTATCGTTTGCATCAACGGTTACAGAAGGGTCAATGCTACTAGCTTTTTCCTGCAACTCTTTTGTATCGTAATATTCGATATAACCCATACGCTCATAAACGGTATTTTCATAGTTATCGCGTTTATCAGCTGTAGTTGCAATTTTATTGTAGTTAGTATCTTGTTTGAAGATCAACTTCCGTGGAACCATCGTATAGATGATTGTGTAAATCAAGGTCGTTACTAAAAAGATAGAAACTAACGACCGCAAGATACGCATAAAAACATATTTTTTCATATTATTTCCTTTAAAATCCCAAAAGAACCTTCTCCTTTTGGAGAGAAAGTTCTGATGAGCATTATTTATTTCACGTGGCTCGCTAATTCTTTTTGAGCTTTCTCGTTTGATTCAGCTTTTTCTTTGAGCCATTTTTCACGAGCTTCTTTGTACTCTTTAGCAGTTACAGTGTTCGCTTGCAATTTAAGATATTTGAAGTAAACATCTGAACCTTTATCACCAGATTGAGTATAAGATGCTGAGAATGGTACTACGCGAGAAATGATTGGTGCTGCTCCTGAAGAAGACATAGCTGGAAGGAAGAGTGAGCTATCTGTCAACCAAGCTTGAGCTGCTGCATATTTCTCATAACGTTTATTAAGATCGGTTGTTTCACTAGCTGCATCATCAACTAATTTGTCATAATCATTCAAACCAACTTGAGCAACCGCTGGGTTTGATGGATTATCATAGCCCATGTAGGACTTAGTTGTTTCACTATTAGTTGTTTTCAAGATGTCAAGGTATGTTGATGGATCATCATAGTCTGGATTCCATCCAACAGCACCTGAAAGGTCCCAATCTTCTGCTGCCGCACTAGCTGCGTAGTATGTAGCATTTTGTAATTCATCTGTAGTGATTTGTTGAATATCGATAACTACATTATCTGTACCCAAAGCCGTCTCAACAGATTGTTTAAATGATTGGATACGAGCGATATAGTTTTTAGATGTTTGGTCAACTGGAATATCCAAGTGGATTGGGAATTTTACACCATCTGCTTCAAGTGCTTTTTTAGCTTTAGCTAGTTCTGCTTTAGCTTTATCAGCATTGTATAGACCATCTTGAGCATCCGCAAAGTTTACGTCTTTCCATTCATCACCATAAGAAACAACCTTCTCAGTAACCAAGTCACCAAATGTCTTATCTCCAGCAGAAACAAAGTCAGGTTTGACAAAGAGGTTACGAACAGCAAGTGCTGCTCCATCTTTACCATTTAGCTGAGCTGAATAAGAAGAACGGTCAAAAGCAAAGTTCAAAGCTTGACGGAAGTCTTTGTTAAGAAGAGCTTTCTTAGTAGAAGTCTTTTCTTCATCAGTTGTTTTTGATGTATATTTATAACTTTGACGGTCAATGTTAACACCTAAACCAGCAATACCAGCTCCCTGTGGGGTATAGTAAATGTTGTCTTTGTATGTTTCTGCTACTTTAGAGTAGTTTGAGCTAGTAGGGAAGAGACGTGCATAACTATATGCACCATTTGTAAAGTTACGCTCAAGTGACTCTTGGTCTGAACCATCATAGTAAGAAAGTGTTACAGTATCGATGTGAACATTGTCTTTATCCCAATACTGATCATTCTTTGCAAATTCGATAGAAGACTTAGCTGTCAATCCCTTAAGCAAGAATGGACCATTGTAAAGCAATGATGTTGGATCTGTTGCCTTACCAAAGTCTTTACCTTTTGATTTTTCAAACTCTGCATTCAAAGGCCAGAAGATTCCATAAGATAATTTAGAGTTCCAGTATGGTTCAGGTTGGTTCAATGTATATTGAAGAGTGTAATCATCAACAGCTTTAATACCTACTGCAGAAAAGTCTGTATTAGTCCCTGATAAATAGTCAGCCAATCCCTTTACAGAATTTTGTGCTAGGTAAAGAGCAGCTGATTTATTGTCGGCTGCGTGTTTCAAACCTGTAACAAAGTCATTTGCAGTTACTTCTGCATATTCTTCACCATCAGATGTGAACCATTTTACACCTTTACGAATCTTGTATGTATATGTCAATCCATCTTGAGACACTGACCAGTCTTCAGCGACTGCAGGAGTTAGATTTCCATATTGGTCATTTGTAAAGAGACCATCGATACCATTTGAAGTAGCAACTTTTGTACTTTGTTTACCAGAAATTAGGTAGTCCAATGTTTCTGGGTCAGCAGTATAAGTATAGCCATAAGCCTTTGGTGCTTCAGCATTTGATGATTTTGAAGAACCGCAAGCTGTGAGAACGCCTGTTGCAAGTAGGGCAACCCCTGCTACCGCAAAAATCCGATTTTTTTCATATTTATAAACTCCTTGTTTTAAATTGTGGATATTGAAGATTATACCACAGTTTTTTCAAAAAGTAAACGAATTTTCAGAATATTTTGTCGCATGTTTTTTTAAACATTTGAATCTTATGTTTTCAGAAAAGAAAACTATTGACGAGAAACAATTTTCAAGGTATAATAATAAAAGTCAAGGCGGTATAGCCAAGTGGTAAGGCACGGCTCTGCAAAAGCTTGATCGTCGGTTCAAATCCGTCTACCGCCTTTTTTATACTTTTTTATAGAAATTTATCCGAAAAGAAAGTCCGATTTTACGGGCTTTTTTATTTTTCTTTAGGATAAAAAAGGATAACTTTAAAAATATTTTGGGGCGAGTTTGGGGCGAGGGTATTTTTTAGAGCTTGGATTTAAAATCCAAGCTTTCAGGGTAAACAAAAAAGACCGCTCAAAAAAGCTTTATCAGTTTTCTCTGATAAAGCTTTTGTTTTATTCTGTTTCTTCTTCTGATTCAAGCTCTTGAATTTGAACCTTAAGCTTGGTGACACGACCATTTTTTACCTTGTCATTTGTCAAGATGATATGCTTGTTACCACTATCTAACTCATAACTGAGTTTTTCTGATGTTGGAATAGTTCCCACACCTGTCAAATAATAACCAGCAATGGTATCTACATCATCACTTTCAAGCTCGACATCAAAATAATCATTGAAATCGTTCAAATTCATGGTCCCTTGGACAATATGAGTGTCCTCGCCGATAGTATGAACATAGACCTCAGCACGGTCAGTTTCATCATCAATTTCGCCGACGATCTCTTCGAGCAAGTCCTCAAGAGTAACTAACCCTGCCATTCCTCCATATTCATCGAGAAGAATAGCCATTTGTCTTTGTGAATTTCTCAATTCTTTTAATAAAGCATCCACAAAAATAGTTTCTGGTACAAAGAGAGGTTCCTGTAATATCTTTCTCAATACGATATTGTCAAAACCATCGGTAAACCCAGCTTTTAGCAGACTCTTGGTGTGAATCAAACCAATCACGTTATCCTTGTCATCATCATAGACAGGAATTCGAGAAAAGTTTTGTTTTAAGATACTTTCGATAATGGTCTGAGTGTCATCTTGGATATCTACCATAAAGGCATCTGTTCGAGGAACCATGACTTCACGTGCCATAAGTTCGTCTAAAGAGAAAATACCCTGTAACATTTCAATTTCATCAGCATCCAAGGTTTCTTCACTATTGGTGAGCATATACTCAATCTCATCACGAGTCATTTTTTCGTCCGCATCGTCAAATGTCATCGGCGTCAAACGGCTTAAAAGATTGGTTGATGCTGACAACATCCAAACAAAGGGACTCACAATCTTACCGAGAGCAATAATAAATGGTACTGTTCGGATTGCCAAGGCATCCTTAAGATTTAGAGCAATGCGTTTAGGATAAAGTTCACCAAAAACGATAGAGATATAGGTCAAAAAAGCAAGTGACAGGAAGCTTGCGATTGCATGCGCAGTTTCGCTATTTCCCATCCATGAGGCTATCAATTGTCCAAGAGAGTCTGCTAGTTTAGCCCCTGACAAGATCGTAATTAAAGTAATCCCAACTTGAATGGTTGATAAAAAATGATTGGGGTTTTCAAGTACCTTTAGCAAACGGATATAACGTTTATCACCTTCTTCTGCCTTTTGTTCAACACGTGAACGACTAAGGGAAACCATAGCCATCTCTGTCGCAGAGAAAAAAGCATTTAAAAAGGTCAAAACAACTAATAATACAAACTGCAGTAACAAATCCTGACTGCTCGGGTCTTCCATTTTCCTTCTCCTAAAAAGTATAATTGAGACTATTATACCATATTTTTCAACTTCTACACATTAATTTTCGATTTCTATAGTAAATCCCCTATCGAAACAATAAGGGACCAACTATCTATTAGTTCTTTGTAACAGTTACTTTTCCTGTTCGGTAATCTAACTGAATTCCCTTTTGAACGTTAGGAACTACGACGTTAAACTCCAATTCACCATCAGATGATTTGGCTTCAATCTGAGATGCAGAAGGAACCAAATCTTCTTCTGTAGCGTAAAGCAATGTAACACGGTACCGCACCCGCTTATTTTGATCCAAGGCTTTTCGAACTAAACTTTCATAGTAGTTTTGTCCCGTGGAATCTTCTGCGCGTGCTTGGTTGGCCCAAGCTGTTTGTACAGCGATATTTTTGGGATTACTAGTAGATGCATCAAAACCATCTAGACCACCAATTAAGGCATAGCCTAATAAATGTCCCCTATCTACAGCGTGATTATAACTTCCTTTTAGGTTTTTGACCTGATGCCATCCTGCTGGGGTCCAAGAGGTCGAACCATTACCCGTCTCTTCGCGATCCTTATACTGTCTTGTCGCTTTTGACATGAGAGCATTAGCGACAGTTGGAACCGTCTCTCCACCTACAGTTTTTGTCTTATTATCGGCATAGGGTTTACTTGAAACCTTTGCGTCTAAGTTCGTTTTGTTCCCATTTACGATAAAGGCTCCTGCGCCATTCCACTCTAGAGTACCCTTAATTTGTTTTTTAACTGAATCGGTCAGTACACTTTCAGCCAGTTCTTGACTTGGAGTATCAGTCGACTGTGATTTTTGTTTTGCTTGTGTTTGTGGTGCAGTGTTGGAAGACTGCATTTGTTTAATATAGTAGCTTCCTGCTGACAAGAGCAAAAAGAGCAAGAGGCCAATTAGAGCCTGCCTTGTTTTTTATTCATCTTTTCTCCTTAGTTTTGTTCTTAGAAAAAGGCTGGTCCCCCAGCCTATTTTCCTGTAAATTTCGCAATTAACTCATGCCACTTTTCTGGTGCTAAAATTGCCCATGGGTCTTGACCTTTGCCTAAGATACCGTAGCCAATCATCAAGCCAATTCCAAGCGCCAAGACCCCTAGAAGCAAAACAATAATGACCAATAGAAATCGACGTAGCACATAAGATACTTGTTTATTCATCTTCATCAGCTTCCACACTTACCCGTTCAATATTAGCTCCCAACTGAGCTAATTTTTCATGGAAACGATAATAACCTCTATCTAAATGGACAAGTTTCCCAACAACAGTCTCACCTTCAGCCACTAAACCAGTCAATATCAAAGCTGCACTGGCACGAAGGTCCGTAGACAGCACTTCTGCCCCTTGGAGAGGTTGACCTCCGACGATACGAGCTGTGTCACGGATAATCTCAGAATGCAAGCCCATGCGACGCATTTCCTCTAGATGTTGGAAACGATTTTCAAAGACTGTCTCAACCATAGTTGATTCTCCTTGAGCAACCGTCATAAGAGCAGTAAATTGAGCCTGCATGTCCGTAGGAAACCCTGGATGTGGTAAGGTCTTGACATGAACTGCTTTCAGTTTGTCTCGTTGAGAACGGATGCGGATACCTTCATCTTCATCGATGACTTCAACACCCATTTCCTGTAATTTCGCCAACAAGGGACGGTTGTGTTCCCAGATGGCATCTTGAATCAGGACATCTCCACCAGTCATGGCAGCCGCTACCATAAAAGTTCCAGCTTCGATACGGTCTTGAACCACATTGTGGGTCGCACCGTGCAGTCTTTCGACACCCGTAATAGTAATGGTCTCTGTTCCTGCTCCCTTGACCTTTGCACCCATTTTATTTAACAGGACTGCCAAGTCTACAATCTCGGGTTCACGCGCGGCATTTTCGATAACAGTTACACCGTTAGCAAGAGTTGCTGCCATCATCAAGTTTTGAGTAGCTCCAACACTAGGGAAGTCCATGTAGATATGTGCACCATGTAAGCGTTCTGCCTTAGCTTCGATATAACCAGCTGTTTGGGCGATCTTAGCCCCCATTGCTTCCAAACCTTTAAGGTGAAGGTCAATCGGACGACTACCGATTGTACATCCACCTGGCATCGAAACTTTAGCGTGACCAACTCTAGCTAGGATTGGACCCAGGACTACAATAGAAGCACGCATCTTGCTGACATACTTATAAGGAGCTTCTTCTGTGATATCATCTGTTGCATCCACTTCAACAATGTGTGCATCTTGATCAAAATTAACTTTCGCATTTAATCCACGAACTACCTGGTTCATGGTAAAGACATCTGACAAGATAGGAACATTTTTTAAAACTGTTTTTCCTTCGCTTGCTAAAATCGTCGCCGCAAGTAGTGGCAAAACTGCATTTTTCGCACCCTCAATGGTGACACTTCCGACTAGGCGATTATCGCCACCTCGAACTACAATTTTTTCCATAACTATTTTCCTTTACTTTCGAGTCTAAAATAATGTCCGTACGGCTTCTTGCCAAAGTTGGTAGAGATTTAGGAAAAAGGAACTAATTAAATACCCTAAACCGATACTACACAATACTACCAAAAGTCGTACCTTCCTCGCATTGTCCTTGGTCACCTTCAAAATTTGATCCCATTTGACCAAATCTTTCAAGAGTTGAAAAACTAGGTAGACAAAAAACATATGACTACTGAGGGTAAAAACAATTGAATCATCTGCCTATTATACCATCTTCTCTTTTTCTACGCTAGTCTATGGACTTTTACTATATTTTATGGGTTGTTTTTCAAGTAATCAATTGCATCCTGAAGTGTTTTTACAGGAACAATCTTCATGTCTGTTTTAATCATTTCAGCAGCTTCTACAGCCGTGTCATAATTACTTTTAGCATTAGGATTGGCCTTTTTAGCTTCTTCAGTTACTGGATTGTTAGGAGCAAAGAATACAGTAGCTCCTTTTTTTGAAGCAGCAACAACTTTTTTGTCAATTCCACCAATATCACCAACATTTCCATCTCTGTCGATACTTCCTGTACCAGCGATGATGCGTCCATTACGAAGAGTTGGATCTGCAATTTGCGTATAAATGGATAAACTAAACATCATTCCAGCACTCGGGCCACCAATGCCAGCAGTTGAAAACTTGATTGGCACATCACTTGACACTTCTGTGCGGTCAATCAAACCGATTCCAATACCGTTTTTCCCATTTTCCAGAGTAATGATTTTTCCTTCAGCGGTTTTGACTTTCCCATCTTCTTGATAAGTAACCTTAACCTTATCACCTAGCGTTTGAGAATTAACATAGTCGACCATTTCCTTGGAACTCTCAAAAGTCTTATCATTGACAGCTGTTACTGTGTCGGCAATATTGAGGATACCCTTGAAAGTCGAGTTATCTGTCACGGTCAAAACATAGACACCCAGGTATTTGAGTTCTATCTCCTTACCAGCAGTTTTCAGACCTTGATATTTGGCCATATTTTGCGAAGTTTCCATGTAAAACTGGTTGATCCGCATAAATTCTGCATCTGAAGAACCACCTGTCATCTCTTTAGCACTTCGAATATCCGTAAAAGGTGTCAGCCAAGCATAAACCAAGTCCACCAGTCTGGCATGCTTGACTCCAACCGTCACAAACTGGTAGGAACCTTCTTCTTGGTCAGGTTGATTATTGACCTGTAAAACCTTTCGAATATCTTCTGAAGTCCCTGGCACCTCAATGTAATAAGGAAGTGGCACCGTAAAAGCTATAAAAGTGATAATGAGCCCGATGATTAAATATATGGGCCATCTAGTTTTTTCTTCATGTTTTAACTCCTCCAAGACTACATTTGGTACATACTTGCTAATATCTTGTTCAAACTTCAATAGTTCTCTCACAGCTGAAGAGCTGATATATACATGCTCTGGGCGACTATGGAGATAGACTGTCTCAATCTCTCCTGCTAATTGATGGTTGTAAAAATCAAAACTGGCTTCATACTGAAGATCCGCAGCGTTACGCAAACCACGAACAAGAACATGGACACCCAGTTTTCTAGCAACATCAACGACTAATTCATCATGAGAAGCAATGACTTGAACATTATTCAGATGTGCCACCGCTTTTTCAACCGTCTCTAGCCGACTTTCTATCGGTAAAAATCCATTTTTGTGCGGATTATAAAAAATCCCTACATACAATTTATCAAAGATTTTACTTGCACGCTCAATAAGATCCATATGCCCATTTGTCATTGGATCAAACGAACCTGTGAATAGCCCAATTTTATCTGACATAAACCGTCACCTTACTAATCCCATATATTTTTCCTTCCAGATGCCTAAACAGGCGATTTCTTCTGGAAGCTCTACTGATTTATCGGTCTCGCAGACCACCATGACATCTTCTGAAAAAAGATTTCTCTCCGCCATTTTTTCAATATCGGATACGATTTGCTCCTTGGCATAGGGAGGATCTAAAAAACAAGATCAAAGACACCCTCAACCTGTTCTAATGCACGACTGGATTCCATTTTCAATAATTGAAATTTAAAGGTTTCCTTGGTCATCTGAATGTTTTCTGCCACAATATTCTGTGCTCGGCGATCCTTCTCAACTAGGACAGCGCTCGACATTCCTCTTGAAACTGCCTCGATGGATAGACCTCCACTACCAGCATAGAGATCTAGCACACGTCCTCCTTCAAAGTAAGGGCCAATCATATTGAAAATAGCTCCTCGGACCTTGTCCGATGTCGGCCTCGTTGTTTTGCCGTCCAAGGTCTTTAAAGGACGTCCTCCGTAAATTCCTGATACGATTTTCATAAGGTATATTATACCAAATTCTGATGAAATAAGAAAATCGAACCTCTCGGTTCGATTGATTAAAGAATATTCTCGTAAGTATCTCTGACTTCTTGTGGCCAAACACTGGTTTGAACTTCACCGATATGTTTCTTACGAAGCAAGAACATGGCCATACGAGACTGCCCAATTCCTCCACCGATTGTCAATGGGAAGAGTCCATTCAAGAGAGCCTTATGCCATTCAAGAGATAAGCGGTCTTCATCTCCTGTAATAGCTACCTGACGACGAAGCGTGTCTTCATCGACACGAATCCCCATTGAAGACAATTCAAAGGCTGCACCCAAATTATCATTCCAAACAAGGATATCTCCATTTAGGCCCTTGTAGCCATTTTCAGATTCTGTTGTCCAGTCATCATAGTCCGGAGCACGTCCGTCATGAGGTTTTCCATCTGATAATTCTCCACCAATACCAATCAAGAAGACTGCACCGAATTCCTTACAGATAGCATTTTCACGTTCTTTTGGTGTCAAGTCTGGATAGCGTTCAACCAACTCTTCAGTATGGATAAAAGTAATTTGCTTCGGCAAGATTGACTCAATATCATAGCGGGCTTCGACTGCCAGCTCTGTTAAACGAATGGCCTTATAAATTTTTTCAACCGTTTCTTTAAGATAGGCTATGTTGCGTTGTCCATTAGGAATAACCTTTTCCCAGTCCCACTGGTCCACATAAACCGAATGAGTCGCATCTAGTGAATCTTCATCTGGACGAAGAGCCTTCATGTGAACGAAGAGACCTTCTCCTTCACCGAAACCAAAACGTGCCAAAGTATGGCGTTTCCACTTAGCAAGCGAATGTACCACCTCGTAGGTTTCGTCTGGAATTTGCAGAACCTTAACAGATACCGGATGTTCAATCCCTGAAAGGTTATCCTGCATCCCGTCTCCAACCTTACTTAAGATTGGACCTTGTACTTCTACTACTTCTAACTTATCTTTTAAATACTGGGTAAAGGTATTTTTTACAAAGGAAATCTCTTCCTGCTGATGGATAAAACTTTTCTTCATACGTTCCTCCTTTTGAATAATAAAAAGATTATACCTTTTTGCTAGTAAAAATGAAAGTAAAAATAAAAAAGAGCTCATTTGAGCTCTAAAAGTATTAATCGTCTCTTCCAAAGATACGTAGGAAGCTAAGGAAGAGGTTGATAAAGTCGAGGTAGAGGCTAAGTGCTAAAGAAATTGCCCAGCCTGTAGCTACCTGACCATCTGACTCTTCGTAAACATAACGAATTTTTTGATTATCCCAAGCAATGAGACCTGCAAAAACAAGCACCATAACAATACTAATAATGTAATCCATTAGGTCACTATTTAAGAAGATATTGACAACCATAGCTAGTATCAAACCAAATAGGGCTGCAATCAAAGCACGACCGATCCCACTCAAATCCTTTTTAATGACTACTCCTACGATAGCCATGACAAAGAAGAGGGCTGCACTGGAGATAAAGGCTGTCAAAACTGTCCCGGGAAGATAGAGCGACACAATGAAGCTTAGTGAAAAACCATTAATCGCTGAGTAGAGCAGAAATATTGGAAGGGTTGCTGGACTATTCTTTAATGCTAAACCACTTGCGAATATGACAAGAGCAACTTCAACTACTCCTGTTACAATTAACCATATGCGGGCGTTAAGCATTAACTGTACGAGAACATCTTGGAAGGTTGTTAACATTAAAGCTGAGACAATTGCAGATAAGGCTATCCCGATACCTACGAAAGCATAGACTTTTGCATAAAATTGATTCAAGCCAGAACGTTCTTGAATAATTGTTTGATTCATATCTTTTTCTCCTTATGAAATCTTTTTTATTGATTATAACAAAAATAAACTATTTTAACTCAAATAAAACATGAGTATCCCTGCCGCAATAGCGACATTGAGACTTTCTGCTTGCCCTTTCATGCTGATGTGAACCAGTTGATCTGCTTGATCTGCCATGAATGGACTAATACCCTGCCCTTCATTTCCCATAACCAAGGCAAAATCCTCTAATCGAGCCAGTTCACGATAATCTTTAGAATTTTGGGATAAGGTAGTGGCTAGAATGAGCAAATGACTCTTTTTCGCCTCTTCAACAAATGTTTCAACAGGCATGCGATAAATCGGCAAGTGGAAATGACTGCCTTGCATTGAACGAAGTGTTTTTAAACTATAAATATCAGCTGACTTGCTGGAAACGATAACTCCCGAAAACCCTGCTGCATCTGCCGTTCGAATCATGGTCCCCACATTTCCAGGATCCTGCACATCTTCCAAGAAAAGATATTTTCCAGAGGTCAAATCCGGCAACTGCTCCTCTTCCTTTTGAACAATAGCTACAATGCCCTGAGGTGTTTGTGAATCAGCCAAATCAAGCAAGATTTCTTCCGTCACCAAGACTGTCTGAGGATAGTCAGCTAATTTTCCCCCATGTTCTGCCAAGGCAAAAATTTTCTCAATCGTTGCTCCTGCCTGAAGAGCTTCCTCAAATAAATGCCAACCCTCAATTAAATAAGAAGATTTGCGATATTTTTTTGATGCAATTTCTTGGCATTTTTCACCACAGAATTAGCTTTAGAGGTTATAATAGTCATAGAAATATTATAACACAATCAAGGAGGTTTGGTATGCAAAAGGTCAAAATGATTGCGCAGGGACGCGTTCAGGGTGTTGGCTTTCGTTGGGGTGTCTATACCCTTGCCCTCGAGCTAGGTGGAATCACTGGTCGTGTCTGGAACAACGATGACGGAACAGTTGAAATCCTTGCCCAAGCAGAGTCTTCAGCTATCATGGCTAAGTTCATCCAAGAAATCCGAAAAGGACCAACTCCTTTCTCAAAAGTGACCTATCTCGACGTCCAATTGAGCAACTTTCCTTCCTATTCCGACTTCAAAGTCGCAAATTAGGTCTCTAGAACTATTGTATATTTTCAAAAAAAAGTAGAATAGAAAGGTATAATTTTTAAAGAAGGAATGAAAACAGTGAAATCAATTAAAAGAATCGCCCTCTCTATCATGGGAGCGGCTATGCTATTAGTCTTGACAGGCTGCGTTCAGGTTGACAAAGCGACTGGTCAGCCAACTGGATTTATCTGGAATACCATCGGAGCGCCTATGGCTGAAGCTATCAAGTACTTCGCTAATGATCAAGGTCTTGGCTTCGGTGTCGGTATTATCATCGTAACCATTATCGTCCGCTTGATTATTTTGCCACTTGGTATCTACCAATCATGGAAGGCGACGCTTCACTCTGAGAAGATGAACGCTCTCAAAGACGTCCTTGAGCCACATCAGACTCGTCTGAAAGAAGCAACGACTCAAGAAGAAAAACTAGAAGCCCAACAAGCTCTCTTTGCTGCTCAAAAAGAGCATGGTATTAGTATGTTTGGTGGTGTAGGATGTTTCCCTATCCTCATTCAAATGCCTTTCTTCTCTGCTATCTACTTTGCTGCTCAACACACAGAAGGTGTTTCTGAAGCAAGCTTCTTAGGAATCGCACTGGGTTCTCCAAGTTGGATTCTCATCGCCTGCGCTGGTATTCTCTACTACATCCAATCACTCCTTTCTCTACACGGAGTTGAAGACGAGACTCAAAGAGAACAACTCAAGAAAATGATTTACATGAGTCCAATGATGATCGTCATGTTCTCCATCTTCTCTCCAGCCAGCGTCACACTTTACTGGGTTGTCGGTGGTTTCATGATGATTCTTCAACAATTCATCGTCAACTACATGATTCGTCCAAAACTTCGTAAAAAAGTACGCGAAGAATTTGCAAAGAACCCACCAAAAGCAAGCAAAACTTCAGGCGCTCGCAAGGATGTGACTCCTGAATCAGCAACAGCTATCACAACTTCTAACAAGAAGAAAAACAAAAACGTAATTCTGGAAAACAACATTCTAGATAAACAATAAAAGGCTTAGCATTCGAGCTAAGCTTTTTTTATATCAGAAAAGCCCGATGTTCCCATCAGGCTTCTTTTTATCCATGAACACGTTTCATGTAATCTTGGTAGCTTTCTGTATCCATCAATTCCTTAGCGTTTTTGACACGATCTGCTGTTGGAGGTTTAACGCCTTCAAGTGAATACGGAATCCCAAGTTCACGCCATTTGAATTCTCCCATAGTGTGGTAGGGTAGGATTTCAAACTTATCAACGTTTTTAAGAGTTTTTACGAACTTCCCAAGTTCAATCAAATCTTCATCACGGTCTGTCAAACCAGGTACGAGAACGTGACGAATCCAGACAGGTTTCCCAATATCTGACAAGTATTGAGCACAAGCTAAAATGGTTTTGTTACTTTGACTGGTTACAATCCTATGTTGAGCATCATTAATTTCTTTGATATCAAGAAGAACCAAATCAGTCACAGCCATTAATTTATCAAATTTTTCAAGATAGCGTGGCTTGTTACGGAATGGAAGAGCACAGGTATCTAAGGTACAGTGGATGCCTTTTTCTTTCGCCTTGGTAAAGAGAGCAATTAGGAAATCAATCTGCAAGAGAGCTTCTCCTCCGCTGACTGTGATACCTCCCTTGTCTCCCCAGAAACCACGATAACGAAGCGCTTCTTCTAGAACATCATCTACTGTTCGTACACGAGATTTATTGGTTTCCATCGCCCATGTGTCAGGGTTATGGCAATATTGGCAACGCATCTGACAGCCCTGCAAAAAGACAATAAAACGAATCCCAGGGCCATCTACCGCCCCAAAACTCTCTGTCGAATGCACCATTCCTGTCACTTGTCCATAGTCAATTGTTTCTTCAGACATAACGCCACCTTCCTTGAAACCGTTTCATAATTTTATTATATCATGCTTGAAAGGAAAACAATAGATTTTGTCTATTTTTTAGAAAACAATCTGTTTTTCACTTTCAACTTTCATGATTTTCATAAATTATTCTAATCTTTGTCAAAGTCAAACCCATAGAGAGTTGCAAAATAGTCCTCTGGTCTCTCAGCTCTACGGATTAGTCGTGTACCTCCGCCCTCTGTATAGAGAATTTCTGCTGAACGAAGTTTAGCATTGTACTGGTAACCCATAGAAAAGCCATGGGCACCTGTATCATGAATCACTAATAGATCACCAATCTCTGTTTGAGGCAATTCACGATTAACCGCAAACTTGTCGTTGTTTTCACAAAGAGAGCCAACAACATCAACCACTTCAGTCTGACTATCAGGATGCATCATATTTGTAATGTGGTGATAAGCTCCATACATAGCCGGTCTCATCAGGTTAACAGCTGACGCATCTACTCCTAGATAGGTACGGTAGGTTTTCTTTTTATGCGTTACTTTTGTAACTAGAATTCCATGAGGTGCCAACATAAAGCGACCTAGTTCTGTAAAGATTTTAACCTGACCAAGACCTGCTGGTGTGAGGACTTCTTCATAAACCTGGCGAACTCCCTCACCAATCAAAGCAATATCATTTGGCTCCTGGTCTGGATGATAGTTGACCCCAATTCCTCCAGAAAGATTGATAAAATCTAGGGAAATCCCTAATTTATCCTTTATTTCTACAGCCAATTCAAAAAGCTGACGAGCTAATTCAGGATAATAGAGGTGAGTAACAGTATTGGAAGCTAGGAAGGAATGAATTCCAAAAGTTTTTGCTCCCTTTTCTTTCAAGAGAGTAAAGGCTTCAAAGAGTTGTTCCTTTGTCATCCCGAACTTAGCTTCACCAGGATGATCCATAATATCCGTACCTAGTTCAAATACTCCACCAGGATTGTAACGGCAAGAGATGATATCGGGAATCCCAGCTGCACGCTCTAAATGCTCGATATCTTCAAAGGCATCCAAATTGATTGTAGCCCCCAGTTCACGGGCATAAGCATACTCTTTATCTGGAGTATTGTTAGATGAGAACATCATCTCAGAACCTGAAAAGCCAAGTTTATGACTCATTAACAATTCTACATAACTAGAACAATCCACTCCACAACCCTCTTCTTGTAAGATTTCTAAAATAGTTGGGTTTGGAGTAGCCTTAACTGCAAAATATTCTTTAAATCCTTTATTCCAAGAAAAAGCTTTGTTTACTGCGCGTGCTTTCTCACGGATGCCTTTTTCATCGTAGAGATGGAAAGGTGTTGGAAACTCTTCAACAATCTTTTCTAAGGCTTCACGTTTAATAAATGGTGTTTTCATCGGACTCCTTTATATCCTTTACTAAAGAAAGGCTGGGACGAAAGTTCCAACCTTTGTATTTCAAGTCAATTCTTATTTTTCTGTTCCAAAGATATTTCCAACTTCAACTTCAATTTGTTGGTTCTTCACATCAATATTGGTAACTTTTAAGAGTGATTTATAGTCAAATTGCTGTTCACGATCTTCCTGCGCATTATCAGCAAAGACAGCTACACCAGCTAACTCAGAATCAAACTCTGTTAAAAGGCTAATCATACCGTTAATAGTTCCTCCGCCTTTCAAGAAATCATCAACGATCAAGACTCGACTTCCTGCTTTAAGGCTACGTTTTGAAAGGAACATTTTTTCAATACGGTCGCTAGAACCTGAAACGTAGTTAACACTCACAGTTGAACCTTCTGTAATTTTCAAGTCACGACGGACAATGACAAAAGGTACGTTGAGAACATTTGCAACTGCATTTGCTAGCGGAACTCCTTTAGTTGCTACAGTCATGACAGCATCAATCTTTTGATCCATAAAGCTCTTGGCAATAATACGACCGATATTTTTCAAAATAGCCGGTGTGCTAAGGAGGTCAGACAAATAAATGTAGCCACCTGGAAGAATGCGGTCGCTCTCTGAAAGTTTATCGCGAAGCTCTTCGATGATTGTTTTAGACTCAAGGGTAGAGATAGATGGTGTGAAAATAACACCGCCACCAGCACCTGTCACCGTCTGAATATGGCCGATTTCAATCTCTTCAAAGGCACGTTTAATAATGACAATATCTTCTGAAATAGAAGATTTAGCAGATTCATACTTTTCCGCAAAGGTATTGAGACTGGTTAATTTGTATGGATTGTTAATCAAGTAATTGGAAATAACAACCATCCGATCACTTCTTCTTAATTTCATTAGTTATTCACCATTCTTTTTTATTAGTCTTTTTCTCATTATATCACACTAAAGTAAAAAAACGAACTTTATTGCATAAATAAAGCTCATTTTTTAGTTTCTAGTCTAATTTTGGCTTGTAGAAAGAACGATTGTCCATAGCAAAGACTTTATTGGTCATTTCTCCCTCATCAACAAGGGCGAGAGCTGTCGACATCATCATCATGCTAGCATCTAAATTATCAATCATATGAATGATTTCAGCTTCCATCACACGAGGACGAACAGGACTACCATACTCGAGTAGTCCATGGTGACTGAGGATAACATGACGTAGAAGAACTACTTCTTCTCGAGTGTCATCGATACCCAGCTCCATTACTGCTTTGGTAATTTCGCTATCAATCAAAGCGATATGGCCGATAAGATTGCCTCTCACTGTGTACTCTGTCTGGTCGGGACCTGTCAACTCAATAACCTTGGCTAGGTCATGCAACATAATTCCGGCGTAGAGCAAGCTCTTATTAAGCTGTGGATACACATCTGCGATTAATTCAGCTAAACGTACCATAGTGGCAGTATGATAAGCAAGTCCTGTCTCAAAGGCATGGTGGTTGGTTTTTGCTGCTGGATAGGAGTAGAACTCCTTATCGTATTTGGTGTAAAGACTCCGAACGATTCGTTGCCAGATGGGATTTTCAATCTTGAAAATCATCTGTGCCATATACTCGCGGATTTCCTTAACATCCACTGGTGATTTTACCTTGAAGTCTGCTGGGTCATTGGGTTCCCCAGGCTGAGGTAAGCGTAGGGTAATTTGATTGACCTGTGGAGTGTTGTTGTAAACTTCACGACGCCCCTGCATGTGGACAACTTTCCCTGCAGTAAATGCCTCAACATTGTGAGGTTGGGCATCCCAGAGTTTCCCTTCGATTTCCCCACTATCATCTTGGAAGGTAAAGGCTAGGTAGTTTTTCCCAGCACGCGTCTGTCTTAGGTCAGCTGACTTGATCAGGTAAAAGCCTTCAAAAAGCTCATCTTTTTTCATGTGACTAATCTTCATATTCTTCCTCATCTTCTTGGAACTGGAGTAGATCAAGCGCTGGCTCACCTTCTGATAACTCAATGTGACGGAGCGTTCGCTCGATAGCTGTGGTGCGACGGTTTAATAACTCATCAATATTGCCAGAGGCATGTTGGAGATGTTTTTGTGCCTTGACCAGAATGCCTCCGAACTTGTCAAACTCGGTCTTAACACTAGCAAGGGTTTTACTGATATGATCAGCACTCTTTTGGATATTGAGAGTTTTGAAGCCTACCGATAGGGAGTTGAGAAGGGCTGACAAGGTACTTGGTCCAGCTACGATAATCTGCTCTTCCCGTCTCAAACCATCAAAGAAATTCGGATTTCTAACGATTTCTGAGTAAAGACCTTCTGTCGGAACAAACAAAACTCCAAAATTGGTCGTCCTTGGTGGTGCTATGTACTTGTTCTTGATATCTTTGGCAAAACGCTTAACGCTTGTTTGGAGTGATTTGCGACAATTTTCGATTTCTTCCTTATCACCTGCTTCATAAGCCTCTTCTAAGCGGTAATAATCCGCCAGTGGAAACTTAGAGTCAATTGGTAGATAAACATATTCTTGGTCGCCTTGGCCAGGTAACTTGATAGCGTACTCCACTCGTTCACTGGAGTTTTCAACCGTTGCGTATTCTCGCTCATACTGGGCAGGTGTCATGATATCTTCGATAATCTGCCCCAATTGTAATTCTCCTAGAATTCCTCGAGTTTTTGTACCAGATAAGACCTTATTAAGGGCGCCTACATCACGGGCAACCGTCTGCATTTCTCCAAGGCCACGATTGACAGATTCCAATTGCTTGGAAACTGTCTCGAAAGACGCTTGCAAACGTGTCTGCAAGGTCTTTTCTAACTTTTCCTCGACCGTTTGGCGCATCTGCTCTAAACGTTGCTCATTTGACTCCTGCAAAGCCTGTAGTCTTTGGTCAGTCTTATCTCTGGTTTGGAGGAGGTTTTCATTCATCTCCTGTCGAACCTGAGTCAGACCTTGGTGCAATTCGATTCGCACCTCCTGCAAACGGTCACTGACAGCCACTTCAAGATTTTTTTGGTCCAGCTGGCTTGCTTGTCGCGCTTGCTCAAATCGATAATCTAACTGATCTGAAAGGTTATCTGCCTGGTCTTCTAAACTCTTGGTCAGGTATTTCTCCTGCTTTTCCTGCCTCTGCCAAATAAGAAAGAGGCCGGCTAGGTTAGCAATTAGTAACAGTAGTAATATAATCTCCATCCTATCTCCTGTCCTTGCTATGCAGTACAACCACATAGCCATCTGGGCAAGTCACTGAAACTTCCCTATCTATATATTCGTTAGAAGCGTAAACTTTCTTAAAGAAAAAATTCTCCTCTGTCAGTTCATACTTGGCACCAAGAATAGTCAACTGGCTATCCCGAACTGGTATAAAGGCCAGATAATCGTAGTCCGAACGTGGCTCTAGTTGACTAGTCCCTTCTGGGCAATAGCTAATCAAGTTTTGCCTATCCTCAATCTCTATTTGGCGCATATAGGGTGCCAATTTGGGATTGCTGGGTAGAAAGACATTGGCCAACATATGATCGATGCGACCACCTAGGGCACCAAAAATAGTCACCTGAGCTTGAGGATTTTTTTCAAAAATCGTTAAAAGTGCTAGTTCCAGATCGGTATCATCTTTTTCTGGCTGGGCTTGAACAAAGTGTTGGGCACGTGCATGAATCAACTGACGTTCTTCTACAGTCACAGAATCAAAATCCCCAACTGCTAAAGCAAGAGGAAGTTTTTTCTCCAGTACCCAGAGTGAGCCTCGATCCACACCGACAAAACAATCAAAATCTGTCCGATAATGTCCACGATCTCCACCAGCAAAAACTGCAACCCTAGTCCAGTTGATTTCTGAGAGCTTGCACTCGTTCATTGACATCTCCCTTAAATACATAAGAACCTGCTACAAAAACTGTCGCACCAGCTTCTTTGGCTTGAGCAATCGTTTTATCATCAATCCCGCCATCGACTTCGATTTCAAAGTTCAAGGCCTTCTCCTCACGAAGTACAACCAACTCACGAACCTTGTCCATGGTTTCAGGTAGGAAAGCTTGCCCACCAAATCCAGGATTAACTGTCATCACCAAGACTTGGTCCACCAAATGAAGGACATGTTTAATGGCTTCAACAGGCGTACCAGGGTTAATGACAACAGAAGGTTTAACACCGAGAGAACGAATCTTTTGAAGAGCGCCATGGATATGAGGTGTTGCCTCGACATGTATGCTGATGATATCCGCTCCTGCACGAGCAAAGTCTTCTAAATGATGTTCAGGATTAGAGACCATCAAGTGGCAGTCAAAGACCATCTTACTATGAGGTCGAAGACTTTCGACTACACCTGCACCAAAGCTGATCTGAGGTACAAAATGACCATCCATGATATCGATATGGGCGTATTCTGCCCCAGTTGCTTCTAGGCGTTTAATTTCACGTTCAAAGTTGGCATAATCTGCTGCCAGAATTGACGGAGCAATCTTGTATTGAGACATAGGTTTCTCCTTATTTTGGAATTTTTTACTGACTTTTTTATAGGTTTCTCTGCGATTTTCAATCTCACTGAGGAACTGCAGGTAGTTGTCAAAACGGAAGGTCGCAATGGTACCCTCTTCTACTGCTGGTTTCACTGCGCATGATGGCTCATGAGTATGGGTACAAGTACGGAACTTACAATCACGACTGACACTAGCAATCTCTGGAAAGGCCTGATTGAGGTCTTCAGCCGTTGACACTTCGTAATCCAGTGATGAAAATCCCGGAGTGTCCGCAATCTTTCCACCATTGAGATTGTAAAAACTAACAACTCGAGTAGTATGACGACCACGGCCTAGACTATCAGAGATTTCTCCCGTCTCTAGATTGAGGTCAGGTGCAATTTTATTAAGGAGGGTTGACTTTCCAACACCTGTCTGCCCCATAAAGACTGTCACTTTGTCTGTCAACAAGGGTAAGAGTTCCTCATTACTAGTCACAAAATCGTAACCAATAGCACGATAAGTCTTCTCGTAAAAATCCAGTTCTCCCCCATCTTCCAGTAAGTCCATCTTGGAAATATAGACGATAGGATGAATGCCCCTATGCTCTAAAAGAACCAAGAAGCGATCCAGCAAGTTGCTATTAAAGTCAGGTTCTTTAACGGACATAATAACAACAGCTTGATCAATATTGACAATGGGTGGACGAACCAAACTATTTTTTCGTTCGTGAATCTTGAGAATATAACCTTCGGAATTTTCCTCCGCAGAAAAATCTACCCAATCTCCAACATAGGGTGTATGGCCTTTTTTACGAAAATTCCCACGCGCGCGTGTTTGATAAACCTTGCCATCACTCTCCACATAGTAGAAACCCGCCAAGGCTTTAATGATTTGTCCCTGCATCTTAGAGTCCTTGTCCTTTAAGTGCGTCTGCTAGACTGGCAAATTCTTCTAAGCTAAGTGCTTCTCCACGTACACTTGGTGATAATCCGGCCTGTTCCAGAGCCTTGGTCAACTTATCCTTAACTTCCTCGGTCTTTCCAAAATAACCTGTCAAGTTATTCCACAAGGTCTTACGACGATGAGTGAAACTAGCCTTGGAAACCTTAAAGAAGAAATTCTCATTTTCTACCGCAACCGCTGGTTCTGGACGGCGTACCATTTTCAGGATAGCTGAGTCTACATTTGGGGCTGGCACAAAGACTGTACGAGGTACGATAAAAGCAACCTTGGCTGTCATGTAATACTGAACGGCAATCGACAAGCTACCGTAAGCCTTGGTATTTGGTTGAGCAGAGATACGATCTGCCACTTCTTTTTGCATCATGACCACAAACTCACTAAAAGGAATCCCACTTTCAATCAAGTGCATGAGAATAGGAGTTGTGATATAGTAAGGCAAGTTTGCTACTACCTTAATTGGTAAGTCAGGATTTTTAAAATTCTGGATGTGCTGTGCCAAGTCAACTTTTAGTATGTCTTCGTTTACTACAGTCACATTGTCAAAATCCCGCA
Source organism: Streptococcus infantis SK970 (assembly GCA_000223255.2). Taxonomy (GTDB): domain Bacteria; phylum Bacillota; class Bacilli; order Lactobacillales; family Streptococcaceae; genus Streptococcus; species Streptococcus infantis_G. Next base: position 59,048 of record AFUT01000009.1, on the reverse strand, counting down.
AAGTATCCGCTAGGATTGGTACCAAGCGGTGGTCAATCTCAAATGCCATGACCTCTGCTGCACGCTCAGCCAAAAACTCCGTCAAGGCACCAATCCCTGGCCCAATCTCGATGACATTGACTTGATCATCAACTTCAGCCGTATCCACAATTTTTTGAAGGATATTGGTATCGGTCAAGAAATTTTGCCCGAAGGATTTTTTAAAGGTAAAACCGTGACGCTCCAGTACTGCCTTGGTCACGCTATAATCTGCAATTCTCATTTACTCTCTTTTCTAATTATTAGCTAAAAATAATATATAGAAACCACATAATTCCTGCCAACAAAATCCAAAATACAAATAGAACACGATGTTTGTTCCCTTTTGAATCAGCTCCAGTCATATCAAGCTGTTTTTTATCTTCTTGGGGGGTCATTTTCTTCAATTCATCCTGATAGGCAACCGAATCTAGAATATTGTCTTCTGGCAATAATTCTGAAGCATAATAATCAGGAAAGCCCATAGCAAGGCCTATTAAGTTCTCATCCGTTAGAGAAAAATCTAAATCTTTGGGTTGATTTTCCCGAATAGCTCGGATATTTTTTAACAGTTTATCAGCGACTACAGAGACTTGGTCCATAAAAACTACATCCAAAAGATCAAATCCTAACACATCACCATCTTTTACGTTTGCAAGAATATAATGAACAAAGGCATCATATAGTTGCACGGATTGCGGGGCATTCTCTTCTAAAAAAGATCGGTTTTTGAGGGCATTCTGCTGGAATTTTTCAATAGAAAGCAAGATATCTACATTCTGCTCTTGGTAAAATATTTCTGCTTGCTCTTCATCTTCTTCCAGTTTTTCTGCTGTTTCCCAGAGAGCAATCGGAGCTTTTAAATCTTCTTCATCCCAAAACAATTGCCAAAAATAGGGTACTGTGTAAATTCCCTCTGTTAGAATACGGGCTTCATCTCCGTTTTTTAAGTAAATATAACTTCTATTTGCCATATCGTTTCCTTTCACAATCTTTGAAAAAGGTTAGTGGTTTAAGTAGGATGTAGATAAAACTATATAGTTTCCTAATGTACAAGAACTTTCTATTCTTGAGCTCTTCCTTCTTGTTCCTCACTAAGTTTTTGCATGTCTCTAAAAGTTGTTAGGCTAACATAGGCACCCGCTTCATAGTATTCCGTTGGGTTTATGGCATAGTCAAAGCCTTCAATCATGCCTCCAGCTTCTTCAATCATCCCATTCCATTTTTCATCAAAAACCATTCTCAGACGTTTCCAATCTGTAAATACTGGAACAGCGTTTCGCCCATCTTTTCCTTCTCTAACGGGAATATTAAAGTTAGCGTCTTTTTCCAAAACAAAGGAATTTCCTTCTGAATTATCCTCTGGGAATCCTGATGTTGCATCTAATGGAAGCAAGAATTTTGCTTTAGGCATAGCCATAGAGAAGAACTTGTAGTAAAGCCCATAAACTAGTTCTTGCTCCTCTGTAGTCGGTTGGTCCATCTGCCCCATCAAGAGCATCCATCTTACTAGGTCAGGATTCATGACAGGAACTTGTATTTCTGGCAAATTAGAAAAATCTGGTTTTTGAACCAAGGCCGAGGCACTGATGCTAACTTCCTTGGAATTAAAGATTGCTCCCAAGGCACCATTTAAGTAAAAGGCTGTCCCAAGGAAATTCTCAATCCCTTTTTTATCTTCCGTATTTTCAATCAGTTTTACGACTGAGTTTGGTCGACTATCAATGGTTTCCTTGAATTGGCGATACCAAGATGGTGTCAAAAGCATAATCATGGGATCCGTGCAAAGATAGCCCTCTTCTCCCCTGTCATAGGTCGTTGAAAAAAGATAGGGTTCGCCTGTTTTTTCTGAATAAACTGCATAAACTGAATCTGCTGCTAACAACTTGTCCTTGACGATTTCCGCGAGACGTTCCAACTTACGAGTGTTGGCTTGATAGCTTTCTTCACTTTCAGTTTCCTGATTTTGACGGCATTTCCATAAAAAGAGACGTGAAATCTCTACGCTATCATCAAGGCTAGCTGCCAAATAGTCTTCATTAGTCAATTGCCCCTCTTGAATGGCTACAAAAGCACGATAAAGAGCATCTGAATAGCTAGATAATTTTTGCTCTTCCTCAACACCTGAACTAAAGAGCACACTTCCCTTTTTCAGTTTATCCAAAGAAGGAATCCTATCAACCACTAGATGGGCAAGAACTTGATCCGTTAGACTATCTGCATCTTTGTTTTGACTGCTGAGTTTTTTAACCTCTACAGTACCAAGACTTTCCATTCCTTGGTCGGGATTGCAAAACTGCAACTGATCTCCAACCTTGATACTACCTTCTAGACTCCCAACGATCAATAATTGATTCGTTTCTTTCATTGGGAGAAAGTCCAAAACTCCCACACATGCATTGTTTTTAGACTCTTCTGCTTCCTTATTGGATTCAGTTATTTCAGTTGTTTTTGTTGCTTCTGTCTTTTTTAAAAAATCAAAGATTCCCATAACTTTTCCTCATTATCTCCACTCAGCTTAAACCCTATGGAGTCACTTTTCTAATGCTTGCTACCAAGCCTGATTAAACCGTATATGATTACTTCTATTGTATCACATTCCCTCCACATTTTGGGGGAGTTTCTCAATTCTCATATGATTTCATGGCATCTTCAACTTCAGCTAAACTGATGCCAAACAATTCCAAACGTTTGAGGATCTGTTTGCCATTGGAATAACCGATACGAAGGCTTTCTCCTAGATACTCCCTACGCTTCCGACTGTCTGTTCCTGCTAAAAAACCAAGACGAATCAAGTCGCTACGCTTAATATCAAAGTCACTTTCTACTTCAAACTGTTCTGTTACTTGTTCTAGTGCTGTCTTCAAGTCTTCATAACTGGCATGTTCGATTCCCAGTGAACGTCCCTTGGTCTTGGATTTAGGCGCTGCCTCATCACGTTTGAGAAAGGCGTGTTGAACTGTCGGGACGGCCGTCATAATCATCCGACGGATGCGTTCTCCGTTAAAGTCAGGATCTGTAAAGACAATGACTCCATGACGTTGGTGTAAACGTTGGATTCGTTCAAGGTCCTGCTCATTGATAGCGGAGCCACGAGTCTCATAGGTCTCTACATCAAAGTAACGTTTGAGATTGGCCGTATCATCACGCCCTTCGACTACGATGACTTGGGAAATTTTCTCTTTCATGATTTATGTTCCAGTCCAAATATTCGTTCAGCATTGGCACTTGTCGCAGCAGCTAATTCTTCTGTCGTCATGCCACGCAAATCGGCGATAAAGTCTACTACATAGCGCGTGTATGCTGTCTTGTTTTCACGACCACGCTTGGGTACAGGGGCTAGATAAGGGGCATCTGTCTCTACCAAAATCTTATCCAAAGGTAACTCTTTGGCAGCCTCCTGAATGTCTGTCGCTTTTTTAAAGGTCACCACCCCGGAAAATGAAATGGTCATACCTAACTCCACAAACTTCTCCGCCCAATCCAAAGAACCAGAGAAGGAATGCATGATGCCACCACGGGGACCGACGCCTTCACTTTTGATAATTTCATAGGTATCTTCGAGCGCATCACGGGTGTGAACTACAAAAGGTAAGTCCAGTTCCTTAGATAGCTGAATCTGACGGCGGAAAACTTGCTCCTGCACTTCTTTAGGCGCTGTCATCCAATGATAGTCCAAACCAATCTCGCCCAAGGCAACAACTTTTGGATGTTTTAGTTTTTCTAGCAAGTAAGACTCCACTTCCTCTGTGTATGTCCCTGCTTCCGTTGGATGCCAGCCAATCGTCGCATAGAGTTGGTCATACTTGTCCACTAGTTCAAGAGCACGCTCAATAGTCGGTTTGTCAAAACCAACAATATTCATCCGAGTTACACCCATTTCAGCCGCTAAGGCAAGTTCTTCTTCTTCGCATCCCAAAAATTCTTCCACATTCAAGTGGGTATGAGTATCAAAAATCATTTATATTTCCTCGTTTTTTCTACCTTCTATTATACCAAAAACTAGTCTCATCCTTATAGGAAAAATATTTTGAAATCATTCATTTTTTCTTGACGACTTATTCTCATAGCAGTATAATAGCTCTTATTAAAACTTTCAAAAAAGGAAAGAAAATGTTTACAAAACTAAAATATACCTTTATCGGTCGTCCTCTCAAGTCCTTAACTGAAGGTGAAGGAGGACTTCTTGGAAAAACACAGGCACTTGCAATGCTTTCAAGTGATGCCCTATCTTCTATCGCTTATGGACCCGAGCAGGTCATCCTCGTCTTGGCTAGTCTTTCTCCCCTAGCTATTTGGTGGAGTCTCCCTATCGGCATTTTTGTCCTCTTACTACTAGCTAGCCTAACGATATCTTATCGACAAATCATCCATGCCTACCCTCAAGGCGGGGGAGCCTATATGGTTACTCGAGAAAACCTCTCCCCTGAGTTAGGTTTGATTGCTGGAGGAAGCCTGCTTGTTGACTACATGCTAACAGTAGCCGTATCTGTGGCTGCAGGTGCGGATGCAATCACTGCTGCACTTCCTGCTCTCCATCCCTACAACCTCCACATTTCTATTTTTCTGGTCTGTTTACTCATGCTTTTGAATCTGAGAGGCTTGAGGGAATCTGCTAGTTCTCTGATGATTCCGGTCTATCTTTTTATCTTTAGTACAGTCTTCCTCTTATTGTTTGGTATCTTCCAACTATTGACAGGTTCTCTCAGCTATCATGCAACTTCCTCTATTGGTCAAACAGTCCCAAGTCTCTCAATCGTCCTGATTTTAAGAGCCTTTACCAGCGGTTCAGCTTCATTAACCGGGGTTGAAGCAATCTCAAATGCTGTTCCATTTTTCAAAACTCCTAAAGAGAAGAACGCCGCTCAGACACTGACCATCATGTCTCTGATTCTTGGATTTCTATTTGCAGGGATTACCTTTTTAAACTACTGGATGGGGATTACACCTCAACACGGAGAAACAATCCTCTCACAAATGGCTAAAGGAATTTTAGGGGATTCAACTCTTGGTCAGATTGTTTATTATCTCTTCCAATTTTCAACAGCCCTAATCTTGGCCGTTGCTGCAAATACTGGTTTTTCGGCCTTCCCGATGTTGGCCTACAACATGGCTAAGAACAAGTACATGCCCCATCTCTTTATGGAGAAGGGAGACCGCCTAGGTTACTCAAACGGTATCTTAACACTAGCATTTGGCGCTATGATTCTTCTGCTCATTTTTAACGGAAATACAGAACGCTTGATTCCTCTCTATACTATCGGAGTTTTCGTTCCTTTTGCACTTTCTCAAACTGGGATGATTCGCCACTGGAAAAAAGAAAAAGGCTCTCATTTCTTAAAATCTGCCTTTGCAAATATCCTCGGTGCCATCATTTGTTATGCTATCGTTCTTATCTTACTCTTCTTTAGACTTGGAGATATCTGGCCCTTCTTCCCAATTATCCTAGTCTTAACCTTCCTCTTCTTGTCCATACACAATCATTACCAAAAAGTAGCCAAACAACTTCGACTTTATGAAGGAATTCAAAAGAAAACCTACGATGGCAATGTCGTCCTTGTCTTAGTGGGAAATGTTACTCGAGTCAGCGTTGGAGCGATTAATTACGCTCAAAGCATAGGAGATGAAGTTTTGGCTATGCACATTTCCACAAAGGAAACGGAGGAAAAAGACCAAGAAATCCTCCAAGAATTCGCCGACTACTTCCCAAATATCACTCTAAAAAACATTACTACTAGCTATCGCGATATCATCACACCAACAGTTCGCTATGTTCGAAAAATATCTCAAGAAGCCAAGAAAAAGAACTACACAGTTACAGTTCTAGTACCTCAATTTATCCCTAACAAGCCTTGGCAAAATATCCTCCACAATCAAATGAGCCTTAAATTAAAATATGCTCTCAGATGGCACGAAGATGTCGTCATTGCTAGCTACTCTTATCATTTGAAAGAATAAAGAAAAGCTCAAAATCAGAAATTCACCTTCTGATTTTGAGCTTTTTCTATATGTGATTTTTTCAATACGTCTTCTAAAATGTTTATTCTCAATCAATAACTTTAGAAAAATCTCTTTTAGATAAAAGAAAAATCAGTAGGCTCGAGTTCCTACTGACTTCTTTGTTTCATTTGTTTGGATTATGCAGCCAAAACTTTGCGTCCTTTACGACGACGAGCTGCCAATACGCGACGACCGTTTTTAGTTGACATACGGTTACGGAATCCGTGTTTGCGCGCACGACGAAGTTTACTTGGTTGATAAGTACGTTTCACGATGAATACCTCCTCATAGATTTTGTATTCGTTTAGCCGGCTATAAAGTGATCAGTTACTAAACATACTTTACTATTCTATCTGATTCTTACTTATTTGTCAATAGCTCTGACAAATGTTTCCAGCTTTTTTGCTATGAAAGCCTTATCTACGATACTGCTTCAAGAAACGAGTCATCTTTTCTTGGATTTGGGCTAACTCATCGACACGTGGAAGATAAACAATACGGAAGTGGTCTGGATCTTTCCAGTTAAAGCCACGTCCATGCACCAAGAGCACCTTTTCTTGCTTCAAGAAATCTAGGACAAACTGTTCATCGTCATCGATACGGTACATATTGCGATCGATTTTAGGGAAGATATAAAGACCTGCTTTTGGCTTAACAGCTGATAAACCAGGGATGTCTTGAATGGCATTATAAATAAAGTTTCTTTGTTCGTAGATGCGACCACCTGGCAATAATAATTCATCAACCGATTGGTGACCACCTAGTGAAGTTTGAACAACCTGTTGAGCCAAGACATTGGAACAAAGGCGCATGTTTGAAAGCATATTGAGACCTTCAATGTAGCCTTTTACATGATGTTTAGGCCCAGACAAGACCATCCAACCCACACGGAAACCAGCGATACGGTGAGATTTAGACAGACCATTCATGCTGACACAGAAAAGGTCTGGAGCCAAACTTGCGACTGGTGTGTGGACATTGCCATCCATAACCATACGGTCGTAAATTTCATCCGCAAAAATAATCAAGTCATTTTGGCGAGCAATCTCAATGATATCTAACAAGAGTTCTTTGGGATAGAGGGCACCCGTTGGATTATTTGGATTGATCAACACAATAGCCTTGGTATTGGAACTAATTTTAGACTTGATATCATCTAGGTCTGGATACCATTCTGCTTCTTCGTCACAAATATAGTGTACGGCATTTCCTCCGGCCAAGCTGACTGCAGCCGTCCAAAGAGGATAGTCAGGCATAGGAACTAAGACTTCATCGCCGTTGTCCAAAAGCCCTTGCATGGACATAACGATTAGCTCACTAACCCCATTTCCAAGGTAGATGTCATCAATACCTACATTTGGGAAGTTTTTCAGTTGGCAATATTGCATAATCGCTTTACGAGCTGAAAAGATCCCTTTTGAATCTGAATAACCTTCACTATCACGGGCATTCATAATTAAGTCATGAATCACCTCATCTGGTGCTGTAAAACCAAACTCAGCTGGGTTCCCTGTATTCAAACGAAGAATTTTTTCTCCATTTGCACGCATACGCATGGCTTCTTCCAAAACTGGACCACGAATATCATAAGCCACATGCTCTAATTTAATTGATTTGTTAAATTCTTTCATTTGAGTTCCTCTATTCATCAGGATAGTTAATATTATACCACTCCAAAACAAAATCGTAAATTGCCTAGTACTATTCCACAAAAAAACCTTGCTTAACGCAAGGTAACAGAGCAAGGTCGATTTCTTTCTGTATTTGAAAAAGAAAGAGTAGATATACTTCTCTAAAAAGCTGGACAAATTGACCAAATCTTTGTAGAGAAACTCTGGTGATCGAAAACAAAGTCATTGTAAGGGATAGTAACTGCATGAACAAAAGAATTTCTGCCTCTATTCAGCAAAACGCAAAGAAAAAATAAGTAGACTGACCAGCATTAGGAATAATGTTAGACTAAGGCGAGTCTAGTTGAAAAAATACCATCTCACTAACTTATTTCCTTGCCCTATCAATTAATATTATACACTAAAATTTTTGCATTTTCAAACAAGTATGCATATAAAAAGAGCTCAATATTTGAGCTCTTTTTATCTACTATTTTGCAATTTCTTCCAACATTTTTCAATGTGTTGGATAGATTTTTCACGACCAAGCAAGTAAATCGTGTCTGGCAATTCAGGACCATGCATTTCACCTGAAACAGCGATACGGATAGGCATGAAGAGGTTCTTCCCTTTTATTCCGGTCTCTTTTTGAACCGCTTTGATTTGTGGGAAGATATTTTCTACCACAAACTCATCGTCTGACATGGCTTCGAGTTTCGCTTTGAAGGATTCAAGTACAGTTGGAACCGTTTCACCAGCCATGACTTCTCGTTCAGCTTCTGTCAATTCTGGGAAGTCTGAGAAGAAAAGATCTGTCAATGGAACAATTTCATCCACTGACTTCATTTGTGGTTTGTAGAGCTCCACCAATTTCTCAGCCTTATCAGTCAAACGACCTGCTTCTTCAAGGAATGGTTTTGCCATTTCAAAGATAGTTGCCAAGTCAGCTCTCTTAATGTAGTCATTACTCATCCAGTCCAGTTTTTTCTGATCGAAGGCTGCTGGAGACTTGCTAAGGCGATTTTCATCAAAGAGCTCGATGAGTTCTTGACGAGAGAAGATTTCGTCTTCCCCACCAGGATTCCAACCAAGAAGGGCGATAAAGTTAAAGACTGCTTCTGGAAGGTAACCTTTCTTGCGGTAATCTTCGATAAACTGAAGGGTGTTGGTATCACGTTTAGACAACTTCTTACCAGTTTCAGAGTTGATAATCAAGGTCATGTGACCAAACTCAGGTGCTTCCCATCCAAGCGCTTCATAAACCATAAGTTGTTTTGGTGTATTGGCAATGTGGTCATCTCCACGAATGACGTGAGAGATTTGCATATCGTGGTCATCGATCACAACAGCAAAGTTGTAAGTTGGGTAACCATCTTTCTTTTGGATAACCCAGTCACCACCAATATTTCCACCTTCAAACTCGATATCACCTTTGACCATGTCATGCCACTTGTAAATACCAGACTCATTGACAGCCAAACGAACCGTTGGGATGATGCCTGCCGCTTCACGTTCAGCCACATAAGCTGCTTTTTCTTCTTGGCTCATACCAAGGTATTCGTTGATGTAGCGAGGTGTTTCACCGGCTGCTTCTTGACGTTCACGTTCTGCTGCTAATTCTTCTTCTGTAACGTAAGATTTGTAGGCTTTTCCTTCAGCTAAGAGTTGGTCGATATATTTTTGATAGTGTTCCAAACGCTCAGACTGGCGGTAGTTTTCATGAGTCTCTGGACTTTCATCCCAGTCCATGCCTAACCAACGAAGGTTTTCAAGCTGTGAACGTTCTCCGTCTTCGACATGACGTTTGCGGTCAGTATCTTCGATACGGATGATAAAAGTTCCACCATGGTGACGTGCATACAAATAGTTAAACAATGCTGTACGGGCATTACCGATGTGTAATAGTCCTGTTGGACTTGGTGCGTAACGCACACGAATATCTTTTGACATATCTTCTCCTATAAAATCTCTAGGCATCTGCCTTTTTGCTCTCTATATTATATCACAAGTCTTGCCAGAGTCCAATTTCTCTTTTCGAGAAAAAACAAAAAGAGTGGTAAAACCACTCTTTTTTATTCAATTATAGACGAGCGTTGAGTTCTTTGCTCAATTCTTCAAATCCTGGTTTACCAAGAAGGGCAAACATGTTACGTTTGTAAGCTTCAACACCTGGTTGGTCAAATGGGTTGATAGCGTTCAAGTAACCTGAAAGGGCGATGGCCAATTCGAAGAAGTAGATGGTGTAACCAAGAGTGAAGGCATCTTGCTCAGGAAGAGTCACGTACATGTTTGGCACGTCACCATCTGTGTGGGCAAGAAGAACACCATCAGTCGCTTTTTTGTTTACAAAGTCAACGTCTTTTCCTTGAAGGTAACCAAGTCCATCAAGATCTTCTTCCAAAGTAGGGATGATCACGTTCTTACGAGGTTTGTCGACACGGACAACTGTTTCAAACATGATACGAGTTCCTTCTTGGATAAATTGACCCAATGAGTGCAAGTCTGTTGAGAAGTTAGCTGAAGTTGGGTAGATACCTTTTTGGTCTTTCCCTTCTGACTCACCAGCCAATTGTTTCCACCATTCTGAGAAGTATTGAAGGGATGGCTCGTAGTTTACCAAGATTTCAGTTGCATAACCTTTACGGTAAAGGATGTTACGAACAGCTGCATATTGGTAAGCTTCGTTTTCAGAGATTTTATCTGAAGTGTAGTCTTTGCGAGCTGCGTTAGCACCTTCCATAAGGGCTTTGATGTCTGCACCTGACGCAGCGATTGGAAGCAATCCAACTGCTGTCAATACTGAGAAACGTCCACCGATGTCATCTGGAACCACAAATGTTTCCCAACCGTTAGCATCTGCTTCAACCTTAACAGCACCTTTTTGACGGTCAGTTGTTGCGTAGATACGTTTGTTAGCTTCTTCTTGTCCGTATTTCTTAACCAAAAGTTCTTTGAAGACACGGAAAGCGATAGCTGGTTCAGTTGTTGTTCCTGATTTAGAAATCACGTTTACTGAGAAGTCTTTATCTGCAACATACTCTACCAAGTCAGCAAGGTAAGTAGATGAGATGGAGTTTCCAGCGTATAGGATTTGTGGTGCTTTGCGTTCTTCTTTTGTTTGCAAGTTTGCAAAGTGGTGGTTCAAGAAGTCAATGGCAGCTTTCGCTCCAAGGTATGATCCACCGATACCGATAACCACCAAAACATCGCTGTCTGCTTTGATTTGCTCAGCAGCCTTCAAGATGCGGTCAAATTCTTCGCGGTCGTAGTTTTCAGGAAGGTCCAACCAACCCAAGAAGTCGCTCCCAGCACCAGTTCCTTTACGGATCAATTCGTCTGCTGCTGTAACTTGTGCTTGCATGTATTCCACTTCATGTGGTGCAACAAATTTGTCTAATACTTTTGAATAATCAAATTTAATATGTGACATAGTATTCCTCCAATATTTCTTCTTTTCTATCATAACGCTTACTAACAATTTTTTCAAGTTTTTATACTAAAAATTTCCAATTTTTATCACAATTCAAACGTTTGCGTAAAAATACAATTCTATAAAGATTCGTAAACAATGAATAAAAAACGACTAAATTTCTAGTCGTTACAATTCATTCAATAAATACTCAAATAATTCTAAGTTGCCATCTTCTTCATTGACCAAGAATTCTGGATGCCACTGCAAGCCGATAATACGGTGCTCATCGATAGATTCGATTGCCTCAATCGTTTGGTCGCGGGGATCCACAGCCGTTACGCGGAAATTGGGTGCCAAGTCTTTAATACTCTGACGATGCACTGAATTAACCTGACTTTCTTTACCAAATAATTTAGACACTACACTGCCATCCACTGTCTCAATAGAATGTGAAGTCCCAAAAGGTAGACCTTGCCAATGACCTTCAATATCCTGATTGAGTGTACCACCAAAGGCAACGTTAACAAGCTGAACTCCTCGGCAAATGGCTAAAATTGGCTTATTCTGACGCAGAGCCTCTTTCAAGAGAGCTAGCTCAAACTCATCTCGCACTAGATTATAATCATCGCTATCAATCGTTTTTCTTCACCATAAAACTGAGGATGGACATTTTGCCCTCCAGTCAAGATAAGCTTGTCAATCATTTCCACGTAGTCGTGGACAACTGACTCATCCCCAACTGGAATCACCAAAGGAAGTCCGCCAACCTGACGAATGCTCTCAGCAAATTTACAAGAGACTGATGAATGAATATTTTTACCTTCTGCGTCCACAGGACATAGATTTGCTGCAACTCCAACAACTGTTCTTGCCATTACTGATTTCCTTTCGTCTTCTATTGATAATCTTATCTTATCATCCTTCCCCACTCCTGTCTAATATGTATTTTTTAAGTCCGTGATAAATTTTTTTATAAGAAAAAGTTGCCCTGTTCTAGGACAACCTTCCTTTTATTCAAAGACAAATTGATTATGATACAATTCTGCGTAAAATCCGCCAAGTCTGAGCAATTCCTGGTGATTTCCTTGTTCGATAACCTCACCATCCTTAAGGACAATAATCTGATCTGCATTGAGAATAGTTTTCAAGCGATGGGCAATCACAAAACTAGTCCTTCCTGCCACGATAGCTTCCATGGCATTTTGAATCTTGCTTTCTGTTACAGTATCAACGTTTGATGTTGCCTCATCCAAGATTAAGACCTGTGGATCTGTCATCAAGGTACGGGCGATAGAAATCAACTGTTTTTGACCGGTTGAGAATACGCTCTGATCATCATTAATCAGAGTATCGTACTTATCTGGTAGACTTTCGATATATTCATGGATATGCGTAGCCTTAGCGGCTGCTTCTACCATCTTCTGACTAGCATCTGGGACACCAAAACGAATATTGTCTCGAATGGTTCCGCTAAACAAAACAGAATCCTGTAGGACAATTCCTACCTTACTTCGCAAACTGTCTAAATCTAACTCGCGAATATCTGTTCCATCAAAGCTGATACTACCTGCATCCACATCATAAAAACGATTGATTAAGTTCATGATGGTTGTTTTCCCCGAACCTGTCGGACCAACAACCGCAATCATTTTCCCTTTTGGAGCTGAAATGCTGACATCTTTTAGAATCGGTTTCCCTGGTAGGTAGGAGAAGTCTACCTTACGAATCTCCACACCATCTTTTAATTCGTTAAAGACTGGAGCATTTTGAGGACGAATTTCTTCTTCTGCATCAAACATTTCTTGGATACGGTCTGCACCTGTAAAGGCCAGTTGCAAACTTCCCCAACTCGCTGCCAATTGGATAATGGGCTGGTAATATTGCTGAGAAAACTGGGTAAACATGACAATCAAACCCAGAGCAGTTGCTGTCTCGATGTTCTTATCATTCAGTAAAACAGCTGAACCGACAAAAATAACGACTGCTGTATTAACCAAGCTCATTCCGTTCATGACAGGAAAGAGAATTCCTGAGAACATTCTTCCCTTGAAAGTGGCCTTTCGAACCCGTTCGTTTTGCTCAACAAAACCAGCAATCATATCTTCTTGAATACCTTGAACGATAACTGCTTTTTGTCCAGAGATACTCTCATCCATATAAGCATTGAGCTTCCCAACTTCCTTTTGTTGGAGGTTGGTGTATTTTCTTGCCAATTTCAAAATGACAATCAACATGATGATAGCAACTGGAGTGCTAGCAATCGTAATCAAAGCCAAGGTGACATTTTTGGCAAACATGACAATCAGCAAGCCAATATAAAGAGCAATGTTGGTCATAACAGACACTAGACTTTCGTTGAAAGCTTGGAGAATATTATCCAAATCACTGGTAAAACGTGACAGGATATCTCCATCTTGATGGCGGTCAAAGAAGGAAACTGTCAAGCGAGAAAGCTTACCAAAAAGTCCCTTACGCATCTCATTTGTCGATTCGGCAATAATACGGCTCATCAAAACCATATAGATGAGACTAGAAACTACTAAAACAATCAAAATATAGGCAAGATTCACAAGGAGTCCCAAGAGACTTTGCCAAACCATATCAGGATTGCCATTTTGATAAGCTATAACCAAATTAGCCAGTTCTGTGACTGTTTGACCTGCAAAAACTGGAAAGAGGGCTTGTGCTACCGTTGCAATGATAATCATAGCAATAACAACGGCAAAGGATATCTTATAAACTTTAAAATAGTTCCAAAAGAATCGAAATGTCTTCATCCTACTCCTCCTTTCCTTTTTGCGTTTCGTAAATTTCACGATAGACTGCGTTTGTTGCAACCAAGTCAGCATGCTTACCTTGACCAATCAAACGGCCTTGGTCAAGCACTAAAATTTTATCCGCATGCACAACAGAGCTAATCTTTTGCGCGATGATAATCGTAGTCGTCCCCTTCAAATCCTTGTTGAGGGCTTCTTGGACCATACGTTCTGATTTGGCATCAAGGGCGGAGGTTGAATCATCGAAAATCAATATTTTAGGATTGCTGACAATCCCACGCGCAATAGACATTCTTTGTTTTTGTCCACCAGAAAAGTTAGTCCCACGTTCCTCAACCGGACTTTCAAAGGCCAAGTCCATACGACTGATAAATTCACTTGCCTGGGCGATACGAGCTGCGCGTTCCATTTCTGAAACTGTCGCATCTCCCTTACCTTGTCTGAGATTATCTGCGATGGTTCCACTAAAGAGAATGGCTCTTTGCAAAACGATAGAAACCGTCTTACGAAGCGTCCCTTCACTAACTGTCCGAATGTCCTTTCCACCAATTTTGATCGAACCTTTCTGAGGATCAAATAATCGTGGAATCAACTGAGCCAAGGTTGATTTCCCTGCACCAGTTGCTCCGACAACCCCAACCATTTCACCAGCTGCAATATCAAAAGATACATCTTTTAGAATAGGTTCCTCATCATTAGGATAGGTAAAAGTCACATTTTCAAAACTGAGACTTCCTTCCAATTCTTCATCTTCCATATCATTGAAAGTCATAGCTGGTTCTGTATCCAGGATTTCATGAATACGACGGAGGGAAATCATGGCACGAGTGACTGAATTCCCCAAAAATCCAACCATAACGATAGTAAAGATAATCTGACTCAGATAGTTCACGAAGGAAGCAATGGAACCAACCACTGAAGAATCTGACTCTGCCATACCTGCTACAATCCAGATTGAAAGAAAGACAGCACCGTAAGAAATCAACATCATTGCAGGTTGAACAATAGAAAAAGCATAACCGATATAGAGGTTTTCTCCCAGCAATTCATCTGACACTTGCGTAAACTTATTAAACTGATCTTTCTCACGAACAAAAGACTTAACCACGCGCACACCACGTAAATTTTCTTTGGCAATGGCATTGATACGCTCCAATAAGGTCTGGAATTTTGCAAAGCGTGGTCCCATCATCCCCATCATAAGACCTGTCATAGCGACGATCAAAACGACCATAAGAACCAGCACCCACCACAACGAAGGCAAGGTGACAACAGCTAATATAAAGGAACCAATAAATAAAATCGGTAGTCGAAAGAGGATTTGGAAGGTCATCATAACGACGTTTTGAATCTGATTGATATCGTTGGTCATACGCACAACGAGATTCCCTGCATTAAACTTCTCAATATTGGCGTATGAAAAAGTTTGAATCTTACGAAAGGCATCTTCACGTAAGTCAGACGAAACTCCTTGAGCAATGTAAGCTGCTAATACAACATTGATACCACCTGCGACCAAACCAATCAAGGCAACAAGAATCAACCAAAAACCGATAGTATAAATAGCTTCATTATCACCCGTTAGCAGTGCCTCTAAAACCTCCTGCAAATAACGTGGTTGCAAGAGTGAACTCGTTACCATTAGACCTGTCATAACCAAGGAAGCCAGGGCCTGCCATTTATAGGCTTTTATTTTCTGAAACAGCATATTTCCCCCTTATAAGATAGACAAAAGGGAACGACAGCTCTGTCAGTCCCTTCTTATGCTTTCATGTTGATGCTATTCTAACAAAAAGAATGCTATTGTCAAAGCACTCAGCTCTCGCAAGCTTGTGAATTAAGACATTTGCATTCTATCAATCATTTAAAAATTCTTCTAAATTTAGTGCTGAATTTTATTGCTCTGAACTAGCTTGCTCGTCTAGCTTAACTCGTCCAATTTCACGGTAACTACTATCCCCAACAATCTGGACTGAGAACTGACCATCTTGGTACTCGAGAATTGTGACACTTCCATTATCAAGACCATGTGGATGCATGCCGTTAATGAGGTAAACAATAGTTCCAATTGTCATTCCATGACTGACAACGAGAGCATTTCCTCCACCATTGGCTTCCATTTCCTTGGCAATGGCTTCAAAGCCTTCCCAGATACGACCACTTAGCTTTTCCCAGCCTTCAGCCCAACCTGCTGTGTCTACTTCTACCAGACCTTCAGCTAGCTCCGCATAGGACAAACGATGCACATGATCGACATTAAAGATACGAGGAATAATCCCCATAAATAAATCCCCATCATAAGCACCATCAAAACTACCAAAGCACCATTCACGGATTCGCTTATCCATGCGATAAGGAATTTGCCCTGTTAAACCAAGCTCCTCAAGGATAATTCCCATAGTCTGAATGGTTCGCCCTGAGTCACTTGAATAAGCACGCTCGAAGGTTAAACCTGACTCACGCAAACCAATTCCCAATTCGTGAATACCTTGCTCACCTTCAGCTGTTAAAGGAGTATCACTCCAGCCTTGAGCACGTCCAATCGTATTAAACATTGTTTTCCCATGACGCACTAGATACAATTTTACACTTGACATATTCTGTCCTCCATATGTATCTATTATAGCATGATTTCAGGTAAAAACCTCGTCCAAACTACTCTGTGCCCTTCTTTGAAGGTGCTAATTTTGAAGACATAGCCGTCTCTTTTTTGACCCCTTCTTCTTTTTTCTCTTCATTTCCTTCTTTGGGCTTATTTTCTGTTTTCTTAGACTTTTGGTCAGGGTTTTTCAAATATGGAAAGTGAAATTCAAACTTATTTTTTCCTGTGTCAATAGTCGTTGTGAAGAATTTTTCGTCATTTCGATAAGTTGACTTCCCTACATTAAATGACTGCTCTCCATTTTCAGAATTAGCTTTTTCATAGGTTCTCTTAGCCATCGCATAAGCCACCAATTTTTCTTTATTTAAGGCATAATCCTGATGATGTGCTACTTGCCGATTGAGATAAAACTGCAACAAAAGACTAAAAATTCCAGCAATAGTAATAGCGTATAGGAGAACTCCAGCTCTAACTTTTTTCTTTTTCAACACGATAGATAAATTCCCTCTCTAGTCCCTTTTCAAACTGAAAGTGAAAGTGCAGCTCCTGCCCCTTTTCTTGAATTCGAGCTGATTTTAGACCGTAGACCATGGGTTGATAACCACGTCCACTGGCATCTGTTTTCCGGAAATCATTTGACTTTGATTTACCCATGGAAATGGGTTTGCCGTCCTGTTTGAGGTAAAGCCTATCATTCTCCACTTTTTCATATTGGGCTCGATTCAGCTCTGCTTCCAGCTGATCCACAAATAAGAGCCATTCTTTTTGCTCACTTCTCTGCTGATAGTGAACTTCTGAAACCAAGAGTTGGCTCATAGATTGAAAAAGAAGCAAGCTACCACTAATAACGATAAGGGCAACCAAGGATTCTAAAAATGTAAAAGCTCTGACCCTACTTGTCTTGAATCGCCAGTAATTTCTCCGTTCCATGGTATACCTCCAAACCTCGCTCATTCGAGACAACATGAACCGTAAGGCCATTGACAGTCAACTGCTTTTGTCCAGTCTGCAACGCCATACGAGCCACTCGCAAAACTTCTTCCTGTTTTAGAAGTTCTACTTCTCTTTTTCTACTTTCTTGAATTTGTCCCAGCAAGAGGGTTGCAATACTTGCAAAAATGGCTAGCGAAATCACTACCTCTAGTAAAATAACCGCCTTAATTTTTTGCTTCTTGAATACGTTTAATCTTTCCATTTCCTAGATATAGTTGGTAGCGAACCACTTCTTTCCTTGTTTGAAATCTCACGCTAGCTAGAGACGAATTCCCTCCAGCCTTATCAAAGGTAATTGACTGATTGGACTGCAATTGAATGCCTTTAGGGATGGCTAATTTCTGATAGCCATTCCCAATACTTCTCTCTTCTAGCATTAAGTTCATCTTTTGCTGACTAGCCAGACTTCGCTTCTGGGTTTCTCGATAAAGTTCCTCAAACTCCATAAAGAAAATCTGTTCTTCCACAGCTGCAAAAGTCGACTGAACTGAACTCGACAAGCCCAAGGCTAACAGGCTGACGATTCCTAAGACCAATAAACTTTCTAGCATAGTAAAAGCCCTAATCCGAAACTGTTTGACTTGTCTTTTGTTTTGCATGATATTCCTTATAGGCTTTTGCTTGCTCAGCAGTGATACGTCCATCTGCCTGTAATTTGCTTAGACTAGCATCTTCATTTTTATCCAGACTATAGAGTTCTGCCTGGCTTTCTACCACCTTGACGACAGCTGCTTTCCCCTTGTCATTCACTGCATCCTTTTGTTTAGTTAAATTTGGCACAAAAAGTAAGAGTAGGACGCTAATGATAAGAAGGACCACTAACATTTCAATCAAGGATACTAAAATTATTGATTTTTTTCCATCTCATACATCCTCACAGAATGCAGGACCAGCTCACGATACTTCCAAGTCGATACCAGGTACTCGATGACCTCTTGGTCCTCTATCTTGCATTCCATGAAAAGCAACAATCTGACTGCGTATTCGTTTTTCAAAATCGGTACACTATAAGTCACATCCACCCAATGCTCAAAACCTAAATCTGTCTGCTCTACATTTGCTAGTTCAATATTTAAAATCTTCATTTTTATTCCTCCTACTTATCTATTCGTAGAAAAAATAAAAAAAGCAGTGAAAAAATCACTGTTTTTTCTATCTTCAGGAAAATAAAGATATTCAAGCGAAAAAGAACGCTCCTAACCCTCTATCTATAAAGGTTTTTCAAGACTTTCAAGCGAATATCGAGCGTATTTCAGAGCAAACAAAAACCGCCAGCAAAAGCCAGCGGTCTAGTGTAATCTATTTTTGCTTTCTAGTAAATTTAGTCTACAGTACCCCATAGAGTGATACGATTTCCAACCTCGTCAGTTTGTCCGATAGCCATATAGTTTCGGCTGCCAGAGGCACCTACAAAACTGATCCAACGGTAGCCGTTAGCTGAGCCTTTAGAGTCGTATTGAACAGTTTCTCCTGGTTCATAAACTGCCACGACATCGCTTGTTAGGTTTGGAGCACGTCGTACATTGATATGAGCCTCACCGACTGTAAATGTACCGTCTTCTTCCTCAAGGACAATCTCGTCCGTTGTTGGCTCTGTCTCAACTTCTGAGACATCATCTGTGCCGTCCTCGTAAGGAGGCACGATATAACCAACGATTTCCCCAACTGTTCGCTCATGATAACGAGCAGGGCCGCCGACTTCCAAAAAGTCCCAGTTTCCGTCAATATTTTGCTCAATAGTCTTGACAGTCAAGCCGTCACTATCTTCAACAGTAAGACCTGTATGGCCGTAGTTGACACCGTCTCCAGCTACAAAACTCTTGACAAAGATCCAACCAGCCTCAGGATAAGCGACATCATAACGGACATCTACTCCTTGGCTTTCAGCTGAGGCTAGCAAGTCATAGGCGTTACCGTATAGGCTGACATCGAAAAATTGGCGCATGATGTAACATGGCAAGTCTGCGCACTGCGTACCATACGCACCGTCGTTGTCCACGCCCATTCCACTATTTGCTAGATTATGGGCAAATTGTAATACTTCTGCTTTAGTTGACATGTCTTATCTTATCCTTTCTTTGGCTGATCATAGTCCAGAGCTTGTGCACTGTCAGACAACCCTGATGTAGTAGGGTCAGAAACAACCCCGATCAATACAAGCAATGTAAGAGCTGTATTAGCTACATCATTGATGTTGTCAGGCAATTTAAAGCCTAGTTGTTGCGCTAGCAAGATTGCTGTAGCAACGATAGCGGCAAGAGTCGCCTTGTTCTTAAAGCGTAATTTCCAGTTAATTTTCATTTTTTAATTCCTCACTTCTAATTGTATGTATTTACTGTAGAGGCTATCGATGTATCCATTGCCTCCTAGTTTCTTGTAGCTTCCGTGCATTTTATGCACGATATCAGCCTCATGAACCGTGGTATAGCCACGATTGATAGCAGTAGTCATGTCTCTCTCTAGTCTCAGATACATTGTGACTAGATGAGCCTCGTCATGGACTACTAGCTTATCGTTGACCTCACTGATTTTCTTATTATTATCCTCTCCGACTGCTCTGATGTCATCCACGGATGATTGGATAGTGCCTAGCTCATCTTTTAGCTCATGAAATTGTTCCTTATTCAGATTTCCAGCCTTTATTGTCCGAACCCCAAACCAACCAGCGACAACTGCCCCAATCGTTGTAGGGTTTGTCAAGGCATTTATTATTTTTTCAAATATATCAACCCATGTCATAACCTCCCCCTATCTAATCAATCCGTGGCATGACAACGGTCAAGACACCTTGCTGTAGCATTTCAGCAAGTGACTGCTCTTTGTATGTGTACCCCTCTTTGGCTTGCATTTGAAACTTAAAAATAGTTTGCGTGCCTTTTGGCCATTTCGGATTGGTGTCAAATGGATAAGCACCTGAGATGATGTCTCCGTTTGAGTAGCGTGTGGTTTTTACAAGTGGCTTGATGAACGCTGCTACCTTGCCATAAGTGTGGGTAGGCATACCTCCACTTTGTGAAATTGCAAGAGCAATCAAGACCTCAGTGATAGCTGATACCGTGTCAAGATTTTCTTTTGTTTCTGTGACTACTTGCTCAGCTTGAGCCGCTGCCTCTTTGTTCTTTTGTAGTTCTTGAGCTACTTTACTGAATTTTTCGTTTTCAGCTCGATTTGGAAAATTCTCCTCATAGAGCGACTCAAGAGCTAACTCAAAAAGCTCTGTGTTTGATAAGCTGATTTTATCAGCTGGCAATAAGACAGGGACATAAGCACCGTCTGAGTTTACCAGCGTGACTTTGGTGGCGGACGCTGTTCCGCTGGCGTCATATTCTTGGGACTTTGTCCCGTAATTTAATTTCATACTTTCTCCTTTCATTTATTAAGGGTAAGGGTCATTTGTAATATAAGTTATTGTGCCCGTCCAATACTTATTTCCTGGTGATTTGCTGGTTAGACGGATTTCCCCATCTGAGGCAAGGTGCAAGATAGCCGTGCCTGTTACAGTTGAACCCGAATGTGCTTGCAACACTAAATGAGCCTCTTTAGCTGGTCTAAATCCTGCTGGAATTGTTTCACGCAATTCTCTATAGTCTGACTCAGTATTGATGTTACTGATTACATGCTCCGTTGAGAGTGTGATAATATTCCCATCTCTTGAGGCGTTAAGCTTCACGCCCCAGCCTGCATCAATTTTTTTGTGACTTGTTTCTGCAGGTCATCTTTTGTAACGTACTCTTTCCAGCCCTCCCAATCATCAATAGTCTTAGACCATCTGTGATGTCTGAAATAACTCTGTCCATTGTTGCTATAAAATAACTGGATAGCCTCTTTATATCCGCCATCATTTTTACCATAGTTACTGTAATGAAACAGGTAGCCCCACTGTCCGCTAGGGTTTCCTTTTGCATTATTAGCTATATAATACTGACCAGGCCGATCTAGTAGATTGGCATTAGTCACATTAGGCTTACCATCGAACCATAGAGGCCCTCCAGCATTTGAGGATAGCTGATACTGTTGAACAGGCTGGTCATTAGCGTAGATGTCTCCTTTGACGTCCAAAGCACCACGCTCACGGATTTTGTTGACACCGACCCCTGACCTGTCATAAGACAAGACCACGCTCTCCGTGGCCACATTGACCATGAACTCAGTACGAGTGAATTTGTCCTCAAGGAGACCGATGACCACCCACGACTGATTGGCAAGATAATTGCCTGCAAGATTAGCCTGAGAATTGACTAGGTTTGAGATACTCGTCCAGGATCCAGTAGCTGGTCCTGTGTCTACTTGAAAGTTAGTAGTCCCAAGCCTTGCAACCTTGAACGTCAAAGTCATTGTATTCTTTTGACTTCCTGAGACAGTCAGAGGGGCGATTTTGGCATTTCGTGTGATTGTTAGGGTGCTAGAGGTTGAACCCGTTCTAGCAATGCTAAAGCTCAGTGCTGGAGCAAAATACTCAAGCACTGTGACAGATACCTCTCTAGCGTCTGACCATCTACCACGGCTATCAGATACACTAGCTCTGATTTTGATTGTGCCGTGATAGTTCATAATGCCAAGACTTCCACCGTTTGAGCTTGTGGACTGGTTTTTGCCGACGATTTCGGCATAGTATCTAGTGATGGATGAGCCGTAAGAGCCGACCGCACCATTAAACGCTACTTTGATGTTAGAGATTACCTGAATGAACGTGTTACCGTTTGGGATGAGATTTTGAGCTGCACCATTCAAGTCTGATAATGAAACCCCTGTAAATGTAGGCTTGACATTCGCTGGCACGCTAGCCGTCAAGGTAGTTGACTGTGTACCAGTTTTAGTAGAGCCTGAATAGGTGTCAACGTAGATTGTCCCTGTGCCACTAGCAGAGTTTGGGATGTCACTTGCAAAGTCAAGAGGTATCGTCCACGTTGTGGAGGTGTCTACATTCGTTGCAATCGTTCCTGACTTGCCAGCCCAGGCATAACGCACTGTATGCTTAAAGCTGGAGCTCTGACGGTTAATGTTGATAGTAACCGCACTCCCAATGACCCCAGCGCTCACGCTTACAGAGCTTGAGCGTGGTATAGTCGTCAGGCTAAGGCTTGCTGATACTGTGATAGTACCATGCAGGCCGTTATTCGGATTGAACGTGCATGATATAGGTAAAGTCTTAGTCCCATCTGCATTGTGGCTGATTGTACTTGACCCACTAGCAAGCGTGTACTCCTCGCCTGATGTCTCCCACGTCGGGTAGCTGTAATGGACGTTACGGCCATCTAGATTAAGAGACAGCGTACTGTCTCCTTGTTGGTTACGAGTGTAATAGGCGCCTGTACGGCTAACTGTCATCCGCCAGTTGACAGTTGAGGTGTTATCCGTGATACTCTGAGAGCCCTGCTCTACATAAACATTGAGATACAAGCTCCCACTTGAATTACTAAACTTTGCCATTTTACTCCTTTCTATCCAACGTAACGGATGACGTTCATGTCAGGGTTAATATGATACTGCTCTTCTCTAAATCGTCCAATTTGGATAGTTTTGGAGAAGATACCGTTCTCAATGTGTATAACACCTTGAGAAATATACATAACCTCTACACCAGCGCTAAACATTGAAATTCGTCCGTTAGGGTTAAACATCATGCTAGAGCTCCCGTCATTCTTACCGATGACTAGACCCTCATTTGAGGAACTCATATAGGTATCAATGAAATTCCAACGGTCAGACAGTTCCCCAAGGTCCTTAGCGATATTAGAAACACGCTGACTAGCTGAAATCAAATCTTTCTCAGCTTGTGCTCTAGCTGTCTCATTGGACTTGACAAAGTCCTTATAAGCCTTTATCCAGTTATCAAGTGTGTCAGCGCTAGCTTTAGCCTCAAGCTCAGCCTGAATAATTCCAGCTTTCTCATTTAGAGCGTTGAGTTGTTCTTGAGTTAGCCCTTGATCGGCTTTAGAATCCAACTGCTTTTGAGTCTCTGACCAGTGAGGTTGCCAGCTCGTCATTGGTATAGCTCCAACTGTTAAAACAGCCCAATCAGCATTACCAGTCCCCTCAAGTTCTACAGTGAAGAATGAAACAGTGTCACCAGCATTGAGATTTTTATTAGAGGTAAAAGTTGCACTCCAAACATCCAACTCAAAGCTATATGCTAGACTTATCCACTGCCAGCTATCGCTAGGATTTTCACGAATCCCAAAGCTAAGCGTGCTGTTATCACTCCTCCACCACCTAGCGCTTAATGTGTACTGCTTGCCTGCTTTTAAGGGTTCAGCCAAGATGAAGTCTTGCTGATGTTTATTTCTCCATCCAGCATTTGAATCAAGTAAAATGTTTCCTGATTGCTCTGTTGTCCCAAATAAAGCTGTCCACTTATAGCTTGCAGGATTCTGACTATCCGCCTCAGTGAAATCCGTTAGCGTCCCTAAATAGCGCTTATTTGTGCTATCAGTTGTACTGAAACCATCACGACCGTCAGCGGAGTTAGCCCAGGCTCGGTGAAAGTATGGAGTCCGTCCATCTGCTCCAGGCTTACCTGGAATACCTTGAGGGCCGTCCTTACCGTTCTTGCCATCTGGCCCTTTCCACTTGTTCCAGCGATAGTCAGCAGGATTGATGCTGTCAGTTGAGTTGAAATCAACATAGACCCCTATATAGGCCTTGTCAGCGTTAGTTTGGCTAAATCCACTACCTGAGATAGTATCGGCGTAGGCAATGTGAGTGTATTGTGTACGACCGTCAGCTCCTTTAGGTCCAGGGATACCTTGGTCACCCTTTACGCCTTGCAAGCCTTGGAGTCCTTGTAAACCACGTTCTCCACGGTCTCCCTTTTCGCCTTTTTCTCCTCTTTCACCTTTGGGACCTATTGCTCCCTGTGGTCCAGGGTCACCTTTCGGTCCTGTGTCACCTTTTTGGCCTTGGAGACCGTCAGACGTATTGATAAGAGTCAGCTGCTCAGAGGCTACCTCTTTGTTATCAATCCACGCTGAGACTGTCAAAACCATCTTTTGGCTGATGTCAGAGGCTCGGACAATGTAACTAGGACTTGTAGCTTTGATTACACCATCCACCACCCAGCGCCATCCACTATTGATGACCTTGTTCCCTCGCATAAGGGCAGGGGTCACAATGGTCTGGCCTTGACCATTCTTAAAGGCTATGCCGTTGTCTGTAGCTAGCTTGATAGTGTAGGGCTTAGCGTCTTCTATCATTCGGTCTAGCTGTTGCTGAATACCCTGAGATAGGCGATTTTCAAGCGCCTTAGCATTTGAGAAAGTGGTCTTGTTATTCTTCGGATTGGTAAAACTGATGACTTGCTCAGATACCCTCATCTCAAGCAAGAGAGTAGGGTTAAAGCCGTCATCATAGACTTTGACTGTGTCTCCTATCTCCAAATCTGCAAAGCCCTCAGCCTCATAAGTGACTGCTGGGTAACAGTTCTTTTTCAGTTCACGGTAGGCTGCTGATCGGATGACCTCAGGATTTGAACTCTCTACAGTCATGTCCTTTCTTGTCCACTGGTCACGGTCACCTGTTGAGTGAGTAAAAGTAGACGGATACATCTGCATTGAGAGAGGGGCATATAGTGCAGCCCCTGACTGGTAGAACTCACGTTCTCCCTTTGCATTGTTGACTGACCAAGGCCCAAGTCCGCTGATGCCAATAACATTGCCGTGTTCGTCCTTACCTGTTGGGACAACCGTGTTATAGATTCCAGTTTTGTCAATCGTCCTAGTAATCGTCTTGAGGTTTTTCCCATACTTCAAGATTTTTGGGCTAATTTGACCTACCCCTTGGTGGCTATCGTCGTGCTCATGATAGACATTGACTGTAAATGACTTGATAGAGCTGTCAGCGTTGAGACGTGTATCAAACTCAATTTCTGCGCCAAATTTCTTAGCTAGACTAAGTAGTCTATTGAGTTTGGTGTCTGTGCCCTCCCATTCAGCAGAGATTTTCTTATTAGCAACCTCATTGATACCGATTTTTAAGAAAGTAAAGTTGAGCAAATCCATCTCCTCGCAAAATTCCTTAAAGCTCATGGCTTTAGGGGACTTGTAAGGGATAGAGTACTCATTGATCAGCTCAAGGTTTAGGTTGATACTGTAACACTTGATAACTTTCTCATTTTCCTCAATTTTTCGGATAGTATGCAGGTAGGTTCTGCCCTTATATTTGAACGAGACAAAGGCTTTCTCATTGAGGGAGTTATAGGCCCTCTTTTTGCCTACATCCGAGATAATAGCCTTTTTAAAGACCGTAAAATCAAAGGTACTAGAGCCAGTTTCCAGGTATCTTGTCCAGGTGTCATTGAAATAGTTCAATGTATCCTGTTTGTCATTATCGATAAAAGCCACTTTTCTCAAATTTGAGTCATGAATTGTCAATAACATTGTTATAGATACCTTTCTTTAAATTCTACTTTGACAGTGGGTTTGGTCTTGACCCAACTTGAGCAATAGACCTCAAGCTGACTGTTTCCAGGTGGAATAGTCAAGAAACTTGATCCATCCACGACATCCACAATCTTCTCAAGGCCGTCCACTGTGACAGTGTCATTCTCGCTGTTTAGCACAACGTTTGAACCGATTGGGTATCGGTTCGGCACATCTCCGATTGTTGGGACAAAATCCTTACGGTATAAGAGTTCATCAAGATACATGTGAGCAAGCATAGGCTTGTCATGATATGCTCCAAGCATGATATGGATCTTGGCGGACTTTCTGCCTTTGATTTCAGGGATGGTAAAGCTGTAATGAGAGCCTTTGTAGTAAACTTGGAGCCTGTCGTCATTGCGCTTGAGTTCAAACTGCCCTTTGGTTGATGAAAATGGATTTAAAGCACTGTCATAGGTGCCTGTGAAATTCCAGCACTTAAGAAAGTAATAGCTCCCCTTTCCATCAGAACCAAACACATTAAACTCACAATCCTGTCCTTGTGTTCGCTTGAATGTTTCAAAACCATACAAAAACTGACCATTTGTGTCTGATACTGTAATCTTGATAAATCCATATTGATTAGCTGCATTAGATACGAATATCTGTTTACCTGTGATGTAGTCATCAAGCGAGCCAACAGCTCCAGAGCTATCTATTGGGATGTCCCATGATAGAGATGTAGCATAGTTCCCATATTTGCCAGGTGTGGTTTGGTCTCTGAGCCTAATGTGTTTCTTATTCCACAATGTGGTTAGCTCAGACGCTCCTACCACGTTCTCGCCATTATCATTAGTTACAGCCTTGTTTTTGGTAGCTCTTACAAAACCGTTTGAAATTCTATCTTCTCTAAAATCAATCAATACCTCTGACCGCTTAACTACGCCTATATCGGCCTCTTCACGATCACCAACCTCAAGAGCTCCGCTAGCATTGACTAGACCGATATAGCCATTCTCGGCGTTATTCTTAACCGTAACGACAGGAAAAGCTGGGACGTTGCCATTATTGACCAAATTAAAACAACCTTGTCAGGTTGCTCTTGTCCGTTATCAAAACTCTTATAGGTTGAGCCGTGAGCTACTCCGTCAGGGATAATCAGGTCAAAACTGCCCTTTTGAAACCATCTAGTAATGTTCTCTATGTCAACAGAACCAGATACTAGACCCATGTAATACTTGTCAGGCTCGTCTGAAATGACAATCTTGACAGCCTCTGAGGTGTTAAAAATGCCAGCTAATTTGTGCTTAGCTGTTTCAAGTGTCATGCCGTTGCCATATTGCATAGCAAACTTGACTTTGATGGTTTTGGCGCCTGTTCGCACTTCTTGGAGATTAACTCCGACAAGTGGAGCGTCATTTGTGACAACGTGGCGCTCATTTCCTACTGGACGGATGATGTCTATAATGTCAATAACCTCAGAGAGGTCAAATCCATTGATTGTGATTGTGTCATTATTCATTAGATAATACCTCTCATCATGTTATCAATCATTAACTTATCATTTTGATAGTTAGTCATTGGATCTCCGATTTTAGCAACCAGAGTACCGTCATCTAGTACCATATTCACAGGGCGCTTGACAGCCTCCTCAGCCATTTCAAGAGCTCTGGTTAGGACTTTGTCAGCCTGGTCACGAATGACCTCGATTTGGCTTGTTTCTGCTCGTTCTGTGAGCGATTTGAGTCTAAACTGACTAGATACACTATGTTTCCCTAGCCCTAGCAAGTCCTCAGCGCCAAATTTGAACGCTGACATCTCTTTCTGAACGTATGCCAGACTATCAACCACATCAGAGCTATTCTGTTCAATACCTACAGCAATACCTTGAGCGATATAGCGTCCGACATTGTCTCTAAATAGTCTTGATGGGCTGTGGATTTTAGCCTTAGCCTGTGCAGCTCTCTCAGCTTGAGCAACTAGAGCATTAGCTGCAGCCGTAACGGCTCCTAGAGCTGAATACATCCCACTTGCTAAACCTTGGCCAATCATAGAGCCTACATAGCGCATAGTAGAAACGCCTCTCATCCCTGTAGCTTGAATTGAGCTGACCATGGATGACATTGCTGATGTAGCTGAGGCAATTCCTGAGCGGATACCATTAGTTACACCATTAGACACCCCTTGTCCAGCACGTTGACCAGCTTGAGTCATTTGAATTGATGACTGCAAGACCACTGTTACCATCATCATCATGCTTGCTTGCACAGATGACAGAGCCTGTGTCATTGCTGAGCTGATTGCTGTAGCAAGTTGAGACATAGCTGATGAGGCTGACATAGCTGATGAGTTAATCATTGACAATGTAGAGGCCATCATAGCTGCTCCACTTTGCGCCATCATCATTGCATTAGATAGAGACATCAAGCCTGTTTGCAACATCATGACACTTGCTACTGAGCCTCCAAGGCTCGCAAATGAGCTCATGACGGATGTAGCAAAGGTGCTCATAGCTGTCCCTGCCATTGTTAATGTTTCAGGCAATGTACTGAGACTATTGCTCAATGATGTCAAAACCGTAGGCAATGACTGCATAGCTACGCTTGCAAGTTGAGCAGATGTAGCTATCAACATTAGACCAGTTCCTGCCTGTTGCAATCCAGGGCCAGCTGTAGCTATACCTGAGTTAGCAATAGCGGCAAGACCTGCAGAAACAACTGTCAAAGTCCCTGCAAGGTCAGCTAGATTGAGGCCTACAAGCAACTGAATTCCCTCAGCCATTGCCTTAACACCTAGACCTGCATTCCTTGCAGCCGTACCAATCGACGTAAATACATTAGCAATACCATCTAAAACTGTTCTAACTGCACCACCAACTGAGCTGATGACCGTTGAAATGCCATTGAATACACTCTCAATGCCCTTACCGATACCTTGAGCAGCCGTAGAGATTGACTCTCCGACCGACTTAAAAATATCAGCGATACCTTGTAGGGCAATATTGATGGCAATGCCTACAGAGATGATGATGTTAGCTATGCCATCCATAGCTGTCCGAATACCCTCAGCGATTGCCTGAATAATGCTGATAATCTGAGGCGCATTGCTTGAAATCGTATTGATAATTAAGGCAAAACCATTGGCTATAGCGTCAACTAGTACAGCTACTGCTAGTGCAGCAACTGCGACACCAGCTCCAATCATCAAGACTGCAGCACCAAAGGCCAAAATACCCACAGCGCCTGCTGTCAATGCTGGACCTAATGCAGCAGCTCCCACAGCAAGTAAGGCAATACCTGCTACAATAGCAAGCATTGTGACCTGTGCACCAGTTCCAGCTGAGGCAAGTTGTATAGCCGCCTGTACCAGGACATAAACACCAGCGGCAGCCATCAAGACCCCTGCGCCGATCATAAGAACTGCGGCGCCCAATCTCAAGACAGAGCCAGCGCTTGCGGACGCTGTTGTTCCAACTGCTGTATTTCCTGCACTCATTGCAGCACTTGCTCCGGCATTAGCAAATTGAGCTGTGGTAAGCCCTAAGATGTTACCAATTAGGCCTATGATTGTTTTCCCAAAATCAAAAGCTGACTTGAGACCTTTGGCGATCGCTACTCCAGCCTGAATGCCTTTAAAAGCCACAGCCATGGTCACTAGAGCCGTTGCGACATTCCTGATCGTATTAGCGTCAAGCCCTTTGATGAACTTAGCAAATGAGCTCGCCATCTGTGAAATAAAATTAACGATTTTACCAGCTGACTCTCCGATAGTTTCCCATGGGATGAGGTCTGATAATTTGTCATATAGGTCAAGTGCTGCCTCTGATAGTTCTTTAAAGGCTTGATAAGCGTTTTTAATCGCTCCAGTATTAGAGAAAGCCTCAAGGGCAAACTGAATACCAGCAGCTAGGTCTTGAATGACCTTGTTTACAAAAATGATGATATTCCCAAAGCCCTCAGTCAAACTGTCAAATCTATTGATGTGACTTGTCAGCTCTTTAAAGACTGACATGGCTGTCACTCCTATATCCCTGAGCGTGTCTGAAATATATTCAAATACTCCAATTTTATTAAAGACTGCAAAGAACTCTGAGACAGTCTCTCCAGCTTTGGCAAATGCACCTGTAATAGTTGAGATAAACCCATCAATGTCAATGCTCTCTAAGAATGCCCCTAGCTTATCAGCTACGCTGTCAAAATTGATTTTGTCTAAAGCGTCTGAAATCGCATTGACTGCCTTGATACCAAACTTATTAAGTTTTTCAAAGGCTGGCATGAGTTTATTAGAGAGGCTTTCTTTTGCCCCATCTATGGCTTGGTCTACTGTTTTAAACTCTGTAGCCATCTTTTGGAAAGCGTCTGAGTTCCCTGCTCGGTTGAGAGCGTCAAAGAAATCCTCAGTTTTAACTTTCCCATCCTGGACAGCTTTTACAAGGTCAGCCGTAGACATTCCCATCTCTTTTGCGACTGCAGCCATACCAGCAGGAGCTTGCTCCATCATGATCTTAAAGTCCATCCAGGCTATTTTAGGCTTACTTGCCATCTGTGTTGCCTGAGTTGACAATGATTTCATGGCTTGGGCTGGGTTTTCAGCAGAGGCTGCAAGTCCACCAAAGGCCTTAACTAGACTACCAACATTTTTAGTACCAACAGCGTCAAGCTGTGAGTAAGTACTAGCCATGTCAGAGGCTGAGTAGATGGTCTTTGTCGCAAAGTCCTGCATTTCGGTCTTAGCTGCCTTGATTTCCTCAGCTGATCGTCCAAAGGCTTGGAGGTTTCCCTCAAAAGTTTTCCAGGCTTTCTGTGAACTGTTGAGCTCAGAGGCCATTTCACGGATACCACTTGTTATAGTCCCAATCCCTGCGGTAAGGGCTGAGCCAATCAAATTAGCTCCTAGGACTGACTTGAATACCGAGCCTACTTTTTGCCCTGCACTCTCAAGGCCTCCAAAAAGTGACTTGAGCTTGCTAATCCCTGATTGAGCATTAGAGCCATCCATATCAACCTTGATAGTAACTGAACCATCTGCCATTGTGTACCTCCTTTCTAAAATTAGTAGTCAAATTCATCAGGTAGAGCATACTCTTTTTTGAGTTTCTTCATGTTCTCCTTATACTGCTTACTGTCGCCCTTTTGGGGCTTGTAAGAGCGTATTTTCAGCACCTCAGCAAATTTAGTATCACTAGGCAGGCCATTGAGTAAAGCGTTGAACTTCTTCCAGTGTAGGCTGTTCTGAGCGTCTATTAGGTCTATTCCGTAAGCCTGGAGAAATGATGAGTAAATATACTCAGCGTCGTACTTCAAGCTAAAGAGACGTTCTCCTCCCTCAGATTGACTCCTAGAGCGTATCTTGCTCTTGATTGGGTTCCCTGCTAGGTCTAGTACTGGTGCTGTGTCTTTAGCTGGAATAATTCTGATATGCTCCTCAAAAATCATCTTAAAGATTGCTGTAGCCTGTTCAGGAGTTAAAGCCTGAGTAAAATCTACACCAGTCAAGATTTGAATAGCCAGGAAAGGCTTGTAAAGCTCGTCAATGTCATCATCATTGATCAGCTCCACCACTTTCAAGACCTTGTTAAAAGCGATATTCATTGGATACACATCATCACCAAGGACTAACTCATCTGTCAATTTCCTTGATAGGTCCAGCATGTCAGTCACCTAGATACTTTTTGAGAGCGTCTGTGTTGTTACGTTTCTCCCATTCTGAGATGACTCCAGTGATTGCCTCAAGTAAGTAGGCCATTGTGTCCACTGTAGACCCATTAGAGAATGAGTAGACCTTGTCAAACGCCTCTTTGTCAAACAGCTCTGTCCAAGAGTCTTTGACTAAGTCCTGTAACGTTTCAAAGGCCTTACTATCCTCTGTCTTAGCTAGTTTTTCGCCCTCTTCTTTGAGCATTTTTCCTACTGACTCCATTTTGTGGATGTTTTTGTCATTGGCTACAAATTCAAGTTTGAACTCTCCAAAGTCAACAGGGATGACATTGTCACGTTTTTTAATTACTACCATTTGTTTTTTCTCCTACTAATTTTTAAGTCAAAAATAAAAGGGGAGCCTATTCACTCCCCTAGATCAAATCATCAAACGACTACGGCAGACTGTTTAGGTGCTGCATTCCAGCTGATAGTTGCCTCAAAGCCCTCATACTCAGAGGCCTCTCCGCCTCCGATTTTGATACCTGAGACAGTAGCGACTCCGACGTATTGAGTTTTACCGTCAGACTCTACTACTTTAAGCCAGACATTACGGTCATCTCCAGTTTTAAAACGCATACCTGCGACAATAGCCTGAGCTGCGTCCTCTTTGATGTAGTCACCCTCAAAGCTGTATCCATTTTTGACAGATGTTACTACTGTTTTCTTAGTGCCATCACCGTTGTAGTATGCAATGTCATCTGTCTCCTCGTCGTTTTCGGCCTCAGCGGTTGTTACTCCGTCCGCAAGCCATTTCCAGGCGTCATTACTTGGCTCAGTAGCTGGTGCTGTTGGTAACCATGGCGCAAGAAAGTGTTTGCGCTTGGCGTTTTTCATTTTTGGCATTTAGTTCCCTCCATTTGTTTCTAATTTTGCCGTTACATCTAACATGTAAATATAAAAGCCTTGCTCATCACGATCATTTAGGAATGGCTGTGATACTTCAAGGCCTCTGAATTGATATGAATTGTTTTTGCTAGGTAGATCCAGATTAAAATCAGAGAGAGCATGATTGATGGCCCACAAAATAGAGCTTGTTTTTGGTGATCAGTCGTTTTGATTGCCACCTCAAAGACAAGACTAATGTCCTGCTTGCCGTTCATGTACTCTTTTAAAATCTTCCCACCTGGCAAAGGATATAGCACTAAATCCTCTTTCTCTGACAAATAGTCAAGCCTACAAGTCAGAGAGAGGTTTAGCGTGTTGATGAAATCTCTGAGGACTTCTGAAAAATCATTGTTATTCATGCTTTTACTCCCATTGCTCTTAGTCCGACTTTCCCCCACTCACTAGAATGTAGAGCCTCAGCTTTCAAGTCCCAGCGCTTACCAGTTCCTGGTGTGGTGTACTTTTTAAAGACAAAGGTCCTAACCTTGTTGTAGCTTGAGCCGTAAAATTGAGCTCTAGCATAAGGTCCAGGATATTTAACTCCGTCTTTTGTCGCTTGCCCACTTCCACTAAGTTCACCGCTTTTGCGTGGTACAAAGGGAGTAAAGTCAATTAACATCTGATTAGCTATTGCTAACTTCCCTTTTGCTAATGCTGTTGGGGATACCTTTTTCTCAATGCCTTTTAAATCAACCTTGACAGATACGTTCGTTCCCATCAGATACACTCCACTTCATAGCAAAATACTTTTTTCTTGTGTGGATAACTGACAGGAACCACAGAGGTCACTCTGTAGTCACGTTCTCCGTCGTTGATGATGGCATTTTCAAAGGTCTTGTCTAAGATGACAGGGCAATATTTAGGGTACACAAATAATGTGCTAGGCTTGGACTCTTTGCGGTTATTCTTCGTGCCTTGCACTTGATACTGTCTGTCAAACCTAACAGTTCTAAGGGTCACTGGGCTCTCAAATACTTCTTTACCCCATCCGTCTTTTTCTCCTGTGGTTTTCTGAATTGTTACAGTATCAATCAATAACCGTTTATCAATATCTGTCATAACCTACCCCCCTAAAGCCAAATCCTGCTGATTTCAGAGCATTCAAGGCGTCAAGTGATAAGTTATACCTAGCACTCTCTAAAGACTGGCTAGAGGAGTTCTTGTAGGTGATATGAGTACGCCCTAGAACCACAGTAGAGACTGATTGCTTATCATCAGCCGTAGTGATCCCACTAGCATCCAAATATGCTACCTGGAAAGCCGTAGCCAACTTGACAGCTTGCTTTCTGTGCCAGATCTCTTTTTCAAAATCTACAAAGCTGTAGAAATTGTTAAGAAAGAGGTTTATAGCAATCTCTGCCCTCTGTAGTAGTTTGTCAAAGTTCTCAACTTCATCAAAACCAAAATCCTTAAATTCATCTTGTGTTAAATAAGCGATAGTAACCACCTCCAATTAAAAAGGCGGTGTTATTTATCCGCCTTTGCTGCTTTTTCTTCCTTGTCAGTACGTTCAAAGAACGGGCTGAGATCAGGGTGTGTAATTTCACCTTTGGCGTTGAGCGCCTCAGCTGTCTTGACATCCATGTCATACTCTACATCTTTGTCATAGCTTTGCTCTTCGCCGTCAACGATAAAGACAACGTTTGATGTCGCTTTAAATTTAGCCATTTACTTTATTCCTCCATTTCATATCCTTGATTTTCAAAAGCTGAAATCATGATCGGGTCAGACAGGGTAAAAGAAACCCCATCTTTTGTCAAAGTAACAGATTTTTTGACAACTTCCTCTGTCACTTCTTGATTTTCCACAACTTCCTCTGTGGTTTCTTCTTTTTCTTAGCCATTAGCTAGCCTCCTTATGCTGATTTGTGAACGTAGATAGCTTTTTTCTTGTTGTCAAGAACGAAAGCATCGTAACGGATACGGCCCTCAACGAGTTTGCCGTTGATACCTGGTGGGTTATCGTGGATCTTGTAGTCTTCCAACTTAACAGGAGATGTAGTAGCTACAGGGTGAGCGATAAAGAACTCTACATTTTGTGGCAAGCGTGATGTAGGTGTCAAAACTACTGGCAAGCCGTCAATCATACCTACTTGACCTTTGATAGTGATTTCTTGACCAAGGTCAGAATTTTTCACAAATGTTGGGTCAAGTTTGATGAGTTTGTAGAACTTAGGTGACACATGCAAGACACGGCCAGCTGTTGGGACAAGAGCGTCAGTGAGCTTAACCTGACCATCAAGGACAGCCTCATAAGCATTCTCTTTAGTCACGGCTGCGGTTGCAATATGATCAGGTACTGCACCAGCTACGATTGTTGCAAAGCGGTAAGTATCTACTTCTGGGATAACGACTTCTGACAACTGACGTGCTAGGGCTTTCCCAGCCTCCATGACACCATTTGTGTCTTGCTCGGATTTCTTGTCAATCGTGAATGTGAAAGAGCGGTCTTTCTTCATTGTCATAGTTTGAACTGTATTTCCAAGTTCCTCAGCTTCACCGTAGCGGTTTTGCCCAGTTGTCTTGTAGTCATTCATTCCTGATGTAGGGATAGAGTAGACCTTGACGGTGTCAACTCCAAGAAAATCAAAATCTTGGTTAACAATACCAGTAGATAGGGCCTCTTTAGCAAAGCGCTCATCTACTTTTTCATCAAATTTTGCTGCGTAATTTACTGTCATGTGTAATAATCCTCTTTTCTTTATTTTTGGTTTTATACGCTATCAAAGCCTGCAAATAGGGCTTTGTCCTCTGCGCTTAGATGATCGTATCCAGTCTCTGCTGGTGGATTTCCATGCACAGAGATATTAGGGTTAGGCTGCTTGTCCTCAGCTTGGAATAGGTAAGGGCTTGACTCTTTGAGTGAGTTGATTGTGTCCTCTAGTTGAGGTTTCCCATCTTCCCCTAGTTCAATTTTGTCTAGGTCAATGAATTTCATCAAATCCTCTGAGTTGTAAGCTCCTACGTCTTTCAAAGCAAGGGCTACAGCGTTTGTTTTAGTGATTTGAGCAAGATTTGCCTCACTATCTAGCTTGTACTGGTCAAATTGGGCTTTTAGTTCTTCAAGCTGTTGTTTGCTTTCGGCACTCGCTCCCTCTTTGGCCTGTAGTTCATTGATAGCTTGGGTTTGTTGCTCAAGCTGTTGTTTTAATGCGTCGTTTTCGGCCTGTAGTTCCGACTTGGCTTGTGACTTGGCATTTTCAATACCTGCACCGTACGCTTGCATAATATTGTCAATGACAGCCTTGTCCTCGATACCTGCCTCAACTAACATTTCACGTTTAAGACTCATGTCTTAACTCCTCCTTTTTTACGTCACATGGACAAATTAAGACAGTTTTACGCCATGCTCCAGGGCAAAATAAAACCGAATGGAAATCCATACGGTTTATAGTGGTTTATAGCAATTTATTGCATGAAAAAAGCGCCTAGATTAAACTAAGCGCTATGAGATTGCCTTAATTGAAATAATCTCACTCTCAAAGAGAGAAATCTCAGTTGGTTCATCAGGGCTAGGATTGTCAATAAGGATAGTGATTTCATCTTGCTCATCATTGTCCATTTCGTCAATAAAATCTGTGACAAGCCCCTTGATGACTTCGCCGTCACTATTTACTACCTGAACCCTTGAGCGTAGGTAGTTCCAAAGTTGTTTACTCATTTACGGTCTCCTTTCCCTTTGATAGTTGGCACAATATGTGAGCCTGTTTTACTGTAATGAATACGGAAATCAGTAGTATTCTCGACGACTTCACCAGTTCTGGAATCTATATAGGTTCCTATAGGTTTATTCTGTGAGATAATTTCCTGCATTTTGGTTGATTTTGGATCATACTTGAATTGTCCTGTTCCAGCATATCTATCAACCAGCGCCTGACATTCTTCTTTAGTGATTGTCAGATAGCTTGGTGGAGGTGCTCCTTTTTCTAAGTTCTTCTGGAGATATTTCTCATATCCCTTAGTACCTCTAATGTGGTTTTCAAAATGCTCGTTATTGATTTCCGTCTTAATTATACCATTTTTAACAGCTGAATTAAACTTCTCACGCATTTCTTTTTGCTCTGCTCTGTGTTTTTCCAGCTTTTCAAGTTCTTTTCTGACTTTGACCTCTTTCTTAGTTTTGGTATAAGGATCATCATAGTATTTCTCTCTAGCATAATCACGGTGTAGGAATGGGTGCCGTTTGAGATAGTCTCGCATGGCTCCCTGTTGGATTCTAACCTTGCTCTTATACTTGTCTATCAGCTCCTGGTCACCTAGTTTCTCTGCAACGTGTAGAAATTCCTTGGACTGTCTGATAGACCTCTCTAGGGCCCTCTGTTTGGCCTGTACGTTTGCATTTTCTATAGCCTGCTCAGGCGTTAAGTCTCTTAGTTCGTCTGGCAAATCAGGCTTGGAGTTAGCCCCTGGGATGTACGGCGTCATCTCATGAGTACAGTTAATACCCTGGCATCCCCAAGCGTATCCATAGCCGTAGTCTGATAGTGCCAAAATACGCTCCCCAGCCTCTGTCCTAGCAACCCCTGTAGTTACTATCTGGTGCTGTAAAGGAGCGCACATCTCTCTAGCTGTGGCTTTCTTGCGATAGTAAAAGGTATCTATCCCCAACTCCTCAGCTGGAGCCATCCTGACCTCACGATAGACACGCCAAGCCGTCGATTTGATGACTTGCCTAGCGTATGTGTCGGCTTTCCAGTTCTTCCCTTGGCTATCAGTAAAGCCGTAAAAGCCTTTTTGAGCCCACTTCATGACTGTATCAGAGATAGCCTTGTCTGAGGTAGTGAGTCCTGTGACAACCTTGGCCACGCTCTCCTGGACTATGGACTGATAAACCTTTCTGACACTCATTGGTAGAGTGGTATTGATGAGGTTGTCTATATCTCCCATAGCCTGATTGACATAAGCAGCTAGATTGGTCTGAATGAGTGAGTTACCAGCAAAACCACCGCCACCAGTCGCCTCTAAAAGCTGTTGTTTGGTGTCTTTATAGATTTTGTAACCCTCATTTTGGATAACATGCCTAAGTTGTTCCTCAGCAATGCCTGAACGGTCAGAAATGAGCTTGACATTTTCCTCATTGAGTAGGCCCATCTCATTCATTTTCTCAAGTTGCCAAATATAAGGGTTATCATCAAGGCTAGCAGAGCCACGCTCTTTGATACGATCTATAACCTGGTCAAAGAGTTCAAGAGTTAGCTGATGATAGATGTCTGCAACGTTACTAGCGTCAAGCATTAGCTGCTCATCATTTAGCTTGATTGGTTTCTTTTCAGTCATACCATACCCACCTCAAAAACCTGCTTGGTTGCTTAATAAATAGTTTAGCTGGGTTAATTGGTGGCAAAATAAATCTAAATAGTTTTTTCATGCTATTCTCCATAGGTGGATACATCATCAAGGCTACGCTCTCCATTTGCCTCATCAATAGCATTGCCACTGATTTCAGCTTTGATTTGTTTAGCTTTTTCAGGCGTAACGTTGAGCACCTTTTCAATAGCCATGACATCCGTGGCAAAACCAGCATTTACAACCTTAACCCAGTAGTCCAGCTCAGCATTTCGGTCTGTAAAGACTCCATCATCAAGGTTAATGCTGATTTTCTCCATGTCAGGGATGTTTCCCTTGTAGAGTCCGTAGGCTTTGCCTAGCTCTAACATTGAAATAATGAGCTCTTTCAAAGACTGCTCTACTAAGCTGACAATGCTGTTCCTCATTTGGTAAGTGTCAGAGTTCTCTGAGACAACCTCAGTAGCTGTTTTCAAGCTCTTACCATCAAAGGTAAAGGTGCCAGAAGATACTCCTATCTGCATTTCAAAAATCGCCAGGATCTTATTGATAGCCTTGATATAGTCATCCGATCGGATAGGTGTTGTAAGGTCAGTAATGCCTACACCCTTATCCATATCACCTGAGTCAATCTGTTCATAGACATTACGCCCTGCCTCAAACTCACGCTTAACTGTGACATTCTCGCCATCCTGATTATACTCAACCTTAATCATTTGACTAGGGACGGCCACTCTACGCTGACCCATCTTAATCTCCCACATGAACTCATCATAGGTGGTATTAAGAAAGTCCATTGTGGTCTTAGCATTGTCAAAGATAGACAGCCCAAGAGCTGAGTTAATATCCTTATTGTTCATGCCTGGGGTCTTCAAGTAAGTAAAGAGTGGACGACTCAAGCCGTTCAGGTCTACTACTTCCTCAAGATCCTCATAGAGATCTGACAGAGGAACCCTAGAGCCTACCACGTTCTGATTATCCGACTTGTAGAGCTCATTAGTGACTGTGTACTTGTCATCTTTGCCCCATTCGTGCAGCTCAATCAGTGTGTAAAACTTCTGCTTGTTCCCCTCTGACTTGATTGTCTTAGTGATAATAGCAGCGCTAGAGACATCCTGTGTGTTGCTTTGTAATGGCAAAAAGACAGGCGCCTGAATGAAAGAGATTCTTACTTTGTCTCTATCGACGTATGGCCTCATAGCCAAGCCACCAAGCGCCAACCCACTCTCCAGGTAGCGCTCAAAATTCTTGACAAATCTGTCATCTTGTAGCTGTTTTTGAATGAATTTGTTAGCGTCCTTGTCGTCTAGCTTGATTTCAGCCTGTTCATTAAACACCAGGCTTGCAATCTTCTTGGCTGCTGTACGTCCAATAGGCAAATGGTTGAAAGCTCGTTTTTGAGGCGTGCCGTTGCTGTCAGTGTACTCAATTTGTGGATAATGTCCTGCATAATACTTGAGATTTTCCCTGATACGGTCATACTCTGTGGATGACACTGCTATTTTAGGGTGATCAGTGATATTTGTTAAGTTCTGTGTTGTCATCACATACTTGCTCCTTGTGAAAAAATTCTTGATAGTCTTTACTATTCCCATTGTTAGCTCCTTTAGGCTTTAAGTCTTAGCTCTCTAGCGTTGTCTAGGACAAAATACTTGAACTCGTCCACCGTGTGGTCATCTTCCTTGATGACTTTGGGGTCATCTGTATTGAGTGACTTGTCATCATAGCGGTACATCTTATGTTCCTCTACAAATACCCTGTTATTAGGGATGTCAAGGTAGTAGAAACGCCCCTCAGCTAGTAGACTGATAACCATATCAATCATAGTCTGATTTTTCTTCTTGGCTACTGGGTGCCAGCGCTCTCCATAATCTTTGAAATACTGGTTACGCAAAGCCCCCTCAGCACTATCAATGGTCATCTTGAGCTTAGGCACTCTGTAGATCTTCATGACCTTGTCTATAAAGTCATGGATCATCACAGAGAGCTCACTAGGTGCCTTTTTGATGGTCTTGCCAGCTGGTGAGTAGTAGAACGTATCAAGCAAGATAACATTACCCTTGGCAGTGAGCCCATAAGCTCCACAGGCTGTCGCCGATTGTTGGTGTCCTGTATCCAGGGCAAATGATATACCGATAAGCCTATC
Source organism: Streptococcus infantis SK970 (assembly GCA_000223255.2). Classification (GTDB taxonomy): domain Bacteria; phylum Bacillota; class Bacilli; order Lactobacillales; family Streptococcaceae; genus Streptococcus; species Streptococcus infantis_G. The sequence continues at coordinate 19,264 of AFUT01000009.1, read as the reverse complement.
ATCCTCTGGTAGGCTCTGTAGTGGTTTAAAATAGCTCATGTTATAGACATGATTACCTAAACCGATTACCTCGCCTAGATACATCCAACGGTAGTAGTCAGGGTCCGTCTCCTTATATCGTTCTATTTTGTCTTTCATTTGCTTAGACAAAAAATCTAGCTTGTCATCAAGGTAGGTGCTGTGATGTATCATGTAAGTAGGGTCACTAGCTTTCTCAGCAACCCACTCATTTATCCAGTCATAGGGATTTCTTGGAGGGTTGTATGTGAAATAGACTTTGACCTCTTTTCCGTTTGGCAGCTCTTGACGGATGAAAGTATCCTCAACTATATCAATGTCCTCACGACCTGCAAACTCAGCCAATTCCTCAAACCATACGGCCATTACATAGCCCTTGGCTATTTTCTGGGATTTGAGTTTCATTGGATCGTCTACACCGTAGAAATAAAAAGCTGTGCCTGTCTTCTTATGTGTAATCTGTAAGGGAGATTTCCCAAACTTGAACTGATTAGCTAGCCCCATCTCATAGATGGCCCATCTTATCTGCTCATACACCGACATTCTCAGATACTTACCTACTTTTCGGAGAACTACCACATTACCGTTGGGATCATTGATAAAGTCATTTACAAGGTCAATAGAGACTACTGAAGACTTAGTAGAGGCACGGCCACCCTTGAGCACTATATGACTCTTGAGTGTGTAGAGGACTTCATCAAATACTGGGTTAATCAATTTCGCTAGGTTCAGTATTGCCATTATACTCACTCCTATCAAATGTAAATCCAGTAATCACTGTATCATCTTCATCACCCGAGCCTAGTTGAGCCTTGAGATTTTCAATTCTAAGGCGTTGCTCCTCTGTAACAAGTGGAGAGCGTGTAAGCTCGTCATAAGTCTTAATCATGCCTCTAAGCTCAGTCTGAGCTCTTGCTATTGCAGCTAAGGCCTTGCCTTGCTTATCCCATGATGTATGAATTTCATAGCTTGCTCCACCTTTTGCCGTGGTAGCTATAAGTACGCTTGTAGTATCCTCGACATCCTGCACATACAGAATACGCTGAGCGTGCAAAAGATTAGCATAGGTCAGCGTGATATTTTCCCAAAGGATGTCTATAGGCTGTTTTTCTGAAAGCTCTTGCGCTATCTCATATACCTCTTTAGGGAGGTACTTAGCAAACAGTCCATGTTTGAGGGCGTTAGTGTTTCCCTTAGGTGCTCCATGGCCTAGAGCGTTTTTACTACCCTTGGGAGCACCCCTCGGATTTTTGGAGCGTTCCGTATTTTTCTTTTGGAACGTTCCTTTTATTTTAGGTTCCCATTTGTCTTTACTTTTCCAACCTCGGACAGTGCCAGCTGAAACACCCAAACGCTCAGCAATCTCAATCAGTTCAATGTTTCCATTGTTCTCTGAATAGATTTCAAATGCTTTGTCTCGGTTGGGGTCTCTTGCTCTACCCAAGCCTAAACCTCCTGCTGTTTATTTGTTTTGAAAAATAAAAAAGCCACTCAAAGAGTGACTTAGTGCAAGTAGACTACAGACTTGCGTGTTAATTAGAAATTACTTTTTCTTTTTTATTTTGTGTAGTCTTTTTTTGCGATATTAAAACATCCTACTCTATCGCCACTGATAACCCAAGCCAGCAGTTTTTCAGAAGCTTTTCTAGGTCGTTGCCTAAGGTGCCTTTGCTTTAATTCTTGATACTACCATTTTAACAGATTATGGTTACAGTGCACATCAAGATTATTTTGATTAACACATATTCTCAAGATATTCTCAAGATAACTCAAGAAATTCCAAATTATTCCAAAATTACCTCCAGCTCTTCAATAGCAACCTTACGCATGCTGTAATACGAGCTCTTGCTAATTGATAACTTATCACAAATATCTTCGATATACGTTTTAGTAATATATGTCATTCTCAGGATTGCCCTGTATTTTGGATTTTTAAGCTTATTGATCATTCTACCTAATTCAAGTTTCCTGTTAATAACTTCTTTGGTATCCTGTTCTATAGCCTCTTTCATCACTACCAGCTGAGTATAGACATCATCAACTTTTCTAGTCTGTCCGCCTTGAACTTTGACATCTGACCACTTGGGGCTTGAGAGCAAACCTGCCTCAAGCTCATTGATTTCATCTATACGGCTTTGAATGTCCATATCAAGATCTTGTAATTCTTTCAATAGCTCTTTAGCCTTGTTCACTCTCTATCTCCTTTTGTGGTATAATAATATTATTGAGATTATAGCTGAGACAGAGAGTGTCTTGGCTTTTTTCTTTTAGCAGCTATTGAGTATTTTCATTGTCTCCTCATAACTCAAATTTATCCTGGCTCTTTGTTCCTCGTATCCAAGAATTTTAGGAATTCTGAAATAAATAACAGTAGCGCCATCATGATTTTTAACAACTGTGTAGATGTGTTTGAGCAAATCTTTTCTGATCGCAATGTTTGGAAATGCTACAAGCTCCAACTTATCTTCTTTAGTTGTTTTCTTTGCTTTTATAGCTCCTAAGTACGGATATTTTTTAGGTCTCATTCCTTATCCTCCATTCTGGATTTTCGTAAATATTTCCGACAACTTCAAAATTTCCTCCGTGGGAAAAATTAGACATATAATCCACATTCCAGCGATCATCGTGTGGTTTCAAACGATAACTTCCTCTCTCATTATCGTAAAAAACAGTATAAGTGCTATCAAGAACCCGAACAATATCCCCCTCGAAAATCTCGATACCTTTTAGGTCTTTGACTCCTGTTGATTGCATGATGACTAGATGATCAACAAAAACATAATCTGGAGAGCTTGTGACGAACTCCTGTTCAACTACTACAACTTGCCCACTTTCTGTTATTGCAAAAGTATCTTTGAACATTTCTTTTTTGCGCCATCCCACGCTCTAAATTTCGGTCTCATAACCTCACCTCGTCTCCAATCCTTAAAGTTTCGTAGTTGTCTTGCGACACCACGAATGTGCCGTAGTTCTGTATTGTGATCGTGTACAGGTCGCCTATTTTTTCTTTATGGACGACTCTGCCTTTGATTTCTGCGCCTTTATTATCTGCTTTATAGACGATAATAGGGCGCTTTTGTTCTAGTTTTTTATGTGGATACATTGCCAGATGTTCAATCCAGCAGACAATAATATCCATATTGCGATAAATCGTTTCATTTTACCTCCTTTAAATAATTTTACCGTCAAAAATAAGCGTGATTGTGCCTGTGCCGTTCTTATTGTCAGATACCAGGGCCCGACAATCGCCGCTTAACTCGACGCCCTCAATCGTGATACTGCGTTGAGATTTGTTGACATGGATGATCGTGTCATTTGATGTCTTAATTCTCATTATCTTCCTCCTCAATTTTAATAACGGCCCTACCGTTTGGGTTTCATCGTTGGTGTGATGTGTAAGTGTAGTACTTTAACATCCTTTCAGTAATTCCTGTTTCGCTACTGATCTGCGCTAATGTCCCAAGCGTAACAAACACATCACCCTGATATAATGCGTAGTCAGCCATCTACTCCTCATTTCTTTAAATACTCAGGGGTTCCATAACCTCTACCTCTACCTCTATACGAGGGTTCAAGCTGTAGAACTTGCCTACATCATGCAAAGCTATCTGACCGTCATCCTGGAAGACGATTCCTGACATACTGTCATATAGCGCTTTTTCGTAGTTGTCTATGTCAGGCTTTTTGCCTACAGGGATAATCTCATCCAGGAGGGCCTGTTGGTTCTTCTTGACCTTTGAGATATACTGAGGGGGCTTGATGTAAAATCTAAGCTTTGCCCTCAGAGCTCCCTCAAGAATAGGCTGGCACATGTACTGATTAGCAATCAAGAGCTGGCAGTTATTGCGCCAGGATTTCATATCCTTGTCTTCGTAAGTTGTGGTAAAATTCCCACGCCTCGCAAACCGTGGCCGTGATTGAGGTTTAGGCTCAATGTTTAGGGTTAATTTCATCCTAACTAAGCTCCCCTCTCAATCCGCAGAGATCAAAAAGATTTTGTTTGTTAGCCTCAATATATTCAAAGAATATTTGTAACTCAGCTAGTTTTCTCTTTTCTTTCTTCACTCCTAAGCTCGTATGGTATTCTATGTCCTCCTCAGGTTTGGCCTTAATGTCTAGCCAGTAGAGAGGCTCAAAAACGTCCCCATTTTCATCCAAAGACGGCTCTGCGTCCTGGTTCCTAAAACCATCTTCATATCATAGCCAATCATGTTCTCAATTTTGATTTCTTTATTTTCAATCTCGATTACGATTGATGTTTTTGGGACATTGATTTTAGTTATCATGTTCTTTCTCCTGTAAAAATTCATTGTAAACCTTAGTAAAAATCTCTATTACTAAGTTTTGTGGAATGTTTGACCGTTCATTGTATGACTTAGAAAATTTGTTCCACTCAATTTCTTGCTTGATAATGTCATTTTTAAGACCTAAATAAAGATTACTAGCAAACTTTGTAGGTTTCTGCAAAGGGTAGTCATAATTGTTGTAGCGTGTGAGATTGAGATGTGGGAGTTTGAAATCCATGACATCCTCAATATATTTCCACAAGCGCCCACTTGCAGGATTTTCTATTATCCAATACTTAGGCTGATACCTTTTTATGATCTCAATGGTATTGAAAGCACAAAGCTCCCCATTGACTCTCTTCATAAATTGACGGTCATACTGATAATTTATATAGGCTTTCTCGTAGTCAGAGGCGTTCCTAATCGTAAACATGCTAGGCTCCCTTTGTGGAGCAAATAGGCTATCTGAGAGGTCTTCTTGTTTCCAGCAAGCGTTACCCTCGCACATAGCACTAGCATTACTCCAGCTTTCACATGGTGGGCTAGCTATAATCAAATCAGGTTTTGGCAACTTGTCAAGTTTGTCAAAAAGTGTGTTGTCTCCAAACAAGCGCCCATAGTCAGCAAGGTTCAAATTTATAAAATGATCGTTCTTGTTTTCTATATCTATTCCGATTGGATAGATGTCAATATTCGCCCCCCCGAACTATTCAGGGATTTCACGCCTTTTGTATAGCTGCCGTTTCCACTGTCAAACAATGCCCAAACGGTCATTTTTTATCTGACATTGACACCTCCTAAAGTGGTAATCCATTCTGGTCCTCCCACTTTACAATCCCTGATATAACACAATTCCTATTCACTCGGCTTGCAAGTGTTTCAGTGTTGTAAATTCCGTGACTTGTTTCTATATACCTGTCATATACATTTTTTATCTGGACTATAGTGTGAAAATCCCCGTTATTGAGGACTTTCACAAAATCGCCTGGCTTAATATCTGATTTTTTCATATTTAGACTCCGATAGTGTTTTTAAAACGGCAAGCCGTCATCTGGGAGGTCAAATGGGTTAGGATTGGCAAAAGGTGAGCTATTCCCATTTTGGAAAGTATTGCCTTGACCTTGTCCGTGCTGACTGTTGTGACTTTCTATCAGAGATACGCTCTCAGCGACTACTTCGGTCACATATCGACGCTGACCGTCTTTCTCGTAAGACCTGACTTGTATGCGTCCAATGATCCCGATAAGTGAGCCCTTATTGCAATACTGAGCAATGACGTCAGCTGTGCCTCTCCACGCTTGGAAATTGATAAAATCAGCCTCACGATCTCCATTTTCATTCTTGAAATTGCGATTGACTGCAAGTGTGCCCTGCAAGCTAGATACATTGTTAGGCGTTTTTCGTAGATCAGGAGGCGCTACAAGCCTCCCAACCAGTGTAACGTTGTTAATCATCTGACTTGTCTCCTCTAGCGCTACGCTCTCCCAAGAGATAGCCTAAAAACATCCATAGGATAGCCATTCCAATCTCTTTAATAAAATCATTCATTTTCTTTCCTCCCTGGGTTGTGCCACCAGACCATCAGGTCATCCTGATTGTCTCTGATAAACTGCTCAAATCTCTCAAAGTGGACGATAGCATGTTTTAAGCGTTGCATACCCTCTCCAGCCTTTGAGCAAAAACCGCAAACTTTAAAGACAGGCTCAATCTTTAAAAGCATAAACTGATACAGACTATCCACATTATAGGCTTTCTCCTCTGCTAGATTGAGATCAAGGATAAACTCATCTCCTAAGCTGTGGATAACTTGTAATCTCTTGCCGTCTGAGTAGATGGCTACGCTGTCAGATATTTTTCTGATGTCCATACTTACCACCCACATTGTTCATTGAGTTCAGTCTGAGTCAGTGGCTCAATACGTTGATAACCGCTGACTTGATAGTTTTCCTTAAATTTAAACCCTGCTTGTTCAAGAGTAGCCTTGAAACGGTCTTTTTCTGCTGTGTCTACAAAATACACCTCTAAAGTCATTTTTTGGGTATATCGTTTTAGGTCGTTTTCGGCCCCTCTAAGAGAGTTCTGCTCATTTTGAGGGATTTGCTCACTGTCCAAGATTTCGCCTGTCTCTGGGTCAAAATTTGGGGTCTCTGTTGATTTTGGAGCCTGTTCTTGCTGTTTGGATTGTTGAGCTGCTAAAAGCTCCTGATTAGTTCGCTCTGCTCGTTCTTGAGCTTGTCTGAGCTCTTCCTTTTGCTTTTCAAATTCATAGTCAGCTTTGATTTGTTCAAAGACCTCAGCAAGGGTCAAGTCTCTCAGTTGTCTAATGTAAGGTGAGTCAGTCATGCCATACTCAGCACATAACCCTGAAATCGCTGACTTAGCTTTTTCAAATTCTTGCTGTTTCTGAAATTCAAACGTGACCATGTCGTCAAGGCTTTTCATTGTGGCTTTTTTAAGCGTCACGCCGTCTGCCATGAAATCGCCAGCTTTGACATACTCAAGGGCCTTTTCATCAAAGAGACGAGGATCCAGCATGTACTCAGCCGATTTGTTGGCTAGGTATCCTTTGACTGTGTCAATTCTGACAGCCTTTTGATGATCTTCAAACTCTTTGACATCACTAGCAATTTTGGTGATGATGTCTTTTAGAGGTTGGATGGCATTCTTGACATACTTGTCAAATTCGTCAGCTGGTTCAGATAAGACTTTCTTATTCCTGATCCGTTCATCAGAAACCTGCTTGTCTAATTTTCGTAGATCTGCAAGTGTCTGCTTGTCGTCCTTGATGGTTGCAGCTGTAACCGTGTAATTTTGATACTTGGCTACAACCTCATTGATATTCTGTTCAAATTTCTCACGGTCAATGATTTCAACCTGTGCCTGTGTTACTTTTACCTGTAATTCTTGCATGTTGTCCTCCTAGTATTCCAGTTCACCGTCTAGCAATTCGCCCTGGATCGGCTCCTCATTTTGAGTAGGCTCAGGATCTGTGTGGGCCTGCTCTTTGTTAAATTGCTCAATCTGAGCCATCTTGCGTGCTACGACATCCTCACGGCTCTCTTGAGGTGTGACGTCTTTGATACGGTCAAATGTCTCTCCACCGTCGTCCTCTGTGTACATATTCCCTAAATCCTCAGGGAAAGCCTCTCTAAGAGCATTAACTAGGGCTGTTTTTCTAATCATAGTAGCTGGCATGCTGTTCCAGGTACTTTGTTTCTTGTTGTATTCTTCAAGAGATACCTGAATTTCTACAGGTACTTTGAAATTTTTGCGATAGACTCTAGCCCAACCGCCTACCAAAGTATCACCTGGTAGCATAAGAGCCCCTTTGCGTTCGTGCATAACGCCATCTTTATCTACAGCAACCACGCCAGCCTCAAATCCCTCATAGTTTTTGCTCTGGGCTGCACGTTTCAAGAAAGCCTCTTTAGAGACAATCAAGCTGAACTCTGTCCCTCCATTGCGGTTTTTATAGGCTACAATGTAGACCTCGTTGGCTAGAGGGTTTAGGTTACGCCCTTTGATAAGTGACAAAGCTTGTCCCACCTGTTTCTCAGTAAGTAAATTCTGAGGATCAAAGTAGCGTTTGATGTCTTCAAATGTCCAGTCAAGGGCATTGACAGAAATGTCACGTTTAGTCTGTTGTGTTGATAATTGATTATTAGTCATTTTCTTCTACCTCTGTTGTGTTTCAAGTTCCAATTTTCACGCTTTAAGCGGTTGTTTTCGTTCATAAGTGAGACTATTTTGTCCTGTTGTTCGTTGATAATAGTGCCCAACTCATAACAAGTGTTTAACTGCCTCTTTCTCCAGTGGATATTGTCCTCATAGTGTTCTCTATTCATAGGCTAACAATCTCCTACATAGATCCATTGACCAGCTCTAAATTCCCAATCAGCAGGGTCACGTTCTTCCCTGGGTTCAGGAGGTTGCAAGTAATCACGGTCATAGTCAAAGGTGCCAAATAGTCCTCTGTCCATTGATTGCCTCCTAACCTGCCATGTCTTGATAGACATCAATCAGGCGCTGTTGCATTGCGACTGTATCAGCGTACTGTCTGCGACTACGTCCAAGCTCCATATTTTCCTCAGAGAGCTCTTTTAATAAGTCGTTTTGTTGCTTGATGATGGCTTTAAGCTGTTTATTTTCAGCTTGGAGGGTTCTAACGTCAATTAGATTACTGTTTGATTTTGATTGGCCATCACCCCAAAGATCATCTAGTCCAAAAAATTCTTTTAGTTTTGCTAACATTATTCTTCCTCCTCATTATTTTCTGCCATGTTCTTCTCGATAGCCTCTCTTGGGCTCATACCATTTAATACATCCTTGATCGTATGTGATACATCACGGATTGTGTTCATTGAGAGTTTTAGCTCATCTGGTAAGTCTAAAAAGGTTGCAGTTAGCAATCCTAACATGGATAATTTATGTAGCTCCTCTTGTAGCTGTTCAATGCGTTCAATTTTTCTTGTTGTGCTTTGATAATTTGGTCTTTGTCAATCATGATTTTTCTCCTGTGGATAACTCAGTTATCCCTTTCTTTTATTTAGATTAGTAGTAGTTTGTTGTAAAGTTAGTAGTTATTACTAAGTTAGTGCCGTAAGGCTTAGATTATTATTAAGTTAGTTATTATTATTTATTAGTTATTATTAGTGTCGGATTTTTCAACTTTTGAACTTTTCAACTTTGTAAAATTCAACTTTTGAACTTTTCAACTTTGTAAAGTCAGTAAGTTGTAAATGAACCCTTTCACTATTCTGTGGATAACTCTTTCTCAAGATTACTTACCCAATACTCCCAATAACTATCTGAAATTGGTACGTCTTGGACTAAAGGAAAGTTCTGGATACCTTTACCACGGCCAAAACTCTTGCGATAGATACGGATATATCCAGCCTCTTTCAGCTCGTCAAAAGCTGCCCTGTGAGCGTCACGCCCATTCCTAGAGCGTTTGGAAAGCTCATCAATGTAAGGGCGCCATGTATCCTTATTAGACATCAGTACCAATAGCAATCCTTTAGCTTGTAAGCTCAGATCTGAGTTTTGAGCTGAGTGGTTGTTCAGTTGAGTGTAGTTCTCGTTGGTATTCCTGATTATGTACTGCATACCTCATATTTAAGCCCCTTTCTGTAACTCTCGCTTGTGCATTCCTAAAACGATGTCATAGTAGGAATGACTAGCAGGGATGACATATCCTGTCAGATCGTCAACTTGAGAACCATCTGCCATGATGTTTACAATCCGTGGCTCCCATTCCTTTTTTACTGTTTTCATGATATAATTACCTCGTAAAGTATTTTGCTTAGTCCCTCAATGGAATTGCCGTTCCAGAGGGGCTTTTTGTTTTTATCCTGTCAAGTATTCCTGATCAAGGAACTTGTTGATAAAGTACTGTTGGCCCTTGCCAGTGACAAGTGGTGTCTTGCTAACTGTGATGTGGCCGTCAGCGTGTGTGATACTGGTTTCTTTGACTCTGATGAGTCCCATCTCTACGCTTTTTTGTGTAGGCATGTTCCAGTCACGCCCATTGCGCTTGATGAGATAACCGTGAGCTCTGAGCCAATTAAACAAGCGATTAGCTCCCATGTCTACCCCATTTTGCTTGAGTAACTTAGCAAGCTCTCCAACTAGAATAGATGTGTGACTTGCACTGACTGCCTCAGCAAAGAGTACTTTAGGACGATCAGCCTCAATCTGAGCCTCCAGCTTGTGGACTTTCTGATCAGCCATGAGCAATGCTCTTGCCATGATTTTCTCAGGGCTATTAAAGTCTTTCTCTACTTGTATAAAGTATTGTCGGACTTGCTTGCCTCGCTCCGTTCGCTGGATCATGGCAATTTCTTTGGCCATGTCTAGCTTGATGATGTGGTCAACTCTGTTGTGACCTCCTCGCCCTGTTTGCTGCTCATTTTTGAGAAGCAAAAAATCTTGATTTTCTGCAAAGCCATAGTCAATCATTCGATTGAACCAGTCGGCATATTTTGTTTTGACATCTAAAGCCTCATGTAGTTGTCTACCTGACACTATTGGCTCATGGTTATCATTCAGAGTTACGTTGATGAGTTCATTCATGTTTACTCCTTTCTTTTGCGGTTAAACCGCAATCTTATGTAAAAAATAATGTCATCAATAGACACATCAAAAGCAGTAGCGATTTGATAAGCCTGCGTCACAGTAGGCTCTGTTTTACCTCGTTCCCAATTTCCCCAAGTATCAGCAGAGACATCAAGGGCCTTAGCTGCATCCACTTGCCGCCAGTTTTTTAGCGTTCGCAATGTTTTAAGAGTCATTTTTGGCATGTTACTGTCCTTTCTATTGTTTTTTTATAATTGACTGACTCAACTACGACTATATTATAATGCGGTTTAACCGCAATGTCAAGTGTTTTTTGCGTTTTTTTCGTATTTTTTATTTTTTCTTTACTTTTTTGCGTTTTTGCCGTAATATATACTATATAAAGGAGTGATAAAAATGAGCAATAATAAAAGTAAAGAAATTTTTTCTGCGAACTTGGAAAATTTGATGAGTAGCAGAGGGATTGATAGAAATAAGCTCTGTTCTGATCTCGGATTGAAGTACACTACTGTAAGAGACTGGTTAAAAGGCATAACTTATCCTCGGATAGGAAAGATCGAATTACTTGCGGACTATTTTGGAGTTAATAAATCAGACTTGATAGAGGATAAAGCTCAGGAAGTAAAAGAGCTAAAAATCCCTACATCCCCGTTAGTTCATAAAATAACTGAAAAAGTTGTCAAGCTATCAACCCCAAGAAAACAAAAGGTTCTTAATTACGCTAACGAACAATTGAAAGAGCAAAATAATAAAGTAATCACAATTGAGGAAAAGCTTTTTGAATACCGTGTTTTTGAAAAATTAGCAGCTGGTAATGGATACTCTTATTTTAATGACGGGAACTATGATACTGTTTTTTATAATAAGGATTTAGATCATGATTTTGCCTCTTGGGTTTTTGGTGACTCTATGGAACCTAAGTTCCAAAACGGAGAGGTTGTCCTCATAAAAGAGACTGGTTTTGATTATGACGGAGCGGTCTATGCCATTGATTGGGACGGTCAAACGTATATTAAAAAGGTTTATCGTGAACCTGATGGATTACGTTTAGTCTCCCTTAATCCAAAATATAAAGATAGGTTTGCACCTTACGATGAGGATCCTCGTATTATTGGAAAAATTGTTGGTAATTTCATGCCTTTAGGTAGTTAGTGCTATAAGTTAATCATTAGAGAGGTTTTTAAAATGGGAATATTTGATTTTTTATTTGGAAGTAAAAAACAGAAAGAACCACAACAAATTTCCGTTACTGTTTCTCCGTCTAAAGAATTTGACTACTATCGGCCTAAGTATTTCAAAATACTAAACTCAAGACCTAATATGTTTGAAATATATGGAAGAGGCTTTGATTTTCCAAAATACAACGATAGTTTTATAACTCCAGAGGGTTATCCTCTTAGAGAGTTACTACTCTTGGTTTGGTGGGGGAAAACAAAGAGTGGAAGAAAATCAACTATATCAATCCCTAAATATTTTTTCATGATTACAATCTAAATGCTGAAAAAATAACAAGAAAATTCAAAGACAACTCATTGCTTTATGATGATGACGGCAAAACTCTTTTGACTGATGAAGGGAGGGGGATTGCTGATAAATATTCGTCACTATGGGAGATACACTCAGCTAAAGAATACCCTACAAATCTTGATATTGATTTCCCAACATGGGACAAAAATAAATTTGATTTAATGATGTGCCAAGTGCAAATAAGGTATCACAGTGAGTACGCTAAATTTTGCAAAGAATTAGTTAATTATTTCAACTCCCTAAATGCACCAACGAGCGCTTTAGAAATTCACAATGAAATCAATTACTACATCAATGAAATGAATAGTAATTTAGCAAGAGTAAATGACCTGAAAGAAAAATTGATCATCTTACAAGACAGAGTAAATGATAATATATAACAAACAAAAAAGCCCCACGCTCTCAAACTTTGGCGAGTCTGAGCATGGGGTAGGATGTATAGAAAGATAGGCATTAAAAAGCCCTCTTTTCTATACCCTATTTTATCAAAAAGGGGGTACAAAAGCAATGAAATCAACAAATAAGGTGGCAATATATGTCAGAGTATCCACTACCTCACAGGCTGAGGAGGGGTACTCGATAGAGGAGCAGATAGACAAATTAGAGTCCTACTGCAAAATTAAGGACTGGACGGTTTACAAAGTATACACTGATGGAGGTTTTTCAGGATCTAATACTGAAAGACCAGCGCTAGAGAACCTTATTAAAGACGCTGACAAGAAAAATTTGATACAGTTCTAGTTTATAAGCTAGACCGCCTCAGCCGTAGTCAGAAAGATACACTATTCTTGATTGAGGATGTATTCATCAAGAATGGGATTGAATTTCTGAGCTTGCAAGAGAATTTTGACACCTCTACACCGTTTGGAAAAGCCATGATCGGTCTCTTGAGTGTGTTTGCTCAGCTAGAGAGGGAGCAAATCAAGGAAAGAATGCAACTGGGCAAGCTAGGGCGTGCAAAGGCTGGAAAATCTATGATGTGGGCTAAGACCTCCTATGGGTATGATTACCACAAAGAAACAGGCACCATGACCATCAACCCAGTCCAGGCACTAGCTATCAAATTCATCTTTGAGAGCTATCTATCAGGTAGGTCTATCACTAAGCTCAGAGATGACCTTAATGAGAAATACCCAAAAGAAAAGCCCTGGAACTACAGAGCGGTCAGAGTGATATTAGATAACCCTGTCTACTGTGGATATAATCAATACCTAGGAGAAATCTACAAAGGCAATCATGAGCCTATTATCTCAAAGGAAACCTATGACAAGACACAGGAAGAACTAAAAATCAGACAAAGGACGGCACTTGAAAACTTAAATCCTAGGCCATTCCAGGCAAAGTATATGCTGTCAGGTATCGCCCAATGTGGCTACTGTTTGGCTCCATTAAAAATCATAATGGGTGTAAAGAGAAAAGATGGGAGCAGGTTTAAAAAATATGAATGCCATCAGAGACACCCTAGAAAGTTGAGAGGGGTCACTACTTATAATGACAATAAGAAATGTGACTCAGGCTTTTACTACAAGGATGACCTTGAGGCCTATGTCTTACAAGAGGTCAATAAGTTGCAGCATGACTCTGAATACTTAGAGACAATCTTCTCAGACAATCGCAAAGAGTCCATAGATCGTGAGAGCTATCAGAAACAGATTAGAGAATTATCTAAGAAACTGAGCAGGCTCAATGACCTCTATATAGATGACAGAATTACCCTAGAAGAACTACAGAGCAAGTCAAGCGAATTTCTAAGCATGAGAGCCTTGTTAGAAAAGAGCTAGAGGATGACCCAGCACTCAAACAAGAGAAAACTAAAATACTATCAAGCAATCTCTGAGCAAGGGAGACATCTACAAGATGGACTATGAGTCTCAAAAGACCATAGTCAGAGCCTTGATCAGAAAAGTACAAGTCACAGCTGATAGCATTGTCATCAAATGGAGAATATAGAGAGAATTTTACTATCCCTCATTTCTACAAGAGTGAACCCTTTTACCGTAGTTTCCTTTAATTTCATCATCATTTTTTCATCTAAAAATTTACCTCCATATTTTGATACATTGGCAGCAACATAGCTGCATACAATAAAACGATTAGCAGGGCTACAAAAATAAAGACCAGTGGTTGAACAAGGTTCATGGTCCGATTGACTCGGGTAAAGAAGGATTCCCAGGTTTTTTCCGCATAGATTCCCAATTCGCTTCCCAATTTGGATTTAACCTCTCCATATTCAATAATTAACCCCAACTCTCTTCTAAAAAAAGAATAGTTCTGAACAACCTTAGAAAACTCATTCCCATCTTGTAAGGACTGCTCTAAATCAAAACCAATCTCCCTAAAAAGAGGATTCCCTTGCTCCTGCATCATCTGGAAAATCTGTGCCAACTCTAAACCTTGTCCAATCATATTTCCCCATTCCCGAGCATAATAGGCAGTTAGATAATACTGAACAAATACACCTAAAAAGGGGATTCTAGCCAGATAAGAAAAGACTTGTATCTTCTTAGATTTTCTGTAGAATATCAGTCCTGTTAAAGATACAAGACTTAGTGCCAGAGTAAGTCCGAGAAAAATCTGTGGTAGGTTACTAATCACTAAGGTAGCTATGTTACTACTATCCAGTTGGGGCAAGAGATAATTCCGCAATCCTAGCATAATTAACAGTAAAAAAGCTAGCAAAATAAGTGGGTAGGTCGCAACTTCAATTAACTTCTTCTTGACCTTAGCAAGATTATCCAAATATTCTTCGATTTTCCCCAAACTCAAATGGAGATTTCCATGAACTTCAGCCAATGAAAGTTGCGTGACAATCGCACTCGAAAACCTAAATTCCCCATCATTTCCGAGAAAGATTTCCCTTTCGATAGTCCTAGGCGCATCTGTGAAACATATTCCTTCTCCAACAAATGACTTCTATCAAGAAAGGAAATGATTTCTACCAAGTGAAAACCACTCGAAAACAAATTGTTAAAGAGAGTGATGATTTTCTTCTGCTTACTGGTAGCTAATTTTCTCCGTTTCAGCTTGAAGGGCAGTGATATATCCGTCTTTAAGAAGCTGATCAATTTGCTCATTCCACTTTTCTGCCTGGTGTTCTGAATAATTTTGGTTTGCAAAATCAATAATTCCTCCTCCCCCGATTAGTCTCTGGTAGCAAACACCTTGTAAAACAACTGCGAGTTCATCTTCACTAACACCAAGTTCTAAAAGACGCTCATAAACCCCACGAACACTCTTGGCATGAATTGTCGAGAATACCGTTGCACCTGTCAGACTAGCTCGTACAACAGCACGGGCTGTTTCACTATCCCGGATTTCTCCAATGATTAAAAGATCTGGACGGTGGCGCAAAGAAAGTTTTATCAAGTTTTCATAGCTCAGTCCAATAGCTTCATTGAGTTGTAATTGCAGCATCTCTTCTTGCTTAATCTCAACTGGGTCCTCAATGGACATGACTTGTTGTCCCTTGAACAATGACTTAGCTAATTCATGCATTAAGGTAGTTTTCCCACTTCCTACAGGGCCTGCAAAAAGATAAAGGCCGCGTTGCCTAAAGCCCTTTTCCAGTTCCTTAAGGTCTTGAAACCAGAAGCGCAACTCTTGTTCTTCATCGTGCAAAAGACGAATAACTAAACTCTCATGACCACGATAATCTCCTACCGTCGATAAGCGTAGTGAAGTAACCTTGCCATCATGCTGATAATCACAGGACCCAAGCTGACTACGACGCTTTTCTCCAACATTCATCCCCGCAATAAATTTAAAATGACTAATAACTGCTCCCAACTTTTCAAAGTCATAGCTATTAATCAAACGCCTTTCATCTCCTATTCGCATATGCAACTCATAAACCTTATCCTTGGGAATAAAATAGATATCCTGAGCTCCATCTTTTTTTGCGAGACTAATCAATTCTTGTGCAAGTGCTTGTACCATATTCCCTCCTCAGTTTATTATTCGAAGAAAATACAAAAAAGAACAACTTTATTAAAAAGTTGTTCCATCTTTTTTGATGCGACACGTCCGGTGGATTTCTAAACCAGTTTGTTTTTCATAACCCGGTCTGAATTTTTCATCTGGTATAACTTGACCATCTTCCAGTAAAGCCAAGGAATGATATTGCTGCAGAAATTCATCACATTCCTCACACCAACGCTTATCCTCCGGATCCCAAAATATAGTCATTAAGTCTCCACGACTTTTGTAAAGCGGAATTTTCTTTTCCAGCTCAAACCAGCAAGATTTATAATACTTCAAGGCATCATAGTAATTTTCAAATTTCTTACTACTAATGACGTCTTCTTCCCATCCTTCTATGAACCACCAAGGTTCAAAATCCCCGTACATTTCTATAACTCGATACATAGTTTCATTTCCTTTGTATCGTATATTATAGCGAAATTTTAAAAACAATGAAAGAAATTTGCTCGCTTTCAGTAACTACCTTAAGGAGTTTCTCATTAACCAAAACACACAATATAATATAGCTAACGAAAAAGCAGTAACTAAGAATAGCTACTGCTTTATGTTTCTATGCTTGATAACGTTTTTCTCCATCTAGATAAGTTGCTACCAATTCCAAATCTTTATCTAGCACGATAAAGTCAGCATCGTAACCTTCACGGATTTGTCCACATACATCATCAATGTGAACAGATTTTGCAGGATTGAGACTTGCCATCATGACAGCTTCATGAGGATTTGCAATACCCCATTCAACAACATTTTTCAAACCGTCTTTAAGTTTGAGAATAGAACCTGCCAAGTTCCCAGTAGATTTGAGACGTGCAGTACCATTTGCAACTACAACTGGGAATTCTCCTAGCATGTAGTCACCATCTTGCAAACCACCCGCTGTCATACAGTCAGTAATAAGAGCAATATTTTCAGTACCTTTTTGTTTAAGTAGAATGTCACAGGCTTTAGGATCAACGTGATGCCCATCGCAGATCAACTCTGCGTATGTATGAGGCAATTCATACATGGCACCAACCATCCCAAGTTCACGGTGAGTCAAACCACGCATACCGTTATAAGCATGTACCCATACACTTGCACCGGCATCAACAGCTTTTTTAGCTTCATCAAATGTTGCATTCGAATGACCTAGAGCAACGGTTACACCTTCTCCAGTAATGGTACGAACAAAATCTTCTACACCTTCACGCTCTGGTGCTAATGCAATCTTATTAAGAAGTCCATTAGCAGCCTTTTCCCAAGCACGGAACTCATCCATTCGAGGATCTTTCATGTAAGCTGGATTTTGAGCTCCCTTATACTTTTCAGTGAAGTAAGGACCTTCAAAATAAATACCACGAATCTTGGCACCAGTCGCTTCTTTGTAACGAGCCCCAATATTTTCAGTTACTGCTAATAACTGCTCATATGAAGATGTCAAAGTTGTTGGTAAAAAGCTTGTAACACCTGTACTAAGAAGCCCTTCACTCATAGTATGAAGCGTACCTTCGATGTTATTATCCATAACATCAACTCCACCAAAACCATGAATATGAGTATCCACAAGCCCAGGAGCAATACTATAACCGCTATAGTCAATAATTTCAGCGTCCTCAGACACTTGATCTACATGCTTACCAAATTTACCATCGACTAGTTCAAGAAAACCGCCACGGCGAACACCATGAGGATAGAAAAATTGATCTGCTTTAATATATTTAGGCATAATGATAACCTCCGTAATTGATTAATTTAATATTTATTATGTCAATTACATTATAAACCTTTCTTACAAATTTGTAAATGGTATAGACCTGTTATAGTTAAAAATTACAAGAAATAAATTAAGATTTAGTAAACATATAGTAAAAACTAAAATATTAAACATTAATCTTTAAAAGAAAATTTCGAAAAATATAAGTAATATTAAGTAACTCTGAAAGAAAAAATTGGAAGAAAAATAAAAAGACAAGGCTTATAAACCTTGTCTTTATTACTATACCGGCGGCCGGGGTCGAACCGGCACGTCCTTGCGGACACTGGATTTTGAGTCCAGCGCGTCTGCCAATTCCGCCACGCCGGCATATAGTAACTGGGGTAGCTGGATTCGAACCAACGCATGAGGGAGTCAAAGTCCCTTGCCTTACCGCTTGGCTATACCCCAATAATATAAAATAGGCGAGTGATGGGGATCGAACCCACGCATGCCAGAGCCACAATCTGGTGTGTTAACCACTTCACCACACCCGCCATAATGTTTAACACGGGCAGTAGGAATTGAACCCACACTGAAGGTTTTGGAGACCTTAGTTCTACCTTTAAACTATGCCCGTATAAGATGGAAGGGGAGGGATTCGAACCCCCGAACCCGAAGGAGCGGATTTACAGTCCGCCGCGTTTAGCCTCTTCGCTACCCTTCCGTGTAATATAAGAAATGGCGCGAGACGGAATCGAACCGCCGACACATGGAGCTTCAATCCATTGCTCTACCAACTGAGCTACCGAGCCAATATTGCGGGAGCAGGATTTGAACCTACGACCTTCGGGTTATGAGCCCGACGAGCTACCGAGCTGCTCCATCCCGCGTTAATAATAAATAAAGGAGGATGTGGGATTCGAACCCACGCACGCTTTTACACGCCTGACGGTTTTCAAGACCGTTCCCTTCAGCCGGACTTGGGTAATCCTCCAACAAAATAGTCCGTACGGGATTCGAACCCGTGTTACCGCCGTGAAAAGGCGGTGTCTTAACCCCTTGACCAACGGACCATATTTATAAAAAATGGGCACGAGTGGACTCGAACCACCGACCTCACGCTTATCAGGCGTGCGCTCTAACCACCTGAGCTACGCGCCCAAGTAAAAACTTGGTAATTGAACAAAGTTCAAAGCGGGTGACGAGAATCGAACTCGCGACAACAGCTTGGAAGGCTGTAGTTTTACCACTAAACTACACCCGCTTATATGGGAGTTAACGGGATCGAACCGCTGACCCTCTGCTTGTAAGGCAGATGCTCTCCCAGCTGAGCTAAACTCCCAAAGGGTGGAGTCTAGCTCAGCCAACGGTAAGAAACTTCGTTTCTCTCATCCACCGATTGTAATTTCGATTTCCTCTCAATTACAACTAAGCTAAACTCCCTAGAGCTAAGCGACTTCCATATCTCACAGGGGGCAACCCCCAACTACTTCCGGCGTTCTAGGGCTTAACTTCTGTGTTCGGCATGGGTACAGGTGTATCTCCTAGGCTATCGTCACTTAACTCTGAGTCATACATACTCAAAATTGAATATCTATCAAATACTTAGAAAACCTTCACACTTCGTATTCTCAGTTACTTTGGATAAGTCCTCGAGCTATTAGTATTAGTCCGCTACATGTGTCGCCACACTTCCACTTCTAAC